>JBJENH010000108.1:52004-59294 GCA_051880095.1 Bariatricus sp. | reverse complement strand
ACAGTTTGCCCCATAACTATGTTCGCAATAAAAACTGCGACAAAACACAATAAGTTGAGTAGAACGCCATAATTCATTTTATTATCTTCGATTTTATTAAGTATATTCAATTTGTCATATAAAATTTTTCGTAATACAAACATGAATATGACAAAGAAGAATGTATATATACATGAAAAAATGCACACAGCTGTAAAATCACGAAAATCTAAATGTACAAAATATAATATTATTTGATTCATAATCACATCAAGCATATATCCGAAACAGGCTATGCATAAATTCATTATCTTATGCATTTTAACGCCAAGACAAATCATAAATAGTACTGTTAGAATAGTTGGAAGGGTGACTTTTTGTCCATAAGGAATTAAGTATGAAATTATCCCTAATGTAAACGTCATTAAAAAAAGAATAATATAATATCTTTTTCTCATTATCTCTGTCAATAGACCACACATCGCAGTCATAACTCCAACAGCGGCACATAATGAACATAATAACACTTCAATATAATATAGCATATTATTTTCCCTCCTCACACAATTCCATTACTTCTTGAACATGTCTCTTTGATATCCCACATTCATATCCGTTTGTAAGAGACACGGTTCTATTGGTAGCATCTACGCCTTTGATGTGTCGCTTGGATATGATACAGAAATTACTTATTAGAATGAATTCATTTCCCAGCAATTCTTCCATTTCTTTGATTGTTTTCCTCGTAATAAAGGTTTTTTCGGTTGAATAGATTTCAACACTATGTTTTCCTTTTACGGTTTGCACAAAAATTATCTGATCTACGAGCACTTCGTTTTTTCTGGTTTTATCGCCAACCCAGATTCGTTTCGGTGGTTTATTATGTTCCCTTTCAATCTGTTCGAAAATCATATTAAACCGGTTAATTACTTCTTCGCTTACTTCATTTTTCTGGAACAGTTCCGGCTTCTTCACTAAATAATCTATGATCCTAAGCCGGTAATCAAATACTTTATACGCCAATTCGCTTTTCGCAGTTAGAAAAACATACCAATACGGATATCGGCTCTCTTCGAGCTTCTGAACCAGTTGAAATCCATCCATCGAAAACCCTGGCAGATCGATATCAATAATGAATAAAGAAGGCTGACTGCCAAGCTTCATGGCATCATTATAAGTGTCTTCCGGATTTCTTCTGGCAGAAACCATTCTTGCATCTTTTTGGTTTTCTTCAATGTACTGGCTTATTTGATATCTGAAATATTCCAATTGCATTTCTTCATCTTCGCATAAATATACGTTGATCATATCTTATCCCCCTCGTCCTATGTCTATGAATGTTAACATAATTTATATCTATTTACAAGAAAAAAGTAGAGACATGGGGACAGGTTCCGTGACTCGCGAATTCGTGAGTCACGGAACCTGTCCCCATGTCTCTTTATAAAGAATTGATTTCTAAAAAAAGTGGCTAGGGGTCTGACCCCTAGCCACCCCCAAGCCGCTGCCGTTCTACCAGTTCTGCAAAGAAACCATTCCGGGCAATGAGTTCTTCATAATTACCGTCTTCGATGATTTTCCCTTTGTCAAGAACAATGATCCGATCACATTGTTTTATGGTTGATAGGCGGTGAGCAATGACGATTCTGGTACATTTCAGTTGATCGAGTGACTCAGATACTTTTTTCTGAGTGAGGTTATCGAGAGCGGATGTCGCTTCATCGAACATTAAGATTTTGGGCTTCGGGGCAATTGCGCGGGCGATCATAAGCCGCTGCCTCTGCCCTCCGGATATTCCGCCGTTTCCTTCGGAAATCAGGGTATGCATGCCCATTGGCATTTTTCTGATATCGTCTGCGATTCCTGCAAGTTCAGCCGCTTCCCAGGCGTCTGCTACGGAAAGCCAGGGTGCGGAAATCGTGATATTGGAATAGATATCACCCTGGAATAATTTGCCATCCTGCATGACTACTCCGATCTTCCGTCTCAGGGATTTCAGATCGATTGATTCCAGAGATTTTCCGTCATAATAAACGGCACCTTTCTGGGGCATTTCAAATCCGAGCAGAATACGCATCAGAGTACTTTTTCCGCAGCCGGTGGAGCCAACGATTGCGACATATTGCCCTGGGCGGATCTTCAGGGAAAGCTGATCCAGAACCAGGGGCATATTTTCCCGGTAGCGGAAGGAAATATTATCGATCTCAATTCCTCCGGAAAGGCGTGTGATCACCTGTTTTCCTTCTGAAATTTCCGGAACTGTCTCGAGGATCGGCTTTGCAATGTCGAGGATCGGTTTGATATTCGCAGCTGTCATGGCAATGGAAGTTAGAGAAAGAAATGCTCCGAAGACCATACCATATGCCGTGTTGAACGCATAGTAATCTGCTGCGGATATGCCGGATTTTATCGCTGCAACATACATGATCCATGTTCCGGTGAGGGATATCGCAGAGGATATCACACCATTTATCTTGATAAATAAAGGTGGATTATATGTATACTGAATCTCCTTCGCGTAGAGATTGCCCCATCTGGCAAATGCTCTTTTCTCGGAACCGGATAGTTTGATCTTCTGTATTCCTGAGATCATTGCATAGGTCATACCGGTCTCTTTGCCGGATAGTTCCATCTGCTGTCTGCTGATGCGCATCTGGATCAGAGCCGTTACGACAGAAAACAGGATCGTTACGGCGATGATCACCAGTGCAGGAATGACGAGTGCCGGTGCATAAACAAAGATCTGTGAAATATACACCAGCGAAAAGACGGAAGTCATACCAACCGACAAGAGCGCATTGACGAGCATATTGCAGAGGGAATTGATCTGCTGTGCTCTGGATGACAGCTCGCCGGATGAATAACCTTTGAAGAAATCAGCCGGAAGCGACATCACGCGCATCATAGTGGCCGCCTGTACGGATATACTCATCTTGGTATTGATCCTTGCCAGAATCAGATTTTTGGATCCGGACAGTAACAGGGAGCTTATGGATGCGCACACCATGAATACAGTAATGGCAAAGAGCAGCCTCATACTTCCGGATTCGATTACATCGGAAAACAGGAGGTAATTCAGCTTTGGTGTCAGCATACCGACCAGCGTTACGGCAAGCGTTGTCAGAGCCATCATGGTAAGATCCGATACCGACAGTGTCTCGGCCATGTATTTCAGAAGATCCGGTATACCGATTTTTTTCAGCGGAAACGGTTTGTAAAATGCGATGGCATCCGTTTCGAACTGATTCTGGTTCTTCCTGTTTATCCGGATGCGTTTCTTCGCCGCGGGGTCGTAATAGGTATATCCGGAAAATCTGGAAGGGATAAAGGCCACAACCATGCCGTCACTTTTTCTGATTCCCAGCATGGCTCCGATCGCGTCCCGATACCAGCCTTCCTCCAGTTTCACCGTCCTGCGCATGATTCCGTAAGGACGCATGAGATACTCCAGCTGGTTGTTCATATCGGATATGGAATCGGGAACCTCCCGGCTTTTCACATGATAATAGTGCAGGATCTCATCGATTGCATCTTTGGTGATCCGGCGGTTATCGTTCATTGCTGCGGACATCCGCTTCCCCAGTACGGCATCAGCGATCTGGGCGAAGGAATCGGAGAATACGGAATCGTCATTTTGCTTTCGCTGTTTTATCTGTTCATCAAACCAGCCCATGCTGCTCTTCTCCTCCTACTCATTTGATACCAGTTCAGTATAAATACCGCCTTTGGCATATAGTTCTTCGTGTGTTCCACGTTCTGCCACGTTTCCGTGGTCCAGAACAATGATCTCGTCGCAGTCCCGGATCGTGGATAGACGGTGCGCAACGACGATACAGGTAATGCCGCGTTCTTTGATGGATTTCACCACATCGTATTCCGTTCTGGCATCCAGAGCGGAGGTTGCCTCATCCAGGATAATAATGGTCGGATCCTGGGCAAGGACGCGGGCAATTTCCATTCTTTGTCTTTGTCCGCCGGAAAAATCTTTTCCGCCTTCGGTTAACTTATACTGGTAACCACCGTCCCGCATCATGATGTCTTCGTGAATTTGCGCATCACGTGCAGCCAGGATCATCTCAAAATCCTCAATGGTGTTGTCCCACATTTTTATATTATTTGCGATCGTATCTTCAAACAGGATGATGTCCTGATCTACAACGGCGAGGGACCCCTTGAAAACGCTGTGATCGATCTCGCACATTGGTTTACCGTCAAAAAGGATTTCACCGTCCCACGGCTTATAGAGTCCGGAAATAAGCTTGGAAATCGTGGATTTCCCGCATCCGGAAGCACCAACAAGAGCAATGCGGTTTCCGGGCTTCAGCGAAAGGTTAAAATCTTTGATCAGAGGTTCCTCCAGCCTGGAATAACCGAATGTCACATGTTTCATTTCCACACATCCGGAGAGCTTGCCGTATTCTCGGCTCTTTTCATCTTCAAAATCCGTAAATTCTGTATCCGCGGGATATTCCATCACATCTTCGATCCGTTCCATCTGTGTGCGCATTTCCTGCAGCGTCTGTCCCGCTGAGATCAGCTTGCCAACCGGAGCGCTGAAGGAGGAAAGAAATCCCTGGAATGCCATGATCATACCGACTGTAAATTCTCCCTGCATGGTCAGAAATACTCCGATGATCAGAACTGCCGTTCCGGCAAGTGAGGAAACCAGTGACGGGATCAGCCCAAGATACTGGTTCAGCTTTATAAAATGGACCTGCTGCGTATTGACACTGGCCTGATAACCGGCCCATTTTTCAAAATATCCGTTTTCAGCGCCGCTCGCCTTGATCGTTTCGATCATCTCGATTCCGGCAACCGTAGCGCCGGCCAGCTTTCCGGAGTCGCGCATCTGAACACGGGTAATATTGATACGTTTTCTCGAAATCAGATTGGAAACCGAAAGATTGATCAGGATCGATAAAATTCCGACAAGGGTCAAAACGGTACTGTACCGGATCATGACAACCAGATAAAAAAGCATCATGACCGTATTTAAAGCAAGGGGCGCGAAGGTGTCGACAAGGTTCTTTGCAATGGAGGCGTTGGCACTCTGCCGCTGCTGGATATCTCCGGCCATGCGCTGGGAGAAGAATTCCATCGGGAGCCTGAGAACCTTCCACATATAGCTTGTACTTCCGACGGCAGCCAGTTTCCCGTTGATCCGAAGGGAGTACACCGCCTGAATCCATGCAATAATAAGCTGTATGATATCAATACCGGCCAGCGCAAGGAGAAACGGCCAGAACCATTCCGGATTTCTGCCGGTCAGGAGCCTGTCCAGAAAAATTCTGGAGAATGCCGGATTGATGATTCCCATCAGGGAAGCAATGATGGATGTCAGGATTACAAAAAGAACGGCTGAACCGGTTCCCTGCAGACGTTTCTTTGCAAATGTAATAGTACTTTTCGGTTTTCCGCCCGGCTCGAAATCCCCGCCCGGTTCAAACATCAGGCAGATTCCTGTGAAGGATTCGTCAAATGTGGACATCGGTACACTGTAGGTACCTTTTGCCGGATCGTTCAGATAGGCTTTATTTCCCCGAAATCCGTCCAGTACAAGAAAATGGTTAAAATTCCAGTGTATGATACAGGGAAATTCACCGTGCTTCTTTAACTCTTCTGTTTCAAAACGGTAACCGCCGGCCTTCAGTCCATAAGACCGTGCTGCCTTTAAAATGTTTTTGGCATTGGATCCGTCGCGGGATACTCCGCAGTCTGCGCGGACCTGCTCTAAAGGGATCCATTTATCATAATAGGCCAGAATCATGGTCAGGGATGCGGCGCCGCATTCCAGAGCTTCCATCTGCATGACGACGGGAACCTTCGCTACCCTGCTGATTACTGGCTTTTTGGGTTGATTATTTCGATTTTTCATTGATCCTCATCTTTTCTGCTAATTCGTGATGAAACTCATGGGACTGACCGACTCGATAGTGATGTCACCCTGATAGAGTCCTTCCGGCAGGCTACCATCTATTTCGGCTTCGTACACCCATGAATTCTCGTCTATATTCAGGACATGCATCAGATAAGCGTCTTCTTCGGTCATCTGATCCGGTTCGTGAGATATCGCTGTAATTTTATAATCCGTATCATCGATCGTTACCGTCATTCCTTCTTCAACAGAAGCAATATCTTCTTCTGCGATATAGCAAACGGTTCGGGTGCCGTCCGAAACAGCCGCAGTTTGCACGGTTGTGTCAAGCCTTCCGAACATGCCCCAGCAGCACACACCGATCAGAATCAGAATGACTGCACACAGCGTCATCCAGACACCGGGACTTGCGACACGGATATAATCATTCAGATTTTCCGGGGAAGTGATCTTCTCCATACTTTTTTTGCGGAATAATTGGTCGTTCATTTCTTTCTCCATCCGTTCCATTACGCCTCAGCGTACTTGCTGAAAGATGCGCGTTATGCTATGCATGGCACAATACATCTGCGCACTTCTTCAATCCGCCGGAGGCTTCATATACTTGTTTCAGTATAGCATATTGCGCCAAAAAACACCAGATGAAACAGAATGAATCGTATTTTCTCAGGAATTACATCTTTAGCAAAAAGGCAATCGCGGACAGAACCAGCAAATGAAGTGGATAAAACAGATAAAACCAATTTCTGGGAAGCTGCCCGTCTCCCTTTTCACCGCTATATTTCCCTACAAGAATGAATGCCAGAGCGGCCGTCAGTTCATAAAGAGAGAGAACTGCCCCGGCGATACACTGCTTTTTACGATCGTTCCGGAACAAATACAGGGCAGCAATCAGAAGGATTCCCATATAGGAATAGTCAAATCGTCCCGCCGTGGCCGCCACGCATCCCGCCAGGATCGATACTGCCATCATAAGGCTGCGGATCAGAGACGAATGTTCCAGTGTTTCCGCCTTCTCAAGCGCGTAAAGCAGCAGGATTCCAGTAAAAAGGGTAAAGAAAACATTCTGCCTTTGTAGATCCAATTTACCGAAAAAGGCTAGATCAAAGGGAATCTCGGAAATCAGGGCAAAGATACCCATACGCATCAGATATTTCCTGCGGTTGCCGGTGTGGCAGAAGCCTTCAATCAGCAGGAAACAGATGAGCGGAAATGCGATCCGCCCGATCAGCCGGCACGCTACGGCAAGCATGCGAAAGCCGGTAATCTGATAAAGGGAAGTATTTTCAATCAGTACAGCACCGGCATGATCGATCAGCATGGACCACATTGCAAAGAATTTCAGATCCTCTCCATGATAAGTTCGTTTGTTCATCATCAGCATTTCTTTATATGACTCCTTTTTCGTTCTGGTGTATACTATAAATTCTTACAGC
>JBJENH010000108.1:38321-51904 GCA_051880095.1 Bariatricus sp. | reverse complement strand
GGAGTATTCCCGCTCATATTCATTTTCCTGGCCTCTCGCAATAGTTCTTCTCTTCTCTTTTGGGTATTCGGCATGATAGGTCGCTCCTTTCAATCAGGGTAGGCATGCTTTTTAGTGCAAAAAATAAGCCGGCATATATCTTAGAAAAATATATGCCGGGCTGTCGGTTTCTATGAGACTATTCTCTAAAGTATCCTTATGCTTGCCTTTTCAGCGGAAGCTGACTTTGTGCCAGTGGAATCCACATTGTTCGCCTGGGAAAGCTGTTCTTCTGAACCAGACTGAATCGGATCATATTCATCCCCTTTTACTCCACCGCTCACCTGATCTAATTCTTCATCTTTTAATTTCTTTTCTTCTAACATGACTTTACCCCTTTCTTTTTTTATCTGTCTGCCAGTTCCCGAACGATATCGTCCCAGGTCACACCGCGCTCCACCATAAGAACCATTGCATGATAGAGGAAATCCGAGATCTCGTATTTGATTTCTTCCGGATTCGGATTCTTGGCCGCGATCACGATCTCGGTTGCTTCCTCTCCTACTTTCTTCAGGATTTTATCGATTCCTTTATCGAACAGATAATTTGTGTAGGAACCTTCCTTTGGATGAATCTTGCGGTCCTGGATCGTCTGATATACACTTTCAAATACCTGCAGTGGGTTGGTCTCGTCATAATCGCTGCCGACTACCGGCTGGAAGAAACAGGTCGGATTACCGGTATGGCAAGCCGCGCCTACCTGATCGACTTTCGCAAGCAAAGTATCCTTGTCGCAGTCGATGGTGAGGGATTTGACATACTGGAAATGACCGGAAGTCTCCCCTTTCGTCCAGAGGCACTGGCGGCTCCGGCTGAAATACGTCATTTTTCCGGACTTAACCGTCTGCTCAAAGGCCTCTTGATTCATATATGCCAGCATCAGCACCTCGGAGGTTTTATAGTGCTGTACAATGACCGGAAGAAGGCCGTCGGAATTCAGTTTAAATTCAGAGAAATCCATCTTGCTCTCGAAGGATGTCATGCGGATCCCTTCTTTTGCACATGCGTCTTTATATGCGGCAAAATCCATTCCTTTCTGACTTACATAGCGTCCGGAAAGCCCTTTGACACCCGGGCATTTCAGGATTTTGAGAAGCTCCGTTTCTTCCAGTGTGTCGGTCACCACAACACATGGAATATCTGTGATATTCATGACTGAATCCAGATCCAGTCTGTGCATGAAAATGATCTCACTGCTGTAATTTTGAATGATATGCTGCTGTTTAAAAAGCGCGTCAAAATCATTTAACGATACGGCAATCTTGTCTTTGCCAAACCGTTTGGAAACCTCTTCCATCAGTTTTCCGGCATCCGGTTTGGAGAAATTCAGCATGGCCCGTTTGGCGCCCGCATAGAGAATTTTCTTCACATCCTCCTGGCGTCTGACATTTCCTCCTGCGACCATCGGAATCTGAATCACACGGTTGATCTTTTTCATCAGATCGATGGATTCGTCGTGTTCTTCATCGGAGCTGGAAAGATCAAACACAAGAAGTTCATCCGCCCCGTGATCGTTGTACTCTTTCGCAAGAGCAACCACATCGTCGGATACGATTTCCATATTATCAAACCATTTTACTGCTTTCCCTTTATTGATGAAAATACAGGGAATTAATCTTTTATAACTCATTTTGTACTCCTTTTCCGTCGTTTCTTATAAGGTTCCTTTCGTGGACCATACTTCTTTCATCCGGGGTTCTTCCATGCAGGCCATGTCCAGCGCTTTTCCAAATGCCTTAAACAGAGCTTCTGCCATGTGATGATTGTTAACTCCGTCCAGAATTTTCAGATGAAGATTCATGGCCGCACTGTAGGAAACGGCATAGAAGAATTCACGCACCATCTCGGTGTCCATCTCCCCGATTCGCTCGGATGTAAAGGATGCATTATAATTCAGGTAAGGTCTGCCGGACAGATCGATGGCACACAGAGCCAGTGTCTCGTCCATCGGAAGAAGAAAATGCCCATAGCGTTTGATTCCCTTTTTCTCACCCAGCGCTTTTTGAATCGCCTGTCCGAGTACGATTCCGGTATCTTCGATGGTATGATGACAATCCACATTGAGATCCCCGTTTACTTTGACTCTCAGATCGAAGAGTCCATGCCGGGCAAAGCCGGAAAGCATATGATCAAAGAACCCGATTCCGGTGGAAATGTCAGTCAACCCCTGTCCGTCCAGATTCAATTCTACGGTAATCTGTGTTTCTTTTGTAATTCGTTCTACAACTGCACTTCGATCCGGCATACTTTATTCCTCCTCATCTTCAAAACGAACATGTACGGAATTGGCATGTGCGGTGAGCTGCTCTGCTTTTGCAAATGCTTCGATATCTTTGTGCACTTTAGAGAGCGCATCTCTGGAATACGAAATAATGCTGGACTTCTTCACGAAATCGTCTACGGAAAGCGGTGAGAAGAATTTGGCCGTTCCGTTGGTCGGAAGGATATGGTTCGGTCCTGCAAAGTAGTCTCCCAGCGGTTCACTTGCGTATTCACCGATAAAGATCGCGCCTGCATTGCGGATCTTGGTCATCACTTCAAATGGATTCTTTGTCTGGATTTCCAAATGTTCGGAAGCAATCTCATTTGCCACATCGATCACATCGTCCATGGTATCCGCGATCAGGATATATCCGTAATTATCCAGAGATTTCGCAATAATCTCGGAGCGGGAAAGGACTTTCAGAAAACCGTCCACTTCGTCGGAAACGGCTTTGGCAAGCTCCTCACTTGTGGTAACAAGGATCGCGGAAGCCAGTTCATCATGCTCCGCCTGGGACAGAAGGTCTGCGGCTACATATCTTGGATTCGCAGTTTCATCTGCAACGACCAGGATCTCGCTCGGTCCGGCGATGGAGTCGATGCTCACATGTCCATAGACCGCTTTTTTGGCCAGTGCCACATAAATATTTCCCGGGCCCACGATCTTATCTACTTTTGGAATGGATTCCGTTCCATAGGCAAGCGCGCCGATTGCCTGTGCGCCTCCGACTTTATAAATCTTATCCACACCGGCTTCTTTTGCGGCAACCAGTGTATTCGGACTGATCTTTCCTTCTTTTCCCGGCGGTGTGACCATGATGATCTCATCGACACCGGCAACCTTTGCAGGCATCACATTCATAAGTACGGAGGAAGGATAGACTGCTTTTCCGCCCGGTACATAGACTCCCACTCTCTGAAGCGGGGTCACCTTCTGGCCGAGAATTGTTCCGTCCGGCTTGCTGTCGAACCAGCTGTTCTGTCTCTGCTTCGCATGGAAGCTTTCGATGTTATTCCGGGCTTTGCGGATTACATCCAAGAGGGAAGCATCCACTTCCTGATATGCTGCCTCGATTTCTGCTTCTGTTACCAGAATATTCTCTGCCGTAATCTCAGCTCCGTCGAATTTTCTGGTAAATGCAAACACTGCTTCGTCTTTTTTCTCTTTTACTTGGTTCAGAATGGACTGTACACTTGCCTCGTACTGTCCATAGCTGTTCGGACTTCTCTTCAGAAGATCCTCAAGAAGATTCTGTTTCGTATCTTTATTCAGCTTTTGTATTCTCATCGTCTATTCTTCTCCTTTCAAAATCGCTCGCATATTCATCAGAAGCTCTTTGATCCGCTTGTTCTCCAGACGCATGCTGACCGGATTGACGATCATACGCGCAGACAGCGGGCAGACCTCTTCCAGTACGGTCAGACCGTTTTCACGCAAGGTTGATCCGGTTTCCACGATGTCGACGATCACTTCGGAAAGTCCCACGATCGGTGCCAGCTCAATGGAACCGTTAAGCTTGATGATCTCCACGGTCTGATGCCTGGTATTGTAGAAATGATCTTTTGCGATCGCCGGGTATTTGGTTGCCACCCGGATCAGTTCATGGTTATCAAGGCAGGCTTTTGCATCGGCGGGACCACAGACGCACATCCGGCATTTCCCGAATCCGAGATCCAGCACTTCATGCACCTTTCTGCCTGCTTCCAGAATGGTGTCCTTTCCGACAACACCGATATCTGCCGCACCGTATTCAACATAAGTGGGCACATCCGGTCCTTTTGATAAAAAGAATTTCAGCTTCAGTTCTTCATTGACAAAAATCAGTTTCCGGGAATCCTTATCCTTCATTTCGTCACAGGTGATTCCCATCTGCTCCAACAGTTCCAGTGTCTGTCTGGCAAGTCGTCCCTTACAGAGGGCAAATGTTAAATATCTCGTGTCTTTCATCATTAATCCCTACTTTTTATAATTTTCTGTTCGCCGGTCTCAAGATTAAACATCCGGATCTGACTGGTATTCTGGAGATACAAAAGACCTCCCGCAAAAGTTCGTTTGCCATAGTCGATATAGAATTCGACCGAACGGTCCTCTTCTTTCATTAATAATTCTGTATTTTTATCCTTGCTCCTAAATTCACGAGCCAGAAGCACCGCATCTTTCTGACGGCCTTCATCATAAATGATCAGCGTGTTTTTCTGTCCGTGCGGAATACGGATCTTCTGGCGCTGCAGTGCATTCATCAGATCGTCGATCACGATTGCAAATCCGATGGAAGGCATGGTCCTTCCGAATTTCTCTACCAGCTGATCGTAACGGCCGCCCTTCACGATGGCATCTCCTGTTCCGAAGGTATATCCCCGGAAAATGATTCCGGTATAGTATCCGTATGTTCCGCACATACTCAGGTCAAAGCTTATATATTCAGATACATTGTAAGCTTTCAGCACTTCATAAATGGCTTCCAGCCGCTTAACTGCTTTGAGCGCCTTGGAACTCGGAGCGATTCGTTTCGCCTGTTCCAGAATCTCCACACCACCTACAAGTTCGGAGAGGGCTGAAAAAGCTTCGCGTGAGCTTCGCTTTACCTCTGATTCTGCGAGCAGTTCATCCATTCCGAAATAGTTGCGGTTCGCAATCAGTTCGCGGAGACGCTGTTCGGTCTCTTCATCTACCTGCGCATCCTCCATCAGACTCTGGTAGAAATCCACGTTGCCGACGTTGATCTGGAATTCCTCCAGGCCTGCTTTCTTCAGACAGTCCACAACCAGTGCCAGCATCTCGGCGTCGGCATCCACGTTATCAAGTCCAAGAAATTCGGCTCCGAGCTGAGTCGTTTCCCGTAATCTTCCCTGATAGCTGGAATGGTTGATAAAGGTATTTCCGACATAGCACAGACGGGCCGGGAATTCATGTTCCCCGAGAAGAGTCGCTGCAACGCGGGCGATCTGTGGTGTCATATCCGGTCGAAGCACAAGTGTGTTCCCCTCCCGGTCAAAAAATTTATATAATTCCTTGGAAGGTATCGTTCCGATCTCTTTGCGGAATACGTCAAAAAATTCAAAAGTCGGTGTCTGAATATCGTGATATCCGTATAAATGGAGTACTTTATGGAGACGGTTTGTCAGTGCAAGCTTTCTGGCACACTCATCCTTATAAATGTCTCTGACGCCTTCCGGGGTATGTAATAACTGCTTCATAAAATGACAACTCCTTTTTATATTCTGATTTTATTCTCTCTTCAGAAATGCCGCAGGCATTGTGATTAAATTCACTTTAGTGTGCTACCACACTAAAACAAAGCCTTGTTGTATTATAAGTACTTTCCTATTAATTGTCAAGGTGTATCTTCCCGCAAATCCAGGTCTTTTTGTATCATGTCCAGATAAGGTACATAGATACCGCCTTTTAACTGCATGAAAAAGGATGGATCAAGTTCTTCCAGTCTCACACTTTTTCGGCCGCCCTCCTGTCCGCGCATCCAGAAGCGTTTCAGTTCCTGAAAGCGCATGTAATAGAGCTCGTTTCGTGCGCTGTAATAAATAATAATAAAAGAAATCCCTTCCTGTTTTTCAAAATTTTCCATAAATGTAACCTGATGCTCATGGATATTGTGAAGCGGAAAAGTATCGGTATTGCATTCTTTGGCATCGAAGCAGACCGGAATCCCCTGGACAGCTCCGATATAGTCTACGGTACTTCTCTGGTCAAAATATGCCAGTGTGATATGGCGGTTTTCTTTGTCCATACGAACCGGCGTGATCGGCGTGGGAATCTTCTGGATTAGGGCAAGTCCCTGTTCCAGATAGCGTTCATTGGTACGGTTGATAAAATCTTCTAGTGTTGAGCCGCGCAGTCCTCTTGAGTTCCAGGTTGCCATGCCAGATGTTCTCCTTTTATGATCTGTTCCATCATGCGGGGAATGGGAGCCGTCACCGTTTTCCCGGATAATCCCGAAAGCGCCTCGTCACAGATCGGGAACTCCATCTTCCATGCATGAAGGAGCTGTGCTTCTAAGTGATAGTTCTTTTTAAAATAAGAATTGACTTTGGAAGATCCGTATTTGTAATCTCCGATCACCGGATGTCCGACGCAGGCAAGGTGGGCCCGGATCTGATGGGTCCTTCCTGTGATCAGATGGACTTCCAGAAGTGTCTGCCGTCCGTTTGAGGCAAGAGGACGATAGGCCGTCTCGATTTCCTGCATCCCGCTCTCTTCTGTCGGACTGATTCTCACCTTATTGGTCTGTTCGTCCTTTTCCAGCCATCCGTGGATATAGGTTTCTTGCGTAAGTTCACCGCTTACGATGGTAAGATAGTATTTTTTCATGGTCCTTACCCGGAACATTTCCCCGAGCTGCTGCAGCGCACGAAGCGTTTTCCCTGCAGCCACCAGACCGCTTGTGTTCCGGTCCAGCCGGTTGCAGATACCGGGTTTGAAGGTTTTCAGTTCTTCTTGTGTGATCGCACCGTTTTTGAGAAGGTATGCGATCACATATTCATTGAGTGAGACATCCTGAGGACGCGCCTTCTGGGAGAGCATTCCGTAAGGTTTATTCACAAGAAGTACATCCGAATCCTCGTAGACAACCCGAAACGGGATTTTTTGCTCTTTCAGATGCAGAAATTCATTCGGAATCGCTTCATTTCTGCCTGAAAATTTCCGGATGGTATCTTCCGAGAGGAAAAGTGTGATCTCATCTCCGGCATTCAGTTTTTCATTTCCCTGAGCTTTTGCTCCGTTCAGTTTTATATTTTTCTTGCGAAGCATTTTATAGAAAAAACCTTTCGGTGCTTCGCTCAGGTGTTTGGCCAGCAATTTGTCAAGCCGTTGTCCGGCTTCATTAGGTGAAACAATGATCTTCTGCATGACAGTCTCCTTCTACAGGGAAATATCCAGAATGATCTGCCGGATCTCATCCTCCAGCTCCTTCTGATCCGCCCGCTCGACTGCGGCGATGTTGTTCATGCCCTCGGCTCTGCTCAGGAAGGCGACATAATCATGAAAGATCTTAACGGTCACTTTCTCGATTTTATTCTGCGCAAGAATGGATTTTATATGTCTTGCACAGTAATTCGTGTCTACTTTCTTGTTCTTGGCATATCCGCAGACGGTCTTGCCCGAGATGGCAATCGCATCGACCGGCATCGCTCTTCGTTCACTGGTGATGACCAAATCATAGAGCATCGTCAGATATTCAGTCACACCGGAAATCTCAAGCTCTGTCGCCTCTCCCATGGAACGGTGCGGAATGAGCATGATCAGATTGACCAGTGCTCTGCATGCCGGCAGACATGCAAGAATGGCTACCAGTGTAAATAAATTCAGTCTCGTATGGTTCAGAAGATATCCGGCAATCAGAAGGCCTCCGATCAGAACCGCCTCCAGAATCAGTTCGACCGCAAGCTGTACTTTTCTTGTTTTCAGATATCCTGCTTCTCCCTTATGTATTTTCATTTTTATCCCGCCTTACTTTTCTTTCATTTATTAATTGTGAAGCTCCCCAAGTTTTTCCATCGCCGCCAGTGTGAATGTATCGGGAAGCAGCTTGGAAGCAACGCGTGCCGCTTTCATCGGTGCGCCATAGACAGACACGGCTTTGCGGTCCCTGGCATCGAGAAGTGCCTGCTTCACCACGGAAGGTGCATCGCTTAAAACGCTCTGCTTCATCAGACTTTCATTGGTTCCCGCCACATCGAAGAATTCGGTATCTACCGGTCCCGGACAGACTGCTGTGACAAAAATACCTTTTTTTCTAACCTCAGCGCCAAGTCCCCTTGAAAAGCTGAGTACGTAGGATTTGGTAGCCGCATATACTGCAAATCCGCTCTGAGGGCAGAACGCGGCTGCACTAGCCACATTGATGATCCGGCTTCCCTTTGACATATAAGGAAGACAGGTCAGCGTCATCTCTGTGAGTCCCCGGCAATTCAGATCGATCATGCGAAGCTGCAGCTTTTTGTCTTCGGCTGCAATTTCCTCGATCGTACCCATTTTCCCGAATCCGGCCGCATTTACCAGCATCCTCACATCGGGATTCTGGTTTTCAAGCCGGTTCTGGACCTGCCGGTAGACAAGATAGTCTTCCATGTCTCCCGCAAATACACGGATATACACCGGAAGCTGTTCTTTCAGTTCTTCCAGCTTGTCTGCCCGTCTGGCAATTACCCAGATCTCATCCAGATTCTTGTAGAGACGCGTAATCTGTTTCACAAACTCACGGCCGAGTCCGGAGGATGCCCCGGTTACAATTGCTATTTTCATCGTATCACCTCTTCTTTTTCACGTTTGCTTTCTTCTTTGGTTCTATATTCTGCTTTTCAGAACGAAGCTTTCTGGGACGGATCAGGCATTTTTCACCGAATCCAACCAGATCCATCCTCCCTGTCTTCTTAAGTGCTTCCATGACCAGATCGTAATTCTGTGGATTCCGGTACTGGATCAGTGCACGCTGCATCGCTTTTTCATGCGGATTCTTCGGTACATAGACCGGCTGCATCGTGCGCGGATCGACGCCGGTATAGTACATACAGGTCGAGATCGTGGACGGTGTGGGATAGAAATCCTGAACCTGTTCGGGCATATAGCCCAGATCCCGTAAGTATTCTGCAAGACATACTGCATCTTTGAGTGTAGAGCCCGGATGTGAGGACATCAGATAGGGAACCAGATATTGTCTAAGTCCCATCTTCTGATTCAGTCTTTCGTATTTCTTTGTAAATCGTTCAAATACGGCATGCTCCGGTTTTCCCATCATCTTCAGGACATCATCCGAGACATGTTCCGGTGCCACCTTAAGCTGTCCGCTGACATGATATTTGCAGAGTTCCCTAAAGAAGGTGTCATCCGGATCCGCCAGAAGATAATCAAACCGGATCCCGGAACGAATGAATACTTTTTTCACCTTCGGAAGTTCCCGAAGCTTTCGAAGAAGTGCTGTATAGTCTTTGTGGTCGGCAATCAGGTTCTTACACGGCTGCGGGAACAGGCACTGCTTATTCGGGCAGGCACCGTATTTTAACTGTTTCCTGCAGGCAGGCGCCCGAAAGTTAGCGGTCGGGCCTCCTACATCGTGGATGTAGCCTTTGAAATCCGGATCTTCTGTAAAGCCCTTCGCTTCTTCGATCAAAGATTCATGGCTTCGGGTCTGAATGATACGTCCCTGATGAAAGGTCAGCGCACAGAAATTACAGCCGCCGAAGCAGCCCCGGTTGCTGATCAGACTGAATTTCACCTCACTGATCGCCGGAACCCCTCCGAGTTTTTCATAGGACGGATGATAGGTCCGCATGTACGGAAGGCTGTATACGTCATCCATTTCCTGCTGGGTCAGCGGTTTGGCCGGTGGATTCTGAACCACATACAGATGTTCGGAATAGGGCTCCACCAGTCGTTTGCCGGAATAGGGATCCGTATTCTGATACTGGGTATAGAAGCTCTTTGCATAGAGGAGCTTATCTGCTTTCATCGCCTCGTAGGATTCCAGCATGACGGCATCGTAAACGCTGTCCAGACTCTTCACTTTGCAGACGGTACCGTCGATGTAGGTCAGATCCTTGACATCCAGCCCGGCATCCAGTGCCTCTGCGATCTCGATAATCGACCGCTCTCCCATCCCATAGGAAATTAAATCCGCTCCGGAATCCAGAAGTATGGAGCGTTTCAGCCGGTCTGACCAGTAATCGTAGTGGGCCAGTCTTCGGAGGCTTGCTTCGATCCCTCCCAGGATGATTGGCGTCTTTTTATAACGCTGACGGATCAAATTCCCGTACACCACCGCAGCGTAATCGGGACGTTTTCCCATCACGCCTCCCGGAGTGTAGGAATCCTGATGACGTTTCTTCTTCGAAACGGTATAATGATTCACCATGGAATCCATATTGCCCGCAGACACCAGAAAGGCAAGACGCGGTTCCCCGAACTCGCAGATGCTGTCCGGCGTCTTCCAGTCCGGTTGTGCGAGGATTCCGACCCGGTAGCCGCGGGATTCCAGAAGTCTTGTGATGATGGCATGTCCAAAGGAAGGATGATCCACATAGGCGTCTCCGCACACATAGACAAAATCAACCTGATCCCATCCTCTTTCCAGCATTTCCTTTCTGTTAATCGGTAAAAATCCCTGACTCATTTACAATACCTCAAATGTTTGATTCTTAATATCGTGGTAACTCTGAATATAATAGTCGGCCAGCTCCCGCTTCTTTTCCTCCTGCCATTTGGAAAATGCATCTTCGACTGCGCAGACTGTCATGCCGGCATTTTTTCCGGCAAGAATGCCCATCGGGACATCTTCAAAAACCAGACAATGTTCCGGGGCGATCCCAAGCTCACCTGCCGCAGCCAGATATACGTCCGGAGCCGGTTTTCCCTTCTTTACTTCACAGGATGTGCAGATTACATCGATATCATTCTGGATTTCCAAGGCATTCAATACGGCCTGAACGAGTTTCCGGTCATTGCTGGTCGCGATGGCGGTGCGGATCCGGTTTTCATGGATTCCATGAACGAATTCTTTTGCTCCATCCTTCAGTCTGACCTCATGCGTATATTTATGCAGTGCCATCTCATACCATTCCTGTTTTAGTTCTTCAACCGTAAGCGTAAGCTCCGGAAAGATATCCAGATAATACTGTGCCGTCTCGGTAAAGCTTTTTCCTTCCATCTGTTCGTAAAAATCTTCTGGTACTGAAAGATTGTATTTTTCAATGTATTCTTCGTCTACCGCAACCCAGACCCACATGGAATCGACCAGGGTTCCGTCCAGGTCAAAAATCACGGCTTCTATATTATTTAGCATAATTGTCTTAACTCCTCCTCGGTCAGTGGACGATATTCCCCTTCTTCGAGCGTGGGATCCAGAACAAGGGTTCCCATAGACTCCCGGCGCAGGTATACGACCTTCTTGCCGCGGGATTCAAACATTCTCTTGACCTGATGATATCGTCCTTCCTGAATCGTCACGCGGATCTCGGATTCTTCTCCGGAAGAAAGGATTTCGAGTCTGGCGGGAAGGGTAAGCTTCTCATCTCCGATATCCAGCCCCCGGGCAAATGCATCGACATCTTCGGCATTTACCTCTCCGTCTATTCTGGCGTAATAGACCTTATCCACATGTTTTCCCGGTGCCAGAAGACGGTGCGACAGATCTCCGTCGTTTGTGATCAGAAGCAGTCCTACCGTATCCTTGTCCAGTCTTCCCACAGGAAACAGATCCTTTCTCTTCTGGCCTTTGATCAGATCAAGCACCGTTTTTTCTTTCGGATCTTTTGTCGCAGAAACGACTCCGGCAGGTTTGTTCAGCATGTAGTATTCCAATCGGTGATAGGTCACTTCCCTGCCGTTCATCGTAATCCTCTGCACATCGGTATCGACCTTCAGCTCCGGCTGTTTGACGGTCACATCATCTACTTTCACCGTCCCCTGACGGATCGCTTTCTTTATCTCACTGCGTGTGCCCATTCCCATGTCGGCCAGGTATTTGTCTAATCGGATCATGCTGACTGATTCCTCCATCCCGGCAGATATTTATTCTTCAATGTTCCGCCTGCGAGCTTGCCCCATCCAAGCGGATAACCGTCCACACAGACAAGCTGCCAGCCCTTTGCCTTAGAAGAAACGAGATCATCCACATCGATGGTCTCCCCCTTCAGATAACGCTGAACACGCGTATCCCCGGCATTCAGATTCAGAGTGTTGGCATACGAGTCCATGGAAAGATTCATGGCAAGCGCCTGGCTTGGCTCAAAACGCTTTTTCTTCAGTTCCCCTAGCAGAAGGCCGGTTCTCAGGAATCGGATCCCCTTCAGATCCGGAAGGTCCTCCGGCATATAATAAACGCGCTCATTGTGGATGTCCAGTCGCTCCGGCTTTAAATCCCATGACACATCGGCAAAGAATTCTAAGAGTTCTTCCGGGATTTTCTTTACGCCCCGGGCCTGAGGATAGCTTCCCAAGTCGTGTTCTGAATCTGCAGACCCTTTTCTGAGAAGAGCCAGGAAATGCCCTTCGCCCTTCATGCGGTGCGGGAAAATACGCACAGTTTTTGCAAGTTCCGGAATCCCGCCGTCCACAGCCTTTGGCATTCCTTCGGCAAAACCTTCATAGCCCTTCATCTCAAGGATCTCAAATTCCGGGTATTCTTTCAGAAGATGCATTATCGTACCTTCATTTTCTTCCGGATCGAAGGTACAGGTCGAATACAGCATCATTCCTCCCGGTCTCAGCATTCGGGCCGCCTGCGTGATGATGCTTCTCTGAAGCTTTGCGAAAAAGGCCGGACCATGTTCTTCCCATGCCTTCACCATCTTCCTGTCCTTGCGGAACATGCCTTCTCCCGAGCAGGGCGCATCGATCAGAATCTTGTCAAAATAGCCGGTAAAATAATTCTCCAGCTTGCCCGGCTCTTCACTGAGTACCAGCATGTTGCCGATGCCGAATACTTCGAGATTCTTCAGAAGTCCTTTGGCTCGGGAACTGCTGATGTCATTGGCAACCAGTACCCCTTCGCCTCCAAGTTTTGCCCCGAGCTCTGTCGCCTTGCCGCCCGGAGCCGCACACACGTCCAGAACACGTTCTCCCGGCAATACCGGAAGGCGGTTGGCCGGGGTCATCGCACTTGGCTCCTGCAGATAGTAAAGTCCGGCAAAATAATATGGGTGTCTGGCAGGTGAGACCTGTTCCCCGTCATAATAAAATCCGTTCTCGATCCACGGGATCGGTGTCAGCGGAAACGGCGCAATCTTCAGAAAATCTTCCACGGAAATCTTTCGTGTATTGACCCTGAGACCATAATAGCGCGGTTCTTCATAACATCGGATATATGCATCAAATTCAGTGCCCAGAAGGCGCTGCATCTTTTCTTCAAATATTTCTGGCAATTGTATCATGAATCGTTCCTCCATATCGTTTAAGTATAACATAGTTAGAATGAACAGGAAAGTTTTTTCTCTTCTAATGTTCGTAAAATCCAGTACGGATTGATACTGATTTCATTCTCCCCCGGATCCAGATAGATGCCGACATGAAGATGCGTAGGAAACATCCCTTTCGTGCCTTCTTCTCCATAGCCTGTATTTCCCATAAATCCAATGATATCTCCTGCCCGAACCGTGTCGCCTTCTTCAAGAGAGGCATAAGAATCCAGATGCGCATAATAAAAATATCCGCCCTGGGATGACAGGATCCCGATGCGGTATCCGCCCTTCTCAAGCCATCCTTTGTTCATAACAGTACCGTCCGAGATACTGACAACGGGATAAAGGCCGGGCACATCTTTGGAGGCCAT
>JBJENH010000108.1:23009-38221 GCA_051880095.1 Bariatricus sp. | reverse complement strand
TACCGTCCGAGATACTGACAACGGGATAAAGGCCGGGCACATCTTTGGAGGCCATAAGATCGGTTCCCTCATGCCCCCTCTTTCCGCCATAGGACCGCTCATTCATCCAGGAATCCGTGAATGTGACCTGATATTCACTGTGGGTTGTCGAGACCGGTACCGGAAAATAAACGGCTTCGTTCCAGATCGCCTGGCAGGCATCCCGGTACTTTCTCCAGGCAGGACGGGATGTCCACAGCCTTTCTTCCCCATTGTCATATCCCTCAAGCAGCATCAGAGCAGCCGCCTTCCCCCGCTCATTTGCCGGAAGCTTTTTCAAGATTACAAGATTCTTCTCACCCAGTTCATGTGCACGGAATTCGTCTGAGACGACCGTGGAGTCATTTAATTTTTCAAGGCGCGCCCTCTGCTTCAGATCTGCGGTGAGAATCACAACAAGAACGATAACAAACAGCAGATAGAAAAAAAGCAAAACGAACTTGTTTTTCTGCATCCGGATGCATCTCCGTTTTCTATGAATCTATGCCCAAAAACAGGGGCTTATGTTTCCTTTTGCGGCACTTTGAAATGGAATAAACCGTTCTCTGGTTCCATATATATAAAGAAAAATGGCATGTGATGGTTCTATGAAACGTTATCTTAACACCCTTTTCCTGATCACACTCTTTGTACTGATGCTCGCTTATCCGGGCGTGGTCTTTGCAGGCGCCAGGGAAGGGCTTCTTCTATGGTTTGACACCGTCCTCCCAACCCTGTTCCCCTTTATGATCCTTACCGGCCTGCTTACAGGAAGCAGCGCCCTGGAAGCAATATCATCCCTTCTGCATCCTGTGACCGGGGCCTTATTCCGGATCTCGCCGGCCTCTTCTCTTGCCGTACTTGCCGGCTTTTTCTGCGGATATCCTATGGGAGCCAGAACTTCGGCAGGCCTTGTGAGAAACGGAAGCATTTCCGAAAGAGAAGGCGAATATCTGCTGGCTTTCTGCAATAACACCAGCCCGATGTTCGTCATCAGCTATGTCTTTATGCAGACGATGCAACGGAAGGATCTGGCTTTTATGAGTCTTTTGATTCTGCTCTTATCTCCCGTCATCTGCAGTTTTTTATTCCGAAAATATTATTTTGGGAGAAAGACTACTCCTGCGGCGGATGACATGCCGGCCGGATCACGAAAACCAAAGTCCATGCTGCAGCTTCTGGATGACTGTATTGCAGATAGCTGTGAGGGGATCATCAAAATCGGCGGATATATGATCGTATGTTCTATTGCGCTGGCACTGCTTAAGCTGATCCCCTGCAAGGGATTCTTCTGGTGCTGCGTGATCCTTCCGTCCATAGAGATCACATCCGGTGTAAGCATGCTGGCAAAAAGCCCGCTGGTCTTTCCGGTCCGGTACATACTAATCATGGCACTTACCTCATTCGGAGGAATCTGTTCCGTATTTCAGACCAAATGCATGACAGCGGGAACTTCGTTCTCCATGGCGCGTTACATAACAGAAAAGCTGATTACCGCTCTGGTAACCAGCCTTTTATCGTTTTTCTTTGTGAAATTGTATCGCTGATAAATTGCCGTGCTCCCCTTAATTATTCTTCCGGTAATCCATCTGTACCGAATTCAGCCTCAAGTCCTCTTGCTGATTTGTCCGGTATTTCAAGCTCTGCACGGTTATTGCGCACTACATCGTAGCATTCCTGCAGAGAATTCACGAGTCCGTCATATTTGGTCGTATAGCTGTCCAGCGTATGACCGATGATGCTCTCGGCATTTGCAAGAAGATCATCCGCATACTGCATTGCGCCGATACGGATATCGTTTGCATCGTTCGTCGCATTATCCAGAATCTGCTGTGCCTGCTCGGTAGCCGCCATTACGATCTCGTTCGCCTGAGAATATGCCTGTTGCATGATCTCATGTTCACTGACAAGCTCATTGGTATGGATCTGTGCTTCCTCGATCATACTTTCTGCCTTGGACTGGGCATCGGCAAGGATCGCATCTTTGTTGGCGATGATCTTCTGATAGCGCTTGATCTCATCCGGCGTTTTCATGCGGAGTTCACGAAGAAGTTCATCCATCTGGTCCTTATTTACGATGATCTTGGTCGTAGATAAGGGCTGAAATTTACAACTGTCGATGTACTCTTCAATTTCTTCAATAATCTGTTCAATACGGCTGCTCATAATTTACACTCTCCTTCTTGCCGTTTGGATTTACGGCATTTTATCTTTGATTCTGTCGGCTACAGCTTTCGGCACAAACTGGGAAATGTCCCCGCCAAAGCCGGCCACTTCTTTTACAGTTGTTGAGCTCAGATAAGAATAATCCAGGCTGGTGGTGAGAAATAATGTCTCTATATCTGACTGCAGCTTCTGGTTCGTCTGGGCCATCTGCAGTTCGTATTCAAAGTCTGTGATCGCACGAAGTCCTCGAATGACAACTTTCGCATCCATCTCCTTGGCGAAATCGACAAGCAGTCCGTCAAAAGGGATGATTCTGACATTCGGCAGATTACAAGTTACTTCTTCTAACATTTTAACACGTTCTTCTACAGAAAACAACGGCATTTTTGCTTTATTACGAAGCACTCCGATAATCAGTTCATCCACAATATTGCAGGCTCTTGTTATGATGTCGAGGTGTCCGAAGGTAACCGGATCAAAGCTTCCGGGATAGATTGCTCTTAACATTGGTCTTCTCCTTTGCGCTGCACGAAAATATGTGCATTTGTTTTGTATTCTTTTCGTTTAATCAAAGAGAAACCAAGCTCCTCGAGATAGGAAAAATCCGTTTCAAGAGATGCTTCTACGATAATCAGTGCGTCGGAAGCAAGAAGCGACGAACCGGCCAGGTATTCGAGCATCTGCTTCTCCAGCAGATGGTTATACGGCGGATCCATAAATACATAGTCAAAACTTTTCTTTCCCTCCAATTTTCGAAGAGCTCCCAGCGCATCACATATGATCACTTCGGCCTGGCCGGAAAGCTTCGTCCGTTCCAGATTTTCCCGGATACATGCTGCCGCACGGGGATTCTTCTCTACAAATACTGCTTCTTTTGCACCACGGCTCAGAGCCTCGATCCCGATTGCACCGCTTCCTGCAAAAAGATCCAGGAAGGTACAGTCGCAAAGCCCGTGTGAAATCATATTGAAGAGCGTCTCCTTGATCCGGTCCGTGGTCGGGCGGGTATCCATCCCTTCGATTGTCTTCAGTTGTAGGCGTCGTGCTTTTCCAGCTATCACTCTCATCGTATCTTCTCCATGTTAAATTTCCCGTTTATTATAATCTTTCGCAGATAAGCTGTCAAACGATTTATCCATATGTACCTTTAATTGTGCAAACGGAATCTCGATACCGTTATCATCCAGAGTCAGCTTGATCGTTTCCAGAAGGCGCCAGCGTGTCGGCCAGTATTTCTCCGTCTTCACAAACGCCCGGACACCAAGGACGACGGAACTCTCACCCAGTTCATGTACGAATACCATGCGCTCTCTTTCCTTATCGACATCTTCATCCTTTTCCAGGATGTCGTAGAGAAGCGCTTTCGCCTTTCTCAGATCCGAATCATAGGAAATGTCCACCCGCAGATCCAGCTTGAGGTATTCTTTGTCTGAGAAATTGGTCAGGCTGGTGTTGGCAAGTGTTCCGTTCGGAATGACGATCGTTTTATTGTCGACCGTTGCAAGCTTTGTATAAAAAATCTGTATTTCCTTCACCGTTCCCTCATTGCCGTGGCTGTCTTCCATGATGTAGTCCCCGACCACAAACGGTTTCAAAAGAAGGATCAGCATACCGCCTGCGAGATTAGAAAGACTTCCCTGCAGTGCAAGGCTGACCGCCATACCACCGGAAGCGATGATGGCTGCCGTGGAGGTGGATTCGATTCCAAGTTCATTTGCCAGATACAGTACCAGAAGGATGTGGAGTCCGAATTTCAGCAAAGAATCCACAAACTGGCATGCGCCGGTATCCACATTGCCGCGTTCCATAGAGCCGCGGACGATCTTCCGCACCCATCCGATCAGCCGGTGCCCGATATAAAAGAATACAAGGACCAGAAGAACACGGATTGCAAAAGAAAGCACTTCCGGACCTTTCGTCTCGATCATTTTATTAAAAGTGCTGATTTTCTCAGCCGCTTCCTCCGCGCTCATCGTCATGTCCGTCGATTCGGCAAGCAATAAAACCGGATTACAGAGCTTCATTCTATATCTCCTCCTTTAATGCAAGAAATGCTGCCAGATTTCCACGTTTTCCCTCCGATGCGCGATGGGAAAACAGAAGATCCCAATTACAGCAGGTACAAAGGTTCGTCACCGAGAGATGATCCGGTAAAATGCCGGCCTCAAGAAGCACGTATTCATTGGCCTTCCAGAGATTAAGTTGATATTTACCGTTCTCTTTGCGATAAAACAGATCCTTCCAATATGTTTCGGAAAATGCGTTCCTGAACTCCAGGATCACATCTTCGCTCACTTCGTAGCAGTCCTGGCAGATGGAAGGTCCGACTGCGGCCAGAATATCTTCCGGTCTGCATCCGTATTCACTTTGCATGAGCTCAACGGTAACCTGCCCCATCCTCCGAACCGTGCCCCTCCATCCCGAATGGCTGGATGCGATGACCCGTTTTACCGGATCTACAAAAAGAAGGGGAACACAGTCCGCATAGAAGGTGACGAGACAGATTCCCGGAACATTTGTCACAAGACCGTCTACATCATCGTAATCCCGCTCTCTTGTCACGCCTTTTCCGGCATCTGCTTCGGTCACGACCCGGACATTGGTAGTATGGGTCTGGCGCGAACAAACCATACGGGCGGGATCTACACCGATCGCTTCCCCGATCCTGCGGTAATTCTCACGCACATTTTCTTCTTCATCCCCGCGTGTGAAGCTGAGGTTCATCGTCGCATAGATTCCCTCGCTCACCCCACCGAGACGGGTCGATATCCCATGGTTTACCAGATTGGTATTTTCAAAAAGCGGATACTGAAGAAACGGTACCTGGGCGATCTCCTTCTCTTCAAACACCTTTCTGTCATCTTTATAATGTAATCCTATTTCCATTCTTATACTCCTGTATAATCAAATGCATTTTTTATCCAAGTTACTTCCTGATCCGTAATTCCGATCACATCAAATCGGCAGGAACGTTCCGTCTGTCCGGTTATTGTAAGATAATAAAGCGCCGTTTTAGAAATGCGGCGCTGCTTCCTGGGATGGACTGCTTCAAGCGGAGCTGCTAAGCACGCACCGCTTCGGTATTTCACTTCACAAAATACCAGTTCACATCCTTTTTCTGCAATGATATCGATCTCACCGCTATGGCAGCGGAAATTATACTGAAGGATTCTATATCCCTGCCGGGTCAGGAATTCTCCCGCGAGGAGCTCATAATCGGCTCCTTTTTTGCGCCTGTTTGTGTCGCGCACTTTGTTCTCCATTCGCTGGTTCATATTGGATCGGATCTGGTTTCCCGCAGGCAAAGCCTGTTTACGGAAATGGCTGTTCACGCCGCTCTCTTCTGGCGGATCAGCCGATAAAGTTTTTAATAAATGTCTGTCTGTGGATCGGTGTGGGCCCCAGCCGTTTCAGCATTTCGATGTGAGCAGCCGATCCATAGCCTTTATGATCTTTGAATCCATATTCTGGGAATACTTCATCATACTGGGCCATGAGACGGTCCCTCGTCACCTTCGCGATGACGCTGGCCGCGGCAATCGAAAGACTTTTCGCATCCCCTTTGATGATCGGTACCTGCCGCATGGGAACTCCGGGTATGGTAACGGCATCGTTAAGAAGGACATCCGGTACCAGGCTCAGATTGCCGATCGCATCACGCATCGCTTCGTAGGTTGCCTGCAGAATATTGATCTCATCGATTCTTGCAGGACTTGCCATTCCGACCCCTACTGCAAGTGCTTTTTCCATGATCTCATCATACAGAGCTTCCCTTTTCTTCGCCGAAAGCTGTTTGGAATCGTTCAGATACAGGATACGGCAGTCCTTTGGCAGAATCACCGCACCGGCGACCACAGGGCCTGCAAGTGGCCCTCTCCCCGCCTCGTCAATACCACACACGATACCGCAGCTTTCGTATTCCTTCTCATAGCAGAGCATGGTTTCCAGACGATTCAATTCCTGCTTATATTTTTCATCCTGTTTCCTGTATTTATCGATCAGACGGATGACTCCGGCACGGTCATCTTCAGCGTACTGCAGATAAAGCGTCTCCCGGTTCTCCGTATTTTGTCTGAATTCTTCTTCAATTTCTTTAATACTCTTCTTATCCATGCTTTACCACTCCGATTTTGTTGAACGGATAGATCCTTACCCATGCACGTCCGATAAGCTGGTCCCTCTTCAGTACACCGACACTCGGCTCCCGGCTGTCACTACTGTGGTTTCTGTTATCTCCCAGCACAAAATATTCATCTTCTCCCAGGGTAATCGGTTCTGCCGCAATTCCGGCATTTACCATGGGTTCTGCTCCGAAATGTTCATCCAGAAGTTCACCGTTGATATAGACGGCTCCGTCCTTCACCTGAACGGTCTCACCCGGAAGAGCGATGATTCGTTTGATATAATATGTATTTTCCGCATGCTGATATGGGAACACGATCACTTCATACCGCTGCGGATCGCGGAAACGGAAGGACAGCTTGTCCACGATCAGATTATCTCCGTCGCTCAGCGCCGGTTCCATGGAATGTCCGTCTACTTTGGTTCGCTGACCTACGAACGTAATGATCAGATACGTGATTGCGATGACGAATAGAAAATAAAGCACCCAGCTTCCCAGTTCTTTCCAGAAGCCGGCGTTCTTATTTACGGAATCAGCCGCGTTAACCATTTCCTGTTCTGTATTATTCATCTTCATACTCCTTTACAAATTCAAGTGTGATAGGTCCGATCTTTCCGTTTCTGAAATCATCCAGAAGCAAGGATGCCGCTTTGTTAGTGTCCAGTTCATTTCCACGTACCAGGCAATGACGGCTTTCGGCGATCCGCTCCAGCATCTGATAATTGTCAGACACTTCATCTATCGAGTATTTTTCAGCCAGCCTTCCGGGATATGCATCCTTCATAAAGCCGCAGAGTTCTGCCGCCAGTTCTTCTATATTCATGATCTCATCTTTGATAGAGCCGATCAGGGCCAGCTTAAGTCCTACCTTCTGGTCTTCAAACTTCGGCCAAAGGATTCCAGGTGTATCCAGGAGCTCCACATTCTTATTCAGGCGTATCCACTGTTTGCCTTTCGTGACGCCCGGTTTATTGCCCGTTTTTGCACAGGCCTTCCCGGCCAGTGAATTGATGAAAGTGGATTTTCCTACATTTGGAATTCCGACAACCATCGCCCTAACGGGGCGGTTCAGAATGCCGCGCTTCCGGTCGCGTTCGATCTTTTCCCGGCACGCTTCCTGAATCACATTCTGGATGCTTTTCATTCCGCCTCCCTTTCGGGAATTCACTTTCACCACAGAATATCCCTTTTGTTTAAAATAAGCGATCCATTCATCTGTACAGCGGTCATCTGCAAGATCGGATTTATTCAGGAGGATCAGCCTTGCGCGGCCGCGTCCGAGTTCATCAATATCCGGATTCCGGCTGCTCATGGGAATCCTTGCATCCACCAGCTCGATCACGAGATCGATCAGTTTGATATTCTCCTGCATCATTCTTCTTGCTTTTGTCATATGTCCGGGATACCATTGAAAATTCATTGTTCAGCCTCACTTCTTTCTATTGTCTATATCATAATCATCGTGTCGTTCTATTCGATCCATCCAAAACGTTTTCCGGGGGTGATGATGAACCATGCTTTTCCCTCGATCTCGGAACGCTTCACATTGCCGATTTCCGGCATTCTGCTGTCACTGCTGCTTTCACGATTGTCACCGAGCACGAAGAATTCATCACCGGCAAGGGTGATTTCCTCCGCTGCAAGGCCGGCATCGGCGATCTCACTGGTCTCATACTCCTCCTCCAGCTCTTTGCCGTCGACATAAATCTTCCCCTCTTCGATTGTCACCGTCTCTCCGGGAAGCGCAATGATCCGCTTCACATAAGAATGCAGCATTTCATTTCCGTTCGGCTTAAATACGATGACATCCCCTCTTTTAGGCGTGCTTGCATCGTATAAGATACGATTGACCAGAACGATATCTCCGTTTTTAATGATTGGGCTCATGGAATCACCGATGTTGCTGACACGCTGCCCGAAATACCACACAAATACAAATGCCATAAAACATACAATGACGATCTGCAGAAGCCATTTCAGTGCTCCCGGAACCCATTCAAAACTGGCCCGTCTCTTCGTCTCTTTTCCGAATTGCAAATCTCTGTGCATAGTTCTCCCCTTTAGTGTTTCCAAAATGTTTTTTTATAATGTGAAAAGGGACAAGTACCCATTTGTATTTGTCCCTCTAAGCATTTACTATTTTACTAACTCTTTAACTTTTGCCTTCTTACCTACACGGTCTCTTAAGTAGTTCAGTTTTGCACGTCTTACTTTACCTTTACGAACAACTTCTACTTTTTCAACGTTTGGTGAGTGCAGCGGCCATGTCTTCTCAACACCGATTCCGTTAGAATTCTTTCTTACTGTAAATGTCTCTCTTGCTCCGCCGCCCTGTCTCTTTAAAACAGTTCCTTCAAAAATCTGAATTCTTTCACGGTTTCCTTCTTTGATCTTACCGTAAACTTTTACAGTATCACCAACTCTGAATTCCGGAGCTTCTGCCTTTAACTGTGCAGCTTCAATGTTTTTAATAATTTCGTTCATGTGTGTGACCTCCTTCATATTTTGACGTTCATAAATACGTAGTTCGTACCAGAGGACCATCTCTTCCATTTCACAACATGCTACATTTTACCACAACACGTCAAAGGATGCAAGGGTTTTTTGAGAAATTATAGTGCATTCAACACATTTTTCGGTTCATCATAGATAACAAGGTCCGCGTATCTGTCTTTCAGATGCGGCTCTTTGTGAATGATGATAAGCCGGCTTCCGTCAAAGTATTTTATATAATTATGAAATACATCTGAATCCAGTGTGGTTCCAAGAATTAAAAGAACATCCGCCTTCTCAATCTCGGTTGCCGTCCGGGCAATAAGCTGTCCGTCCAGCATGTCTCCAAAAAGCGATACCTTGGGCCGGATCACAGAACCGCAGCTCTCGCACCGTGGAACCCTATCCTGATCCTTGATATAATCAATCGAATATTCTCTTCTGCAGTGCGGACATCTGTTATCGTAAATATTCCCGTGAAGATTGATGACATTCCTGCAGCCCGCACGTCCTGACAGATTATAAATATTGCCTGTGACAATACAGTTGATCATTCCTGAATTCTCAAGTTCCGCCAGCTTTCTGGGAGAATCTCCCGGTTCAATATCCAGAAGTATTTCTTTCCTGTAGAATTCAAAGAATTTATCCGGTCTTGTGCTGTAATACCCATCAGAAAAAATGTATTCCGGTGACACACCGTATCGGGTTTCGATCTCATAAGCTCTTTCCGGTTTTTTGAGCATGATGTACCCTTCCTCTTCCAGAATACCGGAACCACAGAGTGCTACCGTGTATTTGCTCTCTTTTAATGCACGTTTCAGACTCTCTATTTTTTGTTCCATCATATAGAGTCCCCCTTTCCAGACACAAAGAATTATATCTGAAAATATTATACCATATGACACTGTTTACAGCCAAGAAGATTATTATTCGTTTATTTTCTTTTTATCACGTATTTCTCTGGCAATTTTCCATTCATCTTCCGTCAGGAGCGCATGCTTCAGAAGATCCGGTCTCCACTTGGCTGTCCGGATCACAGATTGTTCTCTTCGCCACTTTTCTACGTTGGCATGGTGACCGGACAAGAGAATCGGCGGAACCTGCTTGTCATGCCACACTTCCGGTCTGGAATACTGCGGGTATTCCAGAAGATGATCCTGAAAGCTTTCAAATTCCGCGGAAACATCGTTATGAAGAACGCCGGGAATCAGCCGGGATATGGCATCCACCATCATCATCGCGGGAAGCTCTCCGCCGGTCAGGACATAGTCTCCCGCCGACACATAATCCGTTACGATCTCTTCCAGAACCCGCTCATCAATTCCTTCATAATGGCCGCAGAGAAGGATCAGTTCTTCTTCTTTGGCAAATTCTTCTGCCATTGACTGATTAAACGGCCTGCCCTGAGGCGAAAGATAGACGACACGTGGCTTCCTTTCTTCGGAGGCGCCGATCTTATCGCAGATTGCCTTATATGTCTGAAAAACCGGCTCCGCCTGCATCAGCATGCCTGCTCCGCCACCGTAGGGATAGTCATCCACGCTGTTGTGTTTGTTGAACGCATAATCCCGGATATTCCAGGCTTCGATCTGAAGGATTCCTTTCTCGGCCGCCCTTCCGATAATGCTGGTGTTCAGCCCGTTTAATACCATATCCGGAAATAATGTCATAATGTGAAATCTCATTCGTTTTACTCCTGTCCTATGAAATCAATCCGTCCATCAGATGAATCGTCATTTTATTGTCTTCCGTATTCACATCCAGAATGCAATCTTTGATCGCAGGGATCAGCACTTCACCGTGGGCTTCTGTGCTGACCACATATACATCATTTGCACCTGTCTCAAGAATATCCTTCAATGTTCCGAAAAACTGCCCCTCATCCGTATATACATCCATCTCCAGTATATCAGCCATAAAATACTCGTCTTCATCCAGTTCTACAGCATCTTCTCTTGAGACCAGAAGCGGCATCTTTCTGTATTTTTCTATATCATTTATATTATCAATTCCTTTGAATTTCAGAATCACGAATTGTTTAAAATATTTGACACCTTCGATTTCAAGCTTCCGGTATTCTTTCCCTGTATCCAGCACGACCTGCTTCAAATCTTCAAAACGGGACGGGTCGTCTGTAGTAGGAAAGACCTTTACTTCTCCGCGTATGCCATGGGTCGAGGTGATGACGCCTACCTGTAAATATTCATTTTGCTGCATCGTATTCTCCCTTGCTTTCATGTTATTACGAAAAGAAAACGCAGATAAAACCTTACCTGCGTTCATTCTCTTACGGTTATTATTGCATAATTTCAACTACAACTTTTTTGTCTTCTTTTGCCGCAGCTGCTTTAACAACGGAACGGATTGCTTTTGCAATACGGCCTTGCTTACCGATTACCTTGCCCATATCATTGTCGGATACATGCACTTCGATAACGGTTGTTTTGCCTTCCTGTTTCTCGGTAACTACAACGCCTTCCGGATTGTCCACAAGTGCTTTCGTAATTACTTCTACTAAATTTTTCATCACTCGCACCTCCGCGAAGCAGCCTATTTTTCAATACCTGCTGCTTTAAAAATCTTTCCAACTACTTCTGTAGGCTGAGCACCGTTGTTTAACCATCTCTTAGCTGCTTCTTCATCTACCTTGAATACGCTCGGATCCTGATTCGGATCATAAGTTCCGATTTCCTCGATGAACTTTCCGTCTCTTGGAGATCTTGCATCAGCTACAACGATTCTATAGAAAGGAGCCTTCTTCTGTCCCATTCTTTTTAATCTGATTTTAACTGCCATTTTATGTCACCTCCTGAATTATTTTCTAATATTGTGTATATAAACGCACTGGGCGTATATATCTTCTTTAAACCGGCTAGAACGGCATTCTGAATTTGCCGCGTTTTCCGCCTTTTCCTCCCATCATTCCCGGGAACTGTTTCATCATTTTACGCATCTGGTCAAACTGCTTGACTGTACGGTTCACTTCTGCAATGTCCACACCTGCTCCGGCCGCGATCCTTCGCTTTCTGGAAGGATTCAAAAGATCCGGGTTGCTTCTCTCGGCGGGTGTCATCGAGTAAATGATTGCCTCGACTTTCGCCATCTTGCGCTCCGCTTCATCGGAATCGATATCCGGCATCTTTCCCTTGCCGCCCATCGCTCCAAGTCCCGGAAGCATGCTCATCACATTTCCGAAGCCGCCCATCTTGCGCATCTGCTTCATACTTTCCAGATAATCATCAAAATCAAACTGCGCTTTCTTGAGCTTCTCGGTCATCTTCTTGGCCTGGTCTTCGTCGATCTCCTGCCCTGCCTTCTCGATCAGGCTCAGCACATCTCCCATACCGAGAATACGTGATGCCATTCGATCCGGATAGAACTGTTCCAGATCGGAGAGCTTCTCTCCCATGCCGACATAGAGAATCGGACATCCGGTTACGGCCTTGATGGAAAGCGCCGCACCACCTCGGGTATCACCGTCGAGCTTCGTCACGATCACGCCGTCGATTCCGATCTGTTTATTAAACTGATCCGCCACATTCACGGCATCCTGACCGGTCATCGCATCCACAACCAGGATACTCTGATGAACGTCAACCGTGTTCTTGATCTCCTGCAGCTCCGCCATCATATCTTCATCCACATGAAGACGTCCGGCTGTATCCAGAATGATCAGGTTATTGCCATTCTTTGCCGCATGTTCCAGAGCCGCTTTGGCAATGTTCGCAGGTTTCTGGTTCTCACCCATGGAAAAGACTTCCACACCCTGCTTTTCACCGTTGATCTGCAGCTGTTTGATCGCCGCGGGACGATACACATCACATGCGACCAGAAGCGGTTTCTTGCCCTTTAGCTTGAACTTGCCGGCGAGCTTGGCTGCTGTTGTCGTCTTACCTGCACCCTGAAGACCTGCCATCATAATGACCGTCTTCGCGCTGCCCGGCTGAAGCTTGATCTCGGTCGTCTCGGAACCCATCAAACTGACAAGTTCTTCATTTACAATCTTAATCACCATCTGACCGGGATTCAGACCGTTCATGACATCCTGTCCGACGGCACGTTCCTGAACATCCTTCACGAATTTCTTCACGACTTTGAAATTCACATCGGCTTCAAGGAGCGCCATCTTGACTTCTCTGAGCGCAGTCTTGACATCATCTTCCGTGAGGCGCCCTTTACTTCTCAGGTTCTTGAATACGTTTTGAAGTTTTTCGGTTAAGCTGTCAAATGCCATATCATAACTCCTCTATAATCTCGCCTGAGAGCTTTCTGACCTTCTGTATCAGTTCAGCCTCATTCTGATCCTCATAGTCTTCCAGCAATAAATTGATCTCATGAACCTTCTGCTTGATAAACATAAACTTCTCTACCAGATGCAGCTTCTCTTCATAGCCTTCCAGTGTTTTGTTGCAGCGCTTGATCATATCATGCACGCCCTGGCGGCTGATTCCGGCATCCTTCGCGATCTCACTCAGCGAATAATCTTCCAGAACGACCTGTTCATAGATCTCCTTCTGGTGATCCGTCAGAAGTTCACCATAAAAATCATATAATAATGTTTGCTTCAGAATTTCATCCATCACTTATCACCTCGGATATCATATAATATTTCCGTCTGGGTGTCAAGTGTTTTTTCTTGACAAATAAAATATTTTTCTATGACAGTAATTTTGCCACATTGATCTGACCGTGTCCCTGCCGGTTTTCCGGAAGCCCCAGATCATCGCAGCTTTCCCAGAGGCGCAGTTTGACTTCCGTATTTCTCATATCCGGATATTTTTCCAACAGAAGTGCCGTGCTTCCCGAGACAACCGGAGTCGCCATGGAGGTGCCGCTCTTCTTGAGGTAAGGCATACGGCTGTATACTGGATAACGGTAGTTGCAGGAATAGATTCCGTTTCCGGGAGCCGTGATGTCCGGTTTTTTGACGCAGTCTTCCGTTGGTCCGCAGCCGGAATAGAGAAACGCCTGCCTGGAAACATCGTTGGAACATGTCTGTCTTAGGCAGGAACCTACCGTGATCACTTTACGGCTGATTCCGGGAAGGGTGATGCTGCAGGTGTCCGGTCCGAGATTACCGGCCGCGGTAACGACCACCAGTCCGGCATCCCACAGTTGTTCCACCCAGTATACCAACTCATCTTCATCCTCGTTTCCCGGATGCGGCGCTGTTCCGATGGAAATATTGACGATCCGGATGTGGTATCGGTGCCTCTCTTGTAAAATAAACCGGATTCCACCGATTACATGTGATATTTTCCCATCTCCTTTGCTGTTTAATACCTTCACTGCCATGATCCCGGATTTGGGTGCCATTCCGGAGATGGTTTTGCGGCTGCTCCTTCCGTCTCCGGACAGGATTCCGGCTACATGCGTGCCGTGGCCGTTATCATCATACGGATTTTCACGATCATGGACCATATCTTTCCAGGCGATCAGGCGTTCCTTCAGGTCGGGATGCGGTGCGATCCCGGTATCCAAAACAGCGATTCCAATCCCTTTTCCGGTTAGATTTCCGGAAATAGTATCCTGACACCAATAATGTACATTTCTTTTCAGGTTATACATACCTCGATTCCCTTGATCCATTTGCTCTTTTAATATAGAATATTCCAACTTGATAAAAAATGTTTGTATTCTTCGAAACACTGGCAAGCCCTGATACATATGATAAAGTGTAAAGAAACCTGTTGGAGGGTATATAACATGAGTGATTTAAGTGCAACAAACTGCGGCTGTGGCTGCGAAAATTCAGCTTCTACGTTCGGATGTAACAGAGGTGGAATCTCTTCCTGCCTTCTGATCATCATTCTTCTCTTCTGCTGCGGCGGATGCGGATTCGGAAGCGGCCGTTCAGATGACTGCGGAAACAACAGCTGTCTCTGGATCATCCTGATTCTTCTCTTCTGCTGTAACGGAAACAACAACTGGGATTGTGGCTGCGGCTGCTAACCGTAAAATGACGATATAAGGGATGCCTTAAATGGCATCCCTTATATAAAAAGTGCACTCTATTTTTTAACACTTCGTACAATCTTCTGCCTTTTTGAAAGTTCCTCTTTTATAAATCGTTCTTTTTCTCCGGTGCTTTTTTCCTTTTGTCTTAAACAGTTTTCATCTATTTCATAGATGGAATTTCCATCAATTATAATTTTGGAATACATACGCTTTTTGTCCTTTCCTTCTTTACTATCAGTATATGCCGAAACATCCGGATTCTCTTTTTTGTTTCGTAAGACTTCTATTTTTTATAATAGCAATTCAGAACCTTTCCCCACATATTCGCAAAATCGCACGACACGTCGTACTTTCCCGCTGCTACGCAGCTTATCTGATTCTAAGAGGTTCTGAATTGCAATTTTTTATCATATATATTGATAACGCTGGATCCGGGGAGTGCATATGGAAAAAA
>JBJENH010000108.1:17458-22909 GCA_051880095.1 Bariatricus sp. | reverse complement strand
ATTTTTTATCATATATATTGATAACGCTGGATCCGGGGAGTGCATATGGAAAAAAAGCCGCCTCTTAATATGACACCATTTGACTTGATGGTTACGACGGAGTTTCTGCAGACCATGAAGCTCATGATCCCCTATCTTCCGCCGGATTTACAGCGTATGGCTGGTATTTATGCCAAGCTCAGTGAACTACAGAATGCCATTTACTATTTCCAACCTCCTTATTATGATAGCCGCAGAAGGCGGCTGCGGCAAAAAAAGCTGGATATCCATTCTCTTATGGAGGATCTGAGGCCTTATCTGACCAGGGAGGCCTGTGATATGTTCGATCAGGTGGAACAGGCAGTGGAAATGATGCAGATGATTCAGTCTGTAAATATGGAAGAAATGATGCAGTCTGCCGGAATGTCAGATATGGCAGATATGATGGGAATGATGAACGCGTTCCAGACAGAAAGGAAGGATTCAAATGGACGAATGGATGAACAATCCTGCAATGAAAAAACTCGATCCGGTGAAGCTGGAACTGATCCGGACTGCGGCGATGCAGACTCAGGGGAAAAGCGGGAAAGCGTTGGTTCCGGTGATGATGACACTGATTACCGGGGCGAATAAAAAGGGGATCCAGTTCACACAAGAAGAAATCACATTGATACTTGATCTATTGAAGGAGGGAAAATCTCAGGAGGAGCGGATGCAGATCGACCGTATGGTTCAGATGGTGCAGATGATGCAGAAAAACGGAGGCCCTCCGGGGAAAAAATAAAAAAGGTCCACTGGACCTTTTTTATATATATGGCTGCTAAAATCCTTCCCGACGCCTGAGGATTCGCATCTCCCTGCGTTTTTTCGCACTCTCCCATTCCATCTGCTCAGATGGACTCTCAATGAGCAAACCAGGAACCTCCGTTGGATGATCATTTTCATCCAATGCAACGATCGTGAGATATGCCCGGTTGATCGGATACCTTGTTCCGTCCAGATCTTCTCTGTAGGTATCTACACGTACTTCCATGGATGTTCGTCCTGCAAATGTAATTTTACCAATAAGAACCAGAATATCGTTCTGGTACGCACTCATCATGAAATTCAGATTATCCACAGAGGCTGTGGTTACACCTGTATGAGCATGACGCTTTGCAACAAGGCAGGCCACCTCGTCGATCCACTGCATCAGGACACCACCGAACAGCCTTCCTACAGAATTCAGATGCTGTGGGCGCACAATATGGATCGTTTCTACGATGGAATCTGAGACTTTCTTATTTGTCATCTTTGCTGTCCCCGTCTTTCATTTCTTCTCCCAAATACTCCAGCATGGCAGGGAGCATCTCCTTCATCAATTCATAACCATGTTCATAGAAAGCGATCAGCTTATTCTGATCCTTTTCAAGACGTGAGACAGGCTTCATCTGAGGCCGAATGACAAAGATTTGTCCTGTTTCTTCCTGTTTTTCGATATATTCCATCGTCTGATTATAGCGTCTGCTTCTCAGAATACAAGTCCGTACCGCTTCCGGATATTTGCTGTACATCTTTTTATAGACACGTGCAAGACCCTTGGATACCGGCTTCTTGCGATATCCTTTCGGACGGGTCAGAACCAGAACATTCTTCTTTATCCCCTGTTTCTGCATATGGAGGATCGGCACAGAGTCCGCGAGACCTCCGTCCAGATACGGAACACCGTCCAGAGTGACGATCGGGCAGACAAGCGGCATACTGCTGCTGGCCCGGCATAACTTCATCAGTTTATCGCGGTCCTTTTCTTCCGTCCGGTATTCTGCCTTTCCGGTTATACAATTCGTGATGACTATTTCGCACTTTATGTCGGAAGCGAAAAAAGTATCAAAGTCAAACGGTATCAGTTCATTTGGAAATCTATTGAAGATCATATCCATATCCAGGACACTTCTCTCCTTTACAAATCCTTTAAGTCCATAGTAAAAATTGTAATCTTCCCCCTGGTGAATCATACAGTCCCTCGTTCGTCCGATTTGTTTTGATACGTAATCGACCGCATTGCAGGAGCCTGCCGAGACACCAATCACATTCGAAAAATATAGATCCTGTTCCATCAGGTAATCCAGCACTCCGGATGAAAATACTCCTCTGGTCGCACCGCCTTCTAATACTAACCCTGCCTGAATCAAGAAATCGCCCCTTTCAAATTATACTAAATTCAATGTTCAAGGACTATGATACCATACTTTTTTTCTTAAGGAAAGCCACAATCGTCATTGCAGAAAGAAGAAGCATCGTGCCGTATACACCCGCATGATTCTCGTCTCCTGTTTTTGGAGTTGAAGAAGGTTCCTGAGAATCGGGCTTTTTCTGTTCATCCGGATTTGCAGAAGGATCTTTAGCCTGGCATACGGTACAGATTCCGTCTTTATAGGTATGAGCCGTCTTAGTAATTGTTTTTCCGCTTTCAACCAGTTCGCCGCAGTCCTTGCAGTACACATCCCCTGTATACCCTTCTTCTGTACAGCTTGCTTCCCTCCGATTCCGGATCTCAGTATCGGTATGCTGACATTTAGATGCCGGAATCATGGCCTTTGCAGCGAGCGTATTTGCAATGGCTTCGTCATCCTGCTCAAAGAAGGAAACAAGTGCCTCGTCGCATGCGCGAAACTGACCGATTTCTTCTGCATTTGCCAAACCCTCATAATCCTCGGATATGGCTGCATAATTGTTCGTTGCAACAGTATATAGTTTCTCCGGGTCCAAAGGTTCTCCCTGAACGTTTGCACTTACGACCCTGCTTCCTGCCGGTTGTGAAAGATCATATTCTACTGTCACACCGCCAAACTGCAGATAACTTCCGCTAAAAGACGGCCAATCACTGTCATCTCCTCTTTCATATGCTTCGATACACTGCACCTGAATGTCAAGCGATGTCTCGAATACATCCAGAAGCTGTGCACCGGTAAGCTTCTTCGTCACAATATAATTTCCGTAAGGGCTGACGCCGATAATATCTCCGTAAGTGACATCTCCTTGTTCTATGGAAGCCCGGATACCGCCGGCATTTTCAAAAGCCACATCGGCTCCGGTCTCCAGCAGATATGCATCTGCCACAGCTCTTCCCAGATTCGTTTCACCGATCCGCAGGTTATACCAGTCACCGTCCAGATACTCCGGAGTCTTGCCTACTACTGTATTCAGGATTCCTTCCTGCTCTTCGTTGATCTCGTTCAGAAGATCCGTCATTTCAGGATCCTTCTCATAGCTTTCGGCATCTTCGGTGTTCACAACTGTATGGGTCAGTTCGAATCCGCTGAATTCATCGTTTTCATCGGTAAAGCATTCGAGTTCGATGAGGCTTACACTTTGCAGATAGTAACCACTCTCGATCACATATGCTGTTCCTCCGTCTGGTGTTGTCACAGTCTCATCCAGATCAATATGCTCGTGACCGCAAAGCCAGATATCTACTCCGTCCACCTGAGCTGCAAACTCTTCCGGATCCAGCGTGTGGGTCAGTCCGATGACAATATCGCATCCCAGCTCTTCCCTCAGATACTTCGCACTCTCTCTGGCGTATTCAGTCTGGTCATCAAAGGTAATCCCCTCCACATTGGATGGAGTTGTAGAAGTATAAAGCTGCGGATCGATGGTGCCAAAAACTCCGTATTTCACATTCGGTCCGTCCGGAAGATCAGACTCATATACCGCATATTCGTTATCGAAAAATGCTTCGCCGCTGTCTGTTCTTACATTGCCGCAGAGCATTTCAATATCCGCCATATCAGTCAGCTCTTTCAGTCGGTCTTTACCGTAACTCCAGTCATGATTGCCGGCCGTCATCAGATCATATCCCAGAGCTTTGGTAATCTTCGCAATGGATTCACCTTTTGACAGCGTTGCGATCGGCTGCCCGTGGAAAAGATCTCCTGAATCAATCACGCTGCTCATCGCGGCATCCGAAGTCCAACTGTCGATAATCGTCTTAAGGCGTTCAACACCGATTCCTCCGCTAGAATCGGTCACGCGCGCATGAATGTCATTCGTGTGTACGATCTTGATTATGAGACCCTCATCCGGATCCGCAGGTTCATTCTCTAAAAGTTCATTTACATTTACACGGCTCCACAGAACATCAAATTTATTATTAAATAATGTCAGGCCATATACATAGAAATAATCGCCATAAACGACACCGTCCGCATAATAGACTTTGGTATCCGACAATTTTTTTTGCGTTACCAGAGACCAGGTATCGGAAGGCTGATTATAAACAAATGTATCGCCGGAGTACGTTGCATCACTAAGCATACCGGAAACGATCATGTTCTCTCCAAAGGTGCCGGAAGCGGCTGTTACCTGTTGATTATCATACACAGCCGGAAATTCAGCAGCTTCATTCCACTTTGTTCCATCCCATATTTCCGTCGAGTAGATCCAGGAATCATTTATATTGTAGCCGCCGGCTACGATCAGCGTGCCATCCACAATTTCCGCACCGGCCATAGCACGTGCATGATTGAGCTCAGAACCTTTTCTCCAGGTATTCAATGTCGGATCCTGAGGTATATCTTCAATATTCAGCAGCATGACATCTTTGACCGGAATCTCAGTTCCATAATCTTCATCATATTTCAGACCGCCAATCATCCAGATGTCTGATCCATATACAAGATAACTGCTGTCATAAACAACGTTATCATCACCGGAAAGGTCAGGATCTTCTGAAATCTTGATCTTCTCCCCAGTATCCGGCAGATATTTGTAGACCGTGAATAATTCTTCTTTACAAATCAAATATAATTCGTGTTCTCCGGCCACCATATTGACTTCTGCTTCCGGTGAAATACCAGGCAGTGCAAATGCATTCCACGTTTCCTCGTCGATATCATACACAAGTACAGCAGGACAGGAAGTTCCGTCTTCCTTTGTTTTGACAAAAGACCCTGCTACATACAATTTACCTTCCAGTTCGACAAGATTTTGCGGAAGTTCGTCGGAACATGTTGCGATTCCCAATTCATTGAAATCCGGTTTCGCAAGCTGTTCAAACAGTTTCTGAGAATCCGAAGGCACTCCGCCTGCCGCTCCCTGAAGCAGGAAACTGTCCTCCCCATACTGATCTTCTCCAATCGTAAGATTGGTAATGCGGAATGTATGTTTTCCTTCTTCCGTACCTTCAGGTAAACAAAATGTAACAGAATGTTCTGTCCATTCTTCTATATCTTTAATGATTTCACCATCCATTTCGAGCGTTCCTTCTTCCCCGAAGAAATATCCCTCGATCACTGCTGAACCGTCATCATTTTGTTCCAACGAATCCAGTACCGGGTACGGTGTTGTCATTGCCTTCTCCAGATTCAGATATCCGCCGGACACACACAGATCCTGCATTTCCGAAGTTCTTGTCACACCGCCTGCAATTCGTGCGCGGATTTCGGAAAGCGCATCCGGAGTATCGTATTCTTTTCCAAGTGACTGATACCA
>JBJENH010000108.1:0-17358 GCA_051880095.1 Bariatricus sp. | reverse complement strand
GGATTTCGGAAAGCGCATCCGGAGTATCGTATTCTTTTCCAAGTGACTGATACCAAGAGCTAAGAAGCGCAACCGCACCCGTCACAACCGGTGCCGCCATCGAAGTTCCGCTTTCATAATCGTAAGCAGACACTTGAGAACCCATACCAACCGCATCGATCGTAAATGTGAGCATGCATTCTGCATCAACACTACCTATCTTTCTTATGATACGAATCGTGAACTGATTCCAGTCGATCCTGTTTTTTATATCTTCTGTGAGGAAGAAAGAGGAAACCTTACATTCCCCATATTCACAGGCATAATCATCAGCACTTACCGTAATCCATTCATCCGGATCTACACTTTTCACCTGAACTTTAAGATACCGGCCGTACCAGGTATCATCTGTATCACGAACACCCATTCGAAGCGCAAGGTAATTTGCATTTTCTAAATCTGAAATACATTCACTGAAATTACCAAGATTCCATTCTATTCCATAAAACTTATCTGCTTCTTCTGCATCAATGTTCCACTCAAGTGCTTGTTCGTCTTCCATCCAAACCGCCTGATTTGCAGCAATCGGTTCATAGACCGCATTCTCTCCGCTTAATTCAAATAGCTTTACATCCTCTCCCGGGTCTTCCGACAGCGTATTATTCCAAAGAATTCCGCATTCCTCCGTTGCCAGAGGGTCACAGTTTCCCTGCGCTACCGGAATCGTAGACAGAATATCCTCTCCAGGAGCATACAGGTCTGTATTCTTCTTTCCAAAATCAGAAAACCATGCCGCATTCCCCTCAGAATCCGATGCATTCACGGTAAGGCTCATTTTTTCATTTCCGGAAGTTACGCTCTCTGGATAGTTATCTCTGTCAACCTGATCATTGCCGGATGCAAAAACGGATACGATTCCACATTCCCCTGCATAATCCGCTACTTCCTGAAAAGCACGGCTTAAGTTATAGGAACCCCATGAATTATTTGCGGCAATGAAATTTACGCCTTCGTTCAATTTCTTATCAATCATATATTCATAGGCTTTAATTCCCTGTGATATGCTTCCGGATCCATCATCATCCAGGACACGAAGTGCGGCCAGTTTTATATGCTGATTTACACCACTGACACCAATTCCATTGTTCCCCTGTGCTCCAATGATGCCCGCCACATGAGTGCCGTGACCATAAACGTCCATAGGGTCATCATCGCCTTCTTCCCTGTCAGCGGAAGAACTGAAATCATAGCCGCAGGTTCCCGTCTCAGGATCCTGCCACATATTGTGCATAAGATCAGGGTTTGTATAATCAATGCCGGTATCCACCACTGCAACAACCAGATCATCCGACCCGGTTGCTCCGTTCTTCCATGCCGTTGGTACATCGGGAGCTCCCGGCACTTCAGATGACGATTGCAGAAACCACTGTTCTTCATAATAAGAATCATTCACCGGCTGTTCTGAAACATCGCACGTTTTTATGATATAATCCGGCTCCACATAGGAAATCCCCGGAACATCCTCCAGTTCGTTCATCATCTCTTCCACCGTCTTATCATCTGAACGAATCATCAGGAACTGGTCAGACTGATATTCTGCCCCGAAAGGTGTTTCGGAAAAATACAAGAAATCATCTATTCCAAATTGTGAAATATATTCCTGATATTTCTGAATCATCTCTTCAAGATCCAAAAGGGGTTCGATCTCATAATCTGACGGCAATCGATAGATCTTGCCTGATTTTGAATCGCGAAAACTATAAGTGCCGGACTGGGCATTCACAAATTCTTCCGTTGCACGGACAATGACTTGTCCTTCCACATACTCACCGGTTACAGGAGTGTTTTCCTGCTTCTCTTCTTCTGCCATGGCGGGAAACGCCATGTTTCCAACCAGAAGCGTCACACATAACAGTGCCAGTATTCTTTTTTTCATCGTTTTCTCCTTACTCTCAGACCAAGTCCAACTTGTGCAAGAACACTTTGAACCTTTATATTATTGACAGTTTCCTGCCGGTCCCCGATAATACAGACCCAGCATTGTGATGTCATCAAATTGTGGTGCATCTCCGACAAATGAATCAATATCCGCTTTCACAGCAGGGAGCAATTCTTCCGGCACGGACTTAGGATTGATATTCAGTGCTGCCAGCATACGGTCTGTACCATAAAGCTCCTTGTTCGCATTGGTCGCTTCGGCCACACCATCCGTATAGACATATAAGCTGTCCCCTTCTTCAAGCTGAAGCTCATACTCTCGGTATCTTGCGCCCTCCATACCGGCCAGTACAAATCCATGTTTGTCCTTTACTAGTTCATAATTTCCTCCTGCATGGCGGATGGACGGATATTCATGGCCAGCATTTGCGCAGACAATCTTTCCCGTGGAAATCTCAAGGATTCCGATCCATACTGTGACGAACATTTCTGCATCATTATTTTCACAGAGCTGATTGTTGACCTTCTCCAGAATTTCTTTCGGTGAAGCACCGGTCTGGGCACTGTTCTTTAACAGTGTCTTGGCAATGACCATGAAAAGTGCCGCCGGAACTCCTTTCCCGGACACATCAGCGATGACCATGGCAAGATGATCCTCATCCACAAGGAAGAAATCATAAAAGTCTCCTCCCACTTCCTTAGCCGGCTGCATAGTCGCATAAATGTCGAATTCAGGCCGCTCCGGAAATGCAGGGAAAATGCAGGGAAGCATGCTTGCCTGAATCTGGGTAGCCACGCTCAGCTCTGCACCGATCCTTTCCTTTTCAGCCGTGACTTTGGAAAGGTTATCGATATAGACCTCCAATTCCTCCAGCATATAATTGAACGAATGGCCAAGATCTTCGATTTCATCTCCGGTCTTCATTTCGATATGCTGCTTGTTGAATTCTCCTGATTCCGTAATCTTTTTTGTGAAAAGAGCAAGCTTGCTGATCGGTCTCATAATACTGTGACGAACAAATGCAATGTAAAGCACCATGACAATAGCGATGTTCAGGAACGCGATCATCAGCATTTTATAGAGGAAAGAATTCAGTTCACCGCGCACTTTCTGCATATCCAGGATATACTGAATCTCCGCGATCGCATTTCCGTTCTCATCCAGAATAGGAGAAACGGAAGTATAGTTGTATCCATAAGAATTATCCGTAATGACCGGTGTGTCAGTTCCCTTATTCTCGGCATAAAGATCCCAGATCAATTCATATTTCTCCAGGTCCTTCTCATCCTGCGCAGCATCTGTGTACAGAATATCGGAACCATATGGAATCTGATTGGCCGGATCATCGCCCATCTCTTCCACCATTGCATCTATGTAAAATGTCACGCTGTCCTCATCCGGAACGACCAGAGACAAATATGTGATTCCACCGTCTTCCTTTAATTGATTGAAAAGCGCTTCCGTTTCTCGATAGGCTTCTGTCTGGTCGCCGTTTTCACCGATAATATCCCGGACGTCATTCAATGAAAGCATCGTTGCAATACTTTCACTTCCTACCGTCACCTGTTTCGCGTACATTTCTTCCAGAGATTTTTTGGAAGTTTCATAACTGAAAAAAGAAATGGTTACAGTTAAGACGGCTCCCATTGCCCCGAGGGATAGTATAAATTTGGGCAACAGCTTCATTTTCATAGTGCTTCCTCCTTTGTAAGTGGTTTATAATAGACCGCCGCGTCACATTTGCACCGACCTTCGCAATATGGACAGATCAGATTCGGGACATCATACCAGACCTTATGTGCATCGCTCAGATAGCAGAAATCCAGTTTTTCAAGTGATGCGCGAAGCGGGACTCTTTCTCCGATTTTCCAGCACACAATAAATGCCGTATCCGCCATGAGTGCTGCCAGATTTTTGAGACTGAATTCCAGCAGGGAAACCGAAAGTCCGTTGCCGCGGTAGGCATCTTCGACACCGATCGACTGAATATTTCCGATGACCCCTTCCCTATTTGCACAGACTTTGGCAATTTGCTCCTCCGGCAGTCTTGCACGCGCTGATAATTCTTTTACAGTCGTTGTATAATAGTAAATATATCCGGCCGCTTTTCCGTCCGGAGCAAAAAGAAGATAAAAAAAGTGATCATTACGCCGGATCGCAGAAGCAAGTTCTTTCTTTGGATACAGATTCACACCCACGCATCGGTCACAAAGTGCGACAGCCGTATCCAGATATTCTTCCTGCAGCTTCTTTAAATAAAATTGTTTTTTTCCCGTTTCATTACCGACTAAGATGCTTTTCATTTGCTGCCTCCTGCACAGGAAATGATCCGAAGTCCCATGGAAATCTCGGAACTTTCACAACAAATCGACTGTTTTAAAGCTTCGTAATGAAGTTCCATCCATGCTTTCCAGTCTTTGTATTCCAGGTTTTCCGGTTCCTGGTCGCATAATATGTACAAATCCTGCGGAAGATAAGAAAAGAAGGTTTCAAAAATATCCTCCTTTTTGGCGAACTCACCAGATCTGCCTTCAATCGCCTCCACTTCCAAAATGATATCCCGATATCCACTTGACTTTAGAAGACTTGGGAGATCATATCCACAGGTTCTGTTTCCCGCCAGCGGATCCTTTGAAAGAATATCAAGGAACGTTCCAAGCAGATTTTCTTCATCCGGGATAAGCTCGGAGGTGCAGTCACTCGGTTCGACGATGATCACCCTTCCGTCCTCGGTAAGAAATTGCTGAAGTGTGACCAAAAGTCTTTCCGGATTGTCCAGATGCATCAGCACGAAGGAAAGATAGATTACATCAAAAGCTTCTACTTTTTTTGCTTCCATTACATCTGCAAGTATCTGTGGAAAATCAGCATCTTCCACATCACAGTGGCAAAAAGTAAATTGCTCATTCCCATGGATACATACTGCCTTTGCAGCCAGGTCTTCGAGATATTCAAGTCCGATTACCTGTACACCGGGGAAATCCGAAAAAAGGTTTACTGTTTTATGACCATCATTGCAGCCGATATCCAGAATCCGGACATTGGATTTACCGGAAAGTATCCGTCGCAAAACCGGAAACTCATACTCTCTTAAGAGTCTGTTCTGAACGGTCAGTCTGTGCAGTTCCTGGTCATCCTGAAAAACAAAATTACAATTCACAATACTAGTCTCCCAATTATATGATTAAGTATAGATAGTTAAAAATAAGCTTCCGCTGATAATTATAGTATTTGGCCTTTTTCGTGATCAGCTTCAATACCCCATTATCGATCTCATCTCCGCTGGAATCGAAGGGATTATAGGTATGGACATTATCCCGGATACGGATGATGTATTCGTCTCCGTTTTCCAGAAGCTTAATTGCAACATAGCGTTCTTTTCCGCTTTCTTTGAGCCCGAACTTTATGATGTTAAGTAGAAGCTCTTCGGCTATAAAATGAATGAAAAACGACTGTTTCGGGCTGATCTCCCATTTCTCACAAATGGCATCCAGATCCGAAGAAATCTGTTCCACACTCTCGGCATGGATCGGATAATGATTCTCAAAAACATTTCCCACCGCACGATATTTTTCTGAAATATACGGATAAGAACTGCGGAATCTATGTATGAAGGCTGCAAAAAGTGTGCCGATTCCTTCCACCAATATGTAAGTGAGAGCAAGTCCCTTGATCTGCCATCTGGCGATCAGCAGACCTCCAAGCAGCAGCATCAACAGAAAATTCCGCAATGTGGACATGGCTCCGGCCAGTTTTGCCCGTCCGATTGCCTGCCAGAAGGCAGTCGCCACCATATTGATCCCTGTGAACATGATACTGACCGCAAAAATCCGTATGGCCGGCACCGCATATGGCACCATCGCCAGATCCAGCCCGAAGAAACCGGCCAGCTGCTCTGCAAACAGGATGCATAGCACGCTGAAAATCCCTCCCGAGATCACAGCAACCTTCATTCCCTGACGCAGGATCACAATCATACTGTCACAGTCCCGCTCACCTGCAAATATGGACGTCACGACCGCCAGCGCATTTCCTGCTCCGTCAAATACCGCAAACGGCGCCATGCTGATGGTGTAGATCACTCCAAATACAGCCACCTGCAAAACTCCCTGCTCTCTGCCGTACAGCAAAAGCAGCATATTAAAAACCAGCATGACGAGCCCCTGGAAAATATATGCCGACCCCACACCAAATCCGTTTACCGTAAAATTACGGATCTCACTTAAGCTCGGAACAACAATTCCCAGCCGGAGCAGTGACTGCTTTTTCAAAAAATGGGACAACAATACGATGAGACCAAGCCCCTCTGCAATACATAAAGAAGAAGATGCACCTATGATTCCCCAATTCAGCACCTTCATAAACAGAATATCCAAAGTCAGATTGGTAAAGATCACGACTGCGGAAGCTGTTGCTGCAAGTTTCGGGTCACCGTCTGTCCGCACAGAAACGGAAAAAATATGATACATGATAAAAACCGGCGCGGAGCAAAACACCACAAGCAGATATTGTTCGGCAAGATAATACAGTTCTCCACCTGCCCCAAGGAATCCAAGCAGTTCCTTTCTCAAACACAATGCCGGGATAAGACAGCAAATACTGATTCCAAGTCCGATCGAAAGTACAGCATGAAAAGCCCGGTTCGCTTTCTCAAGATCGGAGGAACCTAAAAAGCGTCCTATGTATACGTTGGAACCAACTCCGAGAGTCAGACCGAATAAAGCATATGCCAGAAAAACCGGTGTGGAAAGATTTGTCACAGCAAGCCCCTGACTGCCGACCAGATTTCCGATCAGAAGCGCATCCACAAAAGTTGAAATCGTCATTCCAAGCGATGCGCAGATTCCCCATAAAAGGAAATTCCAATATGCACTTTTTGCGAACTTCAGATCTACCACTTCTTTGGAGTATGTCATAATATCTATTTCCTCCGAACGTTTACTTTATCTAATATCTTATCACATTGATGAGGAAATGAAAATATTTTTTTCAGCAGTAAGCAGCCATTAATCTCTTTCGTATATTATCAATCTACATGAATTAACTTGCGTTATTAATCAAGGCATGTTACGATTATGCGTAGACTACCTAAAATCAGCTATTTATATATGAAGGAGATCAAACTTTATGATAAGCACAAGTAATGTAACTCTCCGTGTCGGGAAAAAGGCATTGTTTGAAGATGTAAATATTAAATTTACGGAAGGAAACTGCTATGGACTGATCGGAGCGAACGGAGCCGGAAAGTCTACCTTTTTGAGAATTCTTTCCGGGCAGCTTGAACCGACTTCCGGGGAAGTAATCATTTCACCGGGAGACCGACTCTCATTCCTGCAGCAGGATCATTTTAAATATGACGAGTATCCGGTTCTGGACACGGTCATTATGGGAAATGCCCGCCTTTATGAGATTATGAAGGAAAAAGAAGTCATCTATGCAAAAGAAGATTTTACCGATGAGGACGGAATCAAGGCAAGTGAACTGGAAGCAGAATTTGCCACGATGAACGGCTGGGAGGCAGAATCTGATGCCGCTACACTTCTGAATGGGCTTGGTATTGAGACAGAACTTCATTATAATTTGATGAAGGATCTGACCGGCGCACAGAAGGTCAAAGTACTCCTTGCACAGGCACTTTTCGGGTCACCGGATATCCTTCTTCTGGACGAGCCGACCAACCATTTGGATCTGGATGCGATCGCATGGCTGGAAGAATTCCTGATCAATTTTAATAATACTGTAATTGTCGTATCCCACGACCGTTATTTTCTGAATAAAGTCTGTACACAGATTGCAGACATCGATTATGGAAAGATTCAGCTTTATGCCGGAAACTATGATTTCTGGTATGAATCCAGTCAGCTTTTGATTCGTCAAATGAAAGAAGCGAATAAGAAAAAAGAAGAAAAAATCAAAGAATTACAGGAATTTATTTCCCGATTCAGCGCCAATGCTTCCAAATCCCGTCAGGCGACTTCCAGAAAGCGTGCGTTGGAGAAGATTCAGCTCGAAGAAATCCGCCCTTCCAGCCGGAAATATCCTTATATTGATTTCAAGCCAAATCGTGAGATTGGAAATGAAGTGCTTACGGTCGATGGAATTTCCAAGACGATCGATGGTGTGAAAATTCTGGACAATATTTCTTTCACACTCAATCGTAACGATAAAGTCGCTTTCGTCGGCGGAAATGAATTTGCAAAAACGGTACTCTTCCAGATTCTGATCGGGGAAATGGAACCGGATGAAGGCACCTATAAATGGGGAGTAACCACTTCACAGGCGTATTTCCCGAAGGACAGCGGCAAAGAATTCGACAACGATGACACCATCGTTGAATGGCTGACACAGTATTCCGAAATCAAGGATGTGACCTATGTCCGCGGATTCCTCGGAAGAATGCTTTTCGCCGGTGAAGACGGTGTCAAGAAAGTCAAAGTGCTCTCCGGTGGAGAGAAAGTGCGCTGTCTGCTCTCGAAAATGATGATTTCCGGTGCAAATGTTCTGCTTCTGGACGAGCCGACTGACCACCTGGATATGGAAGCAATCACTGCACTCAACAACGGAATGAAAAAATTCCCGGGAGTACTGCTCTTCGCTTCCCGTGACCACCAGATCGTCGAGACTACCGCAAACCGTATTATGGAAATTATGCCGGGTGGTAAGATGATCGATAAGATCACTACTTACGATGAATACCTTGCAAGCGATGAGATGGCGAGAAAACGTCAGACTTATACGGCTTCGGGGGATGATGAAGATTAGAAGGGGATTTGACTAAGGGACGCCCCGTCCACCTGTCCCCTCTATGCCTGGACACGCTTTCGCTCGGGAAAAAACGCAGCGGTACTATGATGCCAGGGCGCCGCATTTTGTGCGGCTTCTGCCATCAAGTGCCGGCGTTTTTTACGGTCCTGGCATAGAGGGGACAGGTGGGCGGGGCTGACTAGTTACAGCTTTGTTGTATTTTTGACATTCTGTTTCCAGGCGTTTGAAATTCAGGCATCTGGTTTTGCCTTTATAGTTTGAATCTTCTGTACATAAGTTGTATAGGCAGTTTGCTTTATTTGTGATGATATCCGCGTGTTTGCGGCACCAGTTTAGTTCGTCTATGCATAATTGTTTATATTGTTTATCTTTTGGCGTGTCTGATTTCTTGTTTTTTAAATCCACTTTTATTAATTGACTTTCTTCTACGGGAATCATTAGATTGTAATTTAGTACACCTAGTAATTTGCCATTTTTATTGATTATTTTATCAAAATCTGCTTTGGGGATCATTTTTTTATGTTTTTCTACTGGATGGGATAATGGAATTAGATATTTTTTGTCGTTGCATATCACAACTATTCCGACGTAAATACGGTGATGTTTGCCTATCTGAGGTGATACAGAAGATACTTTATTGTCAATATTATGTAGGTTTCTGATGTATTTCATATCAATTCGATATAGGTTTAATCTTGGTTGTTTCATATTCCTCCTTGTATAATAGTAGTGGCTATGCTTTTTACGCACAGCCACAATGTGAAATCACTTTCAGCGATTCCATCGCTTTTACCACTTCCACTTATCGGTAGGACTCACCTTTAGAAATATAGTATCATGTTTTGGGGATTTGTCAAGAGGGGGATTTTTGACTAAGGGACGCCCCGTCCACCTGTTCCATCTATACCTGGACACGCTTTCGCTCGGGAAAAAACGCAGCGGTATTATGATGCCAGGGCGCCGCATTTTGTGCGGCTTCTGCCATCAAGTGCCGGCGTTTTTTACGGTCCTGGTATAGATGGAACAGGTGGACGGGGCTGACTTGTTCAAAGACGAGAGTATGATAGCTGTAATACCATTCAACAGAACGGAGTAATATGGATTTTTATTTTGTGTGATTATATTCTCTCCTTTTTCGGCTGGTAAGTTTGATTCCTGCAGTGATGACAGCAATCAGGCAAACGGCAAATACTATGCACAGCATCATCTTCTCCCCTATTGATGCCTCCGTAAATGAAGCAACAAAAGAATTGATCCCCTGCCTTCCAATTGTGGAATATGCTACTAAAATCAGAAACATTACTGTTCCTCTTGTCGTTTCGATCCATGTATTCGTATATCGGTATTTTCGGGCCGGCAGATGTCGATCCAGATACTCTGTGCAGCACAACAGTATAATCGCACTCGACCAGCAAATGATATTTATAAATGTAAATCCCGGAAGCAGTTTATCTGTATCTTTCAAAAAAGGAATTAAAAAAATTAGATATGAACATAACGTTAATAAATGTAATACAATTTGAAATCCAAACAATTGATTTTCGCCAATGGATTTTATAAGAATCTGTTCGGTCTCTTTCTGGACTTCTTCTTTTTCCATTCTTTTACCGGAAAGCAGTTCACCGACTGTGATTCCAAACAAATTGCATATTGGTTCCATAAGGCTGATGTCTGGCAGAGATCTTCCCGTCTCCCATTTCGAAACCGCTCTATCCGTAACACCAAGCTGTTCTCCCAGTTGCTTTTGTGTCCAATTGTGTTCTTTTCGACATTCTGCAATAAATGCTCCAACTCTCTTCACATCAATCATGTCATGATTCCTCCCATCCAAAACTCATTATGCCATAAACGTCAGGAAAAATCACCCTACCATTGGTTGATAAAGATAAAAGGAAATTATTTCTTTTAAATATTTGAACAAGTCAGCCCCGCCCACCTATATTATGTGTGCAAGGACCGTAAAAAACGCCGGTACTTGATGGCAGTAGCCGCATCAGATGCGGCGCCCTGGCATCATAGTACCGCTGCGTTTTTTTCCCGAGCGCAAGCGTGTCCGGCATACATAATATAGGTGGCGGGGCGTCCCTTTATTCACACTTCTCCTCTTTCGGATAAGCAGCCACAAACGGCTGATTATACGGATTTTCTTTACCAGCACAAGGTCCTTCCCGCCACATTCCGAAAAATCGGCTGAGCGGGAAAATGTAATATCCGTCCTGGAAATGATCGGTTATATCGTAAGGATCCGCAAAAATGAGTACATCGTCATATGGCATATCGGTTCCGCAGGTATCAATTCCTACAATTACCTGCCAGTGTCCTGCCCAGTCCACCCAGTCGACCATGATCGGGATTCCCCGGTCAATATATTCGATAATAGACTTTTCAAAGCTTTCAATACTGTCGAATTTCAATTCTGTGTCCGCATGAAAATCAACCTTCCATCCAATCAGATCAAAAAAGTCTGCAATATTTTCTACCGAAGACCCCTTCCCCGGGCGGCTTTCGATCAGATGGCTGACAACCATCTCATGGTACTGCTTCTGTCCAAACCAATTTAACACCATCAGTGCACAGGCTGCTCCACAGGTGTATTCCGTGGTCTGCTGATAGGTTTCAAAATGAGTCAGTATATGCAGAGTCTCATCACTTTCCATATTATAGTAATCATTAAAAACATAATATCTGGAATTTGCGTGATCCGTTCTTCCCGCAAAAGCGGAGGCTCCTTCATTCATCAGCCTGTCCTTGTACCCTTCCGGATACGCAATATTGTGAAGATCCGGCATGTTCTGGCATTTATTTTCCTTTGTCTCCTGCTGCTTTTTGTTCATAAATCCTCCTTTTCTTACTTGCACTTCTCTTCTAATGTATGATAAATGTCCTTTGTTTCTTCCTCAGTTTTTCCGTTTATTACTATTTTCTTACCATTTACTGTAAGAATAACATAATCATTACATTTTACATATGTATATCGCGTGTAGCTGCCAAATTCCTTATTCTGAAAACTCCCTATTTCCAGGCGAAAACTTCCAAAACCGCCGGTCCTTGTTCCGTTAACATAATGATTTCTGTATTCCATATCTTCTATTTCACTGTAAGAAATCACCTTGTCTCCCCAATAACTGGCCTCTATTTTTAAAGCAGATTAGCCATATTGACACCTCCCGGGATTCTATTTTTACTGCTTTTATTCTATCATTTGTATCACATCTGTACAATACTTGATATCCAGTGGCTATGGGACGGGTTCCTGGTCACCCGAAGGGTGACTGCGAACCCGTCCCATAGCCACATAGCCACTTATCGATAATACTGCGCCTGAGCATTCCAAAGTTCATAGTATTTGCCCTTTTCATCCGCCACAAGGGAAGTATGTGTCCCTTGCTGGATAACGGAACCTTCGTGGAATACAGCGATCTCGTCGCAGAATTTGCAGGAAGATAGCCGATGGCTGATGTAGATTGCAGTTTTATCTCCTGCGATTTCATTGAATTTACTATAGATTTCAGCTTCTGCTATGGGATCCAGTGCCGCGGTAGGTTCGTCGAGGATGATGAAGGGCGCGTCTTTATAGAGAGCACGTGCAATGGCAATTTTTTGTGCTTCTCCGCCTGAGATATTGACACCGTTTTTGTCGAAATCTTTGTACAGGCAGGTTTCGACGCCGTTCTCCATTTCTTTCAGTCTGTCCGAAAAACCGGATTTTACAAGGCAGTCAATCACGCGGTCTTTGTCATAATTTACATTTGCCGCAACGATTTCACCCAGTTTCAAAGCGAAGAGTTTGAAATCCTGGAAGACAACGGAGAAAATCTGCATGTATTCTTTATAATTATATTTACGAATATTAATGCCGTTCAGAAGGATTTCTCCTTCGGTCGGATCGTACAGCCGGCAGAGAAGTTTGATAAATGTCGTCTTTCCGCTTCCGTTCATTCCGACAACGGCAAGTCGTTTTCCGATTTCAAATTTCATATTTACATTTCGAAGTGCATAGTTTTCACTTCCGGGATACTGGAACGAAACATTGCGGAATTCTACTTCATATTTTCGGTCGCGCCTTTTTTCAACCGTAAGGCTTCCCTGATACATCGTATTTGGTATGTCCAGGAACTCAAATACTAAATCCAGGAATGACGCATTACTGCGCATTTGCCCCATGACAGCGATCAGTTTTGATACACCGTTTGACACTTTTGTGATGGAAGCAATATACTGTGTCACAGCTCCGAGTCCGAACGCACCGGCCCATGCCTTGATACAGACGAATAAATAAACAATCCCCGTGAAGATTACAGACACTGCTGCGGAAGCGGCACTGTAGCATCCTCCAGGACCACGAGTGTATTTTGCAAAACGTCCTTCGGATCCGAAGGTTCCCTCTTTGTTTTGATTGTGTCGTTCACACATTTCATTTTGCTTATACATTCGTACATCTGCTGCGAGCTCACTGCGATGCCCGAGCGTTCCGAAGAAACTAAACAGCCGGTTTTCAAGGTTCAGTGAATCCGCGAATTTGGCCCAGTAGCTGCTGGCTTTATTTGACAGAACCGGAGCCAGGTAAGTAACCAAGAACATAACCGCAATGATCACGAGAATAAAAACGGGATGATTGAGTAAGGTGTACGCTCCTGCACTTTCAGGTACTCGGCTTTGGAATAGTGATATCGTCAGGGAAATTCCTCCAAACAAGGTTACAACAGCGGAACACAACGCTTCGTATTTCTCTAACACCTGATACAATCCCCAGCAGCCTCCATTATGATTCTGACGGATGGTGGAAAGAAGTTCCGCGGTTTTTGTTTCGTCAAGTTCTGTATAATCCATATCAAGCAGTTTTTCATCCAAAATATGCTCGACCATGAGCCATAGCCCCGCACCTTTTGCTTCTTTCCATTTGTTGAGAAGTGAAGAGATCAAAGTGATAAATGCAGTCGATAAAAGAAGAATGAATACGAGCGTTCGCATTTTCTCTGCATCTCTTCCACCGGCCAGCTCATCGATCAGAAGCGCCGAAAGATAGATGCCGATATACGGAGTGAGGGAATCCCATATCACAAATAGAAAACGTGAAATCACCATCTGCGGATTCTGATGATAGAGTATTTTTAGTGCACGGTTGCTGAGTCTCATCGTCTCAGCCCATGATTTCAGTTTTTTATCTTTCTGCATGTTCAGCATCTCCTTCCTTGTAGTATTTACTCTGTATTTCATAGAGTTCAGCATATTTTCCGCAAAGCTTCAAAAGTTCATCATGGGTACCCTCTTCGCGGATTTTTCCCTGATCGACCAGAATGATCCGGTCACAGAAACGCGTCGAAGCAAGGCGATGTGAAATGTAAATGGATGATCTGCCGTCTGTGAACTCATTGTATTTCTGATACATATCCGCTTCTGCAATCGGATCCAATGCAGCTGTCGGTTCGTCCAGTACGATGAAAGGTGCATTTTTGTATAGGGCACGGGCAAGCATCAAACTCTGCGTCTCACCGCCTGAGAGCAAAATAGCTCCTTCATAAACTTCCCGGTTCAGCAAGGTATCATATCTGTCGGGCAACGATTCAATTTTCTTTAGAAGTCCTGCCTGATCCAGACATTTCTTTACACGATCCATATCGATATCGGTCTCACTTTGTGCAACATTGGACGCGACCGTACCGGCAAGCAGGGAGAAATTCTGAAATACTGCCGAAAACATCGTGTAATAATCCGCACGGTTATATTCTCTGATATCCTTACCATCCAGAAGTACACGGCCTTCTGTCGGATCCAGAAATCCGCAGATCAGTTTGATAAGCGTCGTTTTACCTGCGCCATTCAGCCCCACAACAGCAAGCTTTTCTCCGGGATGTAAGGTCAGATTGACATCAGATAAAGTGTCCTTATCCGCTCCGGGATAGCGGTAGGAAACATGGTCCAGACGGATTTCATATTTCCGTCCGGCATCCGGCCGGATCGCCTCTCCATTATCAAACCGGAATGGCTCAGGATATTCCAGACATTCGCGTACAGTCGTGATATCAAGGGACTGCTTATGTATCGTATTGAATCCATCCAAAATGCCGGATACCCATTGTGCAAAACCCCTTGCCGCATTAAAATATAAAAGAAATTCCGCCGCATCCAGACCCCCTCGAAGAACGAGACCGATCAGATAAGCGTATGCGATTGCATTTCTAAGAAACGTGAATACAAGGTCCGCAATTTTCGCCCATATATATACATTTTGGGCCTTTTCGTGAAATGCCATATAGGAGTCCATTGCTTTCTCATACACTTCCTCAAGCCAGGAACGCAGACCAAAGATCCGAATATCCTTCGCAGCACGGAAATCTCTTTCCTGACTTAAAATGTAATTGATCTGCCTTTCGTATCCTGCCTCTTCCTCACGATGGCGATAACCATAACCGTTTGCATAATGGTTGGCAAAATAACTGATTACCGTTGTCAAGAGTATCACGAAGATGAGAAAAGGCTGAACCAACGTCAACAGACTTAGGTAGATAAGAAAGCCGGCTATATTTACGATAAGTTTCGTAAGTGAAGACCAGATCGCTTCGGTCGATGCTTGATTGTTTCCTATGCATTCCATTGCTTTAGCAAGAATTTTAAGAAATCCTTCATCCTCCACATTAGGATACGAAGTAGTCGCCGCTTTTCTGTTCAGCAGATTAATGATTTCGCAGCGTACACTGACTCTGCCGAAACTGATATTGGCATCTACATAAGCCGACAGCGCTGACAAAAGCATCATAGCAAAAACGAACACGCCGATCGTGCTAACCAGCTCTGATATGAGAACATGCCTTTCTACTGCGGATAGTATAACTGGAGTCACATACAGATTGACCATATTGAGTGATACCGTCAGCACTGCCGAAAGCAGACCGAGCACCAGTACTTTCTTCTCTTTTGATATCCAGGCAAGCTTTATCATAAACCAGATATTCTGCCACATATTGCATTTTGGTTTTATTGCCTTACTTTTTGCTTTTTTCTGATCTTTTTCACAGACCATGAAAACCACCATCCTTTCTGTAGGCGATCATACCGCAAAAAAACGTCCCCGGAGCATTCTGGGGACGAATCGTTATTTTCAGGTGATGAATTGCAGCTTTTACATCTGTGGAAGAAGGATTTCCGTAGTAAATGCACCATCCTCACTGTTACGGCTGATATAACCGTCCAACCGTTCAACGATCGCATCGATTCGTACCAAACCGAAGCCATGACCTTCTCCCTTTGTACTTCGGAACAGCTTTCCCTCTTTCTGCATTTTCTTTCCTGCGGTAAAATTCGTGAAAGAAATGTAAAGCTGGGTGTTCTTCATATCCATATAGACTCGGATCACTCTTTGTTCCTTTGGAAGTTTCATGCTGGCTTCAATTGCATTGTCAAATAAATTTCCTATAATACAACACAGATCAATTTCAGATAATTTCAATTTAACAGGAATAAATGCATCGGCTATCACCTGAATATCCTTGGATTTTGCCAGGGATATCTTCGAATTCAGAATCGCATCGGTCATCGGATTGCCTGTTTTAATGACCGTATCCACAGTCATCAGATCTTCATCCAAAAGATCAAGATAACGCCGGATGGCATCCCAGTCCTCCGATGCCGCATATGCTTTCATTGTCTGGATATGATTCCGGTAATCATGCCGCCAGCCGCGAATCTGACAATACATATTTTCCACCTCACGGTAATGCGTCTCAATCAGTTCCTGCTGATAGGACGCAATCTGTTTCTCTATTCTCTTTGAAAATAATCCCATTCTACCTCACCTCAGATTGATAATTGCACGGTTGACTCCCTCATAAGCTCCGCGAGGAAGAGGAATCAATGTACCATCATTTAAAATGATATCTTTCTTCGTCACACGGCTGATTCGTGTCAGATTAACGATCACAGAACGCCCGACCCTGTAAAATCGGTCATCGAGTTCTTTCTCAAGATCCCCCAAAGTCATCTTGATCGTAAAAGTTTCCAACGTATGAATCGTCACATAATTGGAAGCAACCTCTGCATACCGAATCTGATAAACCGGGATGCGGACCATTTCCCCGCTGATCTCAAAATTCAGAACCCTCTCATTCTTCGATAGCTTTTCCACCGCTCTGTCCAGAACCAAACACAGCTTGTTCTCCTTAACAGGCTTCATCAGATAATGAAGCGCATCCACCTCATATCCTTCGGAAATATAATCCGAATACCCGGTAATAAATATGATCTGAATCGTATCATTGTCCTGTCGCAGCTCTTTCGCCATGGTAATGCCATCCATCTCTCCCATCTCGATATCAAGGAGCAGAATATCATAATCATTCTCCTCCGCATAATGGAACAGGAAGCTTTCCGCTGAAGAAAAAGCTGAAAGCTGAAGTATATATCCCGATTCCTCCGACCAACGCCGGACGATATGGGATAAGTATTGTATATCTGCGTCAGAATCATCGCAGATGGCAATTTTGTATCTCATGTTATTCACCCCCAGTGGCTATGGGACGGGTTCCTGGTCACCCGAAGGGTGACTGCGAACCCGTCCCATAGCCACTATAACATATGCATATAATAAAAACAAGTGACTACGGACCTGTCCCGTAGTCACACGTCAACCACCTTTGTCGCAATTTTATCCCGAAACCGAGCATCATGTTCCACAATAA
>JBJENH010000107.1:0-2210 GCA_051880095.1 Bariatricus sp. | reverse complement strand
CAGTATCCAGACTGGGATGAAGAAGATTTTGACGATGAATAATACGTTGTTTGGAGATGACGAGAGTTAATTTTACAGGAAGTTAAGACTTATGGAAGAAAACGTGTTCGAGAATCACGGAGAGGGCAGGCTATGTTGAATATTTTTTATGGAGATATGCCGGAAGCGATTTATAATCCGGCGGTCTATTTTAAGAATACCTATGAAGACGAATGGATTATGGATGAGTTATCAAAGGAAATGATCCAGGATGTGGATCACTCAACCGTTATCAGCCCGAGAATCATAGACAGTCCGGTACTCGGGGGAATTACACCGCGAGAATTGTCCGGTGGGGTGAAAACGCTGATTCTGATTCACCAGGTGCCGGATCAGGTCTTTAATGCTTCTGCATGTGGAGATAACTGTGCGAAATGGCTTTTGAAGATGGCAGAGAAACAGGATATTACGATTAACTTAAGGCACCTGATGGATTTTGGAGATGGTGATTTTGAGATCCGGATTTTAAATACCAAACAGACGGTACACAACATGGATGAACTTATCCCGATTGCCGGGATGCTGGTGCGTTAGGAAGGCGGTTGGTATGAAGGGGAGTTATCAGGTTATTGTACAGAATAAAAAAGTACGGTATGATTTTGAAATCAGGAGAAATATCACAGTTATCCGAGGAGACAGTGCTACAGGAAAAACTACGCTTGTTGAGATGATACGGGAATATTATGAGGATGGTGCTTCCAGCGGGATTGAGCTTTCCTGTGAACGGATCTGTGCAGTACTGTCCGGCAGAGACTGGAAATCAGTACTTGATACCATGAAGGAACGGATTATTTTCATTGATGAGGGAAATGCGTTTGTTCATTCAACAGAATTTGCCAGGGCAGTTCAGCAGTCGGACAATTACTATGTGATTGTGGCGAGAGAAGGGTTGGCAAATCTTCCGTATAGTGTGGAAGAAATCTATGGAATTCGTGAATCTGGAAAATATGCGACGCTCCGGAAGACCTATAACGAATTTTATCATATTTATGGTCAGGAGAATCCAGTGGTGAAGATTGTTCCAACGAAGATGATTGTAGAGGATTCCAATGCCGGATTTGAGTTTTTTCAGGGAGTTTCCGAAGGGCAGGAATGGTCTGCTGTGAGTGCAAATGGAAAATCTAATGTGTTTGCACAGATCTTGCAGAATATAGAGGAAGAGCAGATTCTTGTGGTGGCTGACGGTGCTGCTTTCGGACCGGAAATAGACCGGATTATGAAGCTGGCTCACAGCAGAAAAAACATTATACTGTATTTGCCGGAGTCCTTTGAGTGGCTGATTTTAAATTCCGGTGTTATTGATGACAGGGAAGTAAGAGAGATTCTTGTTGCGCCGGAGGAGTATATAGAAAGCGAAGCGTATGTAAGCTGGGAACGCTATTTTACCGCATTATTGATTGAGAAAACGAAAGATCACTATTTGCAGTATACAAAGAAACGGCTGAATCCGGCATATCTGCAGGAAGGCATAAAAGCGAAGATCTGTGAGCAGATGGACGGGATCCGGCTGGAATGAAAAAAGACTTCGTAAATGGATGGGTTTTAAAATGGAGGTGAAATGATGTGCAGTAGAAATGAACTTAATGCTATACTAAATAAATTGGCTGCTGTATACCGGGATACTTATGGAGATTCCATAGAACAGATTTTGTTATATGGTTCTTATGCACGCGGTGATAATGGGAAAGATTCTGATATCGATGTGGTTGCTATTGTCCATGGTGACAGGGAGCAACTGCAGAATCAGTTGAAGAGAATATGGGAGTACTCTTCTGATTTGGAATTAGAGTATGAAACAGTGCTTTCTCCAACAGTGATCCCATATGAGGAATATATAAAGTACAAAGATGATTTGCCATATTATAGAAATATTGCCAGAGAGGGGGTTGTAATTAGTGCCTGAATCGTTGAATAACAGGGAAAATTTGGCTCAATATCGTCTTGATATGGCAGAAGAAAGGCTGCGGTCGGCAAAGATTTTGTTGGAAGCAGATAACTTAAAAGATTCTATTGGCCGTTCTTATTATGCTATGTTTACTGCGGCACGTGCAGTCCTTGCAATAGATGGTGTGGATTTTTCGAAACATGCAGGGGTTATTAGCTATTTTCAGAAAAATTATAGCACTTTACAAGTTTTTTCGTTTTTTTAGCAATAAAAAACATACAATCTA
>JBJENH010000106.1:29322-155111 GCA_051880095.1 Bariatricus sp. | reverse complement strand
GGCATCTCATTTCTGAGCTCTGTCCGGTCAACGAGTCATATCTTACCACTTCATTATGGAATTGTCAATGTTTTTTCTCTTTTTTATTTTTTTCATGCAATTAAGATAATTTACCCCAGGTTCTTCCACTTACATTATACATTTTCCATAACCGCATTAAGCTTTCCGTATCTACCTAAATACAGTTATTAACTTCATTATGTAATTATGCTCATATAACAATGTCAGGAATTCATCTTCTCGAATCATTCCCATAAGTACTTTTCCAATCTCTGTCGTATACAACAACGTAATCACCACAAAAATAAAACCGACAATAATCAGGGAAACAGATCCCCCTACAAGCATCCCAGCCAATCTGTTCAGAATTCCCAGAACCGGCAGCTCTGTAACAAAATCCAGAGCAAATACGATCGCTCTCACAATGATTGTTACAACAAGAAAGGTGCCCAGGAAAGACACAATATCAATAATCAGCTTTGCAAAATATTTACTGATATATTCCATGAAGGTATTAGCTCCCAATGCGCGATAAACTTCACTGTTATTATTACTCAAGAGTAATTCTTTAAACACATCCGGAATATCCGCCGCTTCAATTGCCGCAATCTGAGTCTGGCGTGGTATCTCCGCATCGTTCAGGATTTCTGCCGCCTTTTCCTGTGTATGTCCCTCCAGAATCCCCGCAGAAATTCCATATTTTGCCAGATCCTCGCCCGACACTTTTCCGTCCACAATATCCTGCACCGTAATGCCTGCCGCTGCCAACTGTTCCTCTGTAACTCCGGCTCCCGCGAGTATTGACCTTACCTGTTCTTCTGTCAATCCCTCTGTACTCTGTCCACCGGATAACAATTTCGTAATTGTCTGAGTACATTGCTTTTCCAGCATTTCATCCACCGGCGTAAGTGAAATGACAGCTTTACTTACATACGGAGTGGCGACAAAAACCACTGCCATCGTAAGAAGTGTCGCCACCAATGACACCGCAATTCTTACTGCGCCTCTCACAAATCCGACAAGCACGCCCAATAATAAGATTCCAGCAACTACAATCAATAACCAATTCATAAGCACTCCTATTTCACCAGACGAATTTCTTCCATACCATCGGCGTTCATCACTAAGTATTTATTAATTCCCTGAAGCGGCAGGATCTCCATAATATCTTTATCCATTTCCCCTTCAAATTTTTTCACTCCGAGTTCAGAATAAATCAGGCATTTCTTTCCATCGTACATGATAACATTGCCATTTGAGACTTTAATATTACTGTATTCTCCCTCGAATTCTCTGGACAATGCCAGATTACCAGACATATTGTAAAGTCTCAGTTCATAGCCTTCTGTTCCCACATTTTGTAAAACAAAGCCTATATACTCTTTATCATAGAAAACACTTTTTATTTCTTTTTCGATTTCTACCGTTTTCGACAGTGCCGGTTGATCTGCACCCTTGTATAAAAGAAATGCACTGTCACCCACAAGAACCGACACTTTATTATTTGCAAAATAAGATACCGGAATCACCTGATTTTTATAAACCTCTTCCGTTACCGGAGAGCTGTCCTCTTTATCAGAATTTGCGAAATCATAATAGGCAACCCGGGTTGCCTCCACCCCATCTACTACGCATAAATAAGAAATCTGAAGCATCGTTCCGTTCGGCGAAAGTGCCATTCCAATCGGATATCCCTGCCCGCTCAAGGAGGTTCTATGCTCAACCAACACATTTCCCGCCGCATCATAGCATACCACTTGCGGTGTACTTTCATTTTTGAGGAGCACACTTACGATTCCGTTTTCGGAAATTGCAAACTGTTCTATCGGGAAATTTGTATGAATTTCACCGCGAAGCCCTTTTTTGTCAAACACAAAAATATCATTTCCGCCCCGGTCTGCAGCGGCTGCCGAATCACCTGACACATGCACCAGCGGATTTTTGATCTGATAAGGCTGATTCCACTGTTCCTCTCCTTTTTTATTCAGAAAAGCGATTCCGTCACGGCTATACTTTAAAACGCCCGTCGAATACTGCATATAGCTGCCGCCGTCATTTCCTCCGCTTCCGTATTCCTGCATCACTCTTGTCTGATTATATGTCTGCACCTCAATCAAAAGAAATGTACTGATGATCGCCGCTAATATCGTCAAAATCGTCAAGATTCCTTTTCTTCGTATCCGGCGCTTGTGTATTTTGATTTTTTCCTGCAGATCCCCCATGGGATCCCGTAACTCTACTATAACTCCCATATCATGTCCTTTTTCTTTCCGTCATATATTACATAGTATATCACTTTCCGCTTTAGGGCAGCAATAACTTCTGTCCAATGAAAATCAAATTCCCGTCTTCAAGCCCATTCATCCTGCAGATGGCATCAACATGTCCGATATCACCATAAACTCTTTTGCTGATCTTGGCAAGTGTATCGCCTTTCTGTACAATGTAGATATCTTCACTCATTTCCTGGATCGTACTGGTAGCGGTATTCCCCGCTATATCCGTCTGTTCACCATTCAAATCGCCCGAAGTACCGCCAGACGCTTCCCCGTCATCCCCTTCTCCCTGGTTTTCATTTCCGGGCTGCGCTGTACTATCTTCTTCACTCGGGTTCTCCCCTTCTATCATTGCTGTGACGCTGTCGCCGGAAGCAGAGGCTTCTGTGGTCTCTTCCGTACCGGATCTTTCTGCATTTCTTGCGACACTTTCTTTTATATCTTCCACAGATGACTGAACAGAACGCATTTTATCATAATTATTGATCGTTGTAACTCCCATCACCAACACAACAAGAACCAGGAAGACACTGGCAACATACATAAATCTGGAATTTCGCTTTTGCTCCTGAAACTCAAATCTTTCTTTCACAATATTACGAAACTCCTTTGCAGCCTTATCTTCCACAGCTTCACTGGGAGTCACGCCGATCTGTTTTCTCGCACTGACCATGTAATTCTGCATAGCCGGATTTTTCTCATAATAAATATAGTGACCACCCATCGGCATCAACTCACCATATTTATGTGCAAAGAACAATTCATCGGTCCCCGTTGGTTCTTTCAGGATCAGAATCGTCCCGTTTTTACCGAAATACTGTTCATGAAGCCGACGCAGATTACTGTTTAATACAGCGGGGTATCCCGGAAGGCTGATGAACCATCCCAGCATCTCTTTTCCGCCAAAATACTCGCTGCAGTCTTCCCGTGCTTTGTTCCATGTTTCCCTTGTGATCACAACGTCCATCCCATCAGTCTCTATCTCTTCCATTCGAACTGCGCCGGAAATATATACAAGTTCCTGATCATCCGTCTTCACGATACGACCAACCAAAAATGCACCCACCGGTTCCTCATCTGCATTTTCACAAATCTGACTCAAAAAGGTATCTACATAATCTTCTACATAAATCTTTGGAGTATCACTGACATTTCCTATCTGACGTACATTTTTGGGAAATCTGTTTTCCATATACTCTCACCTCATCAAAAAAATTATTTGGCTTATAATAGCATATGGAAATGAATTATTTTATCGCTTTGTGTCTATCAGGTAATTAAAATACTCGACAATCCGGAACAAATCCCTTCGGATTCTTGTCGTATCCGCATTTTTTCGTCGGCTCGTCTCACAACTGCCACAATATTTGTCTGTCAGAGTCGTAATCCACGCTTCTTTGGTATGCGGAATCGTAAAAAAGGTAACCGGCCACATATGGCTTCGTATCACATCCCGTTCAATATCATTCAGTTCGAAAAACTTTTCCGCATTCTTCATTGCCGCTTCGGGGTGTGTCAGGCCATGAAAATGGTCTCCTGTCTTTCTGGCATGTGTGTGCCAGTCATACAGAAACAAATCATGCAGCATGCCTCCTCTTGCCGCAGAACGTGCATCCAGCTTAAAAAAGCGACACCACTGATAATTATAGTACGCGACATGCATGCAGTGCTGGTAGCAGTTACTGCTGCCGTGGTGCGGATACAATTTCATACGGAGCACAACCGGGTGTTCTGCGACATCACGGATACAATCATAGAAATCTTTATTCCATTCACGGCGGAGTCTCTGAAGACGTCCTGCCATTCTTTTTCGGAAAGTCTGCATAAAAATATCCTCCCTCACTCTTTCCAAAAGAGCTACATTCTTTATGACATTGTTAGTATACCAGAATAACCGCATTTTCTATAGTATTTTTCATAAAATTAGGAAAAACATAAGATTTTTAAAAAGACAGGCGGCTCCCTTACCCGGAAACCGCCTGTCTTTCATTTTATATCAGATTATTATTTTACAAATGCTTTTACCTTTTCGTAAATGCTGTCTGCATCCAGACCATATTTCACGATCAGTTCTTTTGCAGGACCTGATTCGCCAAACACATCATTTACACCGATCTTCAGAACCGGTGTAGGACAATTTTCAGATAACACATCACATACAGCGCTTCCGAGACCACCGATTACAGAATGTTCTTCAACTGTAACAACTTTTCCTGTTTCCTTTGCCGCTGCAAGAATCAGTTCTGTATCTAACGGTTTGATCGTGTGGATGTTGATCACTTTTGCATCGATTCCGTCTGCTGCCAGTTTTTCTGCTGCTGCCAAAGATTCGCTGACTTCAAGTCCGGTTGCAACGATCGTTACATCTTTGCCTTCTCTTAATACGATACCTTTTCCGATCTCAAATTTATAATCCGGGTTATCATTGATCACCGGAACTGCGAGTCTTCCAAAACGCATATAAACCGGTCCCTGATGTTCATAAGCAGCGAATACTGCCGCTTTTGCTTCCACATCATCTGACGGGCTGATCACTACCATTCCCGGGATTGTTCTCATAAGCGCAATGTCTTCGTTGCACTGATGAGATGCTCCGTCTTCTCCTACGGAAATACCTGCATGTGTTGCTCCGATCTTTACATTGTTCTTCGGATATCCGATAGAGTTACGCACCTGTTCAAATGCGCGTCCTGCTGCAAACATAGCAAATGTGCTTGCAAAAGGAACTTTTCCGGTTGTAGCGATACCTGCTGCAACACCCATCATATTTCCTTCTGCAATACCACAATCGATAAAGCGCTCCGGAAAAGCTTTCTTGAACACGCCTGTTTTTGTAGCGCCCGCAAGGTCTGCATCCAGAACTACTACATCATCATGTAATTTACCCAATTCTGCCAAAGCATTACCGTAGCTTTCTCTTGTTGCAATTTTCTTTACTTCTGACATAATGCTTCACCTGCTTTCTCTAATTCTTCCATAGCGATCTTGTACTCTTCATCATTCGGAGCTTTTCCATGCCATCCTGCCTGGTCTTCCATGAAGGAAACTCCTTTTCCTTTTAAAGTCTTGGCGATAATTGCTGTCGGCATTCCCTTTGTAGCTCTTGCCTCTTTGAATGCAGCATCAATTTCATCAAAATTATGTCCGTCAATATTGATTACATGGAAGTTAAATGCTTCAAACTTCTTATCAATCGGGTATGGTGAGTTTACTTCATCAATACGTCCGTCGATCTGAAGGTTGTTGTTATCTACGATCACTACCAGGTTATCCAGTTTTTTGAAGCCTGCCAGCATGGAAGCTTCCCATACCTGGCCTTCCTGAATCTCGCCGTCACCAAGAAGTGTATACACACGATAGTCATCTCCGGAAAGTTTTGCGGAAATCGCCATACCAACAGCTGCAGAGATTCCCTGTCCCAAAGATCCGCTTGACATATCAACGCCCGGAATGTGCTTCATATCCGGATGTCCCTGAAGGTAAGAACCGGTATGACGAAGTGTAGTCAAATCCTCAACCGGGAAAAATCCCTTATGAGCCAGTGCAGAATAATATCCCGGAGCAGTATGTCCTTTTGATAATACAAAACGGTCACGGTCTGCTTTCTTCGGATCTGCAGGATCCACGTTCATTTCTTCAAAATATAAATATGTATAAATATCTGCTGCAGATAAAGATCCGCCCGGATGTCCTGACTTTGCAGCGTGCACTGCAGTCACGATGCTTTTGCGGATTTCATTTGCAGTCTTCATAAGTGCTAACTTGTCCATGAAATTTGCCTCCTGATGGAATGATTATATGATGTTATCTTGACTGTTAATGCCTATTCACCGAAAACAGCCTTGTAATCAGCCTGGAATTTTGCGATTCCGGCATCTGTAAGCGGATGATGTGTCATCTGTTCGATTACTTTATATGGTACAGTTGCGATATCTGCACCTGCAAGTGCACAGTCAGTTACATGGATCGGATTACGTACACTTGCTGCAATGATCTGTGTATCGATATCACCTGCTACTGCAAAGATTTCTGCGATCTCGCTGATAAGATCTGTTCCGCGTACGGAAATATCATCCAGACGTCCAAGGAACGGAGAAACATATGTAGCTCCTGCTCTTGCTGCAAGAAGTGCCTGGTTTGCAGTAAAGATCAGTGTAACATTTGTCTTAATTCCTTCTGCACTTAAAGCTTTACAAGCCTTCAGACCTTCTACGGTCATAGGAATCTTTACAACCATATTCGGATGAATCTTAGCGATTTCTCTTCCTTCTGCGATCATTCCTTCAGCATCTACTGTTGTAGCTTTTACTTCTCCGCTGATCGGTCCGTCTACAATAGAAGCGATCTCTGCGATAACTTCTGAAAATACACGTCCTTCTTTTGCGATCAGTGATGGATTGGTTGTTACTCCGCAGATAACACCCATGTCATTTGCTTTTCTGATGTCTTCAACATTCGCTGTGTCAATGAAAAATTTCATCTTTTTCTCCTCCTTAAAATATAAGAAATCTTTTCCGTAATCCGACAGCCTGATTCATTTTTTACTGCCGCCCGATTTATTTAAATTATATCTCATTCAGGAGAAGTTGGTCAATAGCCTTGTATTTTTATTAATAATTTATTTTATTAATAATATCGTTTTATAAATTGCATTTTTATCTTTTCACATCCATCAACCTACTATTTAACCGCCATTTTCACGATTTATCTTTTGATTTATTACTAATATTTTTCTGTTTTGAACTAATTTTAGTTTTTGCATATGAAGTTGTTCCACGCACGATCAGCTTGGGTTCATATTCGACATGGTAGGTGCTGATCGGCTGAAATTCCGAAATTTTGCTGTTCTGTGAAGCAATCTTTTTCATAATGATGTCGCAGGCATCTCTGCCTTTAAAGACCACAAAATGTTCAATCGTTGTGAGCGATACTTTGTGCATCCTCGCGAACAATGTGTTATCACATCCCATGACCGAAATATCCCCCGGCACTTTGTATTTTTCCGACTGCAGTGCATCCAGAATACCGAATGCAATCATATCATTCAGTCCCACGATAGCCGTAATGTCGTTCTGTTCCCGCAGCAGCTCTTTTGTCAGATCATATCCGATCTTGTACTCCGAATCGATATTTTGAACACTCATGTCGATTTTCTCATCCGCTGCTTTGATGATCACATTCTGTTTGAGCCCTTTCGCTTCAAATTCTTTCAAAAATCCTTCCACACGTTTTGACCGTTGTTTCTGCCGGGTCGTGAGCGGCGGCGCGACATATGCGACTTTACGATGCCCCAGTTCCAGGAGATGACGTGCCATCAGGCGGCCCAGTTTGGAATTGTCCAGTTCTACCGCATCCACATTCAGTCGTTCATTCTGATTGTTGACAACCACGATCGGTATGTGTTCCGCCAATTCCTCCACAAGTTCCATAAAACATCTGCTCGGATTGCATGTATAAATTATCCCCAACGGCTTCAGTTCCCACATCATTTTCAGATAGCGCTCTTCCATTTTCAGTTCGCGCTGTGTATTGCATATGAACAGTCCAAACCCCTGTTCTTTCGCGCGCATTTCTATCCCCTGAAGAAGCATCACATAATATGGGTTCGTCAAATTAGGACAGAACACAACAATCAGCTTCTCCTTTCGGCTATCTTTGCGTTTCTTTCTTTTTGGGATCTCATATCCCATCTCCTCTGCTGCCTGCTCCACTTTTTGTATCGTTTCCTTCGAAAAAGAAACATTATATTTTCTGTTCAGTACCATAGATACTGTAGCCTGCGAAACACCGGCCGCTTTCGCGACATCGGAAGACGTGACTTTTCTCTTTCCCATGAAACTCCTTTCCGGAATCCTCCCCAAACACCATTTCTGGTCATTCTCGCTGTTTCTACAATTCCGTACGGCCTTCCAGGGCACGCAAAAGTGTTACCTCATCAATGTACTCCAGGTCTCCGCCTACCGGAACTCCGCTGGCAATCCGGCTTACCTTGATTCCGGTTGGTTTAATCAGTTTACTGATATACATCGCCGTTGTTTCCCCTTCCAGACTGGAATTGGTTGCGATGATCACTTCTTTTACATCTCCCTGAAGGCGTGCCATAAGTTCCTTCAGCCTGATGTCTCCCGGACCGATTCCGAGCATCGGAGATATCGCTCCGTGAAGCACATGATAGACACCGTTATATTTTCCGGTTTTCTCATATGCCCCCATATCCCTTGTATTTTCCACCACCATGATCGTCTGATGATCTCTTTGCGCGCTCGCACAGATCGGGCAAAGTTCCTGATCCGTGAGTGTGCAGCATTCTTTACAATACCGCACATTATTTCTTGCTTCAACCATCGTATTGGCAAGCTGTTCCACCTGTTCTTTCGGCATATTTATCATATGAAAAGCCAGCCTTGCGGCTGACTTATTTCCGATACCAGGCAGTCTCGACAGTTCTTCGATCAATTTGCTTATCTGACTGCTGTAATAATCCATAATTTTCTCTCCTTGCGCGTTCTGTTAGAACATTCCCGGCATTCCTCCGCCCATACCGCCTGTCAGTTTACTCATAGCGGATGCATTCGCGTCTTCCACCTGCCGCAGTGCCTCATTCGTTGCTGCTACGATCAGATCTTCCAGCATCTCAATATCATCCGGATCTACTACTTCTTCCTGAAGCTTTACCTTGAGTACTTCTCTTTTACCACTTACCGTAACCTCTACCGCTCCGCCTCCGGCAGTTGCAGTAAATTCCTTTGTCTCCATCTCTTTCGCCTGTTCTTCCATCTGACGCTGCATCTTCTGCGCCTGTTTCATCAGATTCGCCATATTTCCCGGCATTCCTCCGCCCGGGAATCCTCCACGTTTTGCCATAATTCTAATCCTCCTTGAATTCTGAAATCTCTTCCCCGGCATTACAGATGCCGGTCTTATTCATCTTCAATGGTAATATCCATATGAATCATTTTTTCTATATCTACAAAACTGTCTTCAAAATGCCGCCCGCTCTCTACCTGACGGACTTCTATATCAACCGTTTTGCCGATTTTCTTCTCTATCAGTTCCTGAAGCTCCTGCTTATGCGAATCGCTTCCCACCACGCTTGCGCTGATTTCATCCGGCAGTACGATCAGAAGCTGATCCTGCGCTCCCACACTCAGTCTTGCCTGCTTTAAATACGTTCGCAGCATACCGGATGCTTCATTCGCAATCCCGCGGAAATTAGACACTACTTGTTTTACATCCTCCGCTATTGCCTTCGGGAGCTTCGGTTTCGGCACTTCCGCCGGCGCTTCTCCATTCACATACACCACCCGTTCTCCTACCGGTGCTGCTGTGATGCCTTCTTCCACCTGCTTTTCCAGCGCACGGATACGGTCCAGCAAACTGTCCCGGGTCGTTTCCATCTGCGGTCTGCACAGCTTGATCAGTGTCACTTCCAGAAGAACTCTCTTCTGGGTCGCGTATTTCAATTGGTTCGTAAGTTCCGAAAAAATACGGATATATCGCAGAAGCACTTCATCTTCTATCATCTGCGCCTCTTCTTTAAGCTGCACCAGATTCTCTGTTGATACATCCAGCACATCTTCCATATTATCAGAACTCTTTACCAGAAGAAGATTCCTCAGATACCAGGTAAAATCCGCAGCAAGCTGCGAGAGTTCCCTGCCCTGCATGACCAGTTCATCCACGGTTTTCAAAACTGCAGACACATTCTGGGAAATAATCTCTCTGAGGAGACGGCTGAACACCTCCGTATCCACAGCTCCCAGAACCTCCAGCACATGATCATAGGTCAGTTTCTGCCCCAAGTAAAAGGCAATGCACTGATCCAGAAGACTAAGGGCATCACGCATAGAACCGTCCGCCGCTTTCGCCACATACCGGATGGCCTTTTCTTCCACATCCACCTGTTCTTTTTTCATCAGATCCGTCAGACGCGCAGCAATGGTATCGATTGTAATCCTTTTAAAATCATAACGCTGACAGCGTGACAGAATCGTAATCGGTATCTTATGGGCTTCTGTTGTTGCCAAAATAAAAATAACATACTCCGGAGGTTCCTCCAGAGTTTTAAGAAGTGCATTGAACGCCCCGATAGAAAGCATATGCACCTCATCAATAATATAGACTTTAAAACGGCCTTCTGTCGGGCGGTAGGAGACCTCTTCCCGGATCTCCCGGATGTTATCCACGCCATTATTGGAGGCCGCATCAATTTCAATCACATTCATGGAAGTGCCCGCCGCAATACTTCTGCACATCGGGCACTCCCCACATGGACTTCCGTCCACCGGATGCTCACAATTCACTGCCTTGGCAAATATCTTTGCCACAGTCGTTTTTCCGGTTCCTCTTGTTCCGCAGAATAAATAGGCATGTCCGATTCTCTCTGCCTTTATCTGATTCTTTAATGTTGTAATAATATGATCTTGTCCCTTCACATCCTCAAATTCCGTCGGCCGGAACTTGCGGTATAAGGCAGTATATGACATGTTCTTTTACTCCTCAGTTTCTATTCATTTCCAAAGCTGATACCGGTCATCCTTGCTTCTTTGACAATATCAGAGTTCGGATCTACCATCTTCAGCTTTCCGGCCACCTCAGCAAGCGGCACTTTCTTGATCTGTCCGTTCTTGATTGCTACCATATAGCCATAATCTTCTTTCAGAATCAGTTCCGCAGCAGCTGCTCCCAGACGGGTTGCAAGTACCCGGTCGTACGGACATGGTGTTCCACCTCTCTGTGTATGGCCCGGTACAGTGATACGTACTTCCTGATCGGTACGGTTCTGAATCTTTTCAGCCAGTTCATATGCAACAGAAGGATATTTCTTCTTTGCCTGTTTTTCTTTCAGTTTCTTCTTCGGAAGTGCTGCATCTTCTTCTGAGATTGCACCTTCTGCCACCGCAATAATCGTAAATCGTTTGCCTGCCTTTGCACGGGCATTGATTGCATTGATAATCGTATCCAATTTATACGGGATCTCCGGAAGAAGGATAATGTCTGCGCCGCCCGCAATGCCGGCATGCAGGGTTACATATCCTACTTTATGGCCCATGACTTCCACGATAAATACACGGCTGTGTGATGTTGCTGTTGTATGAATTCTGTCAATCGTGTCCGTTGCGATATCAACTGCACTCTGGAATCCAAACGTCATATCGGTTCCCCAGAGGTCATTGTCAATCGTCTTCGGCAACGTGATCACGTTCAGCCCCTCTTCCCTCAGAAGATTCGCCGTCTTATGGGTTCCGTTTCCGCCGAGTACAACAAGACAGTTCAGATTCAGCTTGTGGTACGTATGCTTCATAGCTTCCACTTTATCAATTCCGTCCGGTCCGGGTACTCTCATCAGCTTGAACGGCTGACGGGATGTTCCGAGAATTGTTCCGCCGACTGTCAGAATTCCCGAAAAATCTCTGGAAGTCAGCATTTTAAAATTGGAGTAGATCAGGCCCTTATATCCTTCCTGAAATCCATAAATCTCCACATCATCACGTCTTGAGAAAATTGCTTTTACCACACCTCTCATCGCCGCATTCAGTGCCTGGCAGTCTCCGCCGCTGGTCAACATTCCTATTCTTAACATTGCTCCTCATCCTTTCTGTCATTTTTGAGCGACCACAGATATATACCGATTCGCGTCGCCCACATTACTCTTATTATAACTGATTCTTTCTCCAGAAACAATAGCGGACTCTTTGGAATTATTTTGTAAGGACCTCTGCTCCGTCTTCCGTGATCAGCACCATGTACTCCACTTGTGCGGAAAGGCCGTCATCCTCCGTATAAACCGTCCACTCGTTCTCCTCATCGACAAAGAAATCCGGACTTCCCTCATTGATCATCGGCTCAATCGTGAAGATCATTCCCGGCACCAGAAGCATCTCACTTCCCTTCGGGGTCACATAACTTACCCATGGATCTTCATGGAATTCCAGCCCGATTCCATGGCCGCCGATATCTTCCACCACCGAATAGCCATTGGCTTTCGCGTGTGTATTGATCGCATCGGCAATATCGCCGAGATGATTCCACGGCTTTGCCTGCGCAAGTCCCAGTTCTACACATTCCTTCGTAACCTCAACCAGTTTTCTTGCACGGTCACTGACATTTCCTATCATGAACATTCTGGAAGCATCTGAAAAATAACCGTCCAGAATCGTCGACACATCGACATTAATGATATCTCCTTCTTCCAGGATGATGGATTCATCCGGAATCCCATGGCACACCTCATTGTTGATAGAAGTGCAGACACTCTTGGGGAATCCCTGATAGTGAAGCGGCGCCGGAATTCCTCCATGTGACACGGTAAAGTCATAAACAAGACGGTCAATCTCTTCGGTGCTCATCCCCGCATGGATGTGCTTTGCCACATGATCCAGAACTGCAGTATTCAGTCTGGCACTCTTTTTAATTCCTTCGATCTGTGGAATCGTTTTCAGAATATCACGAGTCGGCACAATCTCACCCTTTTCCTCGTGATATGCAATTCGTTCCTCCATGGCAAGATGACATTTTTTATATTTCTTTCCGCTTCCGCACCAGCATAATTCATTACGTTCCATATGATTCATATTATTACCTGACTTTCTTATTTTTTACTATTTCACATAACCGATAAATGTATTTCCACTTGCTCCGACTCTGGTTTCCATTTCAGCAAAAGTAACCGAGTATCGCTTCCCATCCGCCGGATCCAGATATGCGATATTCGTTTTATTATATCCGATGATCAGCACCGCATGACCGTTCTCCAATACCGCGATGACCGGCGTCTCGCGGCTGATCGTATACAGGATTTCTTCTGTTGTACATCCGGTCAGATCCAGTCCTTCTCCTCCGATATACGTACTGAGAATGTTTTCCGGGGAATTGCCGTCATTCAGCTCTTTCACCACATCCGCGGTTTTACCCTCTTTTTGAAGCATTTTCCGCAGGCAGGCAGCCATCGTGCTCTCTCCTTCTCCCGCCTGGAATTCTTCCATATTTTCCACCTCGTACACAGTGGGCCAGTTGCCTCTTTCCCAGATATACGCCTGACTGGAAGAAACCGCGACTCCGTTCACTTCATTGGCTTTTATCACAGCATAACTTGCACGTTCATAGACTCCCTGCAGTTCTCCGAGCGCATATACATAGTATTTCCCACTCATCTTTGACTCATCGAACCGGATCGTCATCGGTTTATCGAACAATACCTGTTTAGGCTTCAGAAGTTTGGCATTGTTGTCCTTGATTCCGTCCTCATAGGTCAGACGCATTACCCGCTGACGCACATCTTCCGTGTATGCCTCCAGTTTGATGTTGCTCTCTGCCTGTTCCTCATTATTCGTAATATAATCCGGCGTTATCGCTGTATAAATATTTCCGTTTTTCGTGACACGATTCAACTGAAGCATATTCTCGTTGATATAACCATCCAGCAGATACACATCTGCCACTTCATATGTCTTCACAATTTCCTGCTTCTGATTCATGATCTGGAGTTTATACATCGGGTACACGGACTGTCCTGCAAGTGTCTGCCCTGCGTCATTTGGCCTAAGCGTTCCATATGCAAAATCATCCTTAATAAACCCTACCGGCTTAAGATATTCACCATTTCCCGAGGTAATGTCAAAAGAATCCCCCGTCTGAAGATTCAGAACCGTGATCTTGTTCGATTCATTTTCTTTTCCTCCGGTTGCCTGATATGCAAGCAGATGACCATCTTCCGAAGCCGTATACTGACCGGCTTCAAGCCCTCTCACAAGAACTTCTCTTGTATCTTCTTCCATATCGACACTGTAAAGCGTCCCATCCATCATCACATAAAGCATTTCGCTTTTGTTGCTGTAATACACATATTTCCCAAGCTCCTCTTTCATGACATAATAGCCTTTGCTGCTTGGTACAAATGCTTTCTCTGCCACGGAGTTCTTCTCACTGTCAAAATAATATACTGCAACTCCGGTTTCTCCTTCATGTGTACCCCGGTTCATATATCCCGAAACGGTAAATGTTGTATTTCCTGTCTGATCCACCGAAACAATATGAATTTCATGACGGTCATAAAAGTTGCGGATATCCACATTTTCAGCATCGGCAAAGCTGAACACCAGAGACATCTCATCTGCATCTTTGTCATAATTCCACAGTTCATTATTCTGCACGAAAGATACAATTGTGCCCTCTGAATTAATCTGGTATTCCAGACCCGCAGGTGCAATTCCCAGCAGGATTCCCTTACTGCCGAGTGCCTTCGTTGTTCCGTCAAAATTCTGAGTCATTGTCCGGTTGTAATCCATTAAGTACTGCTTATCTCCCACGACTCTGACACGGAAAAATTCTTTCACCGTATACAACGCCTCCGGATTATCACTGACCCCGGCACACCTCACACGATAGGAAAGTAAGATCGATGTGTAAGTCTCATTGCACTCCTTCACTTCCCACAACACATCTCCCGCAAGCTGAGGTCTCAGTTCTCCCCAGATCACATGATTCAGATCCGAATGAATGGTAACCGTTTGGTAAGAAGAAACCATACCGTCCGATGTTGTCTCCAGATAGGATTCAAGCTCATCTGTCTGTTCCTTCTTCATAGCCCGTTCATGAAAAGTACCTGCGAAATCCAGACATGTTTTATAATTACACTCTTCCTGATTCCGGATTCTTGTATAATAATATATATCCTCATTCTCCAGATGGAGTGTAAGGCGGAGCACTCGTTCCTCATCCAGAATGCCATCGCCTTTTAATTTGAGCGTTTCCTTGTCACCGACTTCTTTTAAGGTCTCCTGCTGAAGGCATTTTTCTCCGTCCAGCGTAAAAACCTGCCATGTCAGCTTCTGAACCTTAGTGTCATATCGTTCAAGATGCAGCTCGATCTCACGATTCTTCACCGGGGTTATTGTATCACGCATTGACGGAATCTCCATATCGTTTTTGTACCCCGGAATGGAATTGATCTCATATCCTTCCGTCACAAAAGAAATTCTCGGTAATGTAGCGCCATCCATATCCGCACTCATATCCGTATTCCCGCGATTAGTCAGATAACTGAACACAATCACCGCTGTGATAAACACTGCAGTGAGAACACCTGCACGTACCGCTATTTTTTTAATCATATACTTCACCCTTCAATAATTTACCCAACGTAGGCTGAACATGCAGCAGCTCCTCGCATGCACGGATCGCCTCATCATTGTCTCCCCGTTTTCCCGTATATACCGCCCGTATCAAAATATTCTTCGGCGTATGTTCCATATCGATAAATTCCAGAATCTGTGTATCATAACCTTCTCTTTTTAAATACTCCGCACGGAGCGAATCCGTCACAAGGGCGGCCATCCGCTCTTTGATCAGGCCATAGGAAAACAGCGGAGCGAGCACCTCATTTTCCATCTGTCCGTTGAGCTCATGCTGACAGCACGGAACCGAAAGAATCACTTTTGCCTTCCATCCAACAGCTTTCGCGAGCGCAAAATCCGTGGCTGTGTCACAGGCATGGAGCGTTACAACCATATCCACCTCATCGCTTCCGGTGTAATCTGCAATATTTCCTTCCAGAAACTTCAGTTTCCTGTATCCATACTTCTTTGCAAGCTGATTGCAGGCTTCAATTACATCGGTTTTCAGATCCAGTCCGATGATTCGAATATCATATCCATTCAGCTCATGTAAATAATAATACATCGCAAAAGTCAGATAGGATTTCCCACAGCCGAAATCCAGGATCGTAAGTTCCCTGTCCCTTGGAAGCTGGGGCAGGATATCTTCAATAAACTCCAAAAAACGGTTGATCTGGCGGAACTTATCAAACTTCGTCCGCACAATCTCTCCCGTCTTCGTCATAACTCCCAGGTCCTGAAGAAAAGGAACCACTTTTCCTTCTTCCAGAATATAGTGCTTCGCACGATTATGCGAGTAATTCACTTCTTTCACCTCAGCAGTCTGCAACCTCTTCTGTATCGTCATCTTCCCCTTCTTACTGACAAGTACCTGATAACGGAACTGCCTTGTTTCCATCTGCATCTGTTTAAAATGATTCATCTGGTTTTCCACATATTCCGAAGCCGCTTCTGCCTCCAGATTCAGGTGAAATGCCTGATTATTCCTGTATTCTTCACATTGAAAAAGCAGTCTGTCCTGCTTCATGACCGGGCGGATTTTAACCTTTACCGTTCCGTCCTTTTCACGCGGATTACTGAGAACCGCTGAAATAAAATCTATATTAAAACTTTTATCCAAAACTGATTTTAACGTATCCATATAATACTCCTCTGAATCATGATCAAAGATACCTTAATATTGTAAAACGGAAACGTGGGAAACGCAAGGGGTTTTCACATGAATAAGGAGCCCGGCTTACGCCGGACTCCCGCTCTTTGAAAGGTTTCTCATCTCCCGATCTATTCAGCTTTCGGGAAACAGATCAATACCTTAAATAAATCTCCATCCAGATATAATTCAAATGTACCTCCCTGCAATTCGGTAAGGTTCTTTGCGATCGACAATCCCAGGCCACTGCCTTCCGTACTCCGCGATACATCTCCCCGGATAAAACGTTCTGTCAATTCATCCGCGGAAATGTTCAAAGGCTGTTCCGACACATTTTTCAGAGTAAAACGAACCTCCTGTCCCACGGTCATCAGATCAACGTACACTCTGGTACCCTCCATCGCATATTTCGCCGCATTATTAAATACATTGAACAATACGCGCCACATTCTTCTGCCGTCAGCAAATATGACTGCCGGTTCCTCCGGAAGATTTATAACCAGATGAAGATTCCTGTCTGTAAATTTTTCTTCCAGTTCCGCATAGGTCTGATTGACCAGTTCTACCAGATTCAGATTCATTTTCTCCAGTTTAATATTGCCGCTGCTGACCTTTGAAGCTTCCACCACATCTTCCGTCAGTGTTTTCAGGCGGAATGCCTTTTCTTCCAGGATCTGGAGATAATTCTGTATCTTCGGATCCTCAAAATTCTCTCGTTTCAGAAGTTCCACATAATTGATGATAGAAGTCAGCGGAGTCTTGATGTCATGTGAAACATTGGTGATCAAATCTGTTTTCATCCGCTCATTTTTCATACTTGCTTCCAGCGCACGGTCCAATCCGTCTCCAATCTTGTTGATCTGTTCCGCCACTTCCCGCTGCTCACCGTTCAGCCCATTCAGCGGAATCTGATAATCAACCTGTCCCTCGGCTATCGCAGAAACTCCTTTTCTGATCCTGCTGCGCCCGAGTGCAGAGCGAACCACTACAACAAGCGCCACTGCTTCCGCCGCCAGCATAACGAAGAACCAGAAAGGTCCTCTCCACGACCAGCCGATGGCAAACCAGTGAATCAAAATAAACACTCCAAATCCGGCCAATGTCCCCCATAATACATTGATATTGGAAAACATCATTTTTATGAACCTGCATATCCAGCAGAAAAGGCTGTTTTTCCAGATCGTATGTGCTTTGATTCTTCTTGTCATTCCAAACCACAAGATCGAAGCTGCCGCGCAGAGCAGCATAAAAGCCATGCCCAACAATATGATACTATCCCACGTCCACAAAATATATCCGTTGGAAATTGCGTAGGATGTCGAACTGGTGGTTGTCGATGTCGTATAATGATAATATCCCTGGCCGAAGATCGAATAACATACCGAAGCAACAGCCGCAACGGCCAGAGCACATGCACCTCCTGCAATTACGATGAATATTTCTGTTTTCATCCTGTCGATCGCAAGCAGGCAGATTCCCTCTTCACGGTTAGAACGACCGGATATGATCGTAAGCCACGTCATGCAGATCAAAAACAGAATCCCCGACGTTAATCCGATTCCAAACACCGTTCTGTACATTGGCGCATATTCACTATATACTTCATTTTCCTGATAAAACTGATCCTGAACCGGATATGTGGTATCAACTGCAAATGCGCAAACATAGTCATTGGTCCATATAAAAGAAGAAATCACATTTTTCCATACCGTTGCCGTTTTCTTCATATTACTATCAAATTCGGCAAGTTTCGGGGTAACTACCACATACTTTCCATATTTCTTGGTGTACTCGATTCCCGATTCCCAATCTGACATTTTCAGGATTTCTGCGCGGTTGGAATAGATTTTCCCGGTTTTTCTGTCCACCAGGATATAATAAAGATTCGAATTTCCTTCCGACCACTCATTCAGGATCGTCCGGCAGTTATCGACTTCATGATTAATCTGGTCCACTGCTTGTGTGATCGCATCCATCGCTTCGTTCAGCTTGCCATTCCATCTCGGGTCCGTGTTCACCAGCTCCACCAGATTCGCAACTCCCAGCGGTTGATATGTTTCTTCCACCATATAACCGTCATACAACCAGAAACTGGTAAATGCAATTCTCCCTTCACTGTCCAGAAGGTTTTTAAACAGACTCTCAAAACCTCTTTCTCCATTTAACAATGCCCAAAGCACGTCTTCCTGCGACCCTAATCCAAAAGATTTCTCTGCCTCTTCCATCGTAGAAAATCTCAGCGAACCTTCCTCGAGCATTTTCTGAAAATCATCCTGATAAAAATACTGATATGTTCCGTCTTCCCGCTTGCAGACTATGATTTTCTTATCAATGTCCTCAGATGCTCCATAATTTCCATATATCCCGGTTATTCCCCATTCATACAGATCGCCAAGTCTGTACGCCAGTCCGCTTTGATTCTCACCGGAGATCGTCCCATCGTCCAGATATTCTCGGATGTCTACCGTCTTATTCTCATCATAGACGCCTTCTGTTTCAAATTCCTCCATTCTGGGTTCGGCCCAGATTATGTCCATTGCAACTCCCTGAAGCTGTTCTTCAAAAGCTTTGGAGTTTTCGTATTCCTGCTCCGGTTTATCCAAAATTGCCGCCATACCGCCATTCATATAGCAGGTCAGCAGCCACACGAGACAGACCGCCGCAGTTGACGCCATCAGATGTTCCAGCACAAGAAGAACTCCTTTACATGGCGCACTCTTATACCATTTATTCATACTGCCGCCTCCTGATTATAGTTTCTCTACTTTATAGCCTACCCCCCAGACAACTTTAAGATAGCGAGGTTCCTTTGGATTGATCTCTATCTTTTCACGAATATGCCGGATATGTACCGCAACCGTGTTATCTGCGCCGATTGCCTCCTCATTCCAGATGTTTTCATAAATCTGATTGATCGAGAATACTTTTCCCTGATTTTTGACCAGCAAAAGCAAAATATTATACTCAATCGGAGTCAGTTTGACCGTCTCGCCATCTACTGTCACCAGTTTCAAATCATCCCTGATGACCAGACCTCCGGTTTTAAACTCATATTTGCTGTCTTCTTTTGAAGTACTTCCAAGCTGGGTATAGCGGCGTAGCTGAGATTTCACTCTTGCCACCAATTCAAGCGGATTAAACGGTTTCGTCATATAGTCGTCCGCACCGATATTCAGCCCCAGAATCTTATCTGCGTCTTCTGATTTCGCCGATAGAATGATGATCGGCAGACTCATCTCTTCCCGAATCTTCAAGGTCGCCCTGATTCCGTCAAGGCGGGGCATCATGACATCTATGATCAGAAGATCCACTTCATTCTCCTTCAAAACTTTGATTGCTTCTTCTCCATTATAAGCTTTTAACACCCGATATCCCTCCTGGGTCAGGTAAATATCAATCGCATCTACGATATCTTTATCATCGTCACAAACTAAAATTGTAGACATCTTCATCACCTCCTCTACAGTATACAAGATTACCAGAGATTTTTTAAGAGCATGCGGGGAGTTTTCTTAATTTTCATTTAAATTTTTTTGCTGATTTTTCGCGGTTTTTCGGCATTTTTGTCACTAACGTGTTACTAACCGTTACAATTAAATAAGAAGCAATTCAACCAAAGATGATGCAATATGAAACATCGAAATTTATCGAAAAACATCTATTTTTATCGAAAATGTCACACACCGCAACATTTGTGCTACACTACATTTGCAACATAAATTTGTTGCATGCTAAACTTAAGAGATGATGATTGGAGTTAGGGGAGCATTCACACATGCTCCCCTTCCTCCGTTTATTCACATATTTTAAAACAAAAAACGGTCTCATCCTCGTATAGATTAGAGACCGTTTTGGTTTTAATTAATTTGGTGTTGATCTTCTATGGTTTTTCACATGTGTTCCATCGCTTCTGGTATACCCTTTGACTACAACAATTTTTTTATTCTGTACACCGCGTGTGCTTGACTTTGTTTTTGCCATATCCAATACTCTCCTTCCTTTTTTCGTCTGGAAAGTATATGGGTCAGTTACATATACTCTTAAAATTAACAATGCACATGTTTTACTTTAATCGGTTCCGGCCCTGGACCAATCCAGATAGGGAATCCTCTTTTGCCGTAATCACGCGCATAAATTTTCGTTCCATCTTTCAATGTTATAGAAGCTCTTATGATATACATGCACCTACTCCTCCTTTCGGTTTTTCACTTGCCAAAAGGAATTATCCGTGCTATACTTTAACTGTCTAGGAAAAAGTAAAACTGACCGTACGGACTAGTTCCAATCGGTAAGCGCCAAGCGTCTCGTGCGCTTGGTTTTTTCTATGTAAGACATTTCTGCCGATTACATCACTTATGATATTCACCATATTGAATTGTTGCTGCTTGTCTGGACATACCACATCTTTTCATTATTTCATCGACGCTCATATTTTTGGTTAAATTGTATGGCGCCATTAGTTCTCCCGCAAAAGTGTTCGCCTGCCATTCTGGATTACAGTATCTCGGAACTTCTCCCCTTGCATATGACATCATTTCCGGTCGATGTAATAGATAATGACCCAACTCATGACATAGCGTAAATCTATCCCGTGGAACGCCCTTTACCGCTCTCTCATATACATCACTTCGAATCCTCATGGTATTTGTTCCGGTATTTGTATTCCCATACATATCTTCCATCTCGTTCGGATCAACTATTTCATAATTGAATTCCGGATTGTCAGGATTTCCCAAAACAAATTCGATAAACTGTGCAATCGGGAAATATGGTTTATCATCACATCCACACGATTTTCTAACAATACCAGCAATTTCTCTTATTGTTTTTCTTGACATACCTGTTGCAGCAATATTCAAAATATCATCACTCCTTATTGTTTAAAAGTTTTCTTATTTTTTCTTTATCAACAGAATCCAGTTTTCGAGCGAAAGACCACATCAGTTCTTTATCTTCATTTGAGAAATGTCTTATATCAATGCTCTTCATATTATTTGCCTCAAATAAAGCGTCATCTAACTCCGCAATACTTTCGTCATCTAAACGATACATAGATATTATCATATCTCTCCATTCAGCTGGCGGCTTTCCGTTTCCGTTTTCTACTTTGGACAAAAACGCGGAAGAGACACCCAATTTTTTAGCCATATCATATAATAATTCTCCATTATCCAATCTTAGCTTTCTGCAAAATATGCCAAACCTGCTTAATTTGCTCCTGTTCATGTTCCTCTCCCTTTCATTGACAAATAAGTTTTCACTCTTTACATAATAAATTTAACTTATTTTGGTTAATTTGTCAACCAGTTTTTATAAATTTGTTTCATTCAATTCGTTAATACATTGCAATGCCCGGAAATGTCAATGTACATTTCCGGGCATTTTTTATTCGATCCAGATCCTTACCGCTTCAACCCTCTTTGACTGTCCGGTCGTTCCGGCCATCTCACCGTCTTTTCTGACGCCCTGCCAGCCGATGCCCTGAACATGAGCTTCGTAGTAGAGCGTCTTGTCAGGCACACCGGTTAAATACAGCCGGAAGGCTTCCAGTCTCAGGGCCTTTCCGATCGTTCCAAGAATGGTATCATGCTCAATATCATCAATATGAATCCATCCAATGTCCTGGATATGAAAATCACCTGCAAGCTTCGCATCCGGATATTTCTTACGAATTGTTCTGAGATCGATCAGCAGCGCTTCCAGTCTCTTTGAAAATCCGGTCGTTCCGGAAGTCTGGCCATCATGAACCGGATCAAGCCAACCAAGATTCTGACAGTGTGCGCGGTACCAGAGCTGATTGTCATTCTTCGCTGTGCCCGGAATCTGTTTGACCTTATTTGTCGGAATATCAAACGCCTGAAGAACTCCCTCGGCGATCTCATCCATGCGTGAGTTGAAAATCTTAACATCATTTGCATTGGAAATAAATCCGAATTCAACAAGCCGGTATCCGTATCCTTTCGCCGCTGCTCTGTTGACGTTGGCCAGATTGCTCCGGCCGACAATCATACTAGACCGACCAGGAAGGATCTCTTTTAACATGGCAGCAAGTGCATTGTCATACTTGTCAGCAGTGTAACCCTGCTTGATAATCACATGCCCGCCATGTGCTGATGCTGCTCCGGAATCCATGTGAAGCTCCAAGATCTGCCAATCCTTCGGGATCGTCAGTGTGTTGATTCCTGCAGTCTTGTACCAGTTCTGCGAGGTATCTGCCAGTGTAACGTAATCACCGCCGAGAGCCTTGATTCTGGCCCCCAGAGCCCTTACACGTTCCTGCTCCTGATATCCGTTTCCTACTGCTCCCGAATCTCCTGCTCCGTGTCCGCAAATTAAAAATACATGTGCCATACTCTATCTCCTTTCTGTGCGACGTCGCACATAACCTAAAAAGAGGACGATGTTACTCGCCCTCTGAATCCGTATCTTTATCTCTCAACTGTAGCAATACGTCTCTGAGCTTGTCTGGAATCGGAATAAAGATTGCTGCATTTTCCAGTAAGCTCAATGCTTCATTCGCAATATAAAACATAATGACCACTTCCCGGAGCGGTACCGTGCCGCCGATCAGCTGCTGAATCACGAAAGCAACTGCAATCACGATAAACATCACAATCTTTTTCAGCAGGCCTTTGAACCCGATCTCGGAAGATAACTGTTTCAGATATACTGCTTTGATGAGTCCCGTTATATAGTCCACCACTGCAAGAAAAACAATCGTTTTAAGCAGAATGTCCCATCCTCCAAGCCAGTATGAAAATAACCCTCCAACAAATCCAAATACAATGCTGATCCAGTTAAATAACTTTTCCATTTTCTTCATATACCTCACTCTCTTTCTGTAATTTTTCGCATAAAAATAAGACCTCTACGGTCTCGCTCTGGTCTCTCTCATATCGCTCTCCTTATTTACCTTTTCCTTTCTTACCGCCTTTTCCTTTGCCTTTGCATGCCATGTTATCACCTTCTTTCTGGGCATAAAAATAGCCACTGCCTGAACAGTGACTATTCAAAAACTATAATATCTTTTTCATCAAATTGTTCGTTTTCCACTCTTTCTGATAGCCGTTTATCACTAAGAAGTTTCTTCTTATACCACTCTGATTTCACAATAATTTTCATGGGAAATTGATATATTTTCACATCTTTTGGTATTCTCCATTCGCGCTCATGAGTCCAATCAATACACGATATATATCCCAAATCTAAATTCACGACTCTCCATTTCATATCTTCATCAATGACATTTAAAATTTCGCTCTTTTTATCATATATGACAGGCCTTGCTCCAGATTCAAACAATGCTATTTTATCCAATTGAATACCAAATTTTGAGTATCTCGTATTCATATCGCACCATTCTTCTCCGGTCATTATTTCATTCATCGAATCAAAAGATGCGTCCTGAAAACAAACGACTTTCTTGTTTCCTTCGACGGTATCATAATTATTCCGTTTTGACTTACATGATTCAAGAATGCCGCTCTGTAATATTTTTACAAGAGTTTCATATGCTTCTCGATCGCATCCGCGAATTAAATGCGTTAAATACGTGGATCCAACATTTCTGGCTTCCGTAATTTCTTTCCAGTCATATACATTCATACCACCCATATAACAACTCTCCCTTCCACCGTCATTATACGACAAAAGGAGAATTTTTCCAAGTACTGTCCGTGATTGCATAAAAATACCAACCACCGAGTTGATGGTTGGTAGAATTTTAATGATGCATATTATGTATTATTTCTTCCGCTCGCATATTTGCTTGCAATAAAATTTCCAAGCTCTCGTTCTGTCTCTCCTCGTATTCTAAAATGGCCTGCTCTAATACTCTCATTGCACTTATATATCCCTCTGCAACTTTATCAAATCGCAATACAATTTGTAAATTTGTCGATATAGCCGCCAACACACTGACTGTAAGCCTTGCTATATTATTAAGTTCCGTATCTATAACCATATAAATAGTTATCGTGGTTAACGAAATTGACATTATAACTAGCAGATAATGAACGCCAATAAAAAAACCATAGCATTTTCTAAACATCATTTGCTTATCATAATACATTTCAGGAGCTTTCTTCCCAAACGGTTTTTCGCTCTCTGCAAAAAAGTCTTTTCCTATATTTCTCCTTTTGTAAAAATACCAAAATGCTTTTATTATTATAATAATTATAAAAATTATTATAAAGCAAGATAATATAATCCACCACATATTATCCCCTCCATCTTTTGTTTATGCAATAAATTATACTACTCTGTCCACCAACATTCAATCTCCGAGATCGCTAGTTTACATTATTCAGATAAAAAGAGCCGTTCCTTTCGGATTTACGGCTCTTAGCTACTGAATTAAAGTCTGCTTTAGTTTATGCATTAAATAACATCTTCTTCCAAAATCTTTCATTTTATGATACAATTCCTCTAAATGGAGGGAGGAATTACTGTGAAAGAAAGAAATGCATCTATTGACTTATTAAAAACCATATCTATGTTTATGGTTGTCATTCTTCATGCTACACATTATGGAATTGCTAATGCTAACATAATCCCACTTAGTGTACCATATTTTATTACCAATATATCCCGCTCATTTTCTATTGTAGCGGTAAATGTTTTTATATTGATTAGTGGTTATTTCCTATGCAGACAAACTGTTACATTTAAAAAAATATTCAAATTGTGGCTTCAAGTCGAACTATATTCCGTTGGAATTTATCTAGTGCTCTGTATAATTCCATCTACGAATATTACTTTCAACGTAAAAGATTTAGTTAAGTATGCATTACCATTGCTTACAAATCAGTACTGGTTTTTCACCCAGTACATAATACTCATTATACTCTCTCCAATAATAAATCATTTTATAAATTCACTTACCCAAGAACAGTACAAAAAAGTATTAATGATTTTGCTTCTGCTATTTTCCGTCGTTCCGACAATTAGCATATTCGGAAATACTTTTGGGGTGAACAACGGATTTAGTTTTTCGTGGTTTATTGTGCTTTATCTTATATCAGCATATATCAGAAACTATCCTATTAATTTGGCGCACCCCGGACTTATATATATTGCTTGCTCCATTATTTTATTATTAGCAAAAATATTGTCTGACTTCATTCCGTTGTTGGCTGTATTTTCCAATCTACTTTTTATATATAATTCAGTCGCAGTAACGATTTCATCAGTTATGTTATTTATTTTTTTTAGTAATCATAGTAATACAAATACAGTGATAAGTAAGATATCATCTCTTACCTTTGCAGTTTATTTATTTCATGAGCATGGAGCATTACGCAGTATTTTATGGGATAACATTATTTGTTTAGATAGTGTCTCCCATGATCCGCTTATGTTTACCATTCGTTTTGCCATATCAATACTTGCGATTTTTATATTTGGTTTGGCTATAGATTATATCAGAAGCAATGTTGTAATATTATTGGGCAATTTTAAAAAATAAATATCTATTTTATTTTGATGCATACACACTTATATTGTATCGGATAATAGAATGCGTTCTAATTAATAAAAATCTACCATTCTATTCTCTATAACCTGTACCTGTTTTAATTTTCCTGCGTGCGACCGGTGAAGATTGTCACTCAATAATGTTTCAGATGTATAATCGTTTAAGCCTATCAGATTGTATATATCAATTATCGGGATACATAGGTCGCTACAGACCAGGTTAATTAAATCTGTTTGATTTTTGCTATTGTAAGACTTCGTATGCTCTGAATCCAGCCACCCAGTCATTTTCTGCACATTACAAACCGCAATCCCAAGTTTCGGATATACGGTCTGTAATGTTTTGATCATGTATCGCAATGAGCCTCCAGTCGTAGTGGTGTCAAATGTATTTTCAGAATTATCCAATGTTATATCTTTCAAAGTATCATTGGTTCCAAATTCGATGATTACATAATCCGCAGTTGACATGTCAAAAGATTTCATTTCAGATACCTGAGAACTAAAATTTCTGTCTTCTTGATATGTCTCCTGATCCGTAAACGCGCCAGTTACCAAAGCATCAATCATTCCAACACCACTGAATGGATCATAGTTGGCAACTCCCATTTTTGCCATTGTAGTACCACCCTGGCACCAGTTATAGCACTTTGCCCCACTGTGGTACTCAAACAAATATGGTATTGTCACGCCATCCGGTTGACTATACGCATGAATGGAATCACCTAGCCAAACAATATTTTTACCTTTGAATTTACGTTGCAATTCGGAAACAGAGGAACCGGAAGGAGATGATTCGCTGTCAAATAAAATCTCATTTCCATTAATATCATACAAACTCATTATTCCGATACCTCCTCGTAACTGAATTCCCCAGATCCCTGATTTTCATGAAACTTACCAGTCACAGTGTCGTACATACCAATCTTAGAACCTTGTTTTGCTGGTCTCAAGTTCACAATAAGGTTTTCGTTTTCATCAAATACCTTGAAACAATAGAACTTAATACCTATCGCTCGATAATCATTTCTTGTTGCGTTTAATGTGCCAGAGTTGTGATTAACCTTTCCAAGCCAGATTGGATAAATCGAGTGCTTTGACTCATCAAATGTAGAGCTATTTGAATATAATAATGTATCATAAGTATTTGCCATGCTATTATCCGAATGTGTTAATGTTGTAAGTTCTTCGTCTGCATATAACCCTTGTTCGCCATCAGTAAATGAAAAATATACAGGCATGTCTACAAACGAGTTGTAATTATCATACATTGTTATACCATTGGCTTCTATTTCAGCACGTGCCGAACAAGTGCTATTACTGTTAGTTTTTATTATAAAGTCCCAATAATTGCAAAGAGCTGGGTTTGTATTATCTTTTTGGCTTACCCCACCGATATACGCATTATTATAAGTGTCTCCTAATTCCGACAGGTTCACTGGATACTGCATACCAATCACATATTTATAACTTGCTTTTTCAGGTATTACTCCTGTATCTATATAAGAATCTTCGTCTGTTGCAATCCACTTAAGTAACGTGATTTCTTCTTCGATTTCTCCTGCCTGTACTGCACTTGCGTTAATAACAACATTACCAGTAACTGCGGAAATAATAACTGTTCCGTCCACGTACACGTCCGACGTGACATCGATACCGCCCATTGTTATCGTTACGGTATCAATGGTATAGCCAGTATCTGCAGTCAAATTTGCGGTATATCCGCTATTTTCTGTGATAGTGGTTACAGGATTATCAGTTGACACATTAGTCAAGTTATTCGTGATTGTATATGTCACTATTTCAGACTCTACTGCTACTGTTACTTCACAGGACGCAGAATAATTACCAGCTTTTGCTATAATCATGCAGGAACCATTTGAAACAGGCGTCACAACACCATTTGCTACAGTCGCAATTCCTTCGTCATCTGTTTTCCATGTTATTTTATCGGTACTGTTTGAAGGCTCTACTGTAGCTATCAAAATCTGAGTTGCTGAGTTTGTAAATGATAATGTTGTTTTATCAAGCGAAATACCTGTAGCTGGAATAGTTTCTGTGGTAATTCCCCATGCGGTTTTGAAATCGTTAATTTCTTCGTCTGTCAACACTTCTGAAAATGCTGTCTTTTGGATAATTGACCACAAACTATTTGCCTGCGCTGTGGTTGCTCCACTACCTGTTTCCGAACCAACTCCACCGCTCTGTTTTATCTGATCTATATCACTCTTTAGCCCTGTAATATCTTCCTGCAGCTCCGTGTAATCATCTGGTATGCTTTCAAGCGTTTCGGAACCTTTTTTTTCAATCGCTTCGTTTGCGGCATTAATCTGTTTCGTTGCAGCGACATTTATTGCTTCTACCTGCTCTAATCCAGCCGCTCCGACATCTTCGAGAATTTTTTCCGCACTTTTCTTATATCCCTCTGCTTCTACAGCGGATTTTGCTGCATCCTCTTTCGCATTCTTGCTTTCTGATGCATAATTCGCCGCGTTCGCTAATATAGTCGCGAATTCTTCTTCTGTTCCATGATATCCTTGTTCTACCGCAAGGGCGTAGGCGGATACCGCGCCTAAATCCATTTTCTTTGCTGTCATACGATGCACAGCCTCCCTTCTATCATAGCGAATTCAACATCTACATTGTCTGTTCTGGTTTCGACCAGTCTCCCGTCCTCGATGTTAAAATTTATATACCCGCTTTCTGCAGCAGCCTGTTCTGCGTGATCTGCTGATTCCTTTGCCTGCTTCGCGTAATACCTTGCATTGTCTTCGTCGCGATCTGGATACTCTTCATGGCCATGTGCCCAGCTTTCTGCAGACTTCTCAGCATTCTCTGCCCGATCAGCGGATTCATTAACCGCCTTGATCGCTTGCCGGAAGAGTTCCGCGTCTTCCGGCCGGTCAAAAGCTTCGGGCTTTGATCTGGTAGTAACCTTTGCCCGAATTTTGTATTCCGTGTTTCCCGATTCCTCGTCTGACAGATAGATATATGCGAAGAAGTAATAGCTATCACCATATGCCGACTCATTTTCAACCATTGAATCTGGAATCACAACATCGGTAACGCCATCTTGAGTCATTCCAATTCTTCTGACAGCTTCGCCGCCATACTCGTCCAAGGAAAAGTGAATTTCTACCGCTGTCGGAAGGTTAAGCCCCTGAATCCGAAGGATCTGGCCATAATCCCACTGCCAGATGTCGTCGACTTTCGCCACTTCGGAGTCTGGCTGGAAGCACGCTATGTTAATTCTATTTTCCATTCTATCACCTACTTATAACAGCCAATCTCAACCGCGTCCGACCACATACTGTACGTTTCATCCTCGCCATAGGCCCGAACTCTTACAGTCGGATGCAGCTCCTCTGTATCCATACATGCCGGGTAAATCTCATCACTGCCCTCTGTCAGAATCAAATAAGTTGTCGCGACCTCTTTCGTGCGTGTTCCAGATGCATCTGTAATCTCTACCTTATATGATGTTGCACCTTCCACTTCTTCCCATGAAATGATGAGCTTATTTTTGTACGGGTAGAAATACCTACAGTGCCAGCATGTAGCATTGATAATCACCGGCTTGTCCAGGATCATCTTTTCAATCTGCTTCTGTGCCGCCTGGTTGACTGCCTCTTTCATCTCATCTGATAATTCCACATGGATCTCCGGAATCTCTGGCATATCTACCGAATATTTCGGCGTAAATCCTGCCTGCACGCTCATAGAGCAGACAAATAATAATGTTAATACCAACGCTACGATTCTTCTTTTCTTTTTCATGATTGCATCCTCCTATTTCATTGCTTCTATTTTTGACATGGCTTGTCCAGGTGTTCCTTTGTATTCGTATCTATAGTCACCAGACAATCCAACGCTTGGATATGTACCTTTGTCACTTGCTGTAACATGGCCATACGTTGCTCCATATTCAATAGATTCAATTTTCTGTGCATTGCTGCACTTAACTATATAGCTTGCTAGTGTACCACTTGTATCCTTTATTTTGGAAATAGTTGCGCTGTCTCCTACTTTGTAGCACACATCTTTGATGACCGCATATTTCCCTTTAATTACATCAAGTTTTGATGTTGAATCATTTTTTGAATTGTAACTTACTGATGAGTATGGTTCTGCCACAGTTACATTGCCATTACTCATGCCAACAGAATCGCCATACTTAACTGTGATACTTCCATATGCGCCTGTTATATCAGCAAGCCAGCTGACAATGTTGATTTCCTCAGCTTCAGCAAGATTGATTGTCATGTCAGGGCTAAACTTTTCCCAAACATGAATGTTTAATATATTGTCCGGCATTGCTTCAAGTTCATTTGTCATTGCAGTGAACTGTTCTCGAACTGCCGTACCTGCGGTTGAGTAAGTCTTGCCATCCGCACCAACTCTGATATCTGTAAGTTCACTGTTCCCTTCCGTTGATCCGCTCTGCGCTACAATATTATCAATTCTCTCTCTTGCTATAACATCAATAGATCCCGCCTTCCCGTCTTTATAGCACTGATATATTGCATCACGAATTGCCTGCCGGACATCCCTTCCGTACACGGCACTCAGAATTTTCTTTAAATAATCACTGATGTCTGCCATCTATATCATCCTCTCTTTAATGCTTTGTGCAATTGCTCTGTAAGTGTCGTAAATGAGAATCCGAACGTATACACCGAATTTCCTGGTTCCAACAAGTCAAGCTCAATCCGGGTGCATCGAAAGAACGCATCAATTCCGTGCGGAGGTGATATAACTCTTACATCATCACCCACGCAAATAAGCTCCGCTTCAACATCTGCAATATGCAAGTCATAAGCTTTTATCACTATACTTACAGCCATTTCAATAGCAGATTCCAGATGTGCATTTCCCGCTCTCAGTAGATTGTCGGCAATCGTTATATCATCCCATTCCTTTGTTCTTACAATTCTTCCGAAGAGCGATATCCCAAGTTCGCTCTCAATGTAATCCTTCCCGTCATTCACGGACTCTATGGTCAGTCTTCCAGTCTCGTTCCCTTCTTCATCTTTTATTTTCGCTCCGAGTGGAATTAAGACAGTGAATACATCCTCTGCTGTGATATATTCTGTTATATCGAGCAAATTCTTTCCAAATTCAATAACCTGTGAATTTCTTTTGCCTGGCTCCTCTAGGTAATCAATATATCTGACACCATTTTGTAGTCTGGGTACTATGTATCCCCCAAGCAGATCTACTAACTTCGCCTGCATCTCATCAAAAGTATTTGGGTACTGCGATGATTCGCGATTAATATAATCATTTGGATCAGTTACAGTGACATTCCCAACTCGAAACTGTTTCCATGAATCAACTTGATCATTGTGATTACTAATGAACTGTGAGAACAATTCGGGCACATCTCCTTGAAACAAATATGGCCTTTGCACGGAATCCAGAAGAAACGCCAGCTGCCCCTCGCAATAAACTTCTTTGCTTTTATAGAAGCCTTTTTTATCATGCAGCACTCTGCCCATGAATATTTCAGATTCCAGTGCGACTTTCTCTGCCTCCTGTAGATAATAAGTGTAACTGTAAAAAGCAATTGTAATACCACCCGATGATCCAGATGTCGTCCTTGAAATACTTGTGAACTTATATACCTTATTATCCTGTTTTCCATCTGCGCGATCACCGTAAAAGTAACTATATGTTTTATAATTACTGTAAATTTCGTATGTGCTTGTACCATCAGCATTCAATGCATCATCCAGAGTGATTTCCCCTGTTTCATCATCTATTACCGCTGTCCTATATATGACAGTTGTCGGGATAGATGTTTTCGATGTTTCATATGTCTTCTCCGCGTTTTTCAGGACATACGCAGGCTTGTCACTACTTACAACTCTTACTATGGACTTCAATTTCTGAACATCATCGTACATTACATTGTCAGGTGGGAATGAAAACTCAAATGACCCGGATTTGTTTAATTCGGTAATTACCTTCCCGGCCATTATCGAATAACCTTCATTTGCAAGAAGCGGTGAATACGCTACTTTATCATCAATATATACCGTGTACATCTAAAGTCTTCCCCCTCTGTAATCAATCGACACCGTTCCATTTCCAACAAAATGCAAGGTGTTTTCTCCATCTTTAATGATGATATACAGAATTCTATTTTCTCCATCGCTCATCTCATAAACAACGTCTTCAAATTCAACATTCATCCCCGTTCCGTCATCTGACTTCACGATGAAAGTCGGAACAACAGATTTTCTTGTGCCATTTATCGTGAAATCTAAACTTTCATCTACTCTGATATCTTGATATTCTCTGATTACTCCTGATTCAAAATTGAATTTATCCCACTCCCAATCATCCAGAGAACTAAACAATTCGTATTTGTATGGATCTACTTTTGCATTGATCACAATCGTAGAATACTTTTCTGATGATTTCCATTCATTTACAGACACCCTTCCGATATAGTAATAATCCGGGTTTTCATCGAGAATAATCTTCATTTCCTGTCCATGTAGATAATCAAGAATGTCCGAATACAAGTCTGTCCACTGCTTCCTTGCTTTCAGCGTCACGAAAACAAATTCCATCTCTCTTGCTTCGTATTTCACTTCTCCTGTCAACGATTCCGTGAAATCCAAATGCCCATCTCCTCCGGGAATATCGAAGTAGTTCGTCTTTGGGACGGGAGGACTGATTTTAGGTCTTTCATTCAATAACAATTTCCAATCATTAAACGAATGTTTATCTCCGAATGTTACTCCGTAGACCATTTATCAATTCCCCCTTCCTTTGTGACTGGCAATGATCCCCAGTTCTGTATCCATTCTATGTGCCATCTTTCCCACTAACGTTCCGTCATCAAGCACGATATCCCGATCCATGTTTTCGAGTACACGCGGAAAATATTGCTGCACAATCGAGCTGAGGATGTCGAGCTGATATCCGATTCTTGAATACCAGTTTCCAACAGCGTTATCAATCAAATCTACAAGATGCCCCTCTCCTGTCAGTACTTCATTTCCCGCTTCTCCTCCAGCTAATAAACTGTTTGTCTTTGCGTCATATCCAAACGCTGTCGGACCTGTCATGATCATTGCAGATTCCATTGCTTTTTTGTACCAGCTGATTCCGAATTTTGGAACCGACGGAGGGTTTATGCTGAATTTTCCACTAATTGAAATATGCGGGAGTTTCAGCTTCGGAAGGCTCCATGAGAAATTAAATTTACTCCGGATATTGCTGATCGCATCGGAAACCGCTTTTCTTGCATTTGACATTGTGGAAGTAAATTTATTTCCGATACTTCCAAGTTTGCTGGACGCCGTTGAAAGCGCACCGGATAATCCGCTATTAAACGAGCTACTAATATTGGCTAACATACTCGATACAGAAGCCTTTGCGTTTTGCATATTAGTTGAAAATTTGGATGAAATTGCAGATAGCTTTCCACCAGTCAATGTGTCAATTGCATTATATTTCGCGGAATACAGACCGTGGATTCCGGTGAGTGTCGCTGATACAGCACCTTTAAGTCCTCCACCATGCGTATCGTAGCTTGCCTTCATCTCTGAAAGTTTAGCCGACATATCCTGTTTCATTCCGCTCCATGAATCTTTTGCTTTCTGCTTTATTTCAGAATATTTCGAAGCCGCGCTCTGTTTCATGCTGGAAAGCTTTTCTGTCACAGTATTTGTCATGCTGTCCCATTTTTCGTTCGCGTCTGCTTTCATAGACTCTAATTTTTCTGACGCACCTTGTTTCAGTTCACTGAATTTATTGATAACGTTTTCCTTCAACTGACCAGCCTTTTCTTTGATGGTATCCCAGTTCTTATACAGAAGAACGCCTGCGGCCACCACTCCGGCCACCACTCCAATAATTGGCAATAGTCCCGATGACATAAGTAATCCGGTTGCGCTTGTTATAGTTCCAATAGCCGATATCAATGTTCCTATCACTATAAGAATTGGGCCGATCGCAGCCGCAACAGCTCCAATGATAACTATAATTCTTTTCTGCTCATCACTTAATCCATTGAATTTATCCGTCCATTCTTGAACTTTCTGAACGATTTCTTTTATAATTGGCACTAATACCTCTCCAATAGAAATAGCAGCACCTTCTACGGCAGACTTAAGAATTGTAATTTGACCATTCAAATTATCAAGCTGCGTATCCGCCATCTGTTGTGCAGCACCAGCACTGTTTTCAATAGATCCTTGCAGGTTGTCCCACGTTTCTCCTGTGTTTGCGAGCAAAGCATTCACAGAAGATAAATCTGTTTTGTTGAATATTTTTCCTATGATGTTTGACTTTTCTTCCGATGTCATGCCATCCATGCTTGCATTAAGATCTCCGAGTATGTCGTTGAGAGATCTCATGTTTCCTTCGGAATCATATACGGATACACCTAATTTTTCTAAGCACCCAGCCGCGGTGTCAGTCGGATTTTGCAGTGACAATATTACATTTCGAAGGTGCGTTCCACCCTCTGCGCCTTTGATTCCATTGTTTGCCAGAATTCCAAGCGCTGTATTTAATTCAGCCGTTCCTCCTTTAATGGATTTTGCCGTTGCTCCAATCGTTAGAATTCCTTCTCCAAGCTGAGCCACAGATGTATTGGTAGTAGATGCGGTTTTAGACATCTGATCTACCATCTTCTCAGATTCATTGACCCCCATTCCTAATGCAGACATTGCGTCTGTTACCATATCCGATGCCGATGCGAGATCTATTCCTCCAGCTGCCGCCAAGTTAAGTACTGTTGGAAGGGTATCGCACATTTGCTGTGTATCATATCCGGCAAGGGCAAGATAATTTAAAGCCTCCGCGCACTCGCTTGCAGAAAATGCAGTTTCTTCTCCCATCTTTTTTGCAAGTGCCGACAATGTATCCATTGTGTTTACAGTCTGGCCATCAACACTAGACATAGAGTCCTTCGTAATTCCCATCGTAGCTTGCACTTGCGACATTGAACTCTCGAAATCTGCTGCCGTTTTTACTGCTGCCGTTCCGATGCCAGTAACTGCCGCCGTAACAGGTAGTAGTTTTTTTCCCGCACTCGTAACCTCTTCGCCTACTTTTGATATTTTTTTACCAGCCTCTTGCAGTTGTGTACCAAGAACGGAACTTGCATTTTTTGCTTGTTTTTCTAGTTCCTTCAACTCCTGAGTAGTTGCGATGACTTCCCTCTTCAAAGCATCCATTTTGTCGGAGGGAACGTTCTGCTCTGCGGCCTGTCTGAGCGCTTCTTTTTCCATTTCAAGCTTCTGCTTCGTTTCCTCAACGGCATGCGATAAGAGCTTCTGCTTCTGAGATAACAGTTCTGTGTTAGAAGGATCTATTTTCAGAAGACGATTCACATCTTTCAGAGAACGCTGAACGCTTGAAATATTCGATTCCGTAGATTTCAGTGCCTTGTCAAGACCTGTAGTGCTTCCATCAATTTCAATCGTAATTCCCTTGATACGTCCATTCGCCATCGCTGTCACCTCCCCCCTATAATCCTAAAAACTCATTAAACTGTTCCTGACTCGCAACGATCGGATAATCATAGTTATCATTTTCTCGCTCTGTCAGCATGTCCCACACCATCCCACAGCTGAGATAATCCAATTCATCAAGAGACAATCCCAGCTGTTTGCATCTCAGCAAATAGGTCATTGCATTTACTTCACGGGTGGTGCGGGTACCGGATTTTTTCCCTCGGATACCTTTTTCTCATTCTGGTACCAGAGTTCCATGATTTCCGGAAGAATTTCATAGATGGAAAATGTATTGAAAGAATCAATCCAGTCCCATGCACTCGGATACTTCTCTAAAAATGCTTTCTGCTCCGGAGTCGTTCTCGGTGACGGGGCAAGCCCCTGGTACGCAAATAAGTATGCGATTCGTGTGAAATGCTCATAGTCTGACATCTCAAAGGTTTTTTCCTCTTTATCATTCGCACACTTCAGCGCCTCCATATCCTTTAAATAATCACGTCCCGGAAAGAGACGATTGTACATGATAGGAGAAAAGGCAGATGCCTTAAAATTAAGACTTCTGTCTTCCTCAACTTCTATGATCTTTTCCATTACTTACCTCCTACGCGCTTGCAGAAATCTGTTTTCCAGGGATGCATACCTGTTTAAACCATTCTGCATAAGTAGTTTCATCCATACTCTTCGTGATGCCGCCACGCACAATATTTTTGTCTTCTCCGTTAATCTCTACCGGAAGTGGCGATGCTGTAACTGACAGTTCTTCTGTATCCGGCTCTTTCTGATTATCCTTATTATCTCCTGCCTGTTTCGGTCTTGAAGCAACACAGTTATAGTAGATCCATCGGATTCCTTCCATATCTCCTTTGAATTCTCCCATTACAGCAAACGGTCTTGGATCCGCATCTGCATCTTCGTACTGGATGCCAGTTATTTCATCTACTACTTCACTCAGACAGTCCACTTTAAACTGATCATCTACCTTCACAAATTTAAATGCTCCGCCGTATCCGTTATTAGATGTAATAACGATATAATCAAGTCCATCTGCACGAATCTTTGATGTATCTCCTTCTGCACTCATTTCCATAGACTGCAATCCATAAAGCGGTTTTACTGTACTTTCAAATGTAACTGAACCATCATCATTCCGCGTTCCCGGACAATAATGGCAGTTCTTTACGTCATAATGATATTTATTTTTTTTCATTGCTTATACCTCCATCTTATACACTATCGCCCACATCATAATATCCTCGACGAACTCCGATGACCGCTTCCATCTAATATCCTCTTCTTCCAAAACTCGCTGCACATCTGCCTCGAATTCCGATACTTCTGTGTCAGAATAGATGCGAATAGACAAATCCTTGATATCGATATATCTGACTCCATCGGCGTATACTGGATTATTTGTCAGGATGTATTCCATGAATGGCGGCGATAACGTGCTTAATTTATCTGTAGAAATATGATCGGGGTGATTCTCATCAAACGGAATTCTCATTTTTCTACACATATTTTTTACTTCTTCACTTGTCATCCTTTATTCATCTCACTTTCCAGATTCTTTTCAAAGAGTGCCTCTGTCTCTTCATCGGACGGAATATGCGGATGCGCTCCGGCCGGCCGCGGCCCTCCATGTCCGTTCTGAAGCAAATGCGCAAGCATATACCTCGTCCTATTGTATACGGTTCTTCCGTATCTTCCGCGTCCCGCCTGCGTCGTTACTTTTGACGTCCAACCTTTTCCATATTTTCCGGTTTTAGACGGGGCAGCTCCCTTTATTTTCTTTACAGTTTCTTTTGCGGTTTTATCAGATGATTCAATAAGCGCATCCTCTGTAAGTTTTTTAGTCTCGTCCAGAGCGTTGCGTATTGCATCACCAAATCCATCAATGCTGACTTTTACTTGATTACTTGCCACATTCTCACTTCTTTCTGTATTCGATCGGGTTCGCAGAAAGTGACAGCAGCCATGAAACAGGGAGCTTATCATCTTTCAAATCCATTTGCTCTACAACATACTGTTTTCCTTCGATAACAAAGATATCCCCCTGTTCTACAGCGGACTCATACGGCACTTTTACCGCACGTTTAATTTCTGTTCCTGCAACATAAGCATCCCAGTATCTTCTTTCTCCAACAGTCTGCTCCTGAAAGTGTACGATATTCTGCCTTATAGACACCAGCCTTCGATCGGCTGTGATCCATGAAGTTCCCCATCCATCCTGATATGTCTGATGTTTACTTTTCTTTCTTTTAAGCATATCCCATCGCCTCCGCATATCGATCTGTGTCAAGCGTTATTTTCGCTCCGGTAATCTCATCCGAAAAATCGTTTTTGAAAGTCTCTAAGTCTCCGGACTCTGCGCGAAGGACATACTCACATAACAACTGCCCCGATGCGGTCCCTGGCCTACAATCAGCAGAGGGATCGCAATACTTTTGAATGTATGCAATCCCTGCTAATATCTCATTTCTCAGCCGTCTTTCCGTTGAATTGTCTGGAATGTAGGTAATATGCAAATTATCAAGAATCATCTGATATACATCATCTGCTACATTTTGCATACTCTCACATCATCCTTTCCTGATCAAATTAAGCAGTCTTCGTAGTAACACTTCCACCCTTAATAAGAACCGGAAGCGCCGGTGCTTCTACTTCTGAGATATCAAGATATACAAAGCTTGTATTATCAGTCGGTCTACCGTTTCCGTATACACGTGTTGTATAGATACGATTGTCTTCCAGGAACTGATTAGAATCATCAAACTCAATGATTCCTGATGTACCACCATTGATTGCGGCGAAGTAGTTTCTAGCAATTCCTGCGGACGCTTTTCCTTCCGGCATCATAGAAGACTGAACCACTTTTGTCGGATATGTGTTATTGATCAGATCGATCGCTCCGGTGCCGTAAATTAATGTATTCTGAATTCTGCGGATCTTTTTAATATAATCCTGTGGATTTACTACAAGCAACACTTCCGGAACCATTCTGTCATCGCCATCAGGATCTTTTGCAAGCTTTGCAACAACTGCAGCATAGTCTTCATCGAAGTTCGTAATTTTCGTCGGCTCCTTCGCAGAGTATACGCCTTCCTGGTTTGAGCTAAGATCCATCGTCATTCCGATAAACTGATCAGATCCGTCTCCGGAAATGATCGTCTTTTCCAGACCGAACGCGATTGACTCTGACAGGATGATACGGATATACTGGTCAACCCACATCGGTGCAAATGTAAAGTTAAATTTCACAAAATCTTTCGGGATAATGAAGTATGCTGTATATTTCGCAATGGTCACATCGATGATCTTGATCTGGCCTTTCAGTTCCTTGCTGATTTCGCTGGTGATCTTTCCCCAACCGCCAAGCTTGGATGCCATCTGTACTCCGTTCATTACGAGCTTAATAGCACCTGCCGCATCCTGGATATTGATCGCATTCAGTAACGGATGATTCTTTTTCATATCATCGATTACACGGTCAATAATCGTAACCGGCATTGCTGCTGTAAGGTTGGTAATCTCCTGTTTCGCACCAGTCTTTACTGCACCGATGAATTTCTGATACCAGTCTGTTTCCTCGGATGTCAGCTTGCGAAGCCCACGACTCTGCAGCACTTCCATGTCGCCGACTCCTTTGTACTGTTCAAATTCCTGCTCAATAATACCGCAGATTCCGTTCTGCATTTCCTGCATTGCTTTCGCTGCCGCTTCCGCATCATTGTTCTGCAACGCTTCTACCATCTTCTGCATAAATTTCTTTGATTCCTGATTTACTAAATCGTTGTTTTTCATCGCCATCTCTGATTCTCCTTATTCTGACAACTGTTTTAAAGTTTCTAAAAATGTATTCTGCATAGAAGGCTTGTTCACCCTCTGAAGCATCTGGTTAATCTGTTTCTGCTGAAACAACTGCTGCTGCAGTTCTTTGATCTGCTTTTTGCAATCCTCGTCCGGGTCGTCTGGATCATCCAGATCGTCGTCGGGTTCACAAGTTTTCTGTTCTCCAACATAATCACAGAATCCATACCCAAGACAAGTGTCCGGAGCAAGCATGGTTTCTTTTTCCATCATCTGACGCAGAGATTCCTCTGTCAGATTCTTTGACCTTGACATGTACAGCTGGACCGATGCGTCAGTAAGCGCATCCAGCTGATCTGCCATAGACCGGAGCTGATTTGCATTGCCCTGTGCTCTTGTCCACGGGTTATGGAGGAACATGGATGTTCCAAGACCCATGTGAATCTCATCACAGGCCATGATGATATCCATCGCAACACTGTAAGCCATTCCATCCACATACCCGATCAGCTTGCTTCCTGCTTCCGCTTTCTGCCTCAACAGATTGTAGATTGTAACACCTTCGCCCACTTCTCCGCCGACGCTGTTCACGTGCAGTTCAATCGTTGATCCGTCCGGGATAGAATCTAACTGATCTCGAAAATATTTTGCTGAAGTTTCCGATTCTTCGTAGTTCCATGTATCCCAGTTGAAAGGTCCTTGTGCCCGGACTTCATCGTAGATATACAATTTATGTGCTGCTGAAGAATTTCCTGCCAGCTGTTCGAAGCGGTACTTTGTTTTATGTTTCACTGTTTCCATCTTGTCCTCCTTTATTTTTATTATTTATGTCGCCGCCATCGTCTGGCGGATTGACACCCTTATCTTCCAATGCATTCATCTGATCATAATTTTTCGTGAGGAAATGCTTTTTCGACCACGGTGTATTGAGCGGTGCGTCTCCTGCCTTCTTCCGAATTTCATCGATGTTCCACCCGCCGCAGGAAATCATTTTATCTGATGCTGTCGCAAGCTCAGCTGCCGTCATGTGCATAATCGTTGATGTATCAACCATCTGGTATGTCCCATTAAGGACTTCTTTTTGATAGAGCTTACGATTGTTCTCGGTCTCGATCACAGATGCAATCGGATCAATTGCAAAAGTAATAAGGTTTTTGGTGATAGCTCCTACATCTGCCACATCACCCCTTAATAGCGCAGGTGGTATCTGCAAGGCGTTCCCAACTTTGTCATACACTTCCTTCGTAATATCGGTGACATCTTTTATCTCGGACGTTGACTTCTTCGAAGCCTCCCCGCCTTTAGTTTCGTAATTAAATCCCTTGAACAACGGGAGTACGGCATTGGGTGATTTAAAATACGTTGCAAACTGCTTATTAATCAACTCCGTATACACATCGTTGAAATTACGAGGTGTCCCATCTGCTTTGACTCCATAATTTGCAGTTGGAGCATTTGCATCAATAACCAATACACCGCGTTCTCCGCCGGATTTATAAAACTTCTGAATGGCCGATTGGAGAAGTTGGTTATACTCTTCAATGAGCTGGTCCAGTAACGCTCTGATGTTCCGGTTTGACAGACGATAAAACAATACATCCTCCATCCGAAACGTCTTTTTAAACGTATATGGATGATAAATACCATTCCCATCATCCGCGCATACTGTTACATTCCGGAAAACATCCTGGTACAAGGCGTAGCGATCATGCTCATAACTGTCTGCAATCAGGAAATCTCCTTTCGCCGTCTGAATCACCAGACATTCATTTTTATAAATCAATGACCAGACCAGCTTCTGCTTGAACTGCGCAGCATTCATGTTGATGTTTGGTTCAAAATTCCACTTGTAATATTGGTCTTTCTGAACCTCTTCCCACTTTTCAAATGTTCTCACCTCGCAGGCGGATAATGCATTTGCAATGATGTTAATCCCGGAATGCAATGCAAAATCATACAGAGCTAACCGATTCCATTCATGCTTATCTATAAATTCCGTTATGTCTTTTGAGGTCACATTATATGTTTTCCCTCCCATGAGCTTTCCCTGTATAAATTTCCAAAAATCTGTAAAAGTTGACATTTCTTACACCTCAATATGTTGCTACGCTTAAATTAATATCTGGGAATTCACTTTCTTCCGGAAGAACATCGATGCAGCACATAGATGCCACCCACGCCATAAATCCGTCCGTCTTTCTTAGCTTTGGTTCAATCTTCCCAAATGATATATTTCCTTTGTTGTCAAGAATCTTCTTGCTGTTATTGGTATACCAGCACATCATCCTGTCCCATCCTGATATTGCATGCTGAAGGAATGCACTGTTGATAATTGGACTTGCCTGTGCGATATCAGAAGGACGTACCAGATAAATTTTCTTATTGTCCTTATCGAATGCATCAAATCCAATTTTTTTGAATTCTTTATTCAACCAGGTGTACCGGTAATAATCCATTCCAATCATCATGATGTTATATTTCAGGGCTTGATCAGCAAACCATTGTACTGGGATTTCCGGAGGTATTTCCACATCATCGACGATTGTGCAGATTCCCTGCTCCACCCATTTCTGGATTGGAGCATGTATGTTTGGAAGATCCTTTGATTTTTTACAAATAAAGGAATGATGTAGATTCACGTATTTCTTTCCTTTCCGGAATGTCAGGATGCATCCGCAGAAATCGTTGGTCTTTGTATAGTCCACTCCTCCCACGCAATTCATGCCGGGCGTGATTTCAAAATACGGATATTTCGTACATTCTACAATGTCATCCCATTCCGCTACGGCCATCTGCGGATCAGATACCGGATAGTTACATCTTTTCGCCAGAAATTCCGGATAATAGTCCGGAGTGAATGGCATCTTCACAATTTCCTGCTGAATCCTTTGCCGGAGCGTAGAAAAAGACGGATCCACCAGTGATGGATTCGCCTTTACAATTTTGTTAATATCTTTCCATTCCTCTTCTTCCTCAATTCGGAACCAGTTTACGAAAACACGATTATCCGGATTATATTCCCTCAAGATAACTGTATTCTGTTCTTTCTCATCATCCAGAACTCCTCCACGCTCATGTCCGTCTGTTGTGATTGTGATCTCCCTGGACCACTTCATTTTTCCGAGACCAGACTGCAGTGTATTCATGTTCCTGGTGTCACGGTACTGATGTTTCTCATCGTAGATCACGCACCCGGTACGCTTCGAATCCTTATTCTTCGTGCTGGAAGTATTTAGCCGGAATTCGGCATTCATCTTCTTCCCAACTATCTTCTCCCCATAAGCTTTGAAGTTTGCATTCAGCGCCCTTTCGAAGCGCGAATCTACCGGGTATCGGATCAGATCACCAACATCTTTGATCGATGTCATTGCCTGATCTTCTCCGTTCGCGATCAGATCCACGTTGTATCCCGGCACCCCGTGTAACGGAGAAATGAAATACAATGCCAAGAAATCAATAAAACCATTCTTCCCGGAACCTCTCCCAAGGATATCCCGAATCTCGTGGAAGTAAATATCGTCTTCGATTCCCGGCTGCCGGAGAAACACTCCTGCAATGATCGCAAACTGATACTTCTCCCAAGGAAGTAGCTGATACGGAAAATATTTTTGCAAGCTTAGGCCTTTCGCAATCCGATCCGCATCCACAAATACATCCTTACGTTCTAAAACCGGGATGATATTATTGTCAATCGCAAGCTCCTGCTCTTTGCAGTGCTCAATATGATTGCCCTTTATCAGATATATCCACTCATCGATATTGGGCTCATAGATCGTCATCTAAATCAACACCGTCCTTTACAACCTTATCCGTTGAAATGTCCAGCTGCTTTAATAGCATCAGCATCTGCTTATTGATCAGCGGTATTTGCTTCACTGACGGATTGTCTTTTTCAGCGAATCCACCATTTGCTGTAGTATAATTCAACCGCAGACCGTTTTCCTGGATATCGTCTTTTAACATTTCCTTCAAATCCCACATTGTCATGTAATCCTGGATCTGGTCATTGAACAGATCAATGTCCGCGCCCTTTGCTGTCAGCTGTTCTTTCAACGATTTTTCAACCTCTTTTCGCAGGGTTTCGCGCTTCTTCTTTGCCAATCCACCACCTTCTTCCACTGCTTTTCATACTTTTCACGCGTAACAACCGAAAACTCGCTAGGATGGGGTGGGCGCCGGTCTCCTGTAGGCCAGGAGTTTTTCATTTCTTTTGACCGGGGGAGTCACCAGCGTTCCGCATTCCTATAGCCAGGTTTTCTCTTATGTTTCTCTGGATGCATTGCCTCATGGCACTCATCACACAAGCTGATTAGGTTGCTATCCGTCAGTGCCAGCTCAGGTGTATCTCTCAGGTGTTTGATGTGATGTACAGTAGTAGCACGTCTGTACTTTCCCTTTTGCCGGCACATCTGGCAAGCGTTGTGATCACGCTTTAATATGGCCTTGCGTTTATGTTTCCACTTTGTTGTGTGGTAAAAGGCTTTCCATCCACGGTATGAGTCTGCGGTAATCTTGCGTACCCACTCGCCTATGCTTATCTGTTCTTCTGTAAACACCCACTTCACCACCTTCAATTCTGGTCTATTTTATTGCATTAGAAAAAGCACCTGGCATTGATCAGCCCCTTGCCAAGTGCTTTTTCGTCATTTCGCTATTTTGAATATTCACAAAACGTACCATTATTTCTATTCATTTTTGGAATCTTCTTTTTGTTCCTTATTTTTTTTACCACCACTTCTCCTTGTACTAGTGATAAAACTACTTGTAATTGAACCTATTCCAGTCACACCAAGAAGCGCACCCGCAATTGCTCCTGCATTCTGCGGAACTAGATATACCATAATCACTGCTGCGATTATGCATGAAATTCCTAAAACAAAAGCAAATATAACTCCAAGCAAGCTGTCCCTAGATTCAGCATCTATCATTTTTTCTTCCATTTGCTGTCTATGCAGAGATTGTCGCTCCGCCATCTTAATGATTCTGTCAGCAGATCCAGGTACTACCCTTTCATATCCTTCGATGATGCTTGGTGGTGGAATCGGTCCGCTAAATTCGCCCTGAATCACTTCCGCTACCACCTTCTTTACTTCACTTTGGTTTACTTGCATGATTTCTTGCACTAATTCTTCATCAATGAACTCTTTCGATTTTTCTTGTTCCTTTCCGGATTTCTCTTCCGACATTCTCCCAATCGCTCCTTAACGCTTCATAATCTTTTGTTCTGTCATTTGTAATGTCTGGCCACTTTTTTGAACCGGATAAATCCAACGCTCTCTCGTACCCACGTAAAAAAGCATTACTTATTCTTTTCATAGTATCCCATCCTTTCAGCAAGTGCTATTTGAGGTAAATAACTATTGCTGACATATACCTCCTATCATCAACCATATGGTACCAAATAGATAGTATTGTTTTCTGTCATATTGTGTATTGTTTTCATTATTTGTACTTGTATAATAACCTCTTTTTTGTTCAAATTCAACTACTTTCTACCATTTTCGTATTCTTTTTGACACTTATTGATGCATTCAACGCTTTTATTTTATAATCATACAAAAACACCCCATCTACAATAGATAGGGTGTCTCTGCTAAATAATCCAATTTCCGAAAGGAGGTGTTAATGCATCGATCCGAGAAGAGCTCATCTCATCTCTTCCGTTTCTCGATGATAGCATAATAGCACATAAAAACGTCCCCTGATTAACGCACTTTTAGAAATTTATATTTTTTTTGCTATTAAATAATAAAACTTCTTTCTTGTTTCATAATACTTTGTCTGTCCGCACGGCATATTCATGCTCTGCTTTAGATACCAGTATGTCGCCCATTCATTCGTCACTGCCGTCAATATGTATTGATACAGGTCTGGATCCGCTTCGATCGCAGTCTGTTCAATGACCTCCATCTTCTTTCGGAGTTCTTCTCTTCGCATTGCCAGGGCCTCGGTTGCGCTTCCTGTGACTGCTGCCCCCGGCAACCCGGTTATCGTTCTTGCCTTTACCGTGTCCGCCTTTCCCTCCAGCTCCGCTTTCCATTCGTTGTACTGTAGGCAATGGTAATACACTTCCCGGAACCGGTTCTTGCTGATGTTGTATTTCTTCGGGTCCCTTATCTTTGTCACGCTTTTCCTTCCTTTCTTCGTAGTATTCACATTCCATACATCTTTTTTTGCTGCTGACTAAATTTCCTCTCACCATCGATGCCTTTTTGCATCCTGGCGTTACATAAACAGCTATCTGTCCCACGCTTTCCGCATGTTTACATGTCTCATATTTTTCCATCTATTTTCTCCATCGTTTCTTTGTCTTTTTATCTCTGATTTCCACGATCTTCAGTCCGTGCAGGCTCGCTACGTTATTCAGCGCATCATATACCTCTTCAATGTGCTTCGGCATTTTCTCTGCATTGTGTATGGCCTTCCCTGCAGTCGGATCCTGATATCCTTCCTGGTTCTTCATAAGATCAGCTCCCCGTCTAACATTTTCTGAATATCAAAATACCGGTAACTGATCCGAATTCCAAACTCATCCTCAAACTGTGCATGATGCGGATATTTTCTAATCAGTCTCATCCGTTTCTTTACGATCTGCGGCGCATTGTTCCCATCATTTCTGCTCCGTAATCTTCTGAATGTATATTCTTTTCCTTCGATCAGTTCCATCGTTATACCTCGATTCCGTTCACTGTTATAGTTCCGCCTGCTCGCACGGTAATGTAGCGTTCTCCTTCTGCCTCCTTGATATCAACCATATCCTCCCATCCTGTCGATACGGTTATATGGGCATCCGGTGTTCCGATTTCCATGGTGCTTAGATTGATCACATTCTGCAACGAGATTTCCGTTTCGGTCCCTTCACTTTCAATTCCGTATTTTCTAACGATCTTCGCAATCTGGTCTGCCGTGATGGGTTCTTCGGAGTCTTTCTGATTTTCCGCCAGAGTCTGCAGCTCCCGATAGAGGTCTTTTACCTGCTCCATGCTGTACGTACAGCGTTCTCCTCCTTTTACGGTTCGGTTAAACTCTTCTTTTTGTTCGGATGGCGTGTCAAACATTTTGCATCCTAATACCTGATCGATCAATCCCTTCTCCGGATCGTTGGCATTCTTTGTATAAAACCATACATGGTCTAAGTCCTGACTTCTGTTCGTGAAAGCTGGATATAAAAATGCGGTGCTTGGCATTTGGATCATCCACTGCCGATTTGCTTCTCCCATGGTACCCTCTTCCCGGTTCCAGCTTAATCCCGGTTTTGATAATGTGACCGGACAAATTACAGTCATTATGTATTCATAGACTTCTTCTGAGGCATCTTCCATGTCCTCGTTATCGGTTCCCTTTCCCGCGATATCATATATTCCATGGATTACAAATATTGCGGAGTATCCCTTGATCGAACAATAGTCGATGATATTCTCAAACAGAATTTCGTTGGTTTCCTCGTCCTTCAGACCTGTCTGCCTGATGTGCTGCAAGGATGCTTTTGCTCCGGAATCCTCTTTGAATTCCAGGCTGTAGATGTTCTTTCCTTTTCTTCCCGATAACCCTTTTCTGAATATCTCAAAGAATTTGAACATCATTTCTTCCGGAAGAGAAAGGAAATTCTCCTTGATTTCGTATACGGCTTCTCCCTCATCGTTTGCGATGCATCCTGCGATCCGGTCGATCGTGCAGCCGGCAGGCGTGAACTGTTTTTTTATTTCGTTTAATTCTCGGCGTTTCATACTGCTCCTTTCCGGCGGCTCCGGCACTTTCGGAACCGCCTGCTGTATTTTGTGATATACTATCCCATTTGGGTTGTGCTATAAGTAATTCTTTCTCCCGTTTCTCATCCATTCTTCTCTGGAATGAGTTCGTTCATATGCTTCCTGGGCTTTTGCCATCAGGATCTCGGCATTCTCCTGGTTGTTGTGTACTGCTGTCGGCCCGTCCTGGTGGTGCTTTCTGCAGAGATTTACTTTCAGCCCTTCGGCTTCTGCAAATGCATGGTCGTTCCCGAACATAACATGGTGTTCATGCAGGCATTGCTTCTCCGTGAAATCATCATCCAGCAGCATGCACAGGTAGCATCTCCGGTCTTCCTTGGGCTGCATGATACTTTTCTTATGTCTCTTCCGCTTTTTGGTCTTCCCTGGTTTTGGGAATAACAGTCCGCTGACTGCTGCCCTCTTTGCCATTTTGTTCTCCCCTTTCTTCCACGTCCTCATAGGTTGCCAGTTTCTCGCATACCAGATGCAAGAATTCACACGGTTCTATCCGACATCCGAATCCGCAACACGGTTCTTCGAAGCATTGAGGGAAATATGCGCATCCGTTTTTATTTCTCTTCGTTAATCTCTTCATTTTCCCCTTCCCTTATATTTGCTTTTTTTCAGTATTCTCCTCACATCGGCGCGCTTGTATGGCGTCCTTTTAAAATGCCATCTCGCCCATTCTGATTTCGTAAATCTTAGCATATCGCTTTTACTCCTTTTCTGGCCGGTATAGTTCCGGCAGTGGCATCCAGGCGATAACATTTTCTTTTTCAAAATCAATATATCCATTTTTAAGTATGTATCCCCACCCAATTTGGAAACCGGTATGTGGTAAAACGTGTTCGTTGTAACATGCAATCGTTATTCGATTTGACGATAAATAAACAATTTTTTCTTTCCTGTCTTCTGGCAACCGCTCCGATACCGGAATCCACTCACCGACTTTCGGCTGTTTTTCAACGATTTTTATTGCTTCCACATAAGCTAAGCCTTTCCCTGCGTATATCATTTGCATTCCGCAATCATTTTCCTCGATTGCATCTCCGCACATATCATCATACTTTATGCTTTTTATGTTAAATTCTTCAATCAGCTTCTTCTCATCAATCATTGTCATTACCTCGTTTCCAGAAATCATAAAATGTGAACACAGCTACGACAGCTATTGTCAAATATTCAACCAGCATAAAGTTGTCTATTATTTCCTTCATCCATCATTCCTCCGCATCACCCTTTATTTAGCCATTCATTTTCTAGTTCAAAGAATTTATATACAGCCCATACCATTGCGATAATCCAAGCTAACCAAAATAAGATTGCTCCACCATTTATCTCTAGCCTTTTCGTTACCTCTTCTATGGTTTCCCCTTTGTAAAATATCGAACTATCCTTTATCGTTCCATCCTTCAGTTCTGTATATATCGTTCCCTCCATTATTCCCGGTATCGTATAATATTTGTATCTGATATCATCCGACTCCTTTATTGTCTCGATATATGTCGCTGATGGTAATGTAAACTTCTCCTCGCTGAACACGTTTCCCAAAAAGGTAAACTCTTTCGCCTTTTTGTTTTCTTCGTCAACCTCATCCCACGTCCAGTACTCCTCTTCTTCCTCATATGTTTCCGTCTCCCCTTTTTCATTTACTTTTGTTCTCGTTACCGTTCGTGTGTGCTTCGTGTATTGCTCTTTCACCTTCTTTATGTAGCTATATTCACCTTTTATCTCAGGATACGATACGGGATCTTTGGCTTTTAGTTCTCCATATACAAAGGCATTTCCAAGATTCGTTGCCATTCCGTGTTCGAATAGCTCCTGCTCCGTAATCCTTGCCGCTCTGTCATACTCTTCTGTTTTATCCTGATGCCATTCATCAATTTTTCCACTTATCGCAATTCCGATCGCTATCCACAATGCTATAATTGTTATGCTTGCTGCGACTTCCCTTTTCGTAATCTCCATTTTTTATTCCTCTCCAAATAGATCTTGTGGCGCATCTTCCGGAGCGTCATACTCCAAGCGCTTGTATTCCTGGATTTCGTACCCCATCCATTCCAGGAATAATTCCTGCGGATACTTTCTTACGTATCTTTTGTATTTTTCTACCAACTTGTTATATGCTGTTCTATACTGCGCTATTTCGTTTTCCAGTATTATCAACTCGTTCATCAAGTTTTTATACTGTTCATTACTTTTCAGCTCTGGGTATGCTTCTGCAACCGCCTTGATCGACGTGGAAACATTCTCCATTTCTGCATCCTGCTTTCTGCTTTCAGCAATCTCCTCTAATATTTTTGCTTCATGCTCATCGTATTCCTTCACACAATCTGCCAAATTGTAAACTAGATCTACTCTCTTCTTTTCCTGCACTTCAATGTCCGATTCTGCCGTCTCTATTGCTTCTTCTAATGAGATCGCCTTGTTTCTAATTGACATGATTATTGTAAATGCCATAAGAAGCACTGCTAAAACTCCCGCTACAATAATTAAAATCATTTTCTTATTCTTCATTTCCACGTTCCTCCTAATCTTCTACGCTTTCAATTTCTCTGCCTTTGTCATCTACTTCCTGATTAAACCAGTTTTCCCATGCACTTGGCAGTAATCGGTCGACTGGCATCTTTCCGGTTCTGCAGCATTCTGCAAAATAGACTGCTGCCCCGTATTCCGTTAAGGTATCCAGATATTGTTTCCGGTTTCCAAATGCGGTTTCCGGCTCTGGAAGGATCTCTGGATAGTCTGTGACTTCCATTTGTCCCGGAATCTGCTCCTCTGGCTGGTTCGTTGGTGCGGTTTCGGATTTCGTTTTTGGTTCTTTTGAACCCCCTTCTTCCCTTGTACGTACTGGGGCTTGCGCTACTTTTTGCGCCGGCGCAATTTTCTCATTTTCCGGTTCTGTCGGAGTGATGGATACGGCCTGGCTGCTGCCCTCGTTTTCTTTGTTCTGTTCTTCTGTCCGATCGTCTCCTTCCACGCTTTCCTCTTCTTCTCGTCCTCCTCCAGTGCTCTCATTGCTTGTATTAACAGTTCCGGGAACTCGGTTCTTTCGTTCTTCATCTTCTTTCTCCTCTTCTACCTTTTCTTCTTTTATCTGTGTTTCTGCTTCGGCTTCCTCCGCCGAAGTATTTCCTATCGGTGCCGCTTCTTCCGTGAAATAGGCTTCCCAGGTATCTTCTCCTGCAGCTTCCCCGAAGATTTCCTGCGTGATGCGTAAGAATTCGCTCCACTGCATATCCTGAGGTTCTTCCCCGAACTGTTTGATCATAATCTTGCTCTCATACATCATGAGGAAGAATCTCCCTTTTCTCATCGTGCGGTTTCCGGAAGGATTCACGATCTCTACCAGGTGTTTGATGTTCTGTTCGTACTCCTGCATCGCCGGATCCGCGAATAAGGTATTGAGTGTTTCTTTGTTGTCCTGGAAAAACTTCTCGATTAGTTCCCGGATTGTATCGGCTTCTCCGGCTTCGGGTCCGGTTTTATTGAACCGCTTCACTTCCCGGATTCCTTCCCTGCTGGCTTCTGGTTGGATCATCTGCATATCATGATCCGGAAGTGTAAGCATCTCTGCGAGCTTACTGCTGCCGTATTCCAGAAACTCTTCCCGAAGCTCTTCCGAATATCCGCCAACCGAATACCGTTCGTTGATGCTGATAAATCTGGATACATCTGTCTTTGTCAGCTTGCACTCTGCTTCGGCAAATTCCGTAATGGTTTTGTATCCGTCCTTTTCGTAAAGCTTTAATTCCTCGATCTTCCTGAGTTTATATCCGATCCTTACAAAATCTCGCTTGATTCCATCGAATTTCTCTTTCGCATCGATGATGTCCTGTTTGAGTGAGTCTTTTAATATAACCCACTGGTCTAATGTCATCTGTGTATATTCCATCTCTTACCTCCTCACTTATGCTATTGCTATCTTCTGCTCCTCCACGGCTTCGCTGTTTAATCTCATCACATACTCGTCCAGCCACTTCTGCATGTTTTTAGAGTCTGGCTTTTTGTCGTGTGATCCGTACCACTGAATGATTCGATTTCGTTCCCCATCAATCTCTACCGTGATGAAAGGCACTTCCTTGTCTCTCTTATCTCTCAGCATCAGAATGTATGTCTTCCCTTCGTTGTGCTTTTTCAGGTAGCCATCTCCTCCCACACAATGGTGTAAGATTCTCCCCTCCATGACGATTTCCTCTGCTGATCTGGCCGGTCTGATGAGATATCTATCATCCTCGTAGAAATATTGTTTTCTAAATCGTCTATAGTTCCTGCGGATATTCTGAAACTTGGCTTTAACTTCCTGCAGGCGTTTGTCCATCTCACCTTTGCTGCTCTCCATAACCATTTTCCCGTGCGCATCCCTCAGGCTTCGTGGCTGCTGGTATACCGTGTTTCTGAGATCGTACCCCAAATCCTTTCTCATATTTAAATAGTCTACATAGAGTACGGCGGTCTGTCGGATTCTCTCAGTTACCGAAGTACATCCGGTACCGTATTCGCATCCTGCGTATTTCTTTATCCGGTTTAACAATTTCTGCAGAGTCATATATTCGGTTGCCATTTCGATCTGCCCTCTTCGGAGTCTTGTCTCTGCTACATCTTGTATCTGCTCATCCGTCCATACTTGATTCATGCGGCACTCCATCTTCATTGTTTCCAGCAGATCCACATCCCCTCTCATTGCAATCAACTGTTTTACTCTTTCTTTCCGGATTCCCAAGAACTGGTCCGGGCTTTTTGCAGTCTCACAAGCCACAATGCCATAACGGCATTTGACAAGTTCCCCTACAATACCAATTAATCCCAATTTGACAAGCATTTCTATCTGCGGTGTCTGCTGATATCGCTCGAAGTAATCGATCGGGTTTACTTCTCCTACCTCTTTTACATACTCCTGAAGTGCACTGTACTGGAACATCGTTCCCTTCATTTCCTCGTATGTTTCCGCCAAGATCGGAGCACTTTTTATCGTTATGTTGGCCAATCCGCATAGGTTGCAGTCATCCCAAAAATCCTCTCCGCTATAATAATTGTGTTTGTGATAATCAATCTGATTTTTCTTTCCCGGTTCAAAATAGGCTCTTGCAATTTCGACTCCGGATAATTCCTCGCTAGCATTGAACATCTCCGGGCCTTCCTCTCCGCAAATCAGTTCCAGTCTCCATGTTTTGCTGATTTCAACATATCGCATTACCATTCCATGATCTTTATATTTTTGCCCTAGAAACAGATGAACCGTCTTACTGTGTGATCCTTTGACTTTTCCTTGACACTTGTACTCTCCTCGCGCTCCGCACAAGGGGCACGTCCCAAAATGTCCCTCTCTTGGCTCTTCTGTCCACCTCTGGAACTCGCTCTCATAAGATATTCCCGCTTTCCACCTGGCGTCAGTCACACCTCCGCATTTGCTGCATGCAATTGCGGCCCAGCACCCGTGCTTCTTGTAATACAAGTAATGGGATTCCAAAAAGTATCTTCTGTCTGCTATTTCCAGAATTTTCTTTTCCGGAAGTGGTTCCGTGTGTTCTATCCGGTCCTTCAATTCCTGCTGCCGTTTCTGATATTTTCTCTCCCTTGCTTTGTTTCTCGCGTCTGTAGCGATATTGCTCTGGAACCTTTCTATGTATTCCCACCATCGTTTCTCATTCCAAATCGTTGTTCCGCAGTATTTTTTTATCCGTTCAATATCTTCATCACTCTGGAGAATGTTCTTTTTCTCCATCTCATCCCATGTTTCTCTTCCATTCTCACCATTCTGATACCATACCGGACAGTTCCTATAGTATTCTTCCGTGATCCTTTTTCTTGACCATTCTCCCGACTCCGGGAAAAAAGTTCCAAAATCTTTTTTTTGTGAGCACGATCCGTACCAGCGGGATCTCTTTTGCATCCTTGCTATTCCTGTATATTTCCACGAATAGATGTTTTTCGTGGTCTACTATCTTTATGGCCGTCACACCGATATATTTCACATCTTTTTTTCTGCTTGTTTTCTGCAACGTCAAATATGGTATTTTTTCAATGGCTTTCTTTTTCATGCTTTTCCGCCTACTTTCCCATATAATAGTCCGTGATGATTCGTTTTGCCCTTCCCATTCCCGGAATCCCCAGCGTGACTCTTCCTGCAGATACGCCTGCTGCCTTAATAATGTCCTTATCAATCGTCTGCTGATTCTTGAACGACCACGCCAGGAGCACTGCAATGCATCCTTTCAGGCTCTTCCCTTTCTTTCGGACCTGATGACACAGGACCTTATTCTCCATGCACTGGCATTTTAGGTATTCTGCCCAGTCTTTCATGATCTCTTTGGGCTTTAACTCCTTTTCTTCCATCTCGATTTTTCCGATCGCTGCCTCCATGGCGTCGCACAGCTCCGGGATTTCTGCAGCAATATAGAGTTCCACTGCATCTTCCGTAATCCCGTTCTCTTTTGCCATTTCTCTGAGGCTTGCAAAATCTCCTTCGTTAAACAGATTTTCAGCCAGTTCGTTGATCTCTATATAAGAATCCATTTCTCCAAATTTTTCAAACATCCATTATCCCTCCAACCACTTTTTCATTTGCTTCGTGTATTTGTTTTCCCTTGTATGTACTACGGTTACATCCTGCTTCTGTAAATCTTCATCCAACCGTTTCCAGAGCTCCTTATTCTTCAGTTCCTTGTTCTGGGGCCGCCTCCACTCCTCCCGTTTCCACTTTTCGACATTTCCCTGCCGGATCATGTTGTAAACAAAGGAATTCGGAGTATATACTGTAACTTCGCATTTCATCGTCAGCTCTTCCAGTCCGTTCAGAATGGCCAGGAGCGCCATTCTATTTGCTGTCGTGTCTTTTTCTTCGCCCAGGACTGCTTTTGTCGCTGGTCCTTTGCTTGTCGGTACGACGATGAGTGCGATGTACTTTCCGTTCTTGGCCGTTGTCAGTGCGGTGCTTGTTTCGGTGTAGATCTCCACCTTCATGACTCTCCCTCCTTTCCAACCGGATCATTGTATACCGCCGGTATGGGAATCCGGTTGCCTTGTTGGTTCCCTCATAGCAGGATCCTTTCTCTATGTACCAGCCTTTCTTTGCCCTTGGTTCCTTTGGCCATCTTTCCAGATGGTCTACCTTCGGCTCCGGGAGAGGCATATTCCTTGATGTGGAATAGTCCGCCTCGCTAATCTTATGATCCAGGACTCCTTCTTCCACGTATTTCGCCTGCGTCTTTTCGTCCTTGGTGATGTACTGTGCCAGTTTCTTGAACTCGCCTTTCTCGTATAGGAGCTGAGTATTCTTTACTCTTCCCTGCTTCCACGCCTTCGATGTGATAATGTCCGTATCCGGGATCCGGTTCAGCACAACATGAATATGCCAGTTTCCCGTTGATGTACATTCGATATTTCGGATCCATCGGAGCTCTTCGTTCCGTTTGGTGTATTCTTTCTTCACATATTGATAAAATCTTCGGAAATCCTTCTTTGCTTCCTCCATGTTCGGAGGTCTTGCTTCTTTGGGATAGGTCAGTGTGATAAAGTAGTCGTTCTTCCCGAAATACTTCAGCAACCGGTGTCTGGCTTTTCGCTCCTTGTTCCACTGATTGACCTGTGCCACCTGTTCGGGAGTCGGTTTCTTCTTTTCTGCCCGCTTCTCTCCTGGGGCTCCATACCTTCCATCGAGGTATTCTTCCCGTTCTATCATATTGTCAAATTCATACGTTACTCTTTTCGTTCTCAATGGTGTACCCTGCCTAACTTTAATAGTCTTATCAAGATATAAAAACGGGCCGGAAATCCCGTATTCCTTGACTTTCCGCCCCGCTTATGGTACACTCATATTGTCGAGATATTTCGTGTACCATAGCGGTAACGGCGCTTGCAATGTTCAGTTGCAGGCGTTCTTTTTTTGTAAATATTCCTTTTCTCTTTTAATCGCATCGTCCAGATACGGTCCCGCAAGGAAATACCCTGTCAGGATACTTCCTATCACTTCGTCTTCCGTGTTATAGTGCAATACACTCTTCTCTTGATCTGCGATCGTATTTTTCATTTTCGTGATTTCTTTGATTTCTTTCATTTGCGCTTCCGTCAGCTCCACTGTGACGCGCACTGTATGTCTTTCCCTCATATTCCTCTTCCTTTCGCCCGCTTCCGGGATTTTCCGACTACAAATGAGTTGAAGCTCATTCCTTCCTTTTCTGCAGCTTTCCATTCCTTATGCACGTCTGCCGGTTCTTCATTTGACAGTCTGGCTACCGTTTCAATCTCTTCTATCAGGCTTTCTGCCACTCTTCCCATCCGGTGTCCCTCCTAATATATAGCTTGCTATTAATGCTTCTATTGATGCGATCATCTGCAGAACAAACTGCATGGTATTCATTTCTCCGGCACTGTATGTATTGACTGCTGCCGCCAGCATCATAAAACCCACTGCTGCCAATACGGTTCCTATCTTTTTCACCAGCACATCCTCCTTACATATCCATCTACTGTCTCACTCCCGATATCTTCCGTTTCTGCATACCCAACCTGTACCGGGATTCCTGCTTTTGCCGCTTCCACGATTCCCTGGATCTGCGGGAAGGTTCTGGTTGGTTCCATCTCTTCGAATTCTTCCAGTCCTTTTTCGATCCCTTCCCGCATCTTCTTTTCAAGCTGTTCTCCCCAGGAGCATATTCCGGTTGATTCGCTGATCTGTTTCATAATGATGTCCGCCTTATCATTTATTCCTAACATCTAGATCCCTCCTTATCTGGTGTAAACGGAATTCCGAGCTCCTCGCAGAACTTCCTTGTTTTAATGATGTATCTTCTCTGGCGTCCACCTTTACCCGGAGGAATGACATCCACCGCCTTAGTAAGGCCTTTCTGCGCCATGAAGATTATTGTTTTCGCTGGAACTCCGATCCCTTTCGATGCTTCTCCTGCTGTAAGGTATACTTCTTTCAATGCGATTCACCTCGCTTTCTATCTATTGCCTTTTGTTTCATGTTCTCCTATAATTTACATACAGGCTTCCGTCAGAGCTGAGTACGTAAGAAAGGAGTAAGCATTGAATGACCTTAACAAAAGATTCGAAAAAAACACTGTATATTTTGTACAAAGAATATTGCGATAGACGAAAACATGGATTCTCAAAATCGAATTCTAAAAACTTTGTGTCTGCAGAATTTATTCATGAAAATTTCTTTCCCGATAGTTTACTGGAAGATGTAGAAGACTCGTTGCGTGAGCTCGGTCGTTGCGGATATCTGGATAATACGTATGCCGATGATACAGTTTATATCTGCCATCTTTCCGATTACGCAATAGCCACATTAGAAGAGCTTCCGAAAGAAACTTTATTGTCTATCGCAGACTTTATTTCAAAATTTATTCCTTAAACACTTCCCAGTCTTCCGCCATCAGATCATCTGCTGTAGGATTCCAGTTCTTACAGTGGGTGATCCTTTTTCCTTCCTGATCGAACGTGAAAATAATACATGTCGCATAGCTGTTTGTAGGCTTAATTCTCGTTCTGTGGAATGCTTTTCCATCTTCGTATTCTTGTCTGGCTATGTATCCATCGCTTTCGATAGCCAGTCGTACCGCTTCTTGAATGTTCATGATCCATGTCACCTCGCTTTCTTTATTCATCTGTTGCAAACAAATAATCCAATGTTTTATCTGGAAATGCGTTTCGCTTAATTTCAACACATTCCTTTAATGACAAATTACTCTTCCCGTTCAATTTGAATGATAATGTAGTTGGAGTAATTCCGAGGATACCAGCTAACTTTGCCTGCGTTATTTTGTTTCTCGCCATCTCTGCTTCTAAATTCGGGAACACCCTATCACTTCCTTTCTCGATTTTTCGTGATTACGGTTTTAGTATACACGAATATTCGTGATTGTCAATACATATTCTCGAATTTTAGATATTTTTATCGTATTCAATTAACATTTATATTGATTTTTCGAGATTTCGGTGGTATTATCTAATCATAGTAATGAAAGGAGAACTTGCAGTATGAATGAACTGGAGTCCAACTTAAAAGCTCTTATTATAAATGAATACGGAAGTATGAAAAAGTTTTGTGAAACAATAAATATGCCGTGGACTACATTGGACAGTATCCTAAAAAGAGGGATTGCCAACTCTAATATTTTAAATGTGTTAAAAATCACGCGCGAATTAAAACTGGACACAGAGAAGCTTGTAGACGGAGAAATCGTTCATATTAATGATGTTCCCATCACAATGGCAGCGCACCTTGATGGAAAAGACTTTACTGAAGAGCAATGGAGTCGCATAGAATCATTTGCAAAATTTGTAAAACAGGAGGATAGCAAGTAGTCTCACATATCGGACATCTATTCCATTATAGTAATACTGGGAGGGACTATTATGAATAATCTAGAAATTTTAGAACAAGAAGCTTATGACAATAATGTAAAAATTTACAAGTACTATCTTGGCGAAGAAAATCTGAAAGGTTTTTATATTGACGGGAATATTGCTATTAATACTTCTGTCGATACATCATCGGAAAAGGTCTGTGTACTCGCCGAAGAACTGGGGCACCATTATACTTCTGTTGGAAATATAATAGATATGTCGGACATCCAGAATCGTAAACAAGAACGACAGGCAAGGCTCCACGGGTACAAACGTCTCGTTGGTCTTATGAAACTTATTGAAGCATACGAATACGGATGCCAGAGCCGATATGAAATCGCAGAATATCTCGATGTCACGGAAGAATATCTACAGGAATGCATAGACTGTTACCGAGACAAGTATGGAGTAAGTGTTAATGTCGGAGATTACTGCATCATATTTATTCCAAATCTAGCAATTTTCAAAATGGTATAACCGCCACAGCGATTATATATAATGTAAGGTGGAAAGAAGAGGTAAACGAATGAAAAGTTACAAAACTTAATGTGCGCTTAATTGTAATGATCATTTACGATTCAGAAATATCGTACCCGGCAATTGTATAATTTATGTTTAGTAATAAGGAGAGATTATTATGATTTCAAAAGAACACTCAAAATGGTATTTAAAAACCTGGGTTATTGCTATTCTCTTTACTCCAACGATTATAGCATTTGCACTTCCATTTCTTTTTGTCTTTCCGATTTTCGGGATAGTTTGTATAGTTTTGCAAAACAAAGAGAACAAAAAGTTGCTTGATTTGTATGGAGAGGAAGATCAGGCTTCTTCTATGCTACAAAACCTTGATACCGAATATCAAAACAAAAAATCTTCATTAGAAACTGAATACAACCGCAAACTTAAATCCTTAAAATCTGAAGTAAATTCATTGAAATCCGAATTAAAAACCTTGGAATCAAATATCCTAGTAGATCATTTCAACTTTTCAGATTATGATGGTTTATCTTCCGAGGAATGCAAAAACAAATTGTCGTTACTAAAAAACAAAGAACAAGATTTTGTTAAATCCGATGCTGCATTTATCGTTACTTCCGCTGGTTCTAAGAAAGAGATTTCTGATAACAAGAAACAAATTTTACGTTGCTTCAATGCTGAATGCGATAATTTGCTTCTTGGGTTAACACACAAAAACATAGATGCTGTTCGAAATAAAGTATCTAAATCCTTCGAATCATTAAATAAAATCTTCTCCATTGATGGCGTTGCGTTTAATAGCAAAATGTTGGAAATGAAGCTCGAAGAACTAAATCTGGTTTATACCTATGAGCTCAAAAAGGAGCAAGAGCGTGAGCAGCAAAAGGCGATTAAAGAGCAGATGTTAGAAGAAGAAAAGGTTCGTCGTGAAATTGAACGTCAGAAAGCAAAAATCGAAAAGGATCAGGCTCAATGCAATAACGAAGTAAAAAAACTTCTTTCATATATGCAAAAAACTTCCAGTGATGTGGAGAAGCAATTATATGTCGATAAAATCAAAGAGTTGGAAGATAAATTAAAACAGCTCGAAGAGGAAAAGAATTCTGTTTTGGAACGAGAAGCAAATGCGCGCGCAGGATATGTTTATGTTATTTCGAACATTGGATCATTCGGCGAAGATATATATAAAATCGGTATGACACGACGTTTGGAACCAATGGATAGGATTAAGGAACTAAGCAGCGCATCTGTCCCATTTGAATTTGATGTACATGCAATGATCTTTTCTGATAATGCTCCAGAGCTCGAAAACACCTTGCATAAGCATTTCGAAAAAAATAGTGTAAACCGTGTTAATTTAAAGAAAGAATTTTTCCATGTAAGCCTTGATGAAATCGAAAAGGTCGTTATAGAGAATTTTAATAATACTGTTGTATTTACAAAGATTCCGATTGCCGAAGAATATCGCCAAACACTTAATATTATTCAGTCAGAAAATGAAAATTGATACATGCGCTCCTTATTCCATACCAAATCTGACGCATGGTAACAACTAAATAATATTCATGCAAATTAAAAACCGCCCCTGCGCCAACAGGAACGGTTCATATAAACTACATATCCGAAGATATACAGTTCTCTAAGCAAATATATTGTATCATCTTCGGGTCAGCCACGCAAGCGGAACTCATGTTCTTCGCGGGCTGTTATTTTTATACCAAAAATGTGCGACGTCGCACAAAAAAGGAGATGATGAACATGGCAAGACCAAAGAAATACCCCAAACTCCCAAACGGCTATGGCAGTATCAAGAAACTTTCCGGGAACCGGCGGAACCCCTTCGCAGTGTATCCGCCCGCCACAGAGCTGATCGCGCCTGGCCAGTATGCACCAGTAAAAGCAATCTGTTATGTAGACGATTACATGAAAGGATTCTCCGTGCTGACTGCATACCATGCTGGAACATACTATCCGGGATTCGAGCGGACCTTGAATCACTTGAAAGGAAATCCGGATGCTCTTCTGGCAGATTACAACCAGGCGTTCCGCAAGGATACAGAAACACAGCCCGAGAATCTCCCGACCTTCGCAGAGGTGTACGAACGTTTCTACAATTACAAGTATGTGGATTCTGGGAAGAAGTACTCTGAAGCAACGCTCTATTCCACCAGAGCTGCATTCAAGAACTGCTCTTCCATCCATGAACGCACCTTTGCAGAACTTCGGCATGACGATCTTCAGAAGGTCCTGGATGATTGCGATCTGAAGCACTCTTCTCTGGAGCTGATTCTTTCACTGTTTCATCAAATGTATGCTTTCGCTGAGATCTATGAGCTGGCAGATAAAGATTATTCTGCGCATCTTCAGATCAAGAAGGAAGAAGACGATGAGCACGGAGTGCCATTCTCGGACGAAGAACTGAAAATTCTCTGGGACAACAAAGATGATGAGGTTATTGAAATGATTCTGATCATGTGTTATTCAGGATTCAGAATCAGGGCATACAAATCCATCAAGGTAGATCTCAAGAAGAAGTATTTCCAGGGCGGTGTAAAAACTGCTGCCGGCAGGGATCGCATTGTTCCAATTCATTCTGGAATATACGACCTCGTAAAACGCCGAATGAAGCGATCTGGTTCGCTTTTGAATATTTCTACCAATGCATTCAGATCGTCCATGTATGACGCACTCAGCCGCGCTGGCGTTGAAAAGCACACACCTCACGATTGCAGACATACGTTCTCACGTCTCTGCGAAAAGTACAAGGTAAACGAGAACGACCGGAAGCGAATGCTTGGACATGCGTTTAAGGGAGATATTACAAACAGTGTGTATGGCCACCGCGATCTTGACGATCTTCGGGAGGAAATCGAAAAGATTAAGATAAGTTGATTTGTTACTAACGTGTTACTAACCGTTTTGATTATTCTCGTTTTATCATGAGTGAATAAGAAATGATATAAATACTTGAAATGCTTGATTTTACTGGGTTTCAAGCTATTTTTTCCGTATTACCGAGGATTCTTCAAAATCCCGAAAAATTAATTTTCATTTAAGAAATTTTCGATTTCTTTTAGAATCTACTCATACTTTGGACACATTTTCAGTATATACTTAGAGTCAGATAGTTGATAAGACAACTATCTCCCCCCTCATAAAGTAAGTGCAATCGGGAGACCGGTTGCCACACTTTACTCTCATTCCTTTAGATAACGATAAAGAAATCCGCCAGTCCCCATGACTGGCGGATTTTCTTTATCAACTTAAAATCTTAACATTTTCGATTTTCAAAATAGATAAATCGGTCTATCGCGTCAAGAATGTCTTCAAAATCCTCTCTTGGTGCCAGATCGATATATTTTCCAAGGATTTCTTCCTCCTGATCCTTGTACCTTCCATAGAAAATATCGTAGAGGTTGTGTCCCCGCATATGGATCCGTATCTCTTCCATATGCTCTTTCACATCCTGTACGCATGTAAGATCATGCCCGATTATCTCCTGAAGCTTCTTGCCGCTGGAAAGGCGATACAAATATTCCTTCCATTTTGCGAGGAACGCTTCATAAAATGCTTCTTCCGAATCAACAATCCCGATCTTCGCCATAATACAGGGATTAAAGAAATAATTTTCAAAAGAGTAATACTTCAAAATCAGTACATTTTTCTCTGTCACGCGCGGCAGTCCGTCTGCATCCTCCAGATTCCGTTCTTCATAATAACGGCACAAACTGCGTTTCAGCTTTTCACTGTCCTTGCTGTCTCCGTCACGGATCATCAGAAATGCGTCTTTTAGATAAATTTGATTCATATATTTTAAATTCGCATACGTCTTGATATTCGTGCAACTGTTCGTTGTAATAATTGCGACTCGGGACAGTTTGCCCTGTTCATCATATATCTCAGAATAGTATTTTCTGAGAAGAAGCGGCAGACGGCTTTTGTCCTGCTTCCCTTCCACGATAAATACAAAATCCACATTCATCAAATCATTTGCCGAGTATCCCAGATCATTCAGCACCGCACTGATGTCTGTTTTCTCTTTTACCTGTGAAAATCCATCCGCATCCTCTACAATCTGGCGGATCTGACGATTGTTGAAATTGGGAAGCAGATTCGGCGAATGTGTGGAAAACATGACCTGCCTTTGTTTTGCCAGTCGATACAATATATCTCCGCTTACTTTCTGGAGCTGTGGATGCAGGAAGATTTCCGGCGTCTCCACGATCACAATGCATGGGAGCGCATTATCATCATCCAGTCCTGTTTCTAAAAGGGAAAGCATGTAAATACTTCTCATCCCTTTGCCCATGTGTTCCGCCGGACGTGTTTCATTCTTTGTTTTCCCCTGAATCTCGGCAGTCACCTGGAGCATACGTTCCACGTCACGATTCATAGAATAAATGATCTCCGCCTGCCCGCCGTTTTTGCGGAAATTCCGATTCACTTTTCTTGCAAACGCATCCAGATTCAGTTGATAAAGCTTATAATCCAGGAGCTTGGCTGCCTCAAACGCATTCATTTCTTCCGGCGTTTTCTGATTGATCAGTCCGATGCACGAAAAGCAATGCGTACACTTCTTGGCACGGTCAAACATACAACAATCCGCACGCATTTTCTTAAGCAGTTCATCCTCCTGAAGAAGGAGAATATCATCCTGAAGCTGCGTAAGATTTCTCTGTGCGTCTACGTGATAAATTCTCGGAAACACCTGTAAAATATAAGAGTTATTCTTTTTCACACCGTCGCTATAACGTGTCTTTCCCTCTCGATTGGCTACAAACTCAAAGCTTAGTTCACCATTTTGAAAAGAAGGCAGTTTTTTGCAGAAATCCTGAAACCAGATATCATATCTTCTGTACTGACTTACAATTCCGTTCTGATGAAGTACATGCAGATCTTCCTCTGTTATCTCAAGCGTCATAAAAATTTCAATATTCGGGAAGTCTTCCTGAAAATCTTCCGTACAGATCTGATAGGTTCCGCCCACCGCACAGACGGCTTCCAGCACTGCTGTCTTCCCGGTATTATTCTTTCCCACCAGAATTAATGCATTTTCAATCTCTTTGATGTACATATTACGGATAGATTTGAAATTTTTGATCCGAAGATTGGTAATCCTCATATGCAGCACCTCCACATCGCTATTTGCCTTTATCTTATCACAGCGGAGTATAATTAAGACATTTTTTGTAGCTTTCTTAAGAAGTTTTTTATATTTTTTCGATTTCTTTTATGGTCTCATCACATTTTGGACATAATTTCAGGGTATACTAAGTGTCAGATAGTTGATAACACAACTATCTCCCCCCTCATAAAGTAGCGCAATCGGGGAAACCCGATTGCCGCACTTTACTCTCATTCCTTTAGATAACTATAAAAACAACGAAACCCGTCAGCCGAAAGGTTGGCGGGTTTTCGCTATTTGTACGTCTGCTCAAATTTTTACAGCTAAAATTTTTTACCTTGCCACAAGACAATGCCTTTGATACAATTAGACAAGGCACTACATGAGAATGGTAGGCGGTTAGTCCTTCAACAGAGGGACTGAACCCTCTGATTACATAGAAATCTTGCTTGCAGGAAATCTGGGAAAGGAGGGCCTGACTTATGAGTGATTTTGAAATGCTCTCCATCGTACTAATGATACTTAGTATTATTGTATCGATTCTGATAGCGTATATAAATCAATCAAAAAAGTAACCGCCCCTGGACCAAAGGATTACGGTTACTTTTTTGTAACTTATTAAATTTGGACTAACCAACTATCAGTAGTGCCTTATTTATATCTATAATATACCACCCATTAAGCACATTGTAAACATGTAACTTTGTAAATGTATAAACATTCCAACACATTATAATACCATATAAATCAGTTCTATAGTCCCTCATTTTTTACAGCATCAGGCGATAAATATTTTCCACATCCTGCTGATTCAGCGTAACAAAACCACCGGTCGTTCCGTTTTCCACATCCCCATAGCAACAGGTATATGCAAGCTTCTCAATATCTTCTTCTTTTGCTCCGAGTTCTTCAAAGTTCTTCGGCATACCAATTGAAATCAGAAATTTTCTGAGAGCTTCGATTCCTTCTTTTGCCGTTCTCTCCGGATTCTGGAAATCCATCTGACATCCCCATACTCTCACTGCAATCTGCGCAAAACGCATGACATCATGGTGAAGATTATAAGTAAAGACAGCCGGCATAACCACGGCAAGCCCTGCACCATGTGCGCAGTCATACATCGCCGAAAGCTCATGCTCAATGCAGTGGCTCGTCCAGTCCTGACTTCTTCCCACACCGCAGGAATTATTATGGGCCATCATTCCTGCCCACATAATATTGGCACGTGCATCATAATTATCCGGATCTTCGATCACTCTCGGTCCCTCATGGATCATCGTCAGAAGCAGAGCTTCGATCATCCGGTCTGTGCATTCTACTTCCTTTGTATTCGTCATATAACGCTCGTACAAATGTGCCATAATATCCGTAATTCCGCATGCCGTCTGGAAGGCCGGCAGTGTCTGGGTCAAAGCAGGATTCATAATCGTAAATTTCGGTCTCAGCGCTTCACCCGTCGTTGCGCGCTTATACATTCCCTCTTCTTTCGTGATAACAGAATCCGCAGATCCTTCACTTCCGGCCGCCGAGATCGTGATCACCGTGCCGATCGGCACTGCTTCATTTACAATACCGCCCTGATAATAGTCCCAGAAATCACCGGCATATGGAACTCCTGCCGCGATCGCTTTGGCAGAATCAATCGTACTTCCACCGCCCACGGCAAGAATAAAATCCACTCCTTCCTTCCGGCAGAGTTCGATTCCTTCATATACGAGTCCACTTCTCGGATTCGGCTTTACACCGCCAAGTTCTACATAACCAAGCTGCTCTTCTTCCAATGATTTCTTCACGCGCTCAAGCAGACCTGAACGGATGACGGAACCGCCGCCGTAGTGAATCAATACTTTTGTTCCCCCGAAACGTTTTACATATTTTCCCGTTTCATTTTCCGTGTCTTTGCCAAACGCAAAATACGTTGGTGCATAAAATGTAAAATTTTCCATACATTCTCCTTTATCGTTATCATCAAAAGTCTGAAAAGTTTCCTTTTCTGTCAGAAAATTATACCATGCGGAATGGGGAAAAACAATCGGATTTTCCTTTTACAGCATCTCAATAAATGCCGCGATCCTCGTCTCAATCTGTCCACTGTCTGATTCAGAATAATCCGTCTCAATCTTCATATACGGAACACCTTCTTCTTCCAGCATGGCAGCTACTCTGGCCGCTTCCACATTGAACGTATGACAGGCATGAAGAACAACATCGATCACACCATCCACTTTATATTTTTCAATCATCTTCTTCATATGCTCCAGACGTCCGTTATTCGTGGTCATAACAGAGCAGTTAATCTGCAGATAACGGTCGGAGATTGCTCTTAAGATATCATCTGCTTCTTCATCGACCAGAAGAGACTGTGTTCTCTCGCCGCCGCAGTCATCCTGGCACACAATGACTCCACCATTATTCTCAATCACCATTCCTACTTTCCGGATCACACCGGCTGACGGACATCCTGTCAGAAGAATTCGCTTCGCTGTGATATCCACCGGACGCTCTCCGTTTGCATATGCTGTTTTTGCTTTCTCCACTTTTGCCTTAAAGTTAGCAAGCTGCTGGTGTACATCAAACGTAAAGGTTCCCTGCTGCATTGCAAGCATCGCTTCTGTCGATTTGATCATAGGCGGTTCGGCAAGCTGGAGTTCGGCAAGCTCTTTCTGCACTTTCCTGATTTCATTTCGGAGATGAGCTGCCTCACGCAGTTTTTCATCTGTAATTTCTACATTATATTTCTCCTCCAGTTTTTCTTTCAGAAGCTTCACTTCTTCGTACCAGATATCACCGGCATAACTGCGTTCCTGGCTCTGCGGTAAATGAAGCACATAGGTTTCTTTCAGATCATTTAAAAGTTCATACATTTTCTTCTTACCGTCACAGGTTGTCTCTCCAATGATCATGTCTGCGAAATATGTATACGGACATTTTTGCGTGTATGCGAAACCATATGTTCCTTTAATCAGCGGACACAGATTCTTTGGCAGAACTTTCTCTGCATCAGCCACCGTTTCATTACTCATCCCACAAAGTGCCACACTGGCTACTCCTGCCGCATCAATGACTTCAAGCGGTGTATAAGAACACAAAAATCCTACCAGATGTCCACCATTTTCCACGAAATCTTTTACACGAAGGAATCCCTGTTTACGCGCATCAACAAACTCATCAAAATTTGCCGGCAAATCATATACTTCACTCATCTTTATTTCTCCTCATCATTAAAAACATATTTATCCAGTCGTTCAAACGCCTCCTGCACCCTTGTAAACGGAAGCGCCAGGTTCATTCGGATTGAATGTTCCCCATGGAACGGTCTTCCATCCTGCCAACCGACGCCTACACGATACCCTGCCTTCAGAAGTTCATCGATCGTCTTGCCATGCTTCTCACACCATTCGGTACAATCCAGGAACAACATATAAGTCCCCTGCGGCTTGCTTAACGTCACGCCATCGAAATGTTCCAGAATATAATCATATGCGAAATTCACATTTCCAGACAATACTTCCCGCAGTTCTTCCACCCATTCCATGCCTTCCGGTCTGTAAGCTCCCATCAGAGCATACATGGACAATACATTCATGGAATTGTAATGGGACTTACTGCTGCAGGCGCGTACGCGGTCACGCAGATAGGAATTATAAATAATATGGTAGCTTCCGATCAGTCCCGCAAGATTAAATGTCTTGCTCGGCGCGTAAAGTGCCATTGTACGATTTCTTGCGTCCTCACTGACCGACTGCAGCGGAGTATGGTGATTTCCATTTAAAATGATATCGGACCAGATTTCATCTGAAATCACGATACAGTCATTCTTCCGGTATACTTCCATTGCTTTTTCCAGCTCTTCTCGCTCCCATACTCTTCCGGTCGGATTATGCGGATTACAGAAGACCGCAACGTGGATCTTATTCTTCTTGATCTTCTCATCCATGTCGTCATAGTCCATTCGCCAGATTCCTTCTGCATCTCGCTTGAGCTCGCTGAGAACGATCTTGTATCCGGCATTCGTAATACTTCCGGTGAAGCCAATATAGGTCGGGCTGTGTACCAATACACTGTCTCCCGGAGCTGCAAATGCATTTAACGCTGAGACAAGTCCGCCAAGTACACCATTCTCGTATCCGATACATTCTTTCGTGAGACCAGTGACATGGTTCCGTGTCTCCTGCCAGTTGATGATCGCCTGATAGTACTCATCTCGAGTCCCGAAATATCCGAAAGCCGGATGTGCAAGACGTTCGCTGATTGCCTCCTGCACAGTCGGGACTGTTGCGAAATTCATATCCGCTACCCACATCGGAATAAAATCAAATTCCTCGTCACGAGGTCCGAATGCCGGGGATTTCTCCGGCACATCAACTGCTATGGCATCCTTTCCTAAACGGTCCATAATTGTTGTAAAATCATACTTCATTTTTATGCATCCTCCTTGTTATACAAATGGCAGGCCACAAAATGACCCGTTCCAATCTGTTTCATCTCAGGTTCGATTTCCCCGCATTTGGCAGTTGCATACTTGCATCTTCCCCGGAAACGGCATCCTTTTGGGGGCGAAATCGGACTAGGCACATCGCCTTTTAAAACAATACGTTCTCGTGTTGCTTCTACATCAGGATCAGGTATCGGAATTGCAGACAAAAGCGCCTGTGTATATGGATGGACAGGATGTGAGTATAATTCATCTGAAGATGTTAATTCTACAATTTTACCCAGATACATTACAGCAACCTGATCTGAAATATGTCTCACCATAGAAAGATCGTGTGCTACAAATAAATATGTAAGCCCCATTTTATCCTGCATTTCCCGAAGTAAATTTACAATCTGTGCCTGAATAGAAACATCAAGTGCAGAAATAGGTTCATCACATACCAGAAATTCCGGATGAATTGCCAATGCTCTTGCAATTCCAATTCTTTGACGCTGTCCGCCAGAAAATTCATGAATGTATCTGTTTGCATGCTCACTTTGAAGTCCTACTTGTCTTAACAATTCCTGTACCATTTCTCGTTCTTCTTTTTTGGAAGCTATATGATGAATACGTATACCTTCTGCTATAATGTCATTTACTTTCATGCGTGGATCCAGAGAAGCATATGGATCCTGAAAAATTGTTTGTACTTTTTTGGTAAAATCTTTCCTTTCTTTCCCACGCATCTCATGGACATCCTGTCCTTTAAATAACACTTGTCCTCCGGTACGGGAATATAAACCTGTACAGGTTCGCCCACAGGTTGTTTTTCCACATCCTGACTCCCCTACCAGCCCAAGGGTTTTTCCCTGATATATTTCGAACGAAACATCATCAACTGCTTTCAATATCTGATTATTCCCCATAGGAAAATATTTTTTCAAATGGGATACTTTAAGGACTGGTTCCATTTTTATACTTTTTCCACACATAATGCGCCTCCCGTCTCAAATGGACAATCTTTATTTACTTTTTCATGATGTAACCAACAAGATGCCTTATGATCTCCATCAAACTGAAATACCGGTGGCTCCTGTCTTGTACAGATATTCATACAGTACGGACATCTATCTGCAAATGCACATCCTTTAATCGGAAGAAGAAGATCTGGTGGAGTGCCCTCAATAGATACTAGATTCTTCTTTCGATCTCCATCTAGCCTTGGAACCGCATTTAGAAGACTCCATGTATATGGATGTCTCGGATGATAAAAAATATCTCGTCCACGTCCCTTTTCAACAATTTTCCCAGAATACATTACAGCAATATGGTCTGCCATATCTGCTACGACCCCTAAATCATGCGTAATTAATATTATAGATGTTTTTAGTTCTTTTTGCAATTCTTTCAACAATTCCAAAATTTGTGCCTGTATTGTCACATCTAACGCAGTGGTTGGTTCATCTGCAATTAACAGTTTAGGACTGCATGCGAGAGCAATTGCTATCATAACTCGTTGTCTCATACCTCCCGAAAATTCATGCGGATACTGCTTTATTCTCTTTTCAGGCTCTGGGATTCCAACTTTTCCAAGAATTTCAACCGCTTTTTTCATCGCATCCTTTTTATTCATTTTTTTATGTATGATAAGATTTTCTGCTATCTGCTTTCCAACGGACATGGTTGGATTCAAAGCTGCCAAAGCATCCTGAAAAATCATGGCACATTCTCCACCACGATAAGATTCCCATTCTTTTTCGGACTGCCCTATCAGATTCTTACCCGCATAAATAATTTCACTGCCTTCTTTCACTATACCAGGTGACTGGATCAGTCCCATGATCGTCTTGGCTGTTACTGTTTTTCCACACCCGGATTCTCCTACTATTGCAAGAGTTTCTCCTTCTTCTACAGTAAAGTTAACACCTCTGACAGATTTCACCTCGCCCGCATAAGTCTGATATGAGACACACAGATTTTTCACCTCAATTAAATCATTCATCTGAATTTCTCCCTTTCAAATAACGCAATGCATATTCTGTATACATGCGTGCGCCAAAATACAGCATACTTTCATCAATTTTGAAGCCACTGCTATGTGCCGGACTTCGTTCTTCTTCCGATTCATTTCCAACTCCTAAAAACGCATATACACCTGGAACTTTTTCCAGATAATAGGCAAAATCATCAGACCCCGTGGAAGGATTCCCCTCATAAAGACATTTGTCTCCCATTAACGAAACTGCACACTCCGCTGCCAAACGACTGCAATTTGCATCATTGATTACCGGCGGCAGACCACACTGGCAAATTAAATCTGTCTGAACACGATAAGCAGCAGCAGTAGACTCAACTACACGTCTTACAGCCACCTGCAACTGTTCTTGAATTTTCTTGTTGTAATATCTTAAAGAACCTGTAAGCTGCGCTTCATCTGCAATAATATTTGCTTTTGTTCCGGCATGAAATGTTCCAACAGATACAACTGCAGAGTCCAGCGGACTTATTTCTCTGCTTATAATCGTCTGTAAGTTCATTACAATAGCTGATGCCGCCGGAATCACATCAATACCACAGTCTGGCGCTGAACCGTGTCCGCCTTTTCCTTTAACAGTAAGTGAAAAAAAACCTGCTCCAGCCATACAAATTCCCTCTTGTACCCGGATTTTCCCCGTAGGAATTCCTTCCTGAACATGAATCGCAAAAGCTGTTTCAACCCCGTCTAAAGCACCTTCAGCCAACATCTGTTTTCCAGCACCGGCAAATTCTTCTGCCGGTTCAAATAAAAGGCGAACTGTACCGCCGAAATCATCTGCCGCCTCTGCTAACAATCGGGCAGCTCCCAAAAGCATGGCGACATGTGCATCATGTCCACATGCGTGCATAACACCTGCATTTTCCGAAGAAAAAGGTTCACCGCTTTCCTCCTGTATTGGTAAAGCATCCATGTCTGCCCGGAGTGCCACAATCTTATTTCCGGGTTTTCTGCCATGAATCTCAGCAATAATTCCTGTAGGGCACTTTTGAAATCTTTTGATATCATATCCAAATTCTTCTAACTCTTTTTGTATTCTTGCACTTGTCTTTTCTTCTTTTAATCCAAGTTCCGGATATTTGTGAAAATATCTGCGCAGTTTTACAACATATTCCTGCAACTCTTTATCCGTCATATTTTTACTCCTTTATTTTACCATTTTCGGTTCTAATGCGTTTCGTAAAACATCTCCAAGGACATTAAAACTAAGTACTGTTAGTAATATTAATGCTCCTGGGAACAAGGCTAATGTTGGCACATCCATGATCTGTGATTGCGCATTCTGAAGCATACTACCCCAGGAAGACATCGGAAGTTTTACTCCAAACCCAAGAAAACTCAAAGAAGACTCTGTTAAAATGGCTCTTGCAATACTTATACTTGCGGCAACGATAATCGATGGTATCATATTAGGAATAATATGTATGAGCATAATTTCCATATTTCCTGCCCCCATATTTTTAGCAGCAAGAACAAAGTCTCTTTCTTTTAAAGACATTGTCTCCGCACGTACGATTCTGGCAACTCCCATCCACGAGAACATACCAATAATAACAACCATAGTAAACATACTTGGCGAAAGAAATGAATTAATTATGATAATCAGGAGAAAACTTGGAACAGACATAAAAATATCTACTGCACGCATCATTAAATTATCTATTGTACCACCTATATATCCACTTATAGTTCCATATATGGTTCCCACTATGACTGAAACCAACATCGAGAAAAACCCCACAGTCAATGATACACGCCCCCCGTACAAAGCACGTGTAAAGTAATCCCGCCCTAAATTATCTGTACCAAAGAAATGTTCTTTATTTGGCAGTAAAAGCTTACTCCTTAAATCCATTGCATCTGGATCATATGGGGAAAGTGTTGCAAGAAGTGAAGCAATTATAATAATAATTAAAATAATCAAACAGATGATTGCTAATTTGTTTTCTTTGAAACTAATCAGAAGATTATAGAAGATGCCTCTCTCATAAATTTCATCTTGCACTTTATTTTCACGATTTGCAGGATCAAACGCATCTTCTTTTTCTATTTCCTCCAATATTATTTTATCATTATCAAGATTCATGTACTTTTTTTACCTCCTGCTTAATTCGTGGATCTGCCACCCCATATAATAAATCCGCAATGAAATTTCCTATAATCAAAATCACACAAGACAACATTGTAAATCCCATGATCATTGGGTAGTCTCTTGAATTAATAGCACTCATTCCGAGAGTTCCCATGCCTGGCCATCCAAAAACTGATTCAATGATAAAGGAGCCGGTAACCAGACTGGCAAGATTCATACCTGCAATGGTAATAATCGGAAGCAGGCAATTTTTCAAAACATGTCCTGTCATAATTCGTCTTTTTGAAACACCTTTTGCTTTTGCTGTCAGAACATATTCTTCTTCCAACTGAGTAATGGTGTTAGAACGGATATATCGTGTAAATACTGCTGTATTACCTACACTTAGTACGATTCCAGGCAGAATTAAATGCCACAAAATATCAAGAACCGAATTACTACCTACTGTTCTCATTCCATTACTGGGAAGCCAGTGCAAGTTCAGCGAAAAGATGATTATCAACATTAATGCAAGCCAAAAAGCAGGGATAGAGATTCCAATATATGCAAATATGCTGATAAACTGGTCTGCAGCCTTATTTTTTTTCATTCCCGACACCAAACCAAGTGGAATTGACATTAAGATTGACAAAACAAATGACGTCCCCATTAAAAGCAATGTTGCAGGAAGTTTTTCAAAAATCTGTTTTGCAACTGGTTGATGATTAATCAATGAATTTCCCCAGTTTCCTCTGCAAATATTTGACAACCATGCCAGATACTGTTCTGCGATTGTGCCATCTAATCCCAAATCTACGCGGAGCTCATCAATTTCTTGCTGTGTCATATCTTGCCTGATATACATATTTATCGGATCTCCCGGTGCAAAATGGATAATCATAAATGAAAAGATTGACACAAGTATAACTACTGGTATCATTTGCAAGATTCTTTTTACAATATACCTTCTCATATTGTCTCCTTTTCAAAAAAGAAGGGACTGTGAGAAACATTCAGTTCTTCCAACCCCTTCTTTTACAATTTTAATTAGTTATTAATTTGTCATGTAAAGCTGTGTATAGTCTTCGAATACCGGTACTACATTAATCGCATCACATCCTTTTAGATGCTTGTCTACAGCTAAAATGAAGTTGCAGTCAGAAATCGGAACCATTGTATATGCATCTTTAATCTGTTGCTGTAATTCGGCATAAATCTGAGCACGTTCTTCTGGATCGTTTGTTGCATCTCCTTTATTCCACAAATCAGCAATTTCATCAGTTGTACATAAGTTTTTACTTAAAAATCCCTGATTACTAAACATGTACTCATCTCCCTGATTGTCTCCATTTGTTGAATAACCATTCAATCCCAAATCCCAATCTCCTAAATCAGTATAGAAGAATTTTTCAAAAAATCCCTGTGTTTCATAACCAGTTACTTCAACATTAATACCAACTTCTTTCAACTGCTGCTGGATAATCAATGCACAATCTTCCATATTTGCACGGCTTGAGTTATAAACAAGCTGAAGTGTTTTTCCTTCAAGTCCGGCTTCTTTTACCAGTTTTTTTGCTTCTTCAAGATCATGTGTGTATCCATCAATATCTTCATAATAGAAATTCTGATCACAGAAAACAGTTTTCGCCGGAACAGCAATGTCGTCAGAACCATATGCTCCTTCTACAATTGCAGAAACATCTAAAGCCGTCGCAATTGCTTTTCTGGCTTCAATGTTTTTCATCAATTCACTGTTCGAATTAAATCCCATGTAGTTGATTCTGCCTTCGTCCAATGTTACCATTTCATAATTGTCATTTGCAGCATATTTTTCATACTTGTCAATGGTAGATACACGAATAATATTCAACTCTCCATTTTCAAATGCAATTTCCTGTGCACTTTCATTTGGCATAATTTTAAATATAACTGTATCAAGATTAACATCGCGATAGTAATCATCAAATTTTTCAAGTGTGAGACTTTCGCCTTTTTTCCATTCTTTTACTTTATATGGGCCAGAGCCAACACCCTGTGTAGTGTTTAATTCAGACGAAGCTATGTTTTCCTCCCCTTCATAGACATGTTTCGGAATAAGTTTCATAGATCCGAGAGTTGCCACATACGAAGCCGAAACTTCTGGGAGTTTTACAGCAAATGTCAATTCATCAATCTTTTCAACTGTAACTGGTTGCTGATTTACTTTTGTTCCACTGCTTGATTTATTATCAGGATTCATACGAAATTCAAAATTCCACAGTACATCGTCTGTTGTGATACTCTCTCCATCATGCCATTTCAAATTATCACGAAGCTTTACAGTAATCGTAAGTCCATCGTCAGATACTTCATGGCTTTCGGCAAGATAGTAACGAACACCATCTTTTGAAACAATATAAAGCGGATCATAAACAGGTTTTAACATAGTCATTCCTTCATCACCTGTTTCGTATAGGATATTTAAGCTTGAAATATCTGTAGGCATTGCACGAACAATGGAACCGCCTTCAATTTTTTCTCCTGTTGCTTCTTCCTTTTGTGTCTCTTCTTTTGTGTCTGTTGTCTTCTCTTCACTTTTTCCACCACACCCGGCAATCAAACCTACTGCCATAACCGATGCAAGTAAGATCGCTAAGACTCTTTTCTTCATAAAAGTATCCTCCTTTTTTGTCTCTCACCAGTTTGTCTGCATCTTTTGTGAGAGTATAACCTAAATATCACTTTGATTATAAAAGGAATTCATAGAAATCGGAATTTACAAACGTTCCTTTTTGTTCACAAGGTTTACAAATAGAATGAAATGTAAAGCTCCTATAGCATTTATTAGGTGTATAATAAAAAGTTTATGGGAAATATGATCTGCAGTTTCTTGAAACTCTTCACATATTTCCCATAAACTAATGATAGAATGCACTGATTGGCTCCGGTATACAACCGCATATCAGTTGAGTTATTTCTTTAGGACTTCTGTTATCCTTCGAACGTATCCACCGGAAAATTACTGTCGTTCTTGTCAAATTCCACATGTAAAGTGAAATCATAACTTCTTCCGGAAGTTCGCAAACGCCCAACTCCCGTTTCAAATGACTTTCCATACATGCCACCGCATAATCAGTCACATAATCTTCTATACAATTTTGCCCACGATAAGAAGAAACGTTGATATAATAATCCCGTTCCTTTAACATATACTCAAGAAGTCTGGTATGATATTTTCTCCAGTTTTCACCAGTAAACCCTTTGCAGATCTGGTCTGCATCTGTTCTGTAAATCCAGCAGACAAGATCATATTTATCCTTAAAGTGATTATAAAATGCTGTTCTTGATACTCGACTGTATCGTACGATGTCCTGAACACCTATATCGGTAAACGAATTTTCTTTAAGAAGTTCCTTTACTGAATTAGCCAGAACTCCTTTCGTATCGGGTTTTAACATACTTCTTCATCCCACCCTTTTGATATTATTCTATCGTTTTTCGGGACAGAAGTCCAATTGATTAACTTGATATTTCGACATTTTTATTGATTTTTTCTATAAGTGATTAGGGGGACGAGGAGTGACTAGGGGACGGGGAGTGACTAGGGGACAGGTACATAGCCACGAATAGTGTCTATGTACCTGTCCCCTAGTCACTCTAGTCACCGTCCCCTAGTCACTTATAACTCTCAACTACCACTTTCCTATTCACGATCCCCTCCTCCCATATCATCAAATGTACCTGAAAATCAATCCCGTCTTTCACATTCGCAAAAGGTTCTTCTCGGAGAAGTACAGATTCCCGCCCCTGAAGTTTCAGTTCTTCCTGCCTCTTTTTCACCTTCTCGATCAACGCCATATATTTTTGATCTGCTTCTCCGAATGAGCGCCTCGGATAAACTGCAGATTCTTCTTTTAATTTCTTATTCAATAAATCCACCAATTCTGCATGCGCATTCCTATGCAGCATTCGTGCGATCTCTTTAGCCATCGTCAGAAGCGGATATCTTCGATAGAATCTGAGAATCCGCTTCATTCGCTTATCATTCACCTTGCCGGCCAATTCTTCCATCACCGTGATTGCCTCTTCGGATGGCATCCATCCATCTTCTCTCGGTACAATATATTGATTTGGAACCGCCGGATAACAGCAATAATTCAACGGCGGGAATTCCGCCAATGCAGCCAATTTTCGTTCCTCAGGCGTGCAGAATTCCTCCCCCAGATAATACAGTTTATCTCTTAAGATCGCAATCCGATACTCCAGCTGTCTGAGATATTCGTATCCCTGTACCCAGAAATGCCCGATTTCTCCATAATCATAAAGATGAACCTCTGGAAATACATCTTCAAAAAACAGAGTTACCACTGAATTTTCCTGGCGTACAATCAAAATATACTCCTTACCATTATGGCTGATGGATGCTTCCAGCTCTCCTTCATAGTCTTTCCGGAACTCCCCGGTCATCCTTGCATTTTTAAACACCAGAAAGCTCTCCACCGCATCATTCATCAAATAAACAAGCCAAATGTCCTGATCAGCTTTTTCTTGCTTTTCCGGAAACACCAGTTCAAATTGATCCTGTTCCAAAAGTTCCTGCAGCATAGATAATGTGTCCACTATTCCCGTTCTCCTTCATTTGCTTTTTGTGACTAGGGGACGGGTACATAGACACGGATAGTGTCTATGTACCCGTATTTCCAACTTAATTCTGGCATGTTCACGAAATTCATTCCATACCATCCTTTCAAAAGTGTAAGAGGAAGGAACAATGTTGTGACAACCGTCAGAATACACATCACTTTATTCTGTTGCAAATCCTGCTGCGACTGATACAATTCCCGAAGCTGAAGTTCATTCTCCGATAAATAGAATCCAAACGTCATCAGGGGACTGCGCTGTTCCCCTTTCTGCGGAATGCGAAGTGTTCCCAATATACAATCCCGGAACACTTCCACTTTACAATATCGAATCGAGCTCAAACTATGAAACAATTCTTTATAATGGCTAAAATTCTGATCCATCTCACAGGATTCTTCAACTTTTAATATCGTAAGAATTCCCTGATTCTCCGTCCGGGTAGCCGAAATGACCAAACCTCCATCCTTTGATTCCCCAAAAACAAACTGCCATGATGATTCAACCTCCGTATATCTACTCGAAGTATAGTCCCTAAAGCATGGAAAATGCAATACTTTTATTCTTAATTCTAAGTGACTGGGGGACGAAGTGACCAGGGGACGGGTACATAGACACGAATAGTGTCTATGTACCCGTCCCCTGGTCACTTCGTCCCCCAGTCACTTCCAGTCACTCTTAAAATAGGTTTGCAAAAGATGCGATTAATTTCGGCACATAGTTTACCAGTGCTGACACCCTCATAACCAATGCAAATACATAGCTGATTGTCATACAAATCTGAAGCACTCTTGGCTGTTTCAGTCCTTCATTTACCTCTTTTTTCCATATCATTAACAAGATGAATAATCCGGCAACCGGTGTTGCAATGGCCGTTGCCACATTTGCAATAAAGATAAGCTGTGTCGGAGAGCCACCGAATGCAAAGCAGATCGCACAGGCAATAATCAGACATATCACACATCCCCAGCGAATGGTTTTTGTCTCCAATCCAACTTCTTTATCAAAACCTGCACTTAGGAGAACCATTCCTCGCTGCGTATTACCTAACAATGAAGAAAAACCTGCTCCAAGAAGGGCTATCCCCATCACATATTTCGCTGCATTTCCAAGGAATGGAACCAGTAGTTCACCAAGTTGAGCCGGTGCTGTAATTGCAATTCCCTGCGGATGAAGTACAATGGCTCCAACCAGAATGATCGCACCGGAAATCAGGATAACCGTGATCACGTGCGCAATTGCATCTGCGAGCATTGCACCGTTGAAGAGGTCTTCCTTTTTCCACTTCTTTTCTGTTCCCAGATAAGTTCCGTATATTCCTGCTGTTACCGCAGCATTGGTGCTGACATAAGCCAGTGCTGTCGTCAGACTTCCCTCTGGGAATGACCAGTGCGTCATACTGTGTCCCATAGCTCCCCAGTCCGGTCCGCCCGATGCCACAAGTGTCGCATAGAAAGCAACGATCATTCCCAGAATACAGATCATAATTCCCTTCTCTACCTTGGAATACACACCTTTAGAAAAATAGCAGTAAAATAATACCGCCAGCATGATAAGTGCTCCTAATTTCCAGTTAATTCCGAACAGAAGATTCATACCTGCACCAGTTCCGGAAACATTTCCAAGCGTAAAGAACAGACATGCCAGAAAAAGTGCAACACCTACAAATCCTGCAGCAAACTTACCATAATAGTGCCGGATTGCGTGAATAATCGGCATCCCCGTCAGCATGGAAATCCGGTATGTAGTAAGCATAAAGGTGATTCCCATAAACGCAATCGGTATAACCAGCCATATCATAGAATAGCCATAATTGGCTCCCAGCATAGCAGATGTTGTAATATTTCCGGGACCTATTACCACTCCGGTCAGAATAATTCCCGGACCAATCCGTTTCAGGATTTCCCAAAATGTCAATTTCTTTACTTTGGACGGATCAAAGTTCTCCGCAGCCTCACTATTTTTTGAAATGTTATCTTTCGTCTCCATATATTTCTCCTTTATTTAGAACTAACCCAATACTATATTAAAGTAAAACGGTCTTGTTCTTTGTCCCATATAAAAAGGATCGGTTTGAAATTTATTTTTCATACTGGCTCATATCTACTTTTGGAAGCTGACTTCTTTCGAGTCCAAGAGCTACCCAGTCTTTTTCTTCCTGATTAAGTGGAAGTACCGGTTTTCTCATTAATGCATTAGAGAAGATTCCTCTCTGGTACAGCGCCTCTTTCAGACGTGCATGTGCTTCACCGGAAGGCTGTCCGCCGCCGTAGATTGCCTGTGAAATATGGTAAATTCTGTCTGACCAGTCCTGAGCTTCTTTCAGGGTATGTTTGTCCGGATTTGCAAATACTTCGCGTGCCGGGCAGATCAGTTCCGGAACACATCCTGCGAAACCAATGAGCGCTCCGTCCATTCCCGGGAACCAGCTTACGCACAGTGTCTCGTCGTGGCAGGTGATGAGTGAAATATCCGGACATTCCTGACGAAGGAGACGTACATCATGTTCGTAAATAGAAGTAACACGTGTTCCCATCTTGATACATTTCACATGGTCGATCTCTTTGCACATTTTGATCAGAGTCTCAACCGGATAAAAGGCTTTGCTTGTTGCCGGATACAGATGGATGATGATATCGATGTCAGCACCCTCTGCAACATCCTTAACATATTCAAACGGTGCATTCGGGTTCATACCGAAACGAAGCCACATATGCGGAGGCATCAGAAGGATTCCGTCTGCTCCAGCTTCCTTTGCTTCTTTTGCCATCTCGATGCTTTCCTGTGTATTCTCACAGTTTACACCGGAGATGATGGTCATTACGTCACCACATTCTTCGGAGCAGATCTCAACAACTCTCTTTCTCTCTGCACGTGTAAGTCCTGTGATTTCACCGGTATGTCCGTTACATACAAGACCTTCGATTCCTTTTCCGTAGAAGCTCTTGATCCATCTGAGGTATACACGGAATTCTGGTTCATTGATTGTATAGTCATCATTTAAAGGTACAGATACTGCCGGGAAAATAGTTTTGAAAGTTTTTGTTTTTGCCATGGTTATGTTCTCCTTTTCTTTTTCATATGATTCTTGGGTACTTGCGGCTAAGCACTGCGCCTTTTGCTTTTGCCTTTATTTCTTGTACAAACGTTTGTATATCTTGTGATTATTTTATACCACATTCCAAAGCAAGCGTCAATAAGGCCCCGCATGTCTGCAATTTCTTGCATACGCTCTGCAATATTTTGCATTACTGCACAATTTATTTGATTATCCAGGTATAATTTTATTAATTTTGTCTATCTCAAAACTTGAATTATATTGAAGATTCTATTATAATACGTATATACAAACGATTTCCCACATTCAGTGCAATCGTTTGCTCTACGAACATTTACTAAATTAAGAAAGGGAGTGAGCGTATGGCCACACTAAAAGATGTCGCAAAACTTGCCTGTGTTGATGTCAGCACCGTTTCCCGCGCATTAAACAATACTTCCTATGTACATCCCGATACCAAGGCGCGCATCATGGCTGCTGTAAAGGAGCTTAGTTATCAGCCCAATGTGCTGGCCCAAGGACTCAGACAAGGGAAACGCCACACGATCGGTGTTGTGATTCCCCGTCTTCATCTAACCGTCTTTGCTGAAATTGCCCAGGGAATTGAGGAAGAAGCCCGCAAGAGAGGGTACGGTACATTAATTTGCAACACAGAAGATGATTATAAAATCGAAAAAGAGTGTCTGAACCGACTGAGAAATGGTTTTGTAGATGGAATCATCATCGCCGGCACAGGGCAGAACGGACGCCTGATACGGGATATTCACACCAGCGGTCTCGCCGTGACGCAGATCGTCCGCCAACAAGATCCCACTTTGAGCAGCGTGATTGTAAACTATGAGACCTGCGGATACGAAGCTACAAAATATCTGGCTTCAAAAGGCTGCCATGAAATAGGGCTGATCAACGGTTCCATGAAACTTGCCCCCTATCGGGAACGATATAATGGTTATCTTCGAGCCACTCAAGAGTTAGGCCTACCAGAAATCAGCGCATCGTCCTCCGGTCCTGTCAACAGTCTGGAATATGGTTATCAGTGTGCTCTGGAGCTCATTGACCGCAATCCTGATCTGGATGCCATTATGGCCGCTGTGGATGCCCAGGGAATCGGAGCCATGCGCGCACTTAAAGAAAATAGAATGAAAGTTCCCGACCAGATTCGCCTTATCAGTCTCACCGGACATGTCATCGGTGAAATGCTTGAAACCACCATGACAGCAATGGAAATGCCCGCACGCGAAATCGGAGTAAAAGCAGCGCTTATGACTATTGAAGAGATTGAAGCACCCTCTGATCAGAAACCAAGCCCTCAGCATCTTGTATTTTCCTCCTCACTTGTGGAAAGGGAAAGTAGCTGATATTCATTACAGAAAGAAGGAATTATTAAATGAAAGCACAAGTACACCATGTTGCAATAAACGTAAAGGATTTTGACTGGCATGTACATTTTTTTCAAGAATTATTTCAAATGGAAGTCAGAAAAATATCCGGTCTTACTCCTGAACGGAAAGTGTGGTTCCATCAAGGCATTCAATTGAATGAAACTCCTGTCACTCACGATGCCACTGGCCTCTTTGACCATATCGGAATTTCTGTCGATAACATAGAAGAAACAGTTCAAAAAGCACTGGAAGTTGGATGCACGCCTCTTCCCAACGGACGCAACTGGTTTGCACTCCCCGAAGGGACAAGAATCGAACTGATTTTGAATTAGAAGTGACTAGGGGACAGTGACTAGGGGACGGGTACATAGACACTATCCGTGTCTATGTACCTGCCCCCCCAGTCCCCCCACGTTCTCCTTCATTTGCTTCTTCCACCACAACTTCCGCCTGACCGATTTTTTCCGTAAACGCGAGTCGGATGACTGCCTGTGACCAGTTCAGACTGATTCTGGCTCGTTTTCCATTCTCTTCTCCTGCCTTTTGAATCAACTCCAACAGTTCTTCGAGTACCGTTTTTGTCAAATATCCTCCTCGCCAGTGGAATGTGAACATTTTCCCTTTCTTCGCTGCCTGAAGCGCTCTCTTATATACCTCCTCCTTTTTGGTAAATGACAATTTCTTTTCTTTATAATAAAAATGATCCCCATCTATACAGGCCGGTGCCGGTACGATCAAAGGCTCATGATCCCGAAAGATACTTTTATCATCCAGGTTGAAATAATCGTAGCGCACTTCATCCTTTCCAAGCGTATTATCAAACGTTGCATCCAGATGATAATATTTTCCACCGATTTTCACAATATTCCATGTATGGCGATATTTGATCCCCTTATCCGGGTTGTTGCCGCAGACTGTAATGATGCACCAGATTCCCAGTGCATCGCACAAAATTTTTACTGATTTTGCAATGCCCTCACATACCCCGACACCTTGTCCCAGCGGACCGATTATCTCATGGGAATATGGCTTTTTCAGCTTATCGTAATGTACATTTTCACAGATAAAATCGTGTATGTATTTTTCTTTGTCCCACTCAGACAAATTCATTGCCGGGCGTACTAATTTCTCAACTCTCGCCTTCATGGCTTTCTGATGCTCTTTAATTTTTCCTTTTTCAAACAGATATTCCGGGACAAATATGAGATTGGGTGAATCCGGATAATATTTGTATTTATAGCTGGGCACCCAGAATATTTCCGGATGATCAAGGCGAAGGCGGAAGAACACATTGTAAAGCTCTTCCGCCTCCAGACGCGGAATCTGAAATTCATCTGAAATTGTAAGCAACCCTTGAAGGATTGCATGATATGCTGCCTGCTGCTGTTTGGTCATTTTGTTGTAATAATATGGTTCCATAGATCAGATTACCTCTTATTTTGTGACTAGGGGACGGGTACGTAGACACAACTAGTGTCTACGTACCCGTCCCCTAGTCACTACTTACTCTTCCTTACCACATTTTTATAAAAATCCACTCCCATAGGAAGTGTCCCCTGATAAATATTCTCGTTCAACGCATGAATGCTTCCGTACTGCTGCCCATTGATGTACAGTGGTGCAAAGCGGATACAGTTCTTACTGACTTCGGAATAATATTTTGCATCGGTTCCGCCGGTCATGATATACGGGCAGATGCCGATACCGGGATACATTTCTTTTGCTGTTTCTTCTACAAGACGGAATGCATTGCTGTTATAATCTACGATCGGGCATGGCGGATCCTGGCAGATGATTTCTGTCTCGATATCATATTTCTTTGCGATTTCGCTCACGGCTTTGATGCTCTCTTCATTCGGCTGGTGATGGCTGAAACGCATGTTGCCGGTCACATAGGCCTCCTGAGGGAGTACGTTCAGGCCATCGGATCCTTTTGCCGTGGTAAATGCGAGTGTCGTGTGGATCATGGCGCCTGCCACGGAGTTGATAGACGGAAGTAATTTTTCCAGAAGCGGCTTGAACAGCCACATATTGGCAAAGATCACTTTCATGCCAAAATCCATATTTGGAGCGCAGCGCCGGAACATTTCATCCAGAGTCGGTGTGAATTTGTTTACGAACGGGCTGTGTTTTTCTACATCTACCATAAATTTTCCGAGACGAACAAGCGGAGAATTCTTCTTCGGCGCGCTTGCGTGTCCTCCGTTGCTTCTGGCTGTGAATTTGACATCGCCATATCCTTTTTCCACAACGCCGACCATGCCATAGGTTCCTTTGACGCCGCCGATTGGTTCTTCGATGATCATGCCGCCTTCATCCAGTACCAGAGCAAGTTCGATTCCCTGCTCTTTCAGATATTCGACGGTAGCCGGAGCTCCGTCACCACTCCACTCTTCAGTACAGCTGCTTCCGATATAGACATCTACTTCCGGCTGATATCCTTCTCCGATCAGTTCTTCGATCGCTGTGAAGATGCAGAAAAGGCTTCCTTTGGTATCCACCGTTCCTCGTCCCCATACTCTACCTTCTTCGTCGATGTCACCGCTGAAAGGGGCGTGTTCCCAGGTTCCGCCTGCTTCCACCACATCCTGATGGCTCATAAAAAGAATCGGGTTTTGACTGCTTTTCCCGCTCCATTTAAAGAGCAGGCTTCCGTTAAACACATGTTTCTCACAAGTCTTATGCACGTTCGGAAATAATTCTTCCAAGACCTCATGGAATTCATAGAACTTGCTTCTGTCTTCCTGATTCAGGCAGGAGATCGTCTCTTTCTGAATCATTTTTGCCAGACGTTTTCCGTATTCCACACTCCGCTGACTCGTATCAAGCTTCACTTTTGCTTCCTTGGCTTCGGTCGGCTTCAGCATGACCGCGCGGAGCACTACAATGAGAATCAGTACTGCAAGAGCCGCCAGAATCACTCCAATAATCATCATATTTTTCTTCCTCCTTCGTTTTATAGTTCACGGGTCAGGTCTTTGACCCATATGTATTTACGATAGTGATACATCACCCATGGAATCTTGCCCACTTCGTCCAGACAGGTGCACGCATATACAACGAGCACCGGCCAGTGCAGGAAAAATGTCCCTGCTGCCGCAAGCGGAATCGCGATCCCCCACATGCAAATTGCCAGACTGTACATATCGAAGATCGTATCTCCTCCGGCCGCAAATATTCCGTTGATAATGATCGTATTTACGGTACGCCCGATCATATAAAATGCCATAATGATCATCATTCCGATCAGATACTTTTCTGCCTGTTCGGTCATTTTTACCAATCTTGTAACAAACGGGGTGACAGCAAGCATGATTGCCGTAGATAAAAATCCCGTCAGAAATGCAATTTTTACAAGTCGGTCTCCATAGTATTTTCCCCGATCCAGATGACCGGCGCCCAGCTCGTTGCCGACGAGAATCCCTCCTCCGCTTGCCAGTCCATTGCAAAGGCAACATACCAGATCTCTCACTACAGCAGCGATGGAATTTGCCGCAGTTGCATCGGTTCCCAGATGCCCCATAAACGCTGAATACGAGGTAAATCCGACTCCCCAGAACAGGCTTGCTCCCAGCAAAGGAAGAGCACATTTCCAGAAATCACCGGATAACAGGCGATTTCTTTTAAACATTCTGCTCCAGTCCGGATGCATATACCCTTTGCGGTAAGAATAGCCCACAACCCACACCAGTTCAATTATCCGTGAGATAAGCGTTGCAAGTGCCGCTCCCTGGACCTCCAATGCCGGTGCTCCGAATAGCCCGAATATAAATACTGCATTCAATATAATATTGATTACCACCGCGCCTGAACTGACAATGGCTGTCTGAAGCGCATGTTCACTGACCTTCATAATCGCCAGGTAGCACTGCGAGACCCCTGTGATCAGATAAGACCAACCGGCCACTTTTAAATACCGTATTCCTATGGTGATCAGTACTTCTTCATTCGTGAAGATCAACATAAGATATCTCGGAAAAAATACACAGCCGATAAAGAAGATCATCGATACCACTACACTGGATCTAAGTCCGATACAGAAAATATCATTCACAGATTTCCGGTCATTCTTGCCCCAATACTGCGCTCCCAGAATTACGATTGTCGAAACCACCGCCGTCAGCGTCATATTCTGGATAAACTGAATCTGCGTTGCCAGCGACACTGCCGACATGGAGTCCTGTGTGACCCGCCCCAGCATCAGCGCATCGGCGGCGGCGACTGCTGCCAGCATCAGGCTCTGGAATGCGATCGGCGCGGCGAGTTTCCATAATTTGCTCCAAAATGTTTTGTCTTGATATATTTTTTCTTTCATTTTCAGTTTCCTCTTTTCACTCTCATACAACTAAAAGTATATGGTATCGATCAGGAAAAAGCAATCTGTTTTATCGGACCTTCATAGTACAGCATAACAGTTCATCCCCAAAGCCAAACTGTTACAATACAATATCAGGGAATGTATCTTCGTTTCCGAAGGGAACATCCCCTGACATAAATTCCATATTTTTCGTTTACGCGCTGATCGCATTTCCAGTATAAAGCTGATAATACTTTCCTTTTTCCTCCATAAGCTGTTCATGCGTTCCACGCTCAATAATTCTTCCCTGCTCCAGAACCATAATACAGTCTGAATTCCGTACCGTTGACAATCTATGTGCGATAACAAATGTGGTACGTCCATGCATCAGCTTATCCATACCGTCCTGAACGATCCGCTCGGTTCTTGTATCGATCGAACTGGTCGCCTCATCGAGAATGAGTACCGGCGGGTCTGCGATCGCTGCACGTGCAATCGCAAGAAGCTGTCTCTGACCCTGACTTAAGTTTGCCCCATCTCCCCGAAGCATGGTGTCATATCCCTGCGGAAGTCTGCGGATAAATCCGTCAGCATTGGCAAGTTTTGCCGCTGCGATCACCTCTTCATCGGTCGCATCCAGTTTTCCGTAACGGATATTTTCTTTGACTGTTCCGGTAAACAAGTGGGTATCCTGCAGTACGATTCCCATAGATCGTCTCAGATCCGGTTTCTTAATCTTGTTGATATTGATTCCGTCATACCGAATCTTTCCATCCTGAATATCGTAGAAACGGTTGATCAGATTGGTGATCGTCGTCTTTCCTGCCCCGGTTGAACCTACGAACGCAATCTTCTGTCCCGGCTCCGCATAGAGTTTCACCTCATGAAGCACAATCTTCTCGTCTGTATATCCGAAATCCACTTCATTAAAGACAACGTGCCCTTTCACTTCTACATAATCTGTAGTTCCGTCCGCCTGATGAGTATGCTTCCATGCCCATCTTCCGGTACGCTCCGCGCTTTCCACAAGTTTTCCGTTTTCTTCTTTTGCATTTACCAGAGTTACATATCCTTCATCTTTTTCCACCGTCTCATCCATAAGGCGGAAGATTCTTTCTGCACCTGCCATCGCCATAACAATCGAATTGACCTGCATACTGATCTGATTGATCGGCATACTGAAACTCTTGTTAAATGTCAGAAAACTTGCAAGTCCGCCGAGTGTAAATCCGCCCACATGATTCAGGGCAAGAATACCTCCAACAATCGCGCAGATTACGTAACTCACATTTCCAAGCTGTGCATTGATCGGTCCCAACACATTGGCAAATGTATTGGCTCTGTCCGCACTCTCAAAGAGCTGATCGTTCAGTTCTTTGAAGCGCTCTTCATTTTCCTCTTCATGACAAAAGACCTTGACAACCTTCTGTCCATTCATCATTTCCTCGATATATCCGTTAACCTTACCAAGATTCACCTGCTGCTCCATGAAATATTTTCCACTCTTTCCTGCAGCAAATCCGGAGGCTTTGATCATAAGCGCCACCATGATCAGAGTCACGATTGTAAGCGGGATATTCAGGATCAGCATACTGATAAATACACTGATGATCGTAAATCCGCTGTTGATTACCTGTGGCATACTCTGACTGATCATCTGTCTTAACGTATCAATATCGTTGGTGTAGACTGACATGATATCGCCATGCGCATGAGAGTCAAAATATTTAATCGGAAGTTTTTCCATATGTTCAAAGAGATCATTTCTCATATCTCTTAAAGTCCCCTGGGTTACATTTACCATGATTCTGTTGTACAAGTATGTACACAGAACTCCCATCGCATAAAAGACAGCCACTCTTGCAATCGCATGCGCCAGCGGTCCAAAATCCGGCGTATCGGAAAGCAGAAACGGTGTGATGTAATCGTCGATCAGGTTCTTTGTGAACATCGTTCCCTGTACATTTGCAAGAACGCCTCCGCAAATGAAGAAGAACACAAGGATACAGTGGATTTTATACCGTTTCAGGATATATTTCATCAATCTTACAAACAATTTCCCAGGATTCTTAACATTCGTTTTCACCCCTCTTGGTGCTCCCGGCTTCATTGGTCCTGCCATCTTCTATTCACCTGCCTTTTCATCAAAATCTCCGCCGCCTTTTGTCTGAGATTCATATACCTCACGGTAAATCTCATTTCCGGCAAGCAATTCTTCATGTGTTCCGAATCCATCCACTTTTCCTTCGTTCAGGACAAGGATCCGGTCTGCACTCTGCACACTTGAAATTCTCTGTGCAATGATCAGTTTTGTCGTGTCCGGTATTTCCTCTGCAAAAGCTTTACGGATTTTGGCATCGGTTGCCGTATCCACCGCACTGGTACTGTCATCCAGGATCAGAATCTTCGGTTTCTTAAGCAATGCCCTCGCGATACAAAGTCTCTGCTTCTGGCCGCCGGATACGTTATTTCCGCCCTGCTCAATATGGGTCTCATATCCTTTTGGAAATCTCTGAATAAATTCATCGGCGCACGCCAGCTGACAGGCTCTCTCACATTCTTCGCGAGTCGCATTTTTATCGCCCCAACGCAGATTATCCAGAATTGTACCCGAAAACAGCACATTATTCTGCAGCACGACAGAAACCTGATTACGGAGAGCTTCCATATCATATTCCTTGACATTTCTTCCGCCTACGAGCACTTCCCCCTGTGTCACATCATACAGGCGGCTCACCAGATTCACAAGCGAAGTTTTAGCACTTCCTGTTCCTCCGATAATTCCGATTGTTTCACCGGAGCGAATGCAAATATTGATATCCTTCAGCACCGGTTCTCCGGCATCTTTTCTATAAGAGAAATCTACATTTCTGAATTCAATAGAACCGTTCGCCACTTCATGGATCGGTTCTTCCGGATTCTTCAAATCACTGGTCTCACTTAGAACTTCAGAAATACGTTTAGCACTTGCCATACTCATGGAAATCATAACGAAAACCATGGACAACATCATCAAACTCATCAGAATGTTCATACAGTATGTCAGAAGACTCATCAATTCTCCGGTGGTCAATGTATCAGAAACGATCATTTTCGCACCAAGCCAGCTGATCAACAGAATACAGGTATAAACGGTAGTCTGCATGATCGGTGAATTGTAAACCAGATTACATTCGGCCTTTTTAAAGATCTTATAAATATTCTCACTCGTCCGTTTAAATTTTTGTGTTTCCTCTTCTTCTCTTACATAAGCTTTTACAACACGAATAGCCGACACATTTTCCTGCACAGAAGCATTCATATCATCGTATTTCGGAAATGCCATCTGAAAATATTTGGTTGCATTGCTCATGATAAAGAACAAGATTCCTCCCAGAATAATTACAGCAATCAGATAGATGGAAGCCAGGCGCGCGTTAATGCGGAATGCCATCACCATCGCGCAAATCAGGCTGGCAGGTGCACGGGTAAACATCCTGAGTACCATCTGATAAGAATTCTGGATATTTGTTACATCCGTCGTAAGTCTTGTTACAAGTCCTGCTGTGCTGAACTTGTCAATATTTGAAAACGAAAATGTCTGGATATTGCGGAACATCGCCTCTCTTAGATTTCTCGCAAATCCTGTGGAAGCCTTCGCTCCGAACCTTCCTCCCATAATTCCGGCAAAAAGCCCCACAAAGGCTGCAACGATCATTACCGCTCCGACTCTGTAAATATGGCCCATGTCTCCGGCATTGACACCGTTATCAATGATAGATGCCATCAAATACGGGATCATCATTTCCATGATAACTTCCAGAATCATGAACATCGGCGTTATGACTGATGCAGCTTTAAATTCTTTTACTTCTTTCAGTAATGTCCGAATCATCTCTCTCCTCCTTGTTGATAAAAAGTTCCTTTTGTTTTATAAGATTTTTCTCTAATTTCTCAGTAACAGTAAAAAAGGCATCCAGCTCTTCATCCGAGATTCCTTCCAACGTCCTGACGTTAAGTCCGCTGATGATTCCTTCAATCTTTTCGTGAGTACAAATTCCTTTCTCCGTGAGCAATACTTTCTTAAGGCGGGCATCATAATCCACCGATTCTCTTCGAAGATATCCCTTTTTCTCCATCAACTGAATGACATTCGTGACAGACGAACGCCCTACTGAAAAATGTTTTTCAATATCTTTTTGAAAAATATCGCGTTCCCGGTTCTCATAGAGATACCGAATGATCCAGCCATGCATCAATGTAATCTCATCGATTCCTGCTTCTCTCACATGCATCGACAGATTCCGGCGCATCATATGATCCAGGCGCTTCAGAACCAGGCCGACCTGATCCCGCTTCTTTTCTGTCATCCGACCACCGCCTTTCTTTTTGTTCGTTTTCGAATTGTTCGATACTAAACATATTTTAACGCAATATTTTAGAATGTCAATCTTTTCCTTAACTTTTCATCCATATTTTTTGGTAAATAAAGAAGTCCATGACCAATGCGCATCGCACCTGTCCATGGACTCTTTACATTTTCGTCTAATAATTTTAAGAAGAAGATAACATTTTATTTAGCTTCTTATCAAAACTCATAACTTCATTTCCCAATATTCTATGTCTGGCTATCAGAATACAATCCACAAAATCAAGAGATGTCTCCGCAAATAATTCCAACGCCTCGCACATAATCTCCTGATTATCAATACTAATTTCATCCAGAAAATCAATCAATGTTTCCGCTATCTCTTTACGCTCTACATGATATACACCTTTCAACACATATACAACCTCAGCCAGAACTTCCGGTAGAGTAAATGCACCCTCTTCAATTATCCTTTTTGCTTCTTCTGACATCAAGGAATGATCTCCCAGAAGATATCTCAGAATCACATTCGCATCAATCAACTTTTTCATACTTCTCTACTATAGCCCTCTCAAATGCCCCTTCTTCTTGCTCTCTTTTGACCGGATCCGCATATTTAGAAAGCCTTCCATATGTGTTCCCGTGATTCGCAGATATTACAAATGGCATTCCATTTTCCAGAACACTCTGTTTTGCAAAAATCCGCACTGCTTCCGCAAAGGAAGTCCCTAATTCCCGATATAAATTCTCCGCTTTTTCTTTCAGATCTGCATCCATCCGCACTTGTAATGTCGCTTCTTTCGCCATAATCTCGCCTCCTCTTTGTAGTACAATTGTATTACATTTATGCATTCTTGTCAATAACATGCGTCGATCTATATTATGAATTCTAACATGATTTTATACAAAAAGAGCAGTCACACAACTGCTCTTCTCCATATATTATAATCGCTCTTCCATCTTCACATACTCTCTGTGCGGTGCCAGAGGCTTATATGCCGGACGAATGATCTTATCCACATTCTTTAACTCTTCCAGGCGATGTGCACTCCAACCTACTATACGTGCCGTCGCGAAGATCGGTGTGTAAAGCTGCTCCGGAATTCCCAGCATACCATATACCAATCCACTGTAGAAGTCCACATTCGCATTAACACCTTTGTACATCTTTCTCTTCTGTGCGATGATCTCCGGTGCCATCTTCTCAACTTTTGCATACAGATTGTATTCTTTCTGACATCCCTTCTCCACCGCAAGCTTCTCTACAAAGCTCTTGAAAATATCCGCACGCGGATCGGAAATAGAATAGATTGCATGCCCCATTCCATAAATCAGACCTTTCTTGTCAAATCGCTCTTTGTTCAAAAGGCCTTCCAGATATGCCCTCACCTCATCGTCATCTTCCCAGTCTTTGACTTCTTTCTTCATATCGGCAAACATCTGGGTCACCTTGATATTGGCGCCGCCATGCTTTGGTCCCTTCAGAGAAGCCATCGCAGCGGCTACGGTAGAATAGGTATCCGTTCCGGATGAAGTCACAACGTGCGTTGTAAATGTTGAATTGTTACCGCCACCGTGATCCATATGAAGCACAAGTGCCATATCCAGGAGCCTTGCTTCCAGTTCTGTATACTGTCTGTCCTCACGCAGCATCATCAGGATGTTCTCCGCCACAGATTTATCCGGCTCCGGTGCATAGATATAAAGATCATCACCCATTCGGTAATTATACGCATGATATCCGTAAACCATCAGCATCGGGAACTGGCTGATCAGATTCAAACACTGTCTCAATACATTCGGAATGCTCGTGTCATCTGCCTTGTCATCATAAGAATACAGATTCAGAATCGAGCGCGACAGACTGTTCATCATATCTCGGCTGGGGGCTTTCATAATCACGTCCCGGACAAACGTCGGCGGCAATGTTCTACGCTCCACCAGCATCTCATGAAACTCTTCAAGCTGCTTAGCATTCGGAAGTTCTCCAAAGAGCAGAAGATATGCAACTTCCTCAAATCCATAGTGTCCTGCTTCCAGAAATCCTCTGACAAGATCCTTGATATTATACCCGCGATAATAGAGATTGCCTTCACAAGGGACTTCTTCGCCGTTCACGATCTTCTTGGCACAGACATCCGAAATATTCGTAAGCCCGGCAAGTACACCCTTACCGTTCAGATCCCTAAGGCCACGCTTCACATCGTATTCTGTGTAAAGGTCCTTGTCAATCGCATTACTCTTCTCACAGAGTGCCGCAAGTCTCTCAATCTCCGGTGTATTCTCGAACAACACCTGCTCCACAGTTTTTCCGTTATTGGTCATCTACCATTCCCCTTTCTTTCTGTCTTAAACCAATAAGTACCTTTCGCCATCAAGCGTCTCCAATTTTGGTGTGTTGTTCTATTCTATCAAATAGTATACAAAAATACAATCCTATAATTCTTAAAGTTTTATAACCTAGTTATTAATTTCCAGATGGGAAATACGGTCTCAGTGCGTTTGCAACACTGCTGATCGGCATCGTCTGAAGCCATACATGCCCCGGTCCTGTAATCACAGTATTAAAAAGTCCCTCGCCTCCGAACACTACATTCTTGAGTCCCGGAATCGTCTGGATATCCATCTGACAGCTGGCCGTCATGGCAGCAAGATATCCGGAATCTACCACGATCTGCTGTCCCGGCTGCAGATCATACTCTACAACATGCCCATCGAATTCGGCAAATACAATTCCATTTCCAGATACTCTCTGCAGAACAAATCCTTCTCCTCCGAACAATCCGGATGCTACTTTTTTCTGGAAATGCACGGTAAGGCTCACACCTACTTCTGAAGCCAGAAATGCCTTCTTCTGGAAAATGTATTCCTGCCCCGGTCTTACCTCAAACGCCTTGATCGAACCCGGAAAGCTGGACGCAAATGCAATCAGTCCCTTCCCGCCCTGAGACGTGTAAGTATTCTGGAACATAGATTCTCCGGAAAACATTCTTCCAAATGCTTTACCAATGCCTCCGTTGGTGGATGTATCCATTTTCATATTCGGCGACATCCAGGACATAGATCCTCTCTCTGTCACCATCTGTTCTCCATTTTCCAGTTCACAGATTACTACCGGTAATGTGTCACCTTGAATTTGATACCTCATACTCGTTTCCTCCTATATTCTACATCAGTTCACTGATGTAATTTGCAAGTTCTGCAAACTCTTCCAGAGTAAGTGCTTCTCCCCTGATACTCGCTCCTTTTCCCAGACGATCGATCGCTTCACCGATCACCTCTTTCGGCAAGTCCAGCTCCGGTGAATTTTTAAGTCCGTTGGCGAGTGTTTTTCTCCTCTGATTAAAGGATGCACGGATAATCCGGAACATCAGCTTTTCATCTTTGACCTGCACCGGCGGCACGGCGTGTCTTGTCAGCCGGATCACAGCAGATCCCACGGTAGGTCTTGGCATAAAGCAATTTGGCGGAACATTCGCAACAATATACGGCTCGGCATAATACTGAACTGCCAGAGATAATGCTCCATAATCTTTCGTACCGGGTCCTACCTGCATCCGATCCGCGACCTCTTTCTGCACCATCACGGTAATGCTCTCCAGCGGCACATGGTTTTCAAATAATCCCATGATAATCGGCGTTGTAATATAATATGGAAGATTCGCAACTACCTTGATCGGCTTTCCACCATTTTTCTCTTCTGCAAGTGCCGCAATATCCACTTTCAGGATATCTTCATTAATCACCGTTACATTATCATAATCCGATAATGTATCCTCCAGGATCGGAATCAGTGCTTTGTCAATCTCCACCGCAGTTACTTCCCGTGCCGCACATGCAAGATACTGTGTCATCGTTCCGATCCCCGGTCCGATTTCCAGCACAAAATCATCCTTCGTAATATCCGCTGCCCGGATAATCTTATCCAGCACATGCGTATCGATCAGAAAATTCTGTCCGAATTTCTTCTGAAAATTGAATCGATATTTCTGCAGAACTTCAATGGTGTTCTGCGGATTCCCTAATGTCGGTTCTTTCACTTATTTTGTCTCCTCTCGTCTCTCACATAATACGGCAGAGCTTCTGCCTGCTAAACACTATCCAACCGATACATTCTGCGTGCATTTTCTTCCGTTCTGGCAATCACTTCTTCTGCCGAAATCCCCTTAAGTTCTGCAATCTGCTCTGCAACATATGTTAAATAAGAGGACTGATTTCTCTTACCCCGAAACGGTTCCGGAGCAAGGTAAGGGCAATCCGTTTCCAGAAGAATCCGATCCAGCGGCACTGCCTCTACGACTTCTTTCATCTTCTTTGAATTTTTAAATGTAACTACTCCACCGATTCCGATGTAAAATCCCATTTTTACATATTCTTCTGCCATCTCTTTTGAATAAGAATAGCAGTGGATCACACCTTCAAGGCCCTTTGCATAATTCTCCATCACATACATCGTGTCCGCAGCGGCATCACGGCTGTGGATCACCACCGGAAGATTCAGTTCCTTTGCCAGTTCAAGCTGGCGTACAAACCATTTTCTCTGCACTTCATGGGATTCATTATCCCAGTAATAGTCAAGTCCGATCTCTCCTACTGCAACCACCTTATCTTCTTTAAAAAGTTTCTTCATCTCTTCAAATTTTTCGTCGTCGAGAACCCCTACTTCATCCGGATGGATTCCGACCGCAGCATATACATGCGGATATTTCTTCGCCAATTCCACTGCACGTGCGCAGGATTCATATGTGGCACTTACATTTACGATCGTTCCGACTCCCATGGACGGCATCGCTTCCAGAAGTGCATCCCGGTCTTCCTGAAATTGCTCATCGTCATAATGAGCGTGTGTATCAAATATCATTTTTGTCACCCTTCATTTGTCTCTTTAGTCCATACCAATTTGCGTGATACAGTTGTAGTATATCACATTCTTTGTTAAAGAAAAATATATTTTTCTCTTGCCCTCTTTTCTCTCACTTATGTATCCTAGTATAGCGTCCCGAAAATAACTGGACCACTCACTTGCCTTCTTCTCCGATTGCACAGATCAAAAAGCCTCAGCGTAGCCCGCTACGCCTACGTTTTTTGACCTGCACACTCGAAGAAGTATTCTGCGTGATTGGTCCAGTTATTTATCGGACGCTATACTAGAGAATTGCAAAAAAGCCCGGCACGTTGAAATGCCGGGCTTTCATTATCATTTTATGCGATTCTTTCCGCTTCAAATCCCATTTCTTTTAAAATATCCATGGCAACTTCCATGCAATGATCGCAGTCGCATACAGACACTTTCTTTCCTTCAAGATCCACTTCGTGATTGACTCCTGCTTCCTCCAGAGCCGCATCAATCTTCTTTGCACATTCCGGGCAGCAAAGTCCGGGTACACTTAATACTCTCATATTCGTTTCTCCTCGCATTCCATTTCGTTCAAATCAACAAAGTACCGTCCGACTTTTCTTACAGGGTGATCACCTGGTCCACTCCTGCCGGTGCAAGTGCTGCGTATACGTTCGGGAAGCATCCGATTCCTGCCGGAGCGATGAGCTTGTCTGCGATATCTCTCTGGTAGCAGCATCTGTCGCATGCCATCAGAAGAACACCTGTCTTCTCACTCAGTTTCTGAAGTCTTGCCGCAATGTCAGAGCCTTCAACAAGCATATATGCATTGTCAAAGAAGAACATCATACCTGCGACCTCCACTCCGTGACGATCTTCTTCCATCTGAGGAATGATCATGTTCTCAAGGATTTCTCTTGCGTGTTCGGATTCCAATAAATAAGCTACTTTCATGGTATAAAACCTCCTGTAAAAATGTTTTTATACTTCAAATGTAGCCTTCGCCTCTCTTACCGCGATGTGAATATCTGCTTTGATAAGGTTGTCCGGGTCCAGCTCCATTTCAGTAACATACTGGTCGAATTCTGCACTGCTGCAGAAGAAATTCATGACATTTCAGCATGAACCTGCCCAATTCGACACCTGTTCCAACGGGAAAGTAAGCGCATGAAGCGTCTTTGGCGCATAATCTGCCAATTCCCCGTTCACAATTTTTACAAAGACCGGTTCGCCGGATACCGCGGATACAGAATGTACCTCTGAATCCTGATGGAAGGTAAATGCTGCTCCGATCGCGTCGATTGCGCACATTGCCGTAAAGCTTCTTCCATCCGCGAGCGTCACATGATGATTGGTCGGAAGTGCAGATACCGGATAAATAAAATTCACATCGTTTTCTTCACTTACTACCATTCCATCCTTTTCCCGGAGTACACGGACGCAGTCCCAATATTCCTGCTCCGTCATAGACAGATCCTGAAGCACACCTGCTTTATCTTCCTCGAGATTAAATGCTCTGCCTTCATTCACTGTAAACTCCAGAATATAGTGTCTCACCTGATTCTGTCTGTCATTAAACTTACGCTGTACATTCTGTTCTATATTCATTTTTCTTCCCTTCTCAATCTTATCCTCTAAAATTCCCTATATTTATCAAAATACTGCCAATTTCTATTCATTCAATCTTATTTAGGCCGTAGCTTCTTTTCCCGCATCCACTCCCTGAATGAATTCCATCAGGTCCTTATCTTCTTTTGTGAAGACGCCTCCGCTTAAAGCGCCCTTGAGGATCGTGGTAAGCTGGTCTACATATTCATGATACTGCGGTGCCGTACGGTCACGCGGCCTTGGAAGATCAATCTTAACATCCGCCAGAATCTTTCCGTGGTCTCTGGACATGACAATGACCCTGTCACTCAGATAGATCGATTCATCAACATCATGCGTAACCATAAGCGCTGTTGTCTTTCTCTGCTGCAAGATACTTTCAAGCTGCATCTGAAGAAGCTGTCTCATCTGAAAGTCCACGGCACCAAGTGGTTCGTCCATCAGAAGTACCTGTGGATCACAAGCCAATGCACGGAGAAGTGCAACTCTCTGCTTCATACCACCGGAAATTTCATGGATATAATAATTCTCATATTGTGTCAACTGCGCCATTTCAAGAAGTTCTGCCAGTTTTTTCTTGCGTTCTTCTTTCGGCATTTTCTTTTTCTTCATCGGATATTCAATATTCTCTCCGACTTTAAGCCATGGAAAAAGTGCATAGTTCTGGAACATAAAAGAGCGATCCGGGCCCGGCTTTGTCACTTCTTTTCCGTTTACCACGATTTTCCCGGCATTTGGTTTCTGAAATCCTGCTATGATAGTAAGTGTTGTAGTCTTTCCGCAGCCGGAAGGCCCCAGAAGAGAAACAAACTCGCCTTCATCCACCTGAAAAGACACATCGTTCAACACAATATTATCTTCTTCACCTTTTTTCCTGCCCTTAAAAGTCTTCGAAATTCCTTCTACTGATATGGACATCTTTTATTCCTCACTTTCTTCTAACCGTAAAAATTGAATTGTTTTATCCTGAAGCCAGCTTTTTTCCACTCCCAGTTTCTCTGCCAGGTATTCCGGCTCATTCAGCTTATCCACTGCTTTGTTGTAGCTATTTATAAAATCTGCAAACGCTTCCGTCTGAACAAATTCTTTGTCGACGACGAGAACATAGGAAATATAATCCGTGTCAGAAAGCGGCTTGCAAGAATATGATGGTACTCCCGCGGCCTTTGTTAAATCCTGAATAACCGCATCCACCTGTCCGTCTTCCAGAGAATACAGAATACCTTTTTGCGTAATTTCCTCGAATTTTTCAATCTGGGGATATGTTTTCTGAGCAACTGCCTTTTCCTGCTCTCTTCCCTGACTGACGCCAACCGTCCTTACCTTATCAAAATCATCTTTATAACAGATCACTTCTGCATTCATCACAGTCGGTCCATAGATCATGACGTTCTCATTTTCCTCAACCGTGTGCTGTGCGATATGCCCGCAATAGAAAGCAACATTGATCTCATCCGCACTCAGTGCCCACTGAGCCATATTACTTCAACAATCTTTAAAGGAAGAACTCTCCATACTTTCTGCGACCGTATATTTATCACTCAATTCACTAACCGTTTCATTCATCAGCACTCCGGAGATATCGTCTCCGGCGCCAATCCGAATCGTTGCATCCACATTCCGCTCCCTTTCCTTCGGAAAGAAAACGGTTACCAGCACTCCGACCAGAATAAAACCTGCCAGAAAAATCGCAATCTTCTTATCACTGTTCATCTGCTATGCCTTCTTCATTTTCGATCTTATAGCTTTAAACAATGCATATGCTGCATACGCAACCAGAATCCCACTGCAGATCCATTCTCCCCAATCCGGCAGTGCAATGATCAGTTTATTTGCCTGCTGAATCGTGTGCGAGGTTCTGTCAAAATCCAGTACCGGGTTGAATCCCGGCATAAGCAGACGATTTGTAAGATAACCCACCAGATTGGAAATCACAACCACCATGGAAAAATACATAAACATGGCCCGTTTTCCAATCGTTTTGGAAATTGTAAGCAGCTCCGGAATGTTCGTTCCGGCTCCTGCCATCAAAAAGGTAATCGCCACTCCCGGAGCTGCTCCGCTCGCAACAAGAGCCGCAATAAACGGGATGTGGCCTACCGCACAAACATACATGAGTGCAGCCACAACTGTGATTCCCAGAAGGGAGATCATGCCCGGATTACCCAGATAATCCTGCACAAAAGACTGTGGCACCACGGTAAAAAGGAATCCTGCGATCAGCATTCCTGACACAGTATACTTGCTTATGGTCACGCTCAATTCCGTAAAAGACCATCTAAGTCCACTCTTCAGCTTTTCCCAGACAGACGGTTCCTCAAATTCCAGCTGGATCATAGCCGGTTCTTCCTCTTCATCGGTTTCCAATGAAATGGTTCCTCCTGCTTCTTCATTCTTCTGATTGCGGAGACCGATATGCAATTCGTCTCCCGCAAAATGATTTGCCACAATTCCAATGATCATCGGTGCAACAAATCCGGTAATTACATATATAATAGTAATCTCTTTTCCCAAAAGTCCCCATGCCAGAATCACAGCCAAAGGATTAATCATCGGTGTGCTGGTCATAAATGCCAGTGTCGGCCCCAAATATGCGCCACTGTAATACATACTGATTCCAAGCGGAATCGTCCCACAGCTGCAGATTGGTATGAACATTCCGGACAGAGTTGTCCAGAATACTCCGCTGATCCTCTTGGAACCGATCGCAGTTTTCTGAATATTCTCCGGTTTCAGAAATTCATGCAATACACCGGCCACAGCAAAACTGAATATCATCCACGATGACGAACTATTCAGCATTGACCACGCCGATTGGATGATACTGAAAATAAAACTGCCCAATTCTGATATCATAATTTCAATGCCTCCTCAAAAGCCTGACGCACAGCAGGTTTTGTCAGCTTCGTAATTGCTTTTTTTTCATTAATGATCAGCATACTTTTCGTAGTTGCTCCATATTTTTTTATATAATCGAAATCCTTGCCGGCGCGATAAATTTTTACATTTACCCGTCCTTCATATTCTTTCTCCAGGACTTGAACCAAGTCGCCAAACACTTCGCATCATGCACACGCACTGATATACTCGATACAAGGCTTTTCCACGTTCTACACCTCCAATTTTATTCCGTACTATTATATCTTTATTTATTCGTTCTTTCCGCATTTATAGAAAAAAATAATATTATGGATTTATTTTATTGTTTTGTTCAATATTCCTATATTATTTATTAAAATTTTGTTATTATTTTACTGCATTAAACTGCAAGACTTGGCATAGGTTCTGTGCCCTGTCTACTGAATTATGAATTATTACTAAGGAGGTGAAATATTGGGAGAAAACAAGCAAGTCGATCGTATGATACAGGCCACTAAGAGTAAGGACAGACAGAACTGGCGTAAGATGGGCGGAAAGAATTACAATGTCGGTGCAATGATTTCTCTGGCAATCATCGTTGTTGTATGGTATTTTGCTGCACATGCCGTAAATCAGCCATTCACGTTCCCATATCTTGAAAATGTATTATACGAAATATTCTATTCACTTACAGATATGTATGTACTGCAGAATCTGGCAATTACAATGCGTCGTGTCATAACCGGTTCATTCTATGCATTCATCATCGGTTTCCCACTCGGAATGATCATGGGATATTCGCCGAAAATCCTTCAGGCAATGTCACCATTTATCAATTCTCTGCGTCAGGTACCGATCATGGCATGGGTTCCACTTACGATTGTATGGTTCGGCATCGGAGATGGTCCTACCATTTTCCTTATCGCATTCAGTGGACTTTTCACAATCATTCTAAACACGGTTTCCGGCGTACAGGATATCAGTAAAGATTTCTACAACGCAGCCAGATCTATGGGTGCAAGTACATTCAGTATTCTGAAAGATATTGTACTTCCAGGTTCACTTCCTGGAGTTCTTACCGGTATCCGTCTGGCAGTTGGTCTCGGATGGATGTCCGTTATATGAGCGGAGTTCATTGCGACAAGTGCCGGGTTCGGTTACATAATGGTGGAAGCACAAGGAAGACTGCAGACAGAGAAGGTTCTCGCTTATATGGTGATTGCCGGACTGATCGGTTTCCTTATTGATACAATCTTAGTTCTATGTGAACGCGTGTTATTAAGATGGAAAGAATAATAAAGACGGAATTTACGGCATGGCCACCAGGTTGTCGCCGTCTAAAAGAGCGCTGTTCCTTAAATGATTACTCATTTATAGAACAGCGCTCTTTTTTTATCTTTTATTCAGTCCTGCATTTTCCCACACAGAAATCTCTAAGCGCACTAATTGTCTGCTCTGCAGCTTCTCCCAGTCTTCGTTCTTTGTGATACATCAAAAACATTTTTCGTTTTGTATTCACTCCCGCAAAAGAGAACTCCAGAACTTTCTGTTTATCCAGCGATTCTTTTGCTGCTGTTTTGCTGATAAATGCAATTCCCGCTCCCGCTTCAACCGCTCTGCGTACCATTTCAGATGATTCAAACTGCGCCGCCACGTGAAGCGATCCAACATCCAATTTCAATGCCTGTTCAATATTTTCAGAAACATTCTTCGTTCCGCTGCCCAACTCACGCGTTATAAACCACTCTTTTCTCATCTGTTCAATCGGAAATTTTCCATTCATATTCCTGTATTTAGCCGAGTTGGGAGTAATCAGGATGATCTCATCTTCAAACAACATTTCCGAGTGAATTTTTTCACTCCCACTATCGAGTCCGCCAATCCCTATTTCCACTTCATAATCTAATATTTTCTGCAGAACATCGCCACTGTCACCTTCCGAAATTCGGAAACATATATCCGGATTCTTTGTTCGAAAATAAGCCAAAAACTGCGGGAACATATAATGCCCCGGCACCGACGAAACTGCCACTGTAACCATACTATTCATCTCATTTTCACTTCGACATAACTGCTTCAATGCCTGATTTTCCGTCTCTAACAACTGTAATGCATATGGATAAAATACCTTTCCTTCCTCTGAAAGTAGAACATCCTTCGTCGAGCGGACCAAAAGCTGTACCCCCAGTTCTGCTTCTAACTGTTTGATATGTGTACTGATCGTCGGCTGCGACAAATAAAGGTATTTTGCAGCCAGCGAAAAACTCTTATAATTTACAACCCCAATAAAACTTCTTACGTACTCTAAACGCATTTCTCTTTTTTTCAACTTCCTTAAATAACATCAAATTGCTTTGTTACTTCCATATTATTATAATGTTCTTTTGTACTATAGTCTAATTGAAAAAAATAATGGATAAAGCTATTTATTTATTTTATCAATTTATTCGGATTCAAAATATTCTTTTTCACCTTTATTTGAAATGCCAATATATTCCTTTATCTCTTTTTATTTGCATTTTCATCTGTTATGATTATTTTGCAAATATTAATAAATATTAATTTTTAAGCCTATTGGCACAAAGGAGGAAAATATGAAAAAGAGAATTATTGCCGTTCTTTTAGTTGCGGCTATGTCCTGTTCTCTTCTCACCGCTTGTCATGACAGTAGCTCTAACAATGCAACTGTAGACGTTGAGCAGACAGACTACGATCCGAAAGAAGCTGTAAAAGACTTTGAATTCGGCGAACTTACAGATGAAGAAAAGAATTACACAATCGAAATGGGATATTTCAACTGTGACCACATGTGCTGTTCGATCATCGGCGAGAAAGCCGGTATCTATGATGCCCTTGGATTAAAAGTAAATCTTACAAAATCCGGCGAAACTGTAAACGCACTGATCAGTGGTGCTATGGATGCAGGATACATTTTCTTCAGTAAAAACCTGATGGCAGATGATTCTCCGGTATTCCAGGCTGCTGCGAATCACCTCGGTGGTTCCCGTTATCTGGTAGTGAATCCGGATAAGATTTCTACTCCTGCTGATCTGGAAGGAAAGACTATTTCTATGACAGCTGAGCCACAGTACAACGAGGAATGGAGAAAATGGGCAAGAGATAATGATATTTCTTACGATCCGGCTGACTATAATATCGTTACTATGGGACAGAAAGATGCGATGTTCGCATTAAAAGCAGGCCAGATCGATGCTTTTACCTGCTGTGACCCATATGCCTCTCAGGCAGAATTTGAAGGGTTTGGAAAGATTCTTCTTACAAGCTGGGGCGCTGAATTAGAGGAAGGTGAGCTTCTTCAGGATGACAATGCCGGTACCTGCTGTAGTTACGCAATGTCCGTTGCTTTCAGAGAGAAATATCCGGAACTTGCCCGCCGTCTGATTTACGCTCATATGCTTTCTGTTGAATATTTATACTCACATCCATACAATGCAGCTATGATGTTCGCTGATGGATTTGATGTTGATCCTTATGTTGCTCTTCGTACCGTTTATATGAAGACGGTTGCCGAGGGTAGAACCATTACCTGGCAGTGGTCAGAGCAGAACATGAAAAACAATGAAGATTTCTCAACTCAGTGGGAGAATCCTTCATTACCGGAAGAAGATATCATTTACGCAAGTGATTCTCAGAAATCTCTGGAACTTTCCAACCAGCTCTTTGAAGATGCAGGAATTCCGGATTTCAACGAATTCATTTCAGAAAATATTGACAAAGAATTCCCGCTTGGTATGACATTCGAAGACTGGTACAATGTTGCGAAGACAATTGATGGTATCTCCGATGAAGACGCGGTTGATATTTCCGATACAGCAACACCATACTTAAACGAAAACTTAGAAGAAAATAAGTAAGCTACTATAAAAAGAAGAATCGCGGAGTTTTGTTCCGTGATTCTTCTTTTTTACTCCTGATTCTTCACTCGCGGAAAATCAAGTATAAATTTTGTTCCTTTCCCGACTTTTGTCTTCACACGAATCGAACCACCATGTTCTTCGGTCAGTCTTTTCACTACGGTAAGCCCGATTCCGGTTCCTTCTCCCGCCTGCTTCGTCGTAAAGAATGGATGAAATACCTGTCGCTGGATTTCAGATGGAATACCGGTTCCGGTGTCTTCCACAATCAACCTGACTTCCTGCTCACTGTCTGTGCTGAGACCGAATTGAATGCTGAGCGTTCCGCCATTCTTCATAGCATGGATTGCATTTGTCGTGAGATTCAGAAGAATCTGGTTTAAAGTTCCCACCTGCCCATGTATATAATAGGACGTTTTACATATATTTTCTTTCAGTTCAACATTGTCCGGGAGCAGTTTCCGTACCATATTGACAGCTTCATTCACTGCGAATGTCGCATCATAATCGGTAAGCACTTTCTCGGCTTTCCCCTGCCTGCTGTAGCTCAACAACTGTTTTGCCAGTTCTTCACATCGCTTCGTTGCACTTTTAAGTTCTGTAATCTCTTCAGGCATTTCCCGGAAGACCACTTCGTTTTCTTCCAGCAGATCTGCATACAGAACAATCGGTGTCATCAGATTATTGAATTCATGTGCGATCGAACCGGTCAAAACACTCATCGTCTTAGAATGATTGTATTTTTCCATCAGCCCTTCCTGCTTCTTCATCGCCTCATTCATTGTTTTTTCATGCTGTAGTTCCTTGACCAGCAGCGCTTCTTTCTTTTGCTGTTCCGAAATACTGTAGATAAATCCAATCGTACCAATCAGCAGAACCGCGCCCAGAAGGAAGAAATAGAATGCCATTCTCTCGATCGGCTGCGTTACTTTATCATAGTCTTCCAAAATACACAAGGTAAATTCTTCCTCGCCCATTTCAACCGTTTCATAAGCAATCAGCTTTTGTGACTCTTTCGGAGTTCCGTCCTTTGCCTCATAGACCGTCTCTACGCTGCATCCATTCCCTGCTGAATAAGAAAAGGAGATATCTTCATCATCATAGTAACTCGGCATGATCGTTGTGCCATCTGCGCCTTTCACAATACAATATCCATCATTCTCAAGCTGAAGACTGGATAGCGCCTGCTCCTCATCATAAATCTCATCCAGATTTAATTCGATCCGGACATAACCTGCAATGCTTCCCTGAATGTAGACCGCCTTTGTCATGCAGAAAATATAATACCCTTCTTCCGACTTCCGCACCGGCCCTTCGATTACCATCCCCGGATTGGCCCCTGCCCGCTCGCAAAGTTCCTGCTCCCACATTTCCTGCTGTTCAAGTTCATCAAGCGGAATATATTTTCCCTTCTCTCCCAGCTTCAAAATACCTTTTTCAATATCGCCCACCTCGTTCATATCTCCGGATAAAGCTGCATAAATCATTTTACTCTTTGTTTCCAGACTCGAAAGCAGACTTTGCGCATTCACTTTTGCAAGACTTTTCAAACTTCCCTGCTCATTTTTGATAATCACATTTTGAATGCCGCGATAGCAAAAGATTGCAATCGCGATCCATATGATCATTCCCACAACAGTTATAATAACTTGTGTTCTATACCCTTTTTTCTTTTTCATAAAGAACCTCGATAATAATTGACTAAAAAAATACTGACAGCTATAATTATGGATGGTATCAGTTTCATTCTATTTTGAAAGGCAGGAAATCCCGATGGACACTCTTTCTGTTCTAGTTGTTGATGATGAATTATCGGTTTTAAAAGCAATATCTGCTGTATTAAAGCGGGAGAATATACAAGCAACCTGTGCGCAAAGCAGCAAAGAAGCTTTCGAACACCTGGCAAGACACTCTTTTGATATCATTCTTCTGGATATCATGATGCCGGAACAGGATGGATTTTCTCTGTTAAAGGAGCTTCGAGCGCGACAAATCCTTACCCCCGTTATATTGCTGAGCGGCCGCGAGGAAGATTCAGCCCAGGTAGAAGGCCTGGGGCTTGGTGCAGATGATTATATGACAAAACCATTCAGCAAAACAGTACTTGTTTCCAAGATCCGTGCGATTGTAAGACGTGCACAACAATATACTACTGTACCATCGTCCCCGCCTGTTCTTCAGACTGTCGCTCAACGCGGAAACTTTACCTTGCACTTTGATTCACAGACTGTCCTGAAGAACGGCAAAGAGATTTCTCTCTCGTCAAAAGAATTTGCACTGTTATGCTTTTTTATGGAGAATCCGGAAACACTCCTTACGAAGCAGGAAATTTTTTCCAAGGTATGGAAAAGTGAGACTTCCGATGATAACACCATTCTGGTCTACATCAAGCGTCTGCGTGATAAAATCGAGGATACTCCTTCCAAACCAAAGCATCTGATGACCGTATGGGGAAAAGGATACCAGTTTTTCCCTTAATATTCAGCAAAACGCGTCATAGACGCGTTTTGTTTTATTTGCCCTAATTAGAAATCTCTAATTTACACGGCATCTCAGCAATCTTCCATTCCTTCTCCAAACAGATTCACCGGTGCATTGTCAACTACCCGGTAGATACCATAGCCCACTTTATTTCCTTTCTGCCCCTGCAGAACGAATTCCATCTCGTCCTTCTCATCAATATTTTTAAACGTAATCTTTTGATTTTCGACAGGCGCCGGAATCGCTTCTGTAAATCCATAATCTACACTGTTTCCCGTATCAACCGTAACCAGAAGCCACGTATGACCCTCCAGCTTATAAATAACAACCAAATCATCCAGGCCGTCATTTGTCAGATCATTTTCACAGGCCAGAAGCACCTCCGCTCCCGGATACTCTGCCAGAAATGCCTGCAGAATCTTATTGTCTTCTGAAACATTTTCCGCATAATTCAATTCTCGTCCGACTGGTCCTTCCTCGGCCTCTTCCTTCTCTTTTTCCTGCATCTGATCATAGACACGATCCAGTTTCCCCCGGATTAAAAATCCTATGAATACGAGCAAAACGATAAGGACTACTTTCACCCCTGTACTTCGTAAAATCGATGTCTTTTCTTTCACTGTATAACCTCTGTTTATGTACTTCATTTATAACAATTCTGTAATATATTCTAACTGCATTTCTTTGAAATGTAAAGGAATTCTACATTTGAACCTTTGTATTTTCCAAATATCAAAATTCCTAATAAATCGAGCTCGAAATATTGTCTTTCGCTCACTGCCCGGTTGTTTCATTGCTTATTTTATTATTACAACTTATAATAATAGGTAATGATATAACGCGTTAAAGGAGGAAAACGATATGCCAACTTCGTTGCCTGAACATTTTGAAGATTTCGCGGAAGCCCGGCGGGAAGGCTTCCTCAGAGTAAAAGAATTAAAAGACAAGGGCGAAAATATTTGCGGAGCCTTCTGCCAGTACACCCCTTCCGAAATCATCTATGCAGCCGGACTTTACCAGGTGGCTCTCTGCGGCAGAAGTCCTGATCCCATCAAAACTGCCGAGACAAGGCTTCCTGCCAATTTATGTCCACTTATCAAAGCAAGTTACGGACATGCCCTGGAAGAAAGCTGTCCATATGCTTATTTCTCAGATGTGGTTGTCGGGGAAACAACCTGTGACGGCAAGAAAAAGATGTACGAACTTCTTGGAGAATTAAAACCAATGCAGGTCATTCATCTTCCGAATGTACCGGACTATGAGCGTTCTCTGGAAATGTGGGCCGAAGAGATCCGGGCATTTGCCAAAGGCCTGGAAGAAAAATTCAATGTTACGATCACGGATGATATGCTGAACGAGTCCATCGAATGGTGCAACAAAGAACGGATCCAGGCTGCCCGCATCTATGAATTGGGAAAATATGACCCGCCGGCCCTCACCGGAACCAAGATGAATGACATCATGGAAGGCGAACAGTATATGTTCGACCGTGAAGAAAAATATAATAAGATCAATGAAATTCTTGACCAGTGCGAGAAGAACTGGCACGATGGTATCTATCCATATGAACCGGATCCGAATCGTCCGCGTCTGATCGTTTCCGGCGGCGGATACGGCGGAGTCTCTGCCAAAACGATCAATGTTATGGAAGAACTGGGCGGCGCCATCGTCTGTTATGAAGGCTGCTGCGGCATTTCCTCACGCCGCCGTCTGGTCGATGAAGACCGCAGCCGTGATCCGTATGTCCGTATCGCGGAAAAATATATTGAAGTTCCTTGTGCCGTTGTCTCTCCGAATTACCGGCGTATGGATCAGGTTAGAGAAACGATTAAAGAATGGCATGCCGACGGGTATGTGAGCATCACGCTGCATTCCTGCAACCCATTTGCCATCGAGACCGAAAATATCCGTCGTGTCTGTGAAGAGATGGGCATCCCGCTCTTACATATTGAGACCGATTTTTATCCGGGTGATGCAGGACAGATCCGCACCCGAATCGAAGCTTTCCTTGAAATGATCCGTATGGGAAAGGAGGCTGCGCATGAATAATCAGAATTTGCAGCAATTGATCGATGACTGCCATAAAACCGGAAAAAAAGTGGCTGTTTTCTTCTGTTCCCATGTGCCTCAGGAAATTCTTCTCGCCGCAGATCTGATTCCACTTCGGATTCCCTATGTGCGTGGCGTAAAAGATGCAGCCTCACGGCTTCTCCCCCGCAATGTCTGTCCGGTTGTAAAGAACTGCTGTGATATCTGCGAGGATGAGGCTCTCAAAGATGCCGATTTGATTCTCGCCGAGACTTCCTGCGATGGAAAACGCAAAATGTACGAACTGATCTCACGACAGGACCGCGTTTATTTTTATCAGGTTCCACAGGGCGCTGACCGCCATTATGTGAAACCGCTCATCCAGTCTGAATGCCGTTTTCTCATCCGGGAGCTGAAAAAGCGTTTTGATGTAGATGTGACAGAAGAAAAAATCCGCTCAGCCGGTGCTCTTCTGAACCGTGAACGTGAAAGTATCATGAATTTAATGGAAATCCAGCGTCAGACCCCGCCTGCTGCCTGGGGAAGCGAAATATTCGAGGCACTGGAAGAACATCGCACAATTCCGGATATAGAAGAACGGATCGCTGCCAACGAGAAAACCCGCGCTGATCTTCTGAGTCGGGAAACTCCGGTACCAAAACGGGCAAAACGAATCCTCGTAACCGGATGCCCGTTAAGCAGCATTTACCAGAAAATCCTGCACACTATTGAAGAGAACCGAGGGGTTGTCGTATGTATCGAAAACTGTGAAGTTGTCAAATCTGCCATCCGGCATTTCGACACCGAAAACAGCGATGTCATTGCCGCACTTGCAGACTGCTATCAGAACACCGCCTGTGCGATCATGGCTCCGAATGATCTGCGTTTCCGACTGATCGAGCACCTCTGTGAAGAGTATAAAGTGGACGGAGTTCTGGATGTCACACTGCAGACATGCCACCCCTACACAGTGGAAAGAGACAAAATGCTGAGGCTTTGTGAGGATTCTCTCGGAATTCCTTACATGGCAGTGGAAACGGATTCTTCCGAAGAGAACAGCGGACAGCTTGCAACTCGTGTTGCGGCATTCATTGAAATGTTATAATGGGGACAGGTTCCGTGTTATAATGGGGACAGGTTCCGTGACTCACTCTCTTGTGAGTGAGTCACGGAACCTGTCCCCTTGGTCGATTGTCCCCTTGGCCGCTTGAGTCACGGAACCTGTCCCCAAAACAAACTAGAAACAAATTGTCTCCGGTTCACTTGTGAAGCTGCTGAATACTGCAGTTGCATTCTGAAAATAAAATACTGCTGTATTTCCATCATCTTCGGAATACATAGCCCTAAGAGATGTATAGTCATCCAGCATAGATTTTCTTGCCTCTCTTCTGTCATCTTCAACCAATTCTCCGGATACGCGAAGCCATTTTCCGTTCATGCATGCGCAGACTTCCACTTTCGGGTTTTCTTTCAACTGTTTATACACACTTTTCACTTTTCCGGTCTGAATATATAACTTTCCTTCAAAGATATGTGCAGTTCCAAAAGGTCTGACTCTTGGCTGGTCTGCTTCCATTGTTGCAAGATAATACGTATTTGCTTCTTTTAAGAATTTTTCAACACGTTCCATATTAATTTCCTCCATGTTCATTATTTTGTACTTGCCACTTTACAAGGTACGGATTTAAATGTCAAGAAACCGGACAACGGATCCGAATACTTCATACTGCAGATTTCATTTACATTATGTTTCTTCCATTCTCCTTCCATATAGAAACTTCCCGCACCACCAGCAATATGTATACTGCCTTTTGCCATTGGGCAAATACGAACTTTGAACTCCTCTTTTCCAAATACTGTCTCTACGACTGCATCTTCTCCATCTTCCAAACCATAGAGCTTTGCATCGTCTGCATTTATATCGATTGTTGGAAGCGGTTCTCTCTTGGCAATTTCCTTTAATCCCGGTCCAAATGAGCAGAACCTGAGGGCACTTCTTGCAGCTGTTGTCATAATAAGTGGATATTCTTCTTTACTTCCCATTTCTTTGACAGAACGGATATCCTCATATTTAGGATACGGTGTATAGCCACATTCTGCAATATAAGTAGAACTGATCTCAAATTTCCCTGAAGGAGTCGGAAATCCAGGCTTACCATCCTCGCGCAGATCTCCGGTCTTATATTTTTCATACTGGATTTCAGGCAGATTGACCACTCCATATTCTTTCTGCTTAAGCTGACCAAGCAGTTTCTCATTGCCGCCGCACATCCAGAGCATAAGCTCCTCATCGTTCTTCGGATAAGCGTCTCCAAAGCCCATACGCTCTGCCAGTTCCTGTAAAATAAATACATCACCTTTTGACTCTCCGACCGGTTCTATGATTCGGTTACGCAGTCGCATGCCGCCTCGAACCGGTACAACTGACTGATCTTCATAATAAGTTGTAGCAGGGAAAATCACATCAGCATATTTTGCATCATCGGTCATAAATCGGTCGAGCACCACCAGACAATCCAGCTTTTTATAGACCTCATGCCACATACTTTGCTCCGGATATGTGATAGACGGGGAAGATGCACAGATCAGCATTCCCCGCACCGGATATGGATCGTCGTACAGCACCGCATCTGGTATTTTCACAAACTGTCCACTTCCTGTGAGCCTGCTGTAAAGTGGAAATTCTTTCGCACCGACAGCAGCTTCCACTGTTTCCATCGGCCTTAAAGGAATCGTCGGATTCTTCTTAGAAGAGATACAGATTCCTCCGGGAACATCGATTTTCCCGGTGATTGCCCAAAGTGTCTGGATAGCTCTGTTATTTTGTACACCGCTCAGCTGATATTCCAGCCCTGTGTATGAAACCAGCGAAATCTTTGTCGTACTGCAGAAGATTTCTGTTAATTTGTGAATGTCTTCCATGGAAATACCGCAGTATTCTGACATTTCTTCCAGCGAAACCGTTCTCAGATATCCCGCAAATTCATCGAACCCTTTTGTATATTCATTGACAAATACTTTGTCATATCGTTCTTCCTCCACAATAATCTTCAACATCGCGATCGCAAGTGCTCCGTCTGCTCCCGGAATCACCGGAATCCACCAATCGGCAAGTTCTGCCATTCCTTCTCCTCTCGGGTCAATCACAATGATTTTTGCACCGCGTGCTTTTGCTGCCTTTACCAGTTCCAGTGTAGTAAGCGGTCCGGAATCTGTCTTCGAGTTTTTCCCCCAGACAAATACGACTTCACTGTTCGGAATATCCTGATAAAGCTTCGGTGTCGGGACACCATAGGTCAATACGGGTGTCATCATATTGGAAGAAACATTACAGATACATCCACAGCTCATATCATTATGTGATCCCAGATTTTTAAAAAATGCATTTGCTCCGTTAAAACACCGCATCGTTGCTGCTTCTCTGCCGCTGCTGCCCACATAACTTACCAATGCGTCTGCACCATACTGCTCTTTAATTTTCATAAATCCGGCTGCTGCTGTATCCAAAGCCTCTTCCCATGTTGCCTCCCGAAACTCTCCGCTTCCTTTCTCTCCGTTCCGAATCAATGGTTTCAGGATCCGTTTCTCTGAATATACGATCTGTGGAGATAATGCTCCACGCGGACAGACACGCCCACCAGGGCAGTCCCTGTCGGGTTCTACTTTGATCAGTCTGCCATGCTCTACAGTAGCTTCAATCGGACATTTATCTGGACAGATTCCGCAAAACCCTTTTTTCTTCATTTCTTCCGTCCTCCCTTATTCTGCCAGGCGAAGCGCTCCCGTATTGCAGGCCCGCACACACGCTGGTTCCAGTCCACAAGCCACTCGGGTTGCGCAGCCGTCACATTTAACGATTTTTCCTTCTTTATCATATCTCGGGATATCATGCGCACAGACTCTCGCACATTTTCTGCAGCCAATACATTTTTCTTTATGCAATGCGACAACAAATCCATTTTCCGTCCGTTCAAACACCTTCATCGGGCACTGTTCCATACAAGGAGCATCCGCACAGTGCAGGCAGCTTCTGGTTATATAGCTAACAAGCCCGGTCTTCTGGGATGTATGCTTTTCATAGATGCGTGGCGAAACAGCATCGGCCTCATTTTCATCATAATGCTGGTCTATGCAGGCCACTACACAGGCAAGGCAGCCCGAACACAGGGCCGGATCACATACTACTCTACTCATGGCGCACCTCCTTCTTTTCCAGTCGGCAGCAGTAAGATTTGTATCCGGGGAAGCCGGTTACCGGGTCAAGGTAATTATCATCGATCAGAAGATTGATGTCCTTATCTCCTGCCCCATGATATACATTCACTGCTCCCGGAAGACAGGACGAATTAATGCTGAGCACTAATTCCATGCTTCCTACCGGTGTCTTTATGATTACAATCTCATTGTCCTTCATTCCCAGTTTTTGGGCATCATCCGGATGGATCTCAATAAGCGGGTACTCTTCCAGATTTGTGAGCCACGGCAGCCGATACGTTCTGGAATGGAACAACTGCGGTTTTCTGCTGCCTGTCGTCAGGATCAAAGGATATTCGTCCATCGGAAGTTTTTCCCTGAAATCATGGTAAACCGGAAGGGCCTCATTTCCTTCTTTATTACAGCTTGCCATGATGCTGGAGACAAATTCAATCTTTCCGCTCGGCGTCTTTACCTGCAGAATCTGTTCCGATGTGCGCCCCGGCATGATTTTCCTTGCCTTGATTCCTTTTGGTGCCTCTTTGATTTCTTCCAATGTGAGCCCTGTCGCCGAAACTGATTTTCTCAGATAATCCTCATGGCACCTGATCGGCTCCTCTCCGCCGATTGTGAATCCCAGTTTTTCCGCAAGGCCGGTAATCACATCCATATCACTCCGCGCCTCTCCCATCGGTTCTACTACCGGTGCCTGATAATACACCGTATCCGCACCTAATACGGCAACCTGCTCTCGCTCCAGAGAAGTCTGGATCGGGAGAACGATATCCGCAAATTTGCTTGTGTCCGTCATATAAAGATCTGCACTCACGAAGAAATCCAGTTTACGGAAGCCTTCTTCCAGGCGGTCCGGTCTTGGCCACATATGATGATTCATTCCAAAAGAAATAATCGTCCGAATCGGATATGCTCCTTTTCCTTCCATATAATCGGCAAGTCTCGTCACCTGCGCTTCCTGGGATGTAAGACGCGCCCATGCCGGAAACTCCTCATGACTCAGATCCTGATCTGCATCCACTCTTTCATGCATGGTTCCAAGAAATGCTTCCCGAAGCACAGCTCTTCCCGGTCCCGGCGGAAGCGTTCCGCCTTCCACGCCAAAGCTGCCTGTAAGAGCCAGAAGAAGCACGATCGCACGGGCATTCTGCATACCATTCACATTATGTACCACCGGAGAAGCCGACATCTGAATCGGGCAAGGTGCCTCTTTTGCCATCATGCGTGCTGCCGCTATCATGTCCTCTTTCGGGACGCCGGTGATTTCTTCCACTCGTTCCGGTGTAAATCCCATCACATAATCTTTATATTCGTCAAATCCTATCGTATATTTATCGATGTATTCCTGATTCTGAAGGCCTTCCGTAATGATGACTCTGGCCATTCCAAGTGCCAGTGCTCCATCCGTCCCCGGGATCGGACGCAGATGAATATCCGCATGCTCTGAAGTCGGCGTGCATCTCGGATCCACTACAATCAGCTTCACGCCTCTCTTTACCGCTCCGATAAACGCCCCGCCGGCTGTCACCGAATTACTGTAAAGCGAATTCACTCCCCAGACGACCAGAATCTTACAACGGCGCATATCCGGCATCGGCATTCGGACACCCTGTCCGAACGTACTCATACATGCCATCATCAAAGAATACGCACAAGTACTGGATTCCGTTCCCAAGTTCGGTGTCCCGTAACCATTTGCCAGTTCGGTAAGCTGCGGTCGGAACCATTTCGGATGCCCGACATAGATCAAAGTCTCCTTTGCTCCGTACTTTTCTTTTGTTTCCGTCATTTTCTCAGCAATCGTGGTAAGCGCCTCATCCCAGCTGATCCTTTCAAATTTACCTTCTCCACGTTCACCGACCCGTTTCATCGGATATAACAGCCGATCCGGATGATAAAGTGACTGCTTCAGCGCAGCACCCTTTACACAGATTCGTCCATTCGAGGTGGGCATGTCCTTATTTCCTTCTACTTTAATCACTTTTCCGTCTTTACAGTAGACATCTACCAGACATGAACCCCCGCAGAATCCGCAGATCCCGGTCTTGACGGTAATTCCTGTCTCTTCACAGGGAATCTTTGCCCGTAAGAGCTCCTCCTTCTCTATTGTTTTCATAGTTCCTCCTCGATTTTTCTCCATTTTCCTATTACTTTTATCGTAAATTTCTTTTTGTAAAATGTCAATCGAGCCTGTAAACTTGAACATAAAATTAGTAATTTCAATATTTTTCCACGAAATATTATATTTTTTGATATATGCATCTAATAAATAGTTTTCTTCTATAAAACAGCATTATAGTCAGAGGAGTGCTGATACTGATCCGGACGTCAGGAGAATTCACCATGTCCGCACTGCAATCGATGTGCTCCTTGGAATCTTTGTAAATCTTCGCTACTCAAAAATGATTCCGCTTGCATCAGCTGAATAGTCTAATATAATATTATTATATACAATAAGAATAAGGAAAGGATAATACTATGAATACAGTTCGTGTTAGAGATATTGAAATCGGTGCCGGCATTCCGAAAATCTGTGTACCAATCGTTGGAGTAACAAAAGAAGACATTATTACCGAAGCAAAAACATTTGACTCTATTCCGGTTGACATTGTGGAATGGCGTGCAGATTGGTTTGAAGGTGTATTTGACTTTAATCAGGTTCTCGATGTTTTAAAAGATTTAAGAACGGTTGTGGGAAATACCCCTATCCTTATGACGTTCCGCACATCCAAAGAAGGCGGCGAAAAAGCGATTGAAGCCACTACATATACCGAACTGAACATAAAGGCTGCTCAGTCAGGATATGTTGATCTGGTAGATGTAGAAATATTTACCGGAGACGAAATTGTCAAAAAAATCATTGCTGGTGCTCATGCCGCTGGTGTAAAAGTCGTTGCATCCAACCATGACTTCTTCAAGACTCCGGATAAAGACGATATAGTCGGACGTCTCAGAAAGATGCAGGAATTAGATGCTGATATTCCGAAAATCGCTGTTATGCCGCAGAGTAAAAAGGATGTCCTTACGCTTCTTGCCGCAACAGAAGAAATGGCATCGAAATACGCAGACAGACCGATCATTACTATGTCCATGGCTGGCACCGGTGTGATCAGCCGTCTCTGTGGAGAAGTATTTGGATCCGCACTGACTTTTGGTGCTGCAAAGAAAGCTTCCGCCCCGGGACAGATGGATGTTAATAATCTAAGTACTGTTCTCAACTTACTTCACGACGCATTATAGGGGTGACTGGGGGGACGGGTTCGTAGTCACAAAAGTGACTACGAACCCGTCCCCCCAGTCACAGTCTCTTAGCAGATTTCCGCTCCTGCCGGCATCGGTTTTTCCGGTGTCATTAGTGCCAGATTGCCGTCTGCATCTTCCGCGCAGAGCAGCATTCCTTCAGACAGGACGCCTGCCAGTTTTGCAGGTTTCAGGTTTACAAGTACCATTACTTTCTTTCCGACCATTTCTTCGGCGGTGTAATGTGCTTTGATTCCGGATACGATCTGTTTTACCTGGCTTCCGATCTTCACCTGGGAGCAGAGAAGTTTTTTGGATTTCTTTACTTCTTCGCAGGCAATGATCTCACCAACCTGGAACTGCATTTTTCCGAAATCTTCAAATGTGATCTCCGGTTTTGCTTCGATATCGATCACATTTTCGTCTTCTTCTTTCTCTTCTTCAACCGGCGGATGAAGTTCTTCTACTTTGGCAAGGACTTCATTGATATCCAGTCTCTGGAAAAGGATCTCCGGTTTTTCTACTACATGTCCGTCACCGAGCTGAGCCAGGATCTTCTCAGAAGTTTCCGGCATGAAGGATTCGAGAAGGCGTGCGCCTGCGGAAATGCTCTGGATCAGATTCCAGAGTACGGTTTCCAGACGGTCTTTCTTCGCTTCATCCTTTGCCAGTGCCCACGGCATGGTCTCATCAATGTATTTATTGCAGCGTTTGAAGAGGTTGAAGATTTCTGTCATGGCGTCTGCGACACGCAGTTCATCCATCTTCTTTTCCACCAGAACCGGTGTGTTTTCGGTCACTGCTTTCAGGTCTGCATCCACTTCTTCTGCAACACCTTTATTCGTTACGGTTCCGCCGAAATATTTATTTGTCATGGAAACGGTACGATTTACCAGATTTCCAAGTGTATTTGCAAGGTCAGAATTCAGACGTTCTACCATCAGTTCCCATGAGATCACGCCGTCATTATCAAACGGCATCTCATGCAGAACAAAGTAACGTACTGCGTCTACTCCAAAGAAATCTACCAGTTCGTCCGCATACAGAACATTTCCTTTAGATTTGCTCATCTTGCCGTCGCCCTGCAGAAGCCACGGATGTCCGAATACCTGTTTCGGCAGCGGGAGATCCAGAGCCATCAGGAAGATTGGCCAGTAAATGGTATGGAAACGGATGATATCCTTTCCGATCAGATGGAGGTCTGCCGGCCAGTTTTTGTTGAACAATTCTTCGCTTTCACCGTCACAATGATAACCGATACCGGTGATGTAGTTTGTCAGCGCATCCAGCCAAACATAAGTGACATGCTTCGGATCAAAGTCTACCGGAATGCCCCATTTGAAGGATGTTCTGGATACACAAAGATCCTGAAGTCCCGGAAGCAGGAAGTTGTTCATCATCTCATTTTTTCTGGATACCGGCTGGATAAATTCCGGATGCGTATTGATATGCTCAATCAGTCTGTCTGCATATTTGCTCATCTTGAAGAAATATGCCTCTTCTTTTGCAGGCTGTACCGGGCGTCCGCAATCCGGACATTTGCCGTCTACAAGCTGTGACTCTGTAAAGAAAGATTCGCACGGCGTACAGTACATTCCTTCATAATATCCTTTGTAAATGTCGCCCTGATCGTACAGTTTCTTGAAGATCTTCTGTACTTCTTTCTCATGATAATCATCGGTTGTACGGATAAATTTATCATAGGAAGTGTTCATCAGATCCCAGATCCGCTTAATTTCTCCGGCTACGTTATCCACAAATTCCTTTGGTGTGATTCCGGCTTCTTCTGCTTTGAGCTCGATCTTCTGTCCATGTTCATCTGTTCCGGTCTGGAAGAAGACATCATATCCCTGACTTCTCTTGTAACGTGCGATCGCATCTGCAAGCACGATTTCATAAGTGTTTCCAATATGCGGTTTGCCTGATGTGTAGGCAATCGCAGTTGTAATGTAATATTTTGGTTTATCTGCCATTTTGATTCCCTCTCTTTATAAAAAAATCCCGTCTTCCTAAAAATAAGAAGACGGGTTATTACCGTGTTACCACTTCTACTTCGCTCTCACCCTCACGGATCAAAGCCTCTGTAAGTGCATCTGCACTCATCCGCTGTAACGGGCGGAACCCATCGCAGCCTTGCAGGGAAAATGGAATCTCCTTTCTTCCTGTTCGGTGCGCTGCTCGGAAGCCATGTTCGGCTAATCTTTCTCCATCCCTCTCAGCATACGGGATTTCTCTGTAGAAGTCCAAAAAGCTTACTCTCTTCGTCATTGCTTTTGTCATATTTTGTTCAGCTATCTCTTTCTGTCTTTGGAAATCGTATCATATTCATGGATGAATTGTCAAGACTGCGAGTGGATTTGTAGCACGTTCTGACTCTATATATGTTCATTGAAATATTCTTGTGTCACTTTTAATTGTTTCTTCAATATTTCCATCTCGGCATTCAATACTCTCCCCTATCTTCTTGGGATCATCCATAATAAGTGCTTTGAAGATATACGGCACATGTCCTTTTCTGTTTGGACTGCGTGAATATAACGCATATTCATTATAATACTCTGCCGAATACTCTAAGATAGACTTTCCCAGCAATTCTCGTGTCTCTAATTCCGTGCACCCATTCTCAATTAAATCAATTTCATTTAAAGATAATGTGACTGTGCCATCCTCTTCCACAAATCTGTCTGCAGTAAAATGATACGCTTCCAGAATTTCAGACATCGTTTCCAAATTTGAGAGCCACATCTTATCCCTGGTCCGCTTAATAAATTTCGGTTTATCATGAATCACGCTGTCGCAGACAGAACTCCACTCTTTTCTTACTGTTGTTGCCTGTTCCATTATCATTTCCATCATCTCCTTATATACCTCCATTATAATAATTTACGTACACAATGTCAATATTGTACAAAATGTACATTTATTATATGAAAGTATAAACAAAAAAATTCCACTATTTTGGGCTGATATTTGCAAACTTCAAAAGATAAACCATTTGTCTTTGACATAACAGCATTTCCTCATCAAAATTCCAACCGCATCTGGTACCACACCACATTCCCATGTACCGATTCTGACACACCTTCATTTACAAACCCAAACTTGGCATAATAATGAATCAGTTTATCCTTACAAGTAAGCACCACACCTTTTCTTCCCTGTTCTCTGGCATCCGCAATGACCTGCTTCAAAAGTTTTTCGGCGCATCCCTGTCTCCGGTATGACGGAATCGTATTGACACCGAAGATCATCTGCCATTCTCCGTCTTCTTTGTGCAGCGATGCATTTTCATACATCTCATCTGCCAGATCCGGTTCATCCGTCACCATTCCATTCACAAAGCCCACCAGTGTTTCCCCATCAAAAAGGAGCCAGAAATAATCCGGGTAAACAGTAAGCCTTCCTTCAAAATCTTTTTCCGTAGCCGCTTCCGCCTCCGGAAAACATTCTGCTTCTACGGCTGTGATTGCTTTCAAATCTTCTATTGTTGCTTTTCTGATCTTCATATATACTACCTCATTTCTCTTTCATGATCGACATTCTTCCTTCAAGATAATACCCTCTTTTCGCATACGATACAAGTTTTTCCTTATAAAATCTTCTTCTCTATTGACATCTTCAGTCTATTATTATAGACTAAAAGAAAAGGTCTATTCCAATAGACCATATTGCTAGGGGGTTTTAAAATGGATTTAAAATTATGTGACAGTGAATATCGTTTTATGCTTCTGGTGTGGGAGACTGAGCCGATACGTTCCGGTGATCTGGTGAAAATCAGTCATGACAAGCTTGGCTGGAAGAAGTCGACCACCTATACAGTCATCAAAAAGCTCGCAGAGAGAGGCTTCTTAAAAAATGAAGATACCATCGTTTCCTCGCTGGTTCCGAAGGAAAAATGTCAGGCTGTGGAGTCCGATTATTTTGTAGAACGGACTTTTGAAGGTTCCCTGCCGGGGTTCATTGCCGCGTTTCTGGGTGGCAAGACGATTTCGGAGAAAGAAGCGGAGGAAATCAAACGCATGATTGACGAACATAAGGAGGGCTGATTATGAATCTGATCCGGGAAATATTCCTTACAATTTGCAATATGTCTTTCACAGCAGGTATTGTAATTCTTCTCGTACTGCTTGCAAGACAGCTTCTTCGGAAATCACCGAAAGTATTCTCTTATATGCTATGGGGAATCGTTGCGTTTCGCCTGATCTGCCCGTTCTCGTTTTCCAGCAAATACAGTCTGTTCAGTCTGGAACTGTTAAGCAGGCATGTCTCCTCCGGGAATCAGATGATCTGGGACACCACAAGCGATCTGCAATCTCAGAAGGTGTACTATGCCACCTATACGGCGGGTAACACGAATTCAGGGAGCACACCATCTGATATCTCTGATGCAGCCGACACTTCCAGGCAGCCATCTGTCGAAAAAGCAGCAAGTCAATCAGAAACCACCGGGCAAACTGCCATTTCAGGCGATGCCAATGCGGGATCCACAGTCACTGCCGGTTCTTTCCCCGCTTCTGCTTCTTCACCTGATTCTGAAAGATCAGCAGAATCTTTGCAGGAAATGTTTACTGTTACCGATATCATGATTGGAATCTGGATTTCCGGTATCCCGCTTTTCCTTACTTATCAGGCGCTTTCCGGCAGACGGCTGAATAAGACAGTTGCCACCGCCGTAAAATACGAAGATGATATCTATGAATGTGATAGCATTTCCGTACCTTTTGTTATGGGATTCCTGCGTCCGAAGATCTATCTTCCTTTCCGTCTGAACGAAACGGAGCGCAAATGTATCCTTCAGCATGAGCGATACCATATCCGCCGCCACGATCATCAGGTGAAAGTGCTTGCCATCCTTCTCCTTGGTGTATACTGGTTCAATCCTCTGGTATGGATCGCCTATTATTTCATGTGCCGTGATATGGAAATGAGCTGTGATGAGCATGTTCTTCTGAACACGACAAAGGATTTCCGCGAACCATACAGCCGCACGCTTCTCGGATTTGCCACAGGCAGAAAGTACCGTACTGCCGGAGCTTTGGCATTCGGCGAGACTTCTGTTAAAAGCCGTATCAAAAATATACTGCATTTTAAATCTCCGGGGAAACCGATAATCGCCGTCAGTATTATAATTTGTCTTCTCACTGCTCTGCTGGGCTGTGGGAATGTTCTGAATCAGAGCTCTATGCGCAATAAGTCAGGCGCCGCAGCAGCCTCATCCGACGGAACCGAATATGAATACCGGGTTTCTTCTGACATCAAAAGTATGCTTCTATACCAGGAATGCTATACTGACGGAGAATTGACTGAATATCGGATCCTGCAGCATGCCGACTTCACAGAAAATGGGCTGCCGCGCAAAGGGAATTTCACCGTAAAGCGGGATTTCAACTACCCGGACGCTTCCCGGTGGAATGCTCTTTTCTCCGTAAATTTCGGAAATGCCCTGGCTGATTTCAGCGTTTCCAATGCCATCCATTTCTCCGGAATGGCGGAGAATTATTATTTGGAGAACACCTCCGCTTGGGCTGATATTGTTCCCGATGAGGAGATCGTCCTTGCAGCATGGCATTTTGACGACGGCGAAGGTGTATCTGCTTTCCCCTGCAGTGAATACATGGATAAGGCCAGAAAACCGGAACTCCTTTCACAAAACAGCGGAGACATCCTGTACTACCTTGTTTTTTCCCGAAAAACAAGTGATGAGCTTTTGGAAACATATTCTGTTTCTGAGCGCGCAAAAGAATTGTATCAAGCAAAAAATCCCTATTTAGGCGATGTCGTGGCTGATGAAACTATTTTACAGCTTTTAAATCTCTCTTCTTTTGGAGAATATACAATAGAGCTGAATACTTCCGGAGCAGACTATGGCATTACAATAAACTTTGCAGCGGCTCCACTCAATGAATATACAGCTTATGATGATATGCTAAAAAAGGCCGCACTTTTTCTGATATTAACCGATAATGCTGAATATTTTGAATGGACATATCCTGCCCCGGACGAAACCGAAGTGAGACGACTTAGATGTACTGCCGAAAAGCTGGAAGAGATTCTTCAAATAGAAGATATCAAAAGCTTTTCCTCATCGGAAGAGAATCTGCAAATATTTTTAACAGAATATTTACAGGCAATACGTCAGCATTACGAGTTAACTGAAAATTTTGGCGAAAAAGCAGAGAGTCCGGATGGCACATTGTATCAATACACCAGATATGTGATTGGAAAACGAAACGGTGAAACAACCGACAACATTTACAAGATTCTCACAAACGAAGAAGCAGTAACAATGGCGGACATCGAAGAAGCAGTTCAAGCAGGCGGGAAAAGTGAAAAACTATACATCCTGAAGGAAATCAGTTCACAGGATGCAGCCGAATCTTCCGCCTCCGGATCCGATGGATTTCTCGCACCTGATGGACACGTTTATAAATATAAATCGCTTTTTACAGGACGCCATCCAAATGCAGCCTCAGACAGCACTTATTTGGTATATGCAAATGACACGGACCTTACATTTGACGATATAACGAACTTTATCTTTGGAAGTACCTATCCCAAAGAAAGGCAAATGTATATCATTCCTCAGCCAGAATAAAAAGGATATTTCTAAGCCATACTAAGTCCGTAACACGAAATGTACAAAAGGAGGATGATACTATGTCTGATATTTCGATTCTGGACTTACAAAATCTGCGTCACCTGATCGGCGGTTTTGAAACCTGCCACTGCAAAATGACGGATTATGCATCCCAGTCACAGGACCCTGAAGTAAAAAAGATTTTTCAGGATGCAGCGGATTCTGCCATGAAAAACAAGCAGGAATTGATGAAATTTTTATAGGAGGCACAGAGAAATGGACGAAAAGACGATGGTTACCGATACTCTGGTAGGAATCAACGGAGAATTAAAAATGTTTGCGGAATATATTACCCAGACAGAAAACAAAGAATTAAAGCAGTGTCTGAAGCAGATTCGAAATCAAAGTGAAATGTCTCAGGAAAAACTTTATCAGGTTGCCCGTGAGAAGAGTTATTACGTTCCGGCAGCAAAAGCGACTCAGGAAGAGGTTGAACATGTAAAATCCATCCTGACTCAGCCACAAATGAAATAATTGTCAAAAATGCATGGGCTGTCTACCTGAAAGCCCATGCATTTTTCAATAAGCTAAAGATCGGATTTTTCTTCCAGAATATTACAACTTCGCCTGTACTTCCCAGGCTCCGTCTCCATTTCTCACAGACGTCAATTCCCTGGTAAATCCTTTCAGCAATTTGATATTCAGTTCATCAATAGCCGGATGTTCCAGAGGATTGCATTCCAACGCAGAGAACTCAACCAGAATTGTATGCTCCTGTCCATTCTCCCCTGCCACAAATCGCACCGTAATCTCCCTCTGCATATCTTCATAGCTCCGAATGATCGGAAGGATCAGTTCATCACAGATAAAACTGATTCCATGGGACTGCCGCTGATTAAATCCATATGGAAGTGCAAATGCACGGATCTCACTGCTCAGTGCGTATACATCGACTGTCTGCCGCGTCATAGTCCGCTCCAGCATTCGAGTCCGGTACAAGAACTGTCTGGTCAGTTCACGCGACGGCTGTTCAAAAAACTGTTGCGGCGTTCCCTGTTCATAAATTCCTTTTTCCGCAAGAAATACGACCTTCGACGCAATTTTCTTTGCGAAGCGCATATCGTGTGTTACGATCACACTGGTCATGCCGTTTTCAACCAGACGGCGGATAACGGATTCTACTTCATCAACCATGGTCGGATCCAGAGCCGATGTAGGTTCATCAAACAACAATCCTTCCGGTTTCATCGCCATAGCTCTTGCAATCGCCACCCTCTGTTTCTGACCGCCGGAAAGCTGGCTCGGCATCTGGAATCGTCTGGTCTCCATTCCCACCATTTCCAAAAGGCGTTCCGCCTCACTCATCGCCTCCTTCTGCGACATTCCCAGTACCTTCATCGGTGCCAGAATCATATTTTCCATAATATTCAAATGAGTAAACAGATTAAAGCTCTGATACACCATCCCAAGTTTTCTCCGGATCACCTCAACATTTGCATCCGGCGCCAAAATATCTTCTCCATCAATCAGAACCTGTCCGGTATCCGGTGTCTCCAGGCGGTTGATACAGCGCAAAAGTGTACTTTTCCCGCATCCGCTGCCACCAACAATCACAACAGCATCTCCTTTTTCGATATCGAGATTTACATTTTGAAAAATCGTATTACTTCCAAAACTTTTCTTCAGATTACGAATTGAGATCATTTTACGTCACCTCCCAAATGTTTCTGATGTCCTAAAAGGCTAAGCAGTGCATTGCCCGCCCATCCGATAATCAGATATAAGATTGAGATTACGATCAGTCCGAACAGCGCGTCCATCGTACGGGAAGTAACAATGTCCGATGCTCTGGTCAGATCCACGACCGCCAGATAGCCTACAATGGAAGTTTCCTGCAAGGTAATGATAAACTGATTTTTATAAATCGGAAGTGCGGAATTAATCGCCTGCGGCAGGGTGATATAGCGGAATACCTGGAATTTTGAAAGCCCCAGCGTATGCGCAGCTTCGATCTGGCCCTTGTCAACAGCGGTGACTGCACTGTAAAATATATCCGAAATATAAGCACTGGATTTCAAAGTCAAACCGAAAATGACGATTACAACGACAGAGATCGGTGCCGATCCGAAAATAATATAGACAAAAAGCATCAGCAATACCATCGTAGGCAGCTGGATAAATAAAGATGTTAAGGTATTCACAACTTTACGGACACGGCTGTGCTTTGACATTTTCAGCATACAGATCAGCGCACCGAATGCACTTCCCAGAATAAAGGATGATAGCGTTAAAAGCAGAGTCATCCAGAACCCATTTAAGAAAAAGCTCCACCGCTTTTCATAGATAAATGTTACGTAGAAACTTGTATATAAATATTCAAAAAAACTTCCCATACCACACCTCCTCTTTAGTAATCAATTGCTGCTTTGATTCTCAGTTTGTCCCGGTCTTCAACCTCCAGGAAAACAATATCCGCCGGCATATAGACATCCGACACCAACGCAGCATTGGAAAGCAGATAATCATCCCGATATAAATCCGAAATACCGGAAAGTCCCATGTCAATTTTCCCATAAGTTACCCCCATGGACATCGCTTCCCAGGTCCCTCCGGAAAACTCGACATCATAACCGTATGCATTGGCAAAATACCTCAACACCTCTATATCGATTCCTTCGTATTCTCCCGTCTCAAAATTGATATACGTAAAGGGATAGTTGTCATCAGAAAGACCAACTTTCAGTGGTTTCCCGCCTCCGATATACGCAACCTCTTTATACTGATAACCATCTTCATCGCGGCTTCGCTCCACCAACTCCTTGTATTCGTCTGTATCCTGAAATTCCTTGATAAATGCATTGAATTCCTCCAACAGCTCCTCCTGATCCGTTGCCATGATTGCCGTCACACCAGTAACCGCAATCGGTTCTTCCAGACGTCTGACGCCCTCCACACTCCTTAAAATCTCTGGTGCCAGTACCCCTTCAACCGCAACTGCATCCACACGGCCATAACATAGCGCCGTAACCATTGATGCAACCGTATTATAGCGGACCAGGTTCAGATCATCCCGACCGGTCAGCAGATAATCCGGCCCCCAGGCAAGTACAACACCGACGTTCTGCCCATCTAAATGATGCACATCCTGAATCGTACTGTCCTTCGTATTCCCGGAGCATCCGGCAAGAAGACAGATTACAAGAGTCAGACACACAAATAATCTTCGTTTTCCGGACATTACTTCCATTCCTTTCTTAACATAGTTTTTTCTACGTTATGTTGCATTCTTTCTTATCAATATATCGCAATGTCCATCTGAAATCTATATTTTTCTGATTTTTATCCTTATGTCCTTATGACCTTATGACCTTATGACCTCATGACCTTATGATCACGGCATATACCAATACGAATTGAATTGGTAAAGATATGTTCTTGCTCCTTTCGGCATCTGCGTCAGTGCATTGAAAACATTATAATAATCTCCAGCTCCCATTCCCAGACACAGTGCTCCAAGCGTGCCCAGAAATCTCTGTTCCGGAAAAGCCAAAAAAATCACATAAGGAATGAGTCCAAATACCAGATTCGGCAAAAGTGACATAAAAATAAAACGCGCTTTGCTCATATCTTCCGGTCCCACTACAAAAAGCATTCCCTGCTTTAGATTTGTATAAAGGTACACTTCCTTTTTGAAACAGATCGCATGCAGAATCTCATGCGGAAAAAGGCACAAAATAGAGGCAAGACACGCAAGCACACTGAAATGATGAACGCCTGCTCTCACGGCAAATACGATAAGAAGCCCTATTGTTAACACGAATCCGATAATATTCGCAACAATCCCCAATGTTTTTGAATCATCAAATTCTTTAAATTTCACCGCTCCCGGCTTGTGTTCGCCATGTGGAAGCGTACTTACATCTCCGTTATATTTTCCTTTGTAAATCAATTTCATCTTCGCATCTCCCTTCTCTTTACCACGCTACATCTGGTTCTGCAGCAATACTTCCGCAACATCTTTATATCCACAGTGAAGGGCAATCTGCTTCAAACCATCCAACGCCTCTTCCATTGAATAATTACATTTTTCCAGAAATTCATCCCCTTTTTCGGAAATATACTCATAAAAGAATACTGCCGCTGCCACCTCATCTTTGTCGTGATAATCCAGAGTTTCCAAAAGCATATTCTCCGCCTCATTGATTTTTCCGGCATCGATCATCTGCTTCCATTTATCCAGCTTTGCTCCGGATATTCCGTATTTATTCTCCTTATCAAGCTCCACCTGTACATACTGTTTTCCTAATACTAAACTGGATAAAATGGCGACCATCTCTTTAATTATCCGCATAATATAATCTTTCTCATCTTCAAACTGCATACTTTTCTCCTTTATTCAAACATAACCATATATGTAAAATACATCTTACATTTTCAAGAATACACAGTTGTATCCGCATTATCAAGTGTATTTTACATTTTATACTTTTTTCATTTGCCTGTTCTACGGCCTTATGTTATACTTTCTTCACCTGGAAACATTGATTACGTTCCAGGAAGAGGAGCTGTTTCACTTCGAAATATTCCAAAGTTCCATATTATCTTTGTCGCTCGGCAAATTATTCAATTACTGAACACACGAAACCCACAACATTTGCAGAATCTATAATTCGCTTTCCTCTACATTGCCATTTCTTTCTTTGATTGCTATAATACGAATTGAAAAAGATTTTTGAATTCAAAGTAACGTCTTCTATTTTGGTTCATATGTATGGTTCCCGGGTTATATTTTCTGCCGAAAGGAGAACCTATGACAAATAAGCAAAGCAATAACGCAGTACAG
>JBJENH010000106.1:25773-29222 GCA_051880095.1 Bariatricus sp. | reverse complement strand
TTTTCTGCCGAAAGGAGAACCTATGACAAATAAGCAAAGCAATAACGCAGTACAGAACCACAATGTAAAAGACAACGGGGCGAAACTTATCTTTGATAATCCAATTCTTTGCGCGCAGTTTTTAAAAGGATATCTGGATATCGAATTATTAAAAGATGTAAAGCCCGAGGATATCGAAGATGTTTCGGAACGCTTTCTTCCGCTTTTTCAAGAGGGGCGTGATTCAGATTCTGTAAAAAAGATTCATCTGAAAGGACAATCCTTATACTTGCTCACAGTGATTGAGCATCAGTCCAAAGTCCACTACGATATGGCATTCAAATTACTCCGCTATATTGTGATGATACTGACAGACTATGAAAAGGAACAGGAAAGACTTCACCCAGGTATCACAAAGACAAAAGCTTTCAAGTATCCGCCCATACTGCCGATTGTATATTATGAAGGCACAGAATCATGGACTGCAGCACGCAGTTTCAAAGAACGGGTTTACCTAAGCGATACACTTGGAAAATATATTCCTGACTTTGAATATCTGGTCGTTCCACTTACATCCTATACCAATCAGGAATTAATCGAAAAGAAAGATGAATTGTCCTTGATTTTCCTGATTAACAAGCTTCGCAGCTCTAAAGAATTCAAGAATCTGAAAGAGATACCCCAAGAATATTTTGATAACCTGGAACAAAATACACCAGATTATCTGTTGACATTGATTGGTAAAATTATCGCCGTTTTCTTGTATCGTCTGAATGTACCACGCAAGGAAGTAGAAGCATTTACCGATCTGATTACACGGAGGGATTTTGATATGTTATTTGACAGTTTTGAAGCTTATGATGTTCAGGAAACACGTAGGATCAGTAAGGAAGAGGGACGCATGGAAGGTCATATGGAAATCCTTGTTCCACAAATCTGCAAAAAACTCAAAAAGCAACTCACCCCTACAGAAATTGCTGATCTGCTGGAAGAAGATATTCAGACGATTCAACGGATTTGTGATGTAGCTGAAAAGTATGCACCGGAATACGATACCGATAAGATTATTGCAGAACTAATGACTTCACAATAAATCTATATGAATCTAAAAGAGATACCCCAAGAATATTTTTATAGCCTGGAACAAAATACACCAGATTATCTGTTGACATTGATTGGTAAAATTATCGCTGTTTTCTTGTATCGGCTGAATGTACCGCGCAAGGAAGTAGAAGCATTTACCGATCTGATTACACGGAGGGATTTTGATATGTTATTTGACAGTTTTGAAGCTTATGATGTTCAGGAAACACGTAGGATCAGTAAGGAAGAGGGACGCATGGAAGGTCATATGGAAATCCTTGTTCCACAAATCTGCAAAAAACTCAAAAAGCAACTCACCCCTACAGAAATTGCTGATCTGCTGGAAGAAGATATTCAGACGATTCAACGGATTTGTGATGTAGCTGAAAAGTATGCACCGGAATACGATACCGATAAGATTATTGCAGAACTAATGACTTCACAATAACTCTATATAAAACAGCATCGGAGCATAGATACTTTTTCTATGCTCCGATGCTGTTTATGCTCTCCAGCTCTGCTTTCAATTTACTATAAATCCACAACCTTCTCGATCCGCTCCCTGAAGAACTGGATCAACGGCCCGTTCAGCAATGCATTTGCAATCGTTCCAATCCCCACGATCAGCCACACATTATTACCTGCCGCCAGGCAAAATGCGACTCCGATCACAATGACTGTAATATCAGAAGCTACTCTGGCAAATTGAAAAGGCACTTTCCCTTTGGTCAGCTTTTCAATAATCAGCGCCACACTGTCATACGGAGAGAGTCCCATATCGGCGATCATATAAAGTGCCACACCAAGTGAGGCAAACAGCGTTCCCAGACATAAGGCCAGTATCCGAAGCGGAAGTGTCATTTCCACTTTCAGTACATCCAGCACTACCCAGCACAAAAAGTCTGCCGTATAGCCTACGCCTACCATATTAATCACCGTTCCCGGTCCGATCAAATGACGTACAGTAAAAAATACTACAACCAAAATTAATATATTCGCCACAAGCTGCCAGTTTCCAAAGGACCATCCGATAAAACCGCTGATTCCAAGATTCATCCCACTAAACGGATCTACTCCGAACTCACTCAGGCGATAGCAGGTCACACATATTCCAATCAAAAGAATTCCCAACAGCATGAACGCAGTCCTCGTTCCAGTTACGCCTTTTGCCTTTTCTTTTTCTTCTTCTTTCTTCATTTCTATTATTCCTTTGCCTTTAACACATAAATTCTGGAATCAAAGTCCGTGCATGGCTTTTCACCAGACAGAATTTCTCCCGCAGTCACATCCGAAGTAAGAAGTCCCAGATTCATCAGCTCATCCCCATAATTTTCCGTGCCGTTTTCCACATTTTCATACAAAGTATCTTCCAGCAGTCCCCGGAGCTGTATCCGGGTATATGGCATATTGACTCCATTCAGTACACGATACCATCCCACCAGAGATGTTTTCTTATCCTCACTTACCACCTGCCAGATCGTCTCATTGTTCTCAAACGGACTCTTCAGGCGATAGAAGGTGCCAAACTGTATGATTTCTCTGTATTCCTTCATAAAACTAATCTGCGACTTCACTTGTTCGATTTCTTCATCTGTCAGTTTGTTCAGATCCAGTTCGTAGCCAAATGTTCCAAAGTATGCTACATTTGCCCGCGTATGAAGTGGCGTATTACGAAATACCTGATGATTCGGAGTCACAGAAACATGGGCGCCGATACTGCTGATCGGGTAACACATGGATGTCCCGTACTGAATTTTCAGTCGTTCTACAGCGTCTGAATCATCACTTGCCCATCCCTGCGGGGCATAATACAAGATTCCCGGGTCGAAACGTCCGCCTCCACTTGCACAGGACTCAAACAGCACTTCAGGGAAATGACTCGTAAGTCTCTCATACAAATCGTACACACCCAGAATGTAACGATGGAACACTTCTCCCTGGCGGTCTGCGGGAAGCGCTGCCGAATAACATTCCGTAATGCTGCGGTTCATATCCCATTTGATATAAGAAATGCTCGCTTCTGCAAGCAGCTTCGCCATCATCTCGTAAATGCAGTCCACTACTTCCTTTCGTGAAAAATCCAGAACATACTGATATCTTCCGTGGGAAACACTGCGTCCCGGCGTCTGAAGAATCCAGTCCGGATGTAAGCGATACAGATCGGAATCCTTGTTCACCATCTCAGGTTCAAACCAAAGTCCAAACTTCATACCCAACGCTTCAATCCGCTCTGCCAATCCTTTGATTCCTCGCGGAAGACGTTCCTTATTCGCGTACCAGTCTCCAAGCCCTGCACGATCACTGCTTCTTTCCCCAAACCAGCCGTCGTCGAGTACAAACAGTTCCACACCGCACTCTTTCGCTTTGGAGGCGATCTCCACCAGCCT
>JBJENH010000106.1:7693-25673 GCA_051880095.1 Bariatricus sp. | reverse complement strand
GTACAAACAGTTCCACACCGCACTCTTTCGCTTTGGAGGCGATCTCCACCAGCCTATCCTCTGTAAAATCAAAATACGTCGCTTCCCAGTTATTGTTTAAAATCGGTCTAACCCGGTCTCTCCAGTATCCTCTGGCAAGCCGAGAGCGATACAGCCTGTGAAATGCCTGACTCATGCCATTCAGCCCTTCATTCGAATAAACCATAACCGCCTCCGGTGTCTGGAAATGTTCCCCTATATCCAGTTTCCAGTCAAATCCTGCCGGATTGATCCCCGCCGTGACTCTTGTCACATCATGCGTATCCACTTCCGCCTGCATCCGGAAATTTCCACTGTATACCAGACTGAAGCCGATGGCTTCTCCCTGATGCTCCGTCGTATGCGGGCGCTTCAGCACAAGAAATGGATTATGCTCATGAGATGAATTACCTCTTCTGCTGTCCACAGCCTGAATTCCCTGTTCCAGCACACGTGTCTTTACATATCTTTCTCTCGCCCAGGCTCCGGAAAGCTGCAGCCATACATAATCCTTATCCGGCAGATCCATACTCAGGCTCATGGCCGTAAGAAGATGTACCGGAGCCTGCCCTTCATTTACAAACCGGGCACTTCTTGCAATGACTCCGTCTTTTTCAAATATCGTATAGAGAAGTTCTAACTTCACTCCGGTCCATTCATCTTTCAGAGTAACCGTCAAAGTCTGTGCCTCATCATCCGATTCCGTATATGTCGCCGGAAGCCCCTCAAGACGCGGCTTTCCCCCATTGATCGTATGACCCGTATACTGAAAATCTGAAAGACGACTTCCGTTTTCCTGCAAAATTTCCACTGCCGGATGACGGTAATCCGTCGTTCCGTATACCGGATACTCCTGTTTCAAATGCTCCAGTGAAAAGGTCCGATCCCCTTCATAAATATAAGAAGCCATTGGTCTGGGCGCTTTTTCGATCAAATAAGAGAAATCCTCCTTGTCACGAATCCGTTTCCCATAGTAAATCTGGCCTAAATGACCATTTTCCAACACACACATCAGATAACTGATCTGCTGATTATATAAGTGAAAGATTCTGCTTTTTTCGTGATAAATAATTGCTGCCATCTTCGTTCCTCCTTTGAATTTCTGATTACAAGTATATCGTTCTTCAAAGGCTTGCGTTAGTTATTTTTGTCAGCAAAAACATATCAAATGTTAGATTTTTTTCCTTTCAGCCCGATTTTTTTCAGTTCCTTGTGATTCACAAGCAAACGTTCTTTCGTAGCCTTTCTATTCGTCTTTCGAAATTTTGTCGGTGTCATCCCGGTTTCCTGCTTAAAATTCTTTGTAAAAACAAGTGTACTGCGATATCCGCAGGAAGCCGCGATATTCTCCACGGATTCCTCTGTAAGTATCAACTGTTCTCTCGCTCTGGAGATCCGGAATTTCGTCAGAAACTCCTTGGGTGACAGCTGCAGCTTATTTTTAAATATTGTATAAAGATAACTTCGATTCACTCCCAGATAACCGGCCAGTTCTTCTACTGTAAGTCCCGTAGCGTAATGATTCCGAATATAAGTAACTGCTTCCTGAATATAACGATTCTCTTTATTATCTTCAATAAATTCTGCTATCACCACATCCGCTGCCAGAACCGAGAAAAACTCATATAACTTTCCCTGCAGATAATACAGATCCGAAACAGTGGATTTGGTGTGTTTCATCATATCCAGCACAATTTCGTTCAGCTTCTGTCCATCATCACACTGGAAAATGCGCTGCTGGCTGTTCAGTCCAAGATCCTGAATAAAATTCTTTGCAGCGGTTCCACCTACTCCAACCCAGAGATAGCTCCAGGGTTCTTCCTGATCGGCCTGATAGAAAGACAGTTCCTCCGGCTCTATGAGAAAGCCCTGCCCCTTTGACAATTTGTATTTCTTTTCTCCCACCTGGTAAATACCTTTGCCATCCATAATATAGTGAATAATATAATTCGGACGACTTGCAGGACCATAGCTGTGCAGGGGTTCACACTGTGCAAAGCCACAGAAGCAAAGATGAAATTCTTTGAATTTCGGTTCTAACAGCTGTAATACATATGAATCTTCCATCGTATTTCTATTCCTTTTCTTCTTTAATAAGCAGCTTTCGATACGTCGAATCCATCCCAAGTGCCCCCAGCGGTGCTGTGATCAGGATGGCAAGTACTGCGACTGACAAAACCAGATTCCCGCAAGGCAGGCCAAGTGCCAGCGGTACTGACCCGATCGCTGCCTGCACGGTTGCCTTCGGTAAATACGCCAGCACACAGAATAATCTTTCTTTCATATTTAGCGGAGTTCCCGCCGTACAAATGCACACCCCTATGGACCGCACCAAAAGTGCGATAGCGATCATTCCCACCGCCGCAAATCCTGCCTCAAGCGTATACCGGATATCTACAGCCGCTCCAACCAGCACGAACAGAATCACTTCTGCAGCAATCCAGAGCTTCCCATATTTCTCCGAGAGCCTTCCGGTAACTTCCGGAACACATCTCATAGCCAGAGTGCAGGCCATACTCATGATTGCAAGAAGACCGGAAATGGCCACTATATGTTCCATCCACTCTTCGATCGCCAACAGAAGAAATGCACTTCCAAGAACAATGATCACTTTCATACTGTTTCTTACCAGATGCTTATGAGAATAGCTTGTCTCGAAAAACCATGCCAGCACCATCCCGGCAAATGCTCCCAGCAAAATCCCCAGCAGAATGGATACCGGAATATTAACAAAACTCATAAACTCTGCATTTTTGCCCTGTGCCATTGCCGTAAATGTAGAAAAAAGCACAATAACAAACACATCATCCAAGGATGCACCTGCAAGAATCATCTGCGGAATGCTCTTATTCGTTCCATATTGTTCTTCCATCAGCATGACCATTCTCGGTACTACAACAGCAGGTGAAACCGCACTGAGCACAGCCCCCATTACCGCCGCCTCAATTCGCGAGATATCAAAAAACAGCGGTGCAAATACCGTATACGCGATCATCTCAAAACTGGCGGGAACGAACGCAAGCATAAGAGCCGGACGTCCTACCTTCTTCAGATCTTTGATGTTCAGAGACAGTCCGGCCTTGATCAAAATGATGACCAGCGCCATCTTTCTCAGATCCGCCGATATTCCAAGAATTGAACCGTCCAGCAAGTCCAGCACATATGGCCCCAACAGAATTCCCGTAACAAGCATACCAATAATTCTCGGCAGCCGGATACGCTGGCAGATTGCCGCAAGGCTAAGCCCGGCCAGAAAAATGAATGCTAATGATGTAAGCATATTGAACTCTTCCTCCTTATATTTATTCCGTCCGTTTTTCACATTTTAATTGTGCGCGCAATCATGATACACCAACTTTTTCTTCTCTGTCAACAAGCGACATTGATATAGCGAGATTTACAATGATATATCTGCCTAAACTCAGGAAAAATGATGATTTAAATACCTAAAGACAGAGTTTTTCCATGTTTTCACGCTTCAAATTCATGGATGAATGCACATAACACTCCAGCGTGATTCCGGTACTGGAATGTCCCATTATTTCCGACAGTGTCTTAATTTCAAATCCCGCTTCCACACAACGTGTTGCAAAACTATGCCGCAAAGTATGAAAATGAACCCCTTCCAATCCACAGTCTTTTACATATTGTTTCATGCGATATTGCAATGTTCTAGGTTCGATAAACAAATCGTCTTTACCAGTCAAAACATAAGCGGAGGGATTTTTCACCTCCCACTTTTTGCAGATTTCTTCTAATGTGTGGTTAAGTGGAATAATTCTAACTGAATTTTCACTTTTTGGAGTACTGATTACTATTTTTGTTTTTTCCCCGTCTTCATCTTCAATATTTTTCAACCTCTGCATTGTTCTTTGAATACATAGAGTTCTTTCTTTCAGCGAAATATCAGACCATTTCAAGGCGCATATTTCCCCGATTCTTAATCCCGTCATCAACGCAAGAAACACACCAAATTTGGATTCATCCATATTTGTAAATAAATACTTAACAAATTGATTCTGCTCTTCACACGATAATACTCGACGTTCCTTGCGCGCTTCTTTTGGGCACACGACATCAACAGGTCTGATACCCGGAGTTTTTTTTGCAGTATAACGTAATATAGATTGTAATAATCTAAGTATATCGTGAACAGTTTTAACAGATAGTTTTTCCTCATTTTGCAATTCAAAACTAAATTGCTCTATCATTGGCTCTGAAATTGTTTCAATATAAAAATGCCCCAGCTTAGGCTCAATGTGCTTTTTTATAATATATTCATATTTAACATAAGTCGATTCTTTAATACTGCCTCGTTTTAAAAGCAGCCATTCCTCACAGCAGGTCTTAAATCTTACCTTCTTACCACTTTCCGGATATGAAAGCGGATCAATTACAGAAGCCTTTGCCTGAATCACTTTATTTTTGGCTTCATAGTAATTCTTTCCATAGCAGTATCCATAGTGAGCGATTCCATCCAGAGAATGATACTTGATATATCTGGCTTCCCAGCGGCCATCCTTTCTTTTGTAAATGTTTTCTCCTTTTCTACACATATCCTTGTCCTCCTTAAGCCCACCGACAAAGCGCAACTTATCGTTGCATTTCTATGTTATCATTTCTAATTTATGTTTCTATTTGATAACGATTATTTAAGACAATTTTTATGAATACATGCTTTTATCCATCATTTACATAGAGAAAATCTATTTTATCACAAGAATCTATAAAAAATACCAGTTGACATTTAAAACATTCAACTGGTATTTTCATGATACTATATTATGAGTAGAAATCTGATTTTTTTCGATACCATCCAGCAATGATACATACAAGTCCAAAACCTGAAATGCATAATAACGCAACCATGAACTCTGTATTTGCATTGTCTCCGGTCTTTGCCGGACTGTCTTTTTTAGGCGGTGTCGGAATCGCATCGTAAAAATTTTCAAATGTGATATTGCTCTTTTCACTTATCATCTGAGCATCCGTGTGCACAGCGACTGTAGTTTCCAACTCACCCGTATCGGCATTTGTTACAGTCACTTTTACATAATATACCGTCTCATCGTAATGTCCCCGTTCATTGTTTCCAGGCTCCTGCGAAACGGTATAACAATAGATTCCCGGTACAGAATAGCTGATTGCGGGAAATTTTGTTGTTCCTTCCCCCGTGATTTCTATCGTGCTTTTTTCTGGCATAGGTGCATCATCTATCGCCCGGAGCACAACGATATAGGTTTCTTCCGGCGAAGGTATTTCTCCTGAATTTTCTATTCTAACAGGTAACTCCACTTCTGCAGTTTCAGCTGCTAATGCTGGAAATGAAGAAACTGTAATCAATAAAATCAGAAGCAGCACCACTGCCGATATTTTTTTCATCCTCGTAGTAATCCCCTCCTTATGTCTCCGGCGAATAAGGCTTCATTACCGCCAGAACAATTGTCCTTGCATCTGTAAATTCCGTAGAACAGGTTGACATTGCCAATACCTGTGAAAAAGCTTCGGATGTTCCAATCCGATTCAAAGTATCCTCATGGACGTGCACCGCATGACTCCTGACATACTCCACAAGTCCTGTTGTATCTGTTTTCCATCTCATCGGACTATATATCACTTCTTCTGAAGCCGATACCCTTAAAAATGCAAATATTTCCAATTCATAGGATAGATCCGGCAAAATCAATTTTCCAGTCATGTTTTCATCAAAGAATACTTTCTCCTCGTACAGATCCAAATCCCCAAACATTTTACTGTTCGCCATATGGTGTCCATACAGCAGTGAATACTTGTCATGGAATGTATTATCACAACTTGAATCCAAGAAAATACTTCCGGCAAGAGCAAAATCTCCATACACATCTTTGTTAATATAGGTTAAATTACTTTCTCCCTGAAGTACCGGATAATCAATCTCTGTATGATCCAGTGTCAGCCAGGCACAAACATCCGGATTGATGGCTCGAAGCTCCTCGAAGGAAGCTCCTCCATCCTCTTCCATATCCGGTTTTATTTTTAATAGTTCCGCCTGTACATCATCCACGGCAGCGTAAACCTGTGCATTATCCCAAAGTGCGTATGCGGAATAGGCTCCTGCAACTGTCAGGAATAAAACCACAACCGCACTCACAAAGGAGTTGGCTGCTTTCAGAAATTTCCTTGAAATATTCATACAGCCAATTCCCTCCTGATTTTTTCTACTAATTATTTATCTTACTTCTTAACACCTTAATTTTAGTATTCCATTCTACGTTTTCTTGCGATGAATGCGATGGCTGCGATTACAAGAACGCCTGCGAATACTAAGATGTATGGAAGACTGTCCATGTTGATTCCAGTGTCAACATCGCCTGATTTATTATTTGTAAAAGCAGCTGTTACAGATGCACTATTGATCGTCCCTTCATCGTTTGTCTTTATTGTTTCATATTTATCAACAGTAGTTTCAGTTACAACGTATTTCACTCCATATGGAATGTTTGTAAATGTAGCAGTCTCACCATGTGCAAGTTTGAAAGAATATGTATAAGTGCCATCAGTTCCAAATACAGGCTTGAAGTCAGTCGGCACTTCACCAGCTACACTTGCTGTAATTTCACTATTAACAACTTTTCCCGCTGGTTTAGTAAATACAACTGTAAAATCAAATTTCTTGCTCTGGTCTCCTAAGTTACCAGTAACTGTCTTAGTAACATTTAAAGTTCCTGCTGAATAAATGTTTTCAAATCCCTCAACCTTCTTCGCTGATATAACAAAACCATCATCCTTTTCCTCACTCTCATGCAATGCATAAGTTTCATCAAGCTTTGAATCACCATCTTCATCATTCGTTACTGTTACGACCAAAATAAGTGTTCTACTATCATATGTAACACCCGCGGTATCAGCAGCAGTTTCTTTGACTTCATAAGTATAAATACCAATACTTGGGAATTCTTCTTCATGTTCAATGTTAAGGGTTCTAGAAGCTCCCGCCACTGTTGCATCATTTTGATTATAAATAGCATCTGTAATTGTAAGGCCTGGTCCAACCGTTACACTGTCCGCTGCATCAGTAACCCCCTTAAAGCATGCAGTAAATTTAAATGTTTCGGCAGGGGATACTGTTCCACTTGCATTATTATCTGCTTTTTTATAAATTTTTGTCATTGTTGATTCGCCTTCCGCAAATGCAGTAAGACCCATACTCATAATCATCGTAGCTGAAAGAATCCCAGCTAAGAGTTTCTTCATTCTCTTCATAAAAAAATCCTCCTAATAATTATTTAAAATATTTATAAGCCATCTTTCCCAGCAGCTTATACCTTATCCATCAGGCACCTACAGTGCCCGCCTTCTGAGGATCGTGATCACTTTCGCCTTCACGTCCTCCAATTTCACACAGCCGAAATCCCGGCTGTCTTTGGCCTGCGTCCGATAATCTCCGAGAATAAATACGCATCCCTCCGGAACGGTATAAGGATACTCAATCCCTTCTTTTGCATATGTTGGAAATAGAATTTCCCCGTTCTGTACGGTTCCGTTCACAAGTAGTGTCCCCGTGTCGTCCATCATAACCACATCGGTTTCCTGTGCCAGAATCCGTCCAATCTGCACTTTTCCGTCCATCTCATAAATTACAACATCATTTTTCAAAAAGCTCTTCTGAGGTCGAAAGCCAACCAGAAGATCTCCGTCTTTAACAGCAGGGAACATTCCATTCCCCGATGCCTGCGTGATCAGAAATACCTGTGTAAATAGCAGATAACCTGTCACCGCTAATAAAATAATTCTCTCAAGCAACCAGAAATACTCTTTTTTTAAGGCAAGCTTCTCTCGCCGCTTTCGTATCACCTGAGAGCATTTAGTAACTTCTTCCGAGTGCACCACCTCCACATCTTTCCTTATGGCCTGCGTTTCACATCAACAGGCCCGGAACTTGTTTTTATCTGACTCTTCGTTTCCAATTCCTGTTTATATTTGTGAACCTTTGCATTGCAAGCTTTTCTTTCTTCCAGAATCAACGCATCATAACGTGCTCTTTCAGCCCTGAGCGATGCCTCGTATAGGTCATTAAGCTCTTCCAACTTTTTCCAGAGCTGTGACTCATCTACGCCGCCAATCAATACTTTCTTAAACTTTACAGTTCGAAACCACTGGATCAATTGCTCATGTTCATAGTTCAAACTACTCTTTATATACTTCCTTGCCATGATTTCTCCGCGAATCAGACATCACGCCTTTTGAATCTTCCAAATAACATGAATCCGGCTCCCGCAATAACAAGAATCATTAACAGAACATACGGGAACGTGCCAATCTGTATCCCCATATCCGGATTTACATCTTTATGGTTATTGACTACAATTTCATACTCACCATCTACTACTTTAATAGAAAGGCTCTTTGCCGCATCTGCTTTTTCTCCCGTAACTGCTACAGATTCTCCATTGTAAGTCGCCGTTGTATCATATCCGTCCGCATTCATCTCTTTTATTTCGAGGACTCCATTTAATGGAACACCTGTTATGGTATATTTCTCTCCATTCTTTAATGTAAATTTCCCAATAACAGGATTTCCTTCTGTATTCGTGTAGCTATAATTGAAGTTGAATTCCTTCTGCGTATCTCCAAGGCCACCTGAAACAGCTTTCTTTACAACTATGTCACGAGTAATTGGTGTGTATGTATTTGTAATTCCTATCTCAGGGTTGTTCGCCTCAGTGATTGAATAACCAAGAGTTGCGACATGACTCCATGCATCTTTGTTATTAAATACAACTTGTCCCGTCTCATTGTCATAAGTGATCACGGTTCCGCCAATTGTCAGCGCCCCGTTTTCTATTTGTTCCGAAACACTATAAAAATATACTGGTGTCTGCCATGATCCGTTATAATTATCCTTAATATAGTTAGTTACAGTTTCTCTTTGTGAAGCAGAAAGCGGTTCTCGCGAAATTACAACAGATCCAGTTTCATGCGCAAGAGAAGCCGCAAAAATCTCATTTGTATCTCCTTCTACTTTAACTGGCCATGCTAATTGATGACACGTATTTGCATATTCTATTTGCTCAATCTGAAAATCCGCCGCTTCGACCGTAACCGAGCCTTCACCGCTTGTATCCACATGATAATTCATGATACTCTCATTCTGCTCACTAACCGTATAGTTACCAGTACTTACTCCAATAATTTTCCACTGCCACCGGATTGTTCCGTCCCCCTGTATTATCTGATTCCAAGAATATGTGCTTGTAGTTAATACATATGTATCACTTGCAGATCCCACAGTAATTTGAAAATTTGTCGGTATCTGATCTTGTTCGATTCCAACAAACTTCTTTTCTACCACAATATAATTCTGATCTGAATCAGCCATGCCATCGGCAGCATACACTGAAGCGCCCAATGTCATACTTCCACACATGATTAGCACTGCTGCCATCAAAGAAATTATTATTTTTATCAACCCTCTTTTTTTAGATACCCCATGGCAAACCATCTTTTCATACCTCCCTTTCAATTAATCCCTTATGCATTACCGTTTTACCAATTCGTCCAGACTGACACCATAAAAATTCGCCAACGTAACAAGTACTTTCAGCGCTGGTTCACGCAAGCCCCTTTCATAGTTTGAAAACGTCTGGCGGCTCACTCCGATGATTTCTGCTACATCTGCCTGCGTATATCCCTGACTCTTCCTCAATCTTTTTAACAGATTGTAATTCAAATTCGTTCCTTCCACGTATTTTTCTAACTCCTTCCAAAACATGAATGTAACCGTAACAATCCAAGAGTCTTTTTCTCTCTGCCTTACTTGAAAATCATGTTAGAATTCAAAAAATCCGGATATACTATTGATAAGCACACATTCATCCTTTTGCCCGGACTTATCTCAGTGATTTTCGCAGAGCACATTACTCTGCGATACTATGATATTTTTTTTGGCTGATTCTTGAACCTATTCAAAAACCGACGGCTACGACTGACGGCGAATAAACCAATTTCATTTCGTAAGCTTTTCCATGTTCTCGCGTTTCAATTGCAGTGACGAATGTACATAACACTCCATTGTAATGCTGGTACTGGAATGTCCAAGAATTTCTGAAAGACTTTTGATCTCGAATCCCGCTTCAACACAGCGTGTCGCAAAACTATGTCGAAGCGTATGGAAATGGACTCCTTCCAGTCCGCATTCTTTGGTGTACTGCTTCATACGATATTGGAGTGCCCGCGGCTCCATGTAATGTTCAGATTTTCCAGTTAAAATAAAAGCGGAAGGATTTTTCACCTCCCACTTTCTACATAATGTTTCCATATCCCGATTCATCGGAATAATCCTTGCTGAACTGGTACTCTTCGGCTCACTGATCGCAATCCTTGTTTTTTGATTATCCCTGCCATCCATATTCTTCAGACGCTGCATCGTATGATTGACAGTAATTATGCGATCCTGGATAGAGATATCTGACCATCTCAATGCACATATTTCACCGATTCTAAGTCCTGACATCAGTGCCAGCAGAACTCCAAATTTACATTCATCCATACTTTTATATAGAAATTCGACAAATATCTGCTGCTCTTCACAGGAAAGGACTCGGCGTTCTTTTCGGATTTCTTTCGGATACACGATTTCAAGTATTTTCAAAGACGGATTCTGCCTTACTGCATACCCCCACACAGAACGGAACACTGCAAGAATATCCCGAACTGTCTTGATCGAAAGTCCTTTTTCATTTAAAAGTTCAAAACTGAATTGCTCTACCACCGTTTCTGTTATCTGTTCCGGCTCCAGATTACCAAATTGCTGACGGATATGTTTGTTCAGAATCATCTCATACTTTGCATAGGTCGCATCTTTGACTCTGCTTCTTTTCAATCGAATCCATTCCTCACAATACACACCAAAAAGCTTTCCGCATTTTACTTCTTTTAATTTCAAAGAGCTCATAGACTCTGCTTTCGCTTTGGCAACCTTGTTCTTAACTTCCTGATACGTTTTCCCATAACAATATCCATAACGAGCGGCTCCTTCTAATGTACGGCCTTTGATATACCTTGCTTCCCACCGCCCGTCCTTCCTCTTATAAATGTTTTCTCCTTTTCTGCTCATATAGTTTTCTCCTCCTTCTTTAATATCTAGTTTTCATCCTTAATCGTAATCCGGCTGAATCTGACTGTTGCATTCCCTCAACATTGACGGAAATTTTGACGGCGAATACTACTTAATTCTATTTTAAAAATAGTGGAAATATCTTTTGTCACGTTTCCACATATGAAACGTTGGGTATTATATCCCCAAAATAAATATTTTTTTCGCAATATTTTGTTGTAATTTAAGATAAAATCTGTTAACATAATACACACAGAGTAATGTGTTCAACGAAAAGTATTATTTACACAATAAATAAAACAGAATCAAAAACCGCACCATTTCTAATAATTCCTTACCAGAAATGATGCGGTTTTTAATTATTACTGCGGACCACTCTCTCACTTAGTACAACAATTCATTCAAATATTTTTTATTGGCCTCAAAATCGATTTCCAATACATCCATCCCCTCATAGGTGATCGGCTGGTATGCCCCCTCCGTCGGCATGCTTGCCTGCTGCATCCTCAGATTGTCGATCTCCAATACTTGTTTCGCCAAATCATAAATCTCCGTCACGCTCATGTTCGTCTTCACATGATTCATGCAGTAATTAATCAGAGGCAATATCGCTGAAGCATCTTTCTCCGCCATAATCTGGCGGTATATTCCGTACATGACGCTTCTCTGTCTCCTTGTCCGTTCAAAATCACTTCCAAGTGTCCGATTTCGTGCGTGAGCCAGTGCCTGTGATCCGGTTAATGTCATATCACCGCTCTGTATATCCGGCATTCCGTTCTGACGGTAATATTCTGCCTCCTCTTCCGTAATATAAACTTTTACCCCACCGATTTCATCAATAATGCTGACCAGATTTTCAAAATCAATGGTTATATAATTCTGGATATCCAAGTCATAGGTCTTGTTGATCGTATTGATCGTCAGCCCGATTCCTCCATATGCATAAGTATGTCCCAGCCTGCTTTTCCCGTATCCGTCAATTTCTACTAATGAATCCCGCAAAAAGGATACGACCGTAGATTTTTTCTTGTCCTTATTAAATGATACAAGCATCATGCTGTCAGAACGTCCCATATCGGAATTCGGGTCGCGGGAATCCGTGCCAACTAATAGTACATTGAAAACATCTTCGTCCTTTGGTTCTTCCTGCGCTATTTTTACATTTTTTACTGTTGGGTCCACCTGATCTTCCGGTACGATGGAGACAACATCCTGATAATATTTCCATGCGATTGATCCATATATACCAACATTCAGTAATATAGCTGCCAATAACAATAACCCAAGAATTTTTCTTTTTCTATTTCTTTTGAAAAATCTCATTTGTCTCCTCCTACTCTTTAATGATTCGCCCGTATTGATCCTGTGTACCTTTTGGGGCATTTCCATAATGCCTGTATGAGTCCGACTCTTTTTTCACGCCATACCGACTGTAACCACTATAGCGTTTATAGCCGTATCCATAACCATATCCATAACCACGCCCGCGGCTTTGATTGTCCCCGTTAAAGGTGTAACCAATCAGGTGAATACCGCTCATTGCAAGTGACTGGATTCCTTCCCGGATCTGCTGCATCTTGGTATGATCATATCGGATCACATAGAGCGCCGCATCCACATACCTTGCGAGAACCGCCGCATCGGCCAGAATACCGGATGGCGCTGTATCCAGTATAATAAGATCCGCCTGTTTTTTCAACGTGTGAATCAATACTTCCATCCGTTTAGACCCCAGCAATTTCGTATTCTTTTCATCATTTTTTCCGCCATACAGAATCTCGAGACTTCCCTTACCTGCTTCTACACTCGTCAAAGCATCGTTCAGAGTAATTTCTTTTTTCAAAACGGCGCCCAGTCCCGGATGCGTTTCCCGGTCATTCATCACTCCGGCGACGGATGGATTTCTCATATCACAATCAATCAGGATCACTTTCTTTCCCTGATTTGCAATGGAGATTGCCAGATTGACTGCAAGTGTTGTTTTGCCTTCCCCCGGTATGGAACTGGTAATCATAAGTGTTTTGAATTGATTCTCCTCCATATCTTTCATGACCTTGATTCGAAGCTTACGGAGTGCTTCCACATATCCTTGGGAAATTCTTTCATTTAACAGACAAAGTGAATTATTAAAAGTCTTCTTTTTTCTCTTCTTAACCTGAATATACGGAATACTTCCGCAATCCATCAGATTGATTTGATTCTTTAATGCTTTCTTTGATTTCACAGTCCTTCTTGTAAGAACATAGAACGCCAGTATTGCAAATCCGAAGCCGGCCCCCTTAAGTGCCCCGCGCTTATACGAGCCGCGGATCACTTCTTCTCTTCTTGTGTCAGACGGGATTCCCGTTTCGTCCAATATGGTTAGTTTCGTCTTTCCTACGACAAATTCTGCCACCTCCGGATAGTTCTTGAGGACAGACTGAAGCGTGTTATATGCCACCTGCGGATCACTCGACGTCACGGAAATGGTCAATAGATTCGTCCCCTCATCCGCCACCGCGCTGACCGTTCCGGGGATCTGCGTAAGCCCCATATCCTCCGCCACAACATCCGCGAGAACTCCACTGCTTAGAATATATGGGAAAATCTGTGCCATATCTTCTGCCGAACTTCCTGTAGAAGATGTAACCGATACCGTAGCCTCTGCCACATATTGCGAGACATAACTGGTACTTGTTGAAAAATACCCTCTTATCGCAAACACGACGGTCAATAAAAGGATCAACCACCATAGTTTACGCAGCCCCTGGCAAAAATCCACAAAAAGCAAAGTAATATCAATTTTTTCTAACTCTCTTCTTGATTCATTTTCAAATACTTCTTTATACTCTTCCATGTACCTTATTTCCTTCTATGATTATAGTGTCCATAATGTCCATACTCACCATATTTCCCATAATAGCGCCCGATCGTATTATCTGCCGCACCGGCAAATGATTTCACACCGTTTAGAACAACTCCCAGAATCTTCGCGTGACCGTCACGGAAATCATCCATAATATCATTCACGTCTTCAGCCAGCATATAATTCTGCCGCACCACCATGAGCACTGCATCCGCATGCTGCGCCCACACCTGTGCATCTCCCAGAAGTCCTGCCGGCGGGGTATCAATGATCACATAATCCGCACTCTTGCGGCATGCCTCCAATAATATGGGCAAGCGCTCCGAATAAAGCAGTTCTGTTGAAGAAGAGTAGCAGTTTCTTCCGCCCAGGAAACATAAACGCGGTCTTTCTCCCGTTATCAGGATATCCGACAAATAACCGGAACCTTTTAAGAACTCACCGAGCTCTTTATTTTCTATTTCCTTCTGATTGAAAATAAGGAACTGGGAAGGTCTGCGAATATCCCCATCAATCAGGATCACTTTCTTCCCCTGGTCTGCGAGACTGATTGCAAGATTCGCCGCCACCGTCGATTTTCCTTCATTCTCAGATACACTGGTCACTACCAGGGCTTTTCTTTCCTCTTTCGCCATCTGATATTCTACCTTTGCAGTCACCTTTTTATAACTTTCTACAAAGGCAAATCCTGCAAGCGGGTTATCAATCAGAACCGCCGCTTTTTTTCGGCTTAATACATCTCTTACGGTCTTATATTTATACTCGAAGCTGATTGCTCCAAGACTTCTTGCATCCAGTTTCTTCTCGATCTCATTTTCCTGCTTCACCGTATTGTGCATCACCGACAACAGCCCGAATAGCAATGTACAGATTGCCGCACCTGCAAGAAAACCTTTCTTTGCCTGGGCACGTGCATCCAGCGGGTTCGCGGACGCGTACGGCATCCTGGGTTCTTCCAGAACGTTTAACACTGCATTTCCAACCGTGTAAATAGAAACTTCCGTATAATGATCCATAATCGTTCGGATGATATCAATGGATTCCCTTGCATTATCCGCCGTCACACTCAAGGTAAGTAGATTGGTTCCTTCCATAACGTCTGTCTGGATCTTCGCATCTACCTCTTCTATCCCCAGATTTTCGCAGATGATTTTCTTCATCACATTACTTTTCAGTGTTTTCTCCAAAACCTGCGCCATGTTATAAGTCGCGCTTAAATTACTGTAAGAATAATTACTTTCTTTCGAGCCAACAACAAAGGTAGCTGTCGACGTATATTCCGGAACATATTTTAAATTTGCCGAAACATAAAACAGCATCGCCCCCGCGAGCGCTCCCAGAATGATCGCCCACCAGTTGCGAAGAAGATCCTGCACCAGAGTAAAAAGGTCGATCCCCGTATCGACAGCACCTGCTATTTCTTCCCGTTGTCTTTCATCTCCGCTCATTCTACTCTTCCTCCACAACTACAAATAACTTCGTGACCGCTGTAGATGCATTTTCACCGGTGTAACTGTATTCTACCGTATATACCCCGGGATTCGCATAGTCCACTTTCGAATCAATGCGAATGGCCTCCCTCGTCCCGGCAAGGAACTCTTCATCCTCTTCATACAGATACTCTGCCCCATTCTTCTCGATTCCGATGATATAAGATTCCGGATCGATCATCTGGTTCACATTTGTATACACAATATAATCAGAAAGAAGAGGATACTCTTTTCCATTTTCCTGACGGTCATTTGCTTCCGTAACAGTCATCTCGATTTCCACTTGGCACACATCTCCGGCGCTATTGCTGACCTGCAGGGTCACCGGATAATCGCCCGTCAGGGAGCTGTAATAACTGTCATCCCAAATCGTTCGAATCTGACTGCTTAAGTCTCCATCCAGACAATCCTCCGCCGACAGTCCTTCTCGGATCACCTGCTCAATCTCTTCTGAAGCGGTAAACCGGAACGGTTTTTTCATATAGATCTTTGGCGAAACATAATCGGTATATTCTACGGAGCGTTCCAGTGTTCCGATATTATTTGCCTCATCAAAAACAACATACGTTACGTTGCGCCTGTTATTAATAAAATGCGTCATGGCAGAGATTCGGATATATTCCGTAAGATCGCCGTCTTTATCATCCTTTGCTGTTACACCACCCAGCAGTGCGGCTTCTCCATCCTTCACGCTGACCGATATTGTGTCCTCTTCACATGTAATCACAGGCGCCGTATCATCGGCCATCATCTTCTCTTTCACCTGATATCCTATAAATAAAGCTAACGATGCGGTAAATACCAGACATATCATCATTTGCAATCTTCTCATAATTAACTTCCTTATCTACAATTCATAATCGGTAAACGGAATCGGCTCCAGTCTCAGGATCGGCTGATTCTTGCAGATCCTTGCGGGATTATGCAGAAACAACAGATCCGCCATCTTCTTAGAATACTGCTCACAGATCACCTCGTACGCATCAAGAAGATAGGGCGTTCTCCGAAACGGACTGTGGGCATCACTGGCCACCACGGACACAAGATTGTGGGCAAGCATCTGCTGCGCACATCCCAGCGCATTTCTTCCAAACCGTCCGAGGATACTTCCCTTATTAACCTGTATAATATACCCTCTTTTCCTCCACTGATAGGCAAGCTGCGGATAATCCTGAATAAACTCATATCTTTCTGCATGTGCAACGACCGGCCTCGCTCCAACCGCACTTACCCTCTGCAGAATGTGCGATGCGAAATCAGGATCTTCATCGAAAGCGAATTCCATTAATATATATCGGCTCTGGTTAAGCGGCATGACCTTATGATCCACGATAATCTCCGGCAGATCGTGTGTGGCATAAACTTCCACTCCCGGATAGAGCGTTAGGGGAATCTGCTCCTCCTTTAACGCTCTGACACAATCCTGATACAGCTTAACATAGGCATCGCTGAAATAATTGTCAAAAAGTCCCGGAAGATTACAATGCGGTGTCGCCACCATTGCTGTCACTCCACTTTCCACCGCCATTTTCGCCATCTCAAGTGTTTCATACATATCTTCCGCACCATCATCAATTCCAGGCAAAATATGACTATGTATATCTATCATCTTCTCATCCTTTACATCTTAAAAATCAATTGCCATTTTGCCGGCTTCTTCTTCCGAGAGTTCCGTGACCTTCGTCTCCATAACCCGGTACACTCTCTGACACATATTCAGCACACTCGGCCTGTGCGTTGTGACGATGCAGGTCTTATTGGGTTTCTGACTGATAATATTCCGAAGCACCCGGCGTTCTGTCGTCACATCCAATGCGGATGTCGCCTCGTCCAGAAGCAGAATCGGCGCATCGCGAAGCACCGCTCTTGCGATTGCGATCCTCTGTGCCTGCCCCTCTGAGAATCCCCGTCCCCGTTCTCCGATTTTACTCTGGATCGTATCCGGCATCTTCTCCACAAAATCCCAGGCACAGGACACTTTTAACGCTTCAATGATCTCCTCATCCGTCGCATCTTCTTTGACCATGCGCATATTTTCAGCAATCGTACCGGAAAGAATCGTATTTCCCTGCGGCACATAGGCAAATAAATGCCGCGTCTCTGCATTCATCGGCACCTCCCGGCCATCCGCTCCGATCATCACAGCCTGTCCCGTCGCCGGCCGGATCAGTCCCAGAATCAGACGGATCATCGTCGTCTTACCCTCTCCGGATGGGCCTACTAAGGCAACAATCTCGCCCGGATGCGCGTGAAAGGACGACTCTGTAATCACTCTGGTTCCTTCCACATAAGAAAAATCTACATCTCGCATCCGCACTTCAAAGCCCTCTTCCGCGAGGCGATCCAGCTCATTACTCTCCGAAATATGTACTTCCTTCGGCAGCTGCGCCAGTTCCCGAATACGATGTGCGGAAATCGAGCTGTTTAGGAATGCCGGAATAATCGAGATTACACTGTTAAATGCAGAATTCAAATTTCCCCTCTGCTGCAAAAACAGCGTCATCGTACCATAGGTAATATCATGGGTCCATA
>JBJENH010000106.1:0-7593 GCA_051880095.1 Bariatricus sp. | reverse complement strand
CCCCTCTGCTGCAAAAACAGCGTCATCGTACCATAGGTAATATCATGGGTCCATAACCGGAACAGGCAGTACCCGAACGCCGCATACTGGACGATCATCCCCATAATAGACATAAAAATTCCCGTCTTGATCGAAAACATATTATATTCCAGGCTGACATCTTTAAACCTGCTTTGCCACGTCCGCATCTTTTTTCCATATAAATTAGAAATCCCAAAAGATTTGATCGTATCAAAATTGTAAAACGTCTCCACTTCAAAGGTCATCAACTGACTGCTCATCTCTTTGACCTTTTTTGCATATTCCCGCTGTTTCTTTATCAAGAATTTTGACATCAGAAGCATGACAGGCGCACTCGCGAATGCCAAAAGAGACATGATCTTATCATAATGCCAGATCACAATAAATGTTGCCACAAAATTATAGATCGCGATTACGATAGAAGGCAGCCAGCTGATCGCATTTCCGCTGACTGTGCTCACATCACTGTTAAAACGGTTCAGCACATCTCCGTTACTGTACTTGTTAATCTCAAGCCAGTCTGCATCGATGATTTTATCGAAGATATCTGCCTGAATATCATTATTAATATAGATACTGAGCTTCGTGGAAATCCTGCTGATTATATTCGAAAAAGCCAGGCTGAAAATGGCACTTCCCACAGTCAGCACAATCATAATCCACAGCTTGTCCGTCTGGTATCCGGTAATAATGTCGATCATATACTTACTTGCCACACTGCTCACAAGCCCCATCGAAGTACTGAAAATGCCGAGCAGCGTATAGAACACGATCGCTCCCTTGTATTTTTTACTGTAAGAGAAAATCCATTTCCAGTCGTCAATAATCTCGGAAAAGGTCCCGTCTTTCCATCTTCCTATCAGAATGTCCAGCGACTCAAACGAGATCCCCTTATTAGTCTGATTCTCTTCCATTGTATTCCTCCATCACAACTTTGCTATCTGCAAATGCCGGCATATATCCGCATAATCACATGCCGAAATGGTATAATATGGATCCACACATGTTCAAAGAATTCCCACCAGAAATCTCCGGGCATGATCCATTTCCCTTTTCTCTGAATTCTGGTAATAATCGCAAACACCTGCTCCTCCGCCACCGGGCCTTCGATCACCGTCTGCGCATCGCCCACGATATAGAGCCCCTCCGGCTTTATTTTCCAGATGCGGTGCATGATGTACTGACCGGTTTTTCTCTGGAAAAATACGATATCGCCGGGCTTAAGGGGGCAATCCGGCTTTTTGAAATATACGTAATCTCTTTCATGGATCAGGAACGGGGACATACTGTTTCCGGAAACCAGAAGGCTTACCTCTTTGCCCTGCTGCACAAGGTCTTTTAGTACGGTTAAATATTCTTGTGTGTCAACTCTTCTCATGGCCGCCTCCGATTCATGATTTGCTGTATTCAGAAAACTACTCTTCTTCACTGGCAAATCCTTCTTCAATAAGCATGTCAATAAAACCATCCACATTCAGAGTTGCCGTCTCTTCATCTACTTCGTACACTTCCATCACCCTGGATACGATTTTCTGACGGTCCAGCCCTTCAGCTGCACATTTCCATATAAATGCTGCTGTGCCATTCAAAGTAATCAATCCGTTGATTTTCCTACTTGCACTTCCGGTCGGTACAACGACCTGTTCTCCTGCAACTTCTCTAAGAATGTATTCTGAATTCAATCTCATATCTATCTCTCCACACTTTAATCATTTTTCATGTATACAAAGAGGCTGCCGCCGTATCTTAAATATACCTGCGTCAAGCTGTAACTCGCCAACTCACGCCCAATATATCCTCTTTCCGTGATAAACAATACTTCCGGTGTATTGCCTGCCATGTATTCTTCCAACTCCTTCTCGACATCCAAATCATAAGAAGCAAGTTTTGTCTGATCTGTAAAATAACGACACTGCGGCATCTTATCCAATGCCAGGAAATAAGAGCTGTCCGTATCAACTGCAAGATACCGATATCCCGGATTTTCTTCTTCAAAGCTCTGCGCATCCTCATAAAATTCATATGCCACATCCGGAACTCCTGCCACTAGAAATAACAGATAATTCTTCAAAGGTACAACGATCAGACCCGCCACCAGTAAAATCCCGCATCCTGCTGCCAGAATGGGATGCCGGCTGTCCTTTTCCGAATAAAGCAATGCGATTCCCACCGGTATAGCCGGAAGTGCTGCCAGGTAATAGTACCATTGATTATCGCCTCCCAATAAAATGATTCCGCAAAGAATAGCACTAATCATAATCGCACTTCCCGTGGATCCCAGTCGTTTGTCTCTCCTCAAATGCAGTAATCCTCCTGCAAGAAGAGGAAGCAGCAATAAACATTTCACTCCTTTATGGAGCATGACTTGTAAACTGTCGAAACCGGATAACAATTCATACATCGGATAGACGAACGTACCCAGCAGCATTTCCCTTAAGGCGCCTGCCATGGCAAAACCGCAAACTACAACCAGCACCGGGACAGCCAAACCAATCAGACAGCCAAACAGCCGTTTCCATACATTGTCATTTTCCGAACACGGCGCGCAAAATACGGCCCATATCGCAATACCATATAACAATCCGCCTGCCCGGAAATCAATCATCAAGACACATCCACACAGCAATCCCATCAGAAGCACATCCCGATTCCGGACTTTTATTTCCGGATGCAAGATGACCGCATATCCTCCCGCAATAAAAGGCAGACACCACTCAAAGGTACTGTTTCCAGATGCGCAAAGCGCCGCATAAACAATGGCGCTTACTATGAGACATACAGCCGACATCTTTTTGGACACAAAACGTTCCGCCGTCTTGGCGATCAGTCCCAAAAACACAGCAAAGCTCATCACTTCCAAAGCAAAAACGCCAATTCTTCCGGCAGCCATCCATCCCAATGCCTGCAGCAGAAAATAAAGCGGACCGCCCAATGAAAAGAGATCCCGATAAGGAAGTGCCGTCCCCTGCGCCCATGCTTTACCGATCAGCATAGCTGACGAAGCGTTATTATTTCCGTAATTTCCTAAAAGAAGACTATATATCGGGCTCGTGTGGGAGGCAAAAACCAGCAATAATGCTGCCGACAGCAAGATAGCTACTCCCCATCTGATCCAAACGTTTCTTTTCAAAAGCTGTTCCTCCTCTTATATCTGCAATTCCTTCTTCAGCACAGTAACTGCTTCCTGCCCCATCGTACAGGCATAGTGCCAGGCAGGAACCTCTCTTAACAATTCATGAACCAGCTCCATAACCTGTCCTACATATTCCGAATCCCAATACGCTAACGCAATCTGCGAATAAATCAGGTGAAATGCCTCTCTTGGCGGAAGTCTTCGTACAACATTTTCCTGATTCTGTGCCAGCATCACAATGTGGCTGAGTGGTTCCCGGCCTGCCAGATGAATTCCACTTGTACCGCACATCGGGCAGCCGCACACATACCATCTCCCGTCCAATTTGCGAAGTACACTCCGGTCTCCATTTATGATCTTGGCGCCGGCATATTTCTGCCAGAGTTCCGCCTGCGTACTCTTTCCCGTCTGACTTGGGGCACTGAACACCAAGCCTTCTTCTTGGATCTTGATATGGCTGCTGTGAAGAACCAGTCCCCCAAACCGGATTAGAATCTGTTCCAGACAAAGGTACATCAACATTTCATACCCTTCTTTTGCCCGCTCCCTCAGGATCTCTGCACTGGCATAGTAACAGACTCCCTCCCGTTCTCCAAGCATACTGATCTCCGTATAGTATTGCTCCTGCCATAAAAATGCGCGCAGAAATGAACCATCTGCCTTCTGATACTCATGGGACCAGAGCGTCTCTCCCACCCGCCGCGCATCTTCCATAAACACAGGAATATTATCCACCTGTTCAAACCGAAAGGAATAATCCGGCTCTGTCCGTTCACACAAAAAATCCTCACCGTTCACACTATAAAACCGGAACGGACTTATTACCTTTATAACAATCTCAGCAATCCGATAATATGTCTCATACATGTTCTTGCCTCAGTCTCTCTAATTCTTCTTTCAAAAGTTCTGCATATACTTCGCTGAACCGGCACAGGTACTCCGGCGTACCTTCCACATTCCCAGTCTCACAGAAGGCTGCCGCTGCGCAGCTTGGGCAAATGCACCTGTATTTACAATACTGACATTCTTCTGAAACCAGTGTCTGTTCTGTAGATGCCACGATCTGCTTCCATGCATCCGCAAAGGATACCTTTTCCAGATCAATCTGTTCCGCCGCATGAACTCCGCAACCTGACACATGTCCCTGCCAGTCAATCCAAAAGCTGGCGTACCCACCCCGGCAAGCGATATTTCTGCTGCCGTAGAGACTGTATCTCTCCGGCTCTTCAAAACAGGCACAATTCGCCTCCAGCTGTATCCTGCGCATCTGCGGATCAGGATTCCTGTTCTGCAGGATTCTCAGCGCTGCTTCTGCCGCCTGTTCCGGTGTAAATCGTGCTTCATTCGGAATCAAGCCCTGATCCTTCCGATATGGCGGGAACATATAATACGCCATCTGAAGCGGCGCGTGATATTCATTGCACACCGCAATCATCCGGTCAAAATCCTCATAATTATCCGGAGTCATCGTCGCATGAACCCGGAACGGAATCCGATATTCATTCAATAAAGCAAATGCTTCCGTCACCTGATCAAATCCTTTCGGATTGTGGCACAATCTGGCATAAGTCTCATTCTTTCCGCCATACAGACTGATATTGATCCGTCCGGGAGAAACCTCCGCCATCCACTGAACCGTCTCCCGGTTCAAAAGCGTGCCGTTCGTATTAAGCGCCAAATGAATCGGCTTTCTGCTGATCCGCTCCATAAGTTCCCGAAATCCCGGATAGAGCAACGGTTCCCCGCCGGTAATCAGCGCATAGAGCATGCCCTGCTCGATCGCCTGGTCGAACAGATTCTCCCACTCGTCTACACTGCGCAGACTCTCTTTCCAGTTCACCGGGCGATCATGTACGATGTAGCACATCTTGCATCGCATATTACAATAAGGAAGCAGTTCAAACGTACCGCTTATCGGCAATCGTTTTTCCAATGCCTTACGTGATATCAATTCACTGTAGGTTCCTGAAAAGGCATCTAAAGCATCCATTGAAAACCTCCATAACAATCGAATTACACTAGCAAAAATGAGGGCTGATCCTTCAGCCCCCATCTATTATTTTATCTTGTTTCTCTCAGCACAAAGATTACCAGCTTGCGTTGATTGTCCTGCTGTCGATTACAGGCGCTACCATATGGTGAGTGCCGCCTCTTTTTTTGGCATGCTTGACATAACCATCCTCAACAGTCCAAACACTGGAATCCGTGTTTAAATCTCCATCCGTATACAAAAGACCTTGAGCACCAGAATAACTAACCTGAAGATAATCCCTTTCCTTCGTCCAACTAGCCCTGCTACTATTATTGGAATGACTACCCCCACTACTATAATCTCTAGCAGTACTGATTCCACCTGCGTAAGCAATTGCCAAAGAACAGTTCGCAGTAACTTCAGGGATCTGATTACTAATAACGTTCTTAGTATCTACCTCCGGGCCGTACATACAGTCAAAATCATAGCTTATACCGCCCTCTACCGTACAAGTAGACACCGCCTGATTTGCCGCAAATAACTCAACACTCATTACCGGTTTCTCAAATTCCAATTTCATCTTCTTACTCCCTCCATACATCTTACATAAACATAGATACCATCATTTACTCTGTATATGAATCACCGCAATCTCCGGAACATTATTGATCCTTGGCAGTATTTCTCCATAACTTCCGAGTCCGCTACTTACAAAGATATGCATCTGATCTTTTTGATACATGCCATGTATATATTCAGGGAAATACCCCTGATCTCCGCCAAATACTCCCCCCAGCACAGGCAGAACCACCTGCCCTCCATGGTCATGGCCGCTGACTACAAGATCCACCTTCCATACAGAAGATGCATTTCCAAATATAAAACTGTCTGGTCTGTGCGACATCATAATCTTCAAACAGTCTGTATCCTGATACTCTTTCAAAAACGAACCGGCTTCTGCATCGATCGCCTCTGCCGAATCTTCGCCGTCCAGTCCAAAGGCATAGCCATACATCCCACCAATCCGGAGTGTCTGTCCTTTTATCTCAATATCCACATATTTCAATTCCAGAAACGTAGCTCCAGCCTCGTCAATCTTCTGAACCAGCTCAGGATGTCCATTTGTCATGTACGTTATCTCATGATTTCCCAGCGCATAATATACCGGGGCAATCTCATGAAGTGTACGTATCAGTTCTGTCACTACAGAGTCATCCTTTGAATCTTCATTCAGGAAATCACCATCCAGAAGGATAATGTCCGGTTCTTGCTGTGCGACTTTCCTCGCCAGCTCCTCATTTCCTTTTCCAAATTCATGTCCATGAAGATCCGACAGCACCACCAGAGTCAGTCCCTGTGATACTTTTTCAGTAGAATATGTATATTCCCTGACTGTCAGGCAATTATAGGATGCGTATATGCTCACAGCAAGTCCTATCACCAAGATGAGCGCCAGTACGAGAAAAATTTTCAGACCGTTTCGTCTCATATTTTTCATTCCATCCATAATATAATCGGCCTTCTTAGGGGCCTGGTAACCACAAATATCAGGATTCATTTCATTATAACCCACCTGATTTTAATAACCTCATCTTAAAGTATTAGATTTGTTCCACCTTTTTATGATTTTTTATTTTATATCCCCTGTTTTTCCCATTTTTTACTAAAAAGGAAACGATTATGCCCCATTCAATATTCCACCAATGATCTGGATCCGGCTCTCTGCCAGATGTTCCATTCCGTCCATAATGTAATCCACCCTCGCAAAATCTTTCCTTACAACAAAAATCGCTCCGTCTGCATACTGTGCCAGAACAACCGCATCTGTCAGAAGTCCTGCCGGTGCACTGTCCAGAATCACATAATCTGCCCATTCCTCCATCTTTTTGATAATACTCTTCATCAGCTCCGTTCCTAGGAACTCAGAACCATCTTTCACAGCGCTTCCACCCGGAAGAAATATAAGCTCCACGTCGGAAGGAAGTCCCAATTCTGTACTTCCAATCAAACACTCAGGCATTTTCATTTTCTGCTCAAGGACCTCTGCCAATCCATCTCCCGGATCCAGATTCAGGATTTTGCGGTCCGTGGGGTGCCTCAAGTCGCAATCGATCAGTGCAACCTTTTTTCCTGCCTGCGCAAGCGACAATGCCAGATTCACCGCAACGGTACTCTTTCCTTCTCCGGCAAGGGCACTCGTAATTAAAAAGGTTTTCATATGATAGGTATGAGCACTATATTCCACCTTGTTGCGGATCATCCGAAACGATTCCAGAAATTTCTCATCTATTTTCGGATCCGTCAGGACTTTCCTCATCTGGCTGGATCTTGTACGCCGCTTTTCATGAATTTCCGGAACTGATCCCAGACACCTCGTGTGCATCCACCTGTGAATATCCTCTTCTTTCCGCACCGTCCTTCTTGTCACAACCAAAAGAGCCGTCCAAGCCATTGCCAGCAGGAATCC
>JBJENH010000105.1:0-12448 GCA_051880095.1 Bariatricus sp. | reverse complement strand
TATTTCGAAAGGAGCTGAAGAATATGGCACTCACTGGGGATCATTTGATTGAATTCGGACGTCTAAAAGAGCGGGAACGTGCGGAAAAAGAGCTTAATGAAATGAAGCTGGAACGCGATGCCGCAACCCAAAAACTGGAAGATGCCCTTGACACCATTGTTTCCCTCAAAAAATCCATTGCACTTTTAGAATCAGAATTGGCCAAATCTCAAAAGTAATCCACACCAGATTAAAAATGTAGCGAAAATACCGGGTACACAGCCGCCGCCATGGGAGGGCTATGTACCCGGTATTTCATCACAACAGAATATACTTTCCTATTCAATTGCCTCCGTCTCGATCACGAATTTCACATTTCCGTCCATCGAGCTGACTTTTCCGCTGAATGTCTGATATGCACAGTCATCCGACATCAACACATCCAGTCTGTCAAGGATATCGCCGAGCTCATCTTCCACGGTACTCTTCAGTTTACTGGTACCTTCTCTGTCAAACTTGCGCATTCCCTCTGCCAGCTTGGCTGCGCCTGACTGAAGCTCGGCTGCCCCACTCCGAAGAGCCGCACTGTTTGCGGAAAGTTTTGCTGATCCTTCTGACATTTGTGTGCCAAGTGTATTCAGGCCGCTTGCGAGCTGATTTGTTCCGCTCTGCAAGGTATCGATGCCGGATACCAATGAATCGCTTCCGGCTTTCAGCTTCGCTGCCCCTTCGAGGAGAGATGCGTTGTACTCTCCAAGTGTTTCAAATCCATCATTCAGTGCATGAATACCGCTGATCGCTTTCGGGAACTGTTCCGCTGCCGCTGCATTTAACGAAGCAAGGCTTTCAGATAATCCGCCTTTTCCTCCGATCGCAGCATTCAGTCTCTGCATTCCGCCATCCAACATGTCGATCTTTTCCGTCAGTTCCTGGATAGAATCGGACGGTAAACTTTCTTTTACCTTCTGAATCTCGCTCAGCTTTCCTTCCATTTCTGTAAGCTGTGCATCCAGATTTTCGGCTGTATCAGAAAACGTCTTCATATTTCCTGAAAGGGAAACAATCCATCCCTGGAATGCAGTTGTATCAATGGTCGGGATTTCTATGCTGGCTTTTTCCATTGTGGAAAGCTGATTGATTCCGTCTGCTGCATTCTGAGCTTTCTGTAACGCCTGAATCGAAGCTTCCAGTTCTACTCTTGCAGCTTCATCTGTTGTACGATTTAGCTGCTCCTGTAATGCCTGAGCAGAAGCATTCATCTGACTTTTACTGTCTGCTGCCGTCTTCTTTGCCTGATTGACCGTCTGATTATAGGCATCAATCTTTTGATTCAGGCTGTCGACTTCTTTCTGACATTCACCCTGAAGGCCGGAGAGCTGCTGATTGATCGTTCCCAGCTGGCTCTGCATCTGCTGCAGCGTGACTGCGATGTTCTGCACCGGAACCGCAACACCTTCCTTCAGTTCTGACTCCAGTTGTTCTATTGCATCAATCATTTCATTCCCGGTCTTCACCATAGAATCTACCGTTCCCAGAAGCATCTGAACTTCTTTCGTTCCAAGAGCTTCTTTCAGCGTCTCCGTTCCGGCCGCCAGTTCTTCGGCCGCGGCTTTGATATCCTCTGCCGAATCCCCTTCTCCGTCCGTCGCAAGACTCAGTTTTTGAATCGCGGACTGTACCATCTGCAGCCCGTTTCCAAGCTCTGAAAGCTGGGCTGCTCCGGCTTCAAGCTGCTGCTCTCCTGCCACATAAGAGGTCACGCCGTCCGCCAGTGCGTTTGCTCCGTCTGTGTAATCCTGTACTCCTTTGACCACTTGATCGACTCCGTCCACATACTCAGTCACACTGCCACTTAACGTTCCGTTTTTGCCAAGATACATCTGTATCGCATCGTTCAGTTCATCGGCGCCTTCTGTGTAACTATTCACACCATCCGCAAGCGATGTGGCTCCATCCGAAAGTGCACCGGACCCGCTGACCAGTTCCAAAGTCGCATCTTCCAGCTCATCCAGAGCGTCCTGCAGCTCATCGAAGTCCGCGATATCGTTCAGTTCCATATCATCCAGAAGATCAGAAAGCGCTATGGTAAATGTAGCGGACATCGAAAAATCGGTAACATCTGCTTCAATCTTCAGGCTTTCCGGAATAATGAGCTGCGCCCCTGCATCCTTCTTCTCATCCAGATTCAGACTCTCCTTTAATCCTGGCATTCCAAATCCCAGAACAATGCTCCTGTTCCCGTCCGAAAGGATTCTCCCGTTATCGATCGTAACATTGTTAAACGTATCATTTGAAAGGATCATTCCCGTCATCATAACGAACGGTGTATAGACCTCTTCTTCCTTTCCGTCCACATCGACCGTTTTTTTCTCGCGATTCTCATAATCTACCTGAATCGTCAGATGCCCGCTCTTTCCCTTCAGCTCATCAGGCTTTATTTCTTTTCCGTCCAGATAATACGTAAGCTTTACAGAAACCGGAAGCTCCTGATCGGTCGTTCCCTGATAGTAAATGTCTTTTCCGTCCGTATTCCATACCAGCTTGCCGTTTCCTTCCTGAAACGTCTCTTCCCCTTTAATATTTTTGATATTCTGCAGGATACTTTGATCGGTCAGGCTTCCGGAAATGCTGCCGGAATTTTTCAGCCAGTTGGATACCGTGATCACATCCGTATTTCCCGCGGCATCTGCATTTACATACACCGTCTCATCTTTATATACTGCTTCCTGATCCGCCGCAAGGACCGGAACGGCGCTCATCACCACCGACATTCCCACTGCGAGAGAAGCTGTAAGTTTCCGTTTGATTTTACTGTTTCTATTCATGATTTCTACGCCCTTTCTGCTTTATTTTTACCAAGAAATCCGATGGAAGTCTTGCATATTACTTTGTCAAATATCATAAACATGGCCGGAAGCACCAGAATGACAACAATCATACTGATAATGGCTCCCCGTGCAAGCAGTGTACAGATGGAACCGATCATTTCTACCTGAGAATAACATGCCACTCCGAATGTTGCCGCGAAGAAACTCAGTCCACTGCTGATAATAGACGGCATACTGATTTTGTGTGCAATGCTGATTGCCTCCATTTTATCCTTGCCGCGCTGCCGCTCTTTCTGGTAACGGGTCGTCATCAGGATCGCATAATCTACAGTCGCTCCCAGCTGAATGGAACCGATCACGATACTTGCCACAAATGGGAGGCTCGTTCCCTGATAATACGGGATTGCCATATTTACCATGATGGCAAATTCGATAACGGCCACCAGAATGATCGGAAGGGAAATGGATTTGAACACGATCATAATGATGATAAATATCGCAATGATCGAGAGTACATTTACCCGAATCAGATCGGTGTCAGTAACATCCTGAAGGTCCTTCATAAGCGGCGCCTCGCCGATAACCATTCCGGTTGTATCATACGATTTCACGATTTGATCGATCTGCGCAATCTGTTCATTTACCTGATCCGTCGCCGACTCATACTCAGAACAGATAAAAGCAATCTCATAGTCGTCACTCTGCAGCATACTCTTAATATCACCCGGTATCATAGAATCCGGCACAGATGGCCCGATCAGCGAATTCTTACTGATCGTCCATTTCACCCCTTCCACCTGATCGATCTGTTCAAACATCTTCTGTTTATCCAGACTTTCCATATTCTTATCCATCAGCACCATGTGAATGTTGCTCATGTCAAAGTCCTCTTTCAACGTTGCATTTGCAATGTTGCTGTCCAGTGTATCCGGAAGAGACTCTGCAATGTTATAGTAAATCTCCGTATGGTTGTTTCCGTAAATTGCCGGGAACAAAAGCACCAGGAAAATGAGGATCCACGCCTTATAATGTTTTGTGATAAATGCGGAAGGCCGATCCATATTGTTCAGCAAATGCCGATGCTGTGTCTTCTCGATCGCTTTATCAAATACAAGCACCAGCGACGGAAGGATCGTAACACAGCAGATCACCCCGATCAAAACGCCCTTCGCCATGACGATTCCAAGATCCTTTCCAAGTGCGAATGTCATAACGCAAAGTGCAATGAATCCGGCAATCGTTGTAACCGAACTTCCTGCTACGGATTTGAACGTATTGGCGATCGCATGACCCATGGCCCGTTCTTTCTCTCCCGGGAAACGCCTCTTATTCTCTTCATAACTATTCAGAAGGAAGATTGAATAGTCCATCGTAACTCCCAGCTGCAGCACAGCCGTCAGCGCTTTCGTAATATAAGAAGTCTCTCCCAGGAAAATATTACTTCCCAGATTGTAGAGAATCGCAAGCCCGATACTGATCAGAAACAGAACCGGAACCACAAAAGATCCCGACGTCAGTTCCAAAACCAGAAGACTTAAGAGTGCCGCGATCACCACATAGACCGGAAGTTCTTTGAGCGCAAGATTTTTAATATCCGCGACGACACCTGTCATCCCACTGATGAAACATTGCTCATCAGCGATCTTACGCATTTCCTCTACCGCTTCCATCGAATTGTCCGACGATGTCGTGTCGTCAAAAAGCACCAGCATCATCGTCGCATCCCCTTTAAAAAATGCTTCTCTTAAATCCTTCGGAATCATTTCCACAGGAAGACTGATATCCGCCACATCATCGTACCAGAGCACATCCTTAACATGCGGCACTTCACTGAACCTATCTTCCAGCGCCTGTATATCCTTCATCTCCATATTCTCGACCACAACCATGGAGAAAGCGCCCATGCCGTATTCATCCACCATAATGTCCTGGCCTTTCACTGTCTCCAGATGCTCCGGAAGATAACTTAGCAGATCATAATTTACTCTTGTGTTCGCAATCCCGATCACCGACGGGATAACCAGCAGAAAACCGATCAAAAGCATCAAAACCCGATGCTTTGCAATCCATTTGCCCACCTTAACCATTGAATTCATCTCCTCTTTTTTCAAATGCAACATATAATATAGCACAAAATGACCAATAGTCAATTAATATTTTATTAAAAATTGAAAAATGGTCATTTTCAAGTGACCGGAAGTGACCGAGGGGACGGGTACATAGTCACTCAACCAAAAAGCGGAACTCAATCCTGAGCTCCGCTTTTGGGTTGTGACTATGAACCCGTCCCCCGGTCACTTCGAAATAAAATGCTTAATAAATATATACATCACAATTACAAATGCCAACAGATATCCCAGCACTCCAACTGCCGGGATCCCCCATAATTTCGGCCGCATATCCGTCGTACAGATAATACTGGAACTGATCAGAAGTGCCATCACCCAAAGTCCCATGACAATATTTCTGATCAGTCTCCGAAGCAGCCACGCCAGATCTTTCGACACATGTAGTTCCAGATTAACTTTGGTCTGCCCTTTCATATGCCCCTGCAGGATATCCACCATCAGAGATGGAAGATCAAATGCTTTATTCAGTGAGCGATACAGCCGCTTTCCATCTGATTTTAACTCTTTTTTCCACCTGCCGCTCTCGAAGAAGCTGCCCTTGATACGCGCCGCCGCAATTTCTACCATGTTGATTTCCGGGCAGATCTCCGCCAGGACTCCTTCCATATTGGTAAGTCCTCTCGCAAGCATCGTAAGTCCATGAGGCATGGAAATCCGGTTCTCTTTCATGACCTCCATCAGTTCCTGCATTAGTTCCGCCACATCGATTTCACCCATCTCGGCCGTTCCATACTTCGCCATCAGATTCGTGATATCGTCGTAAAGCCGGCTCTGATCCGGTTTCCCCCGGAAATCGCCAAGCGCCAGTACGGCTTCCTGGATCATTCCGATATCGTTAAAAGCAACGCCCTGAATCGCATTTCCAATCAGTTCCCGGTCTCTTTCCGTGAGGCGCCCCATCATGCCCATATCGATCCAGACGATCTTGCCCTTTCGGATCCGAACGTTGCCCGGATGCGGGTCGGCGTGAAAATATCCATCCTCCATGACCTGTTTGATGTAATGATCCACCAGCTTCGTCCCGATTTCATTCAGATCATACCCATTTTCAAGCAGGTTTTTCTTATCATCAACGGCAAATCCATCAATATATTCCATTACCAGAACGTGCGGCGTCGTGTACTCACGATAGAGCCGGGGTGTCTCAACGAATACGATTTCCTGGTTCTTTTTCGCGAACTCCTCCATGTTGGCCGCCTCCGCGAGGAAATTCATCTCTTCCTGCGCGACCATCCACAGCTCGTCCAACACCATATCCAGATCCACCATATCTTTCAGCGTTGCCGACGGCACCAGCTTCACCGCTTTGTGCAGAAGGCCGATATCTCTTGCCATGATCTCGTAGATTCCCTTACGCTGGACCTTCACGACCACCTGCTCTCCGCTTTTTAAAACCGCCCTGTGTACCTGCGCAATGGAGGCCGAACCAAGCGGCTCCTCTTCTATGTCCGCAAATACTTCGTCCCATCCGAAGCCATAAGCTTCTTCAATGACCTCTTTCACCTGTTCAAAAGGCATCGGTGTCACTTCCGAGTGTAAATGGATCAGTTCCTCACAATACTTTTTCGGAAGAATGTCCGAATGAAGTGACATGATCTGTCCCAGCTTGATATAGGTCGGTCCCAAATCTTCCAGAATCAGCCGCAGTTTCTCCGGTGTAACTCCTCTGGTGATTCCGTGTTTTTTCAGAACCGCCGTCATCTCTTTTAATCTGGAGCCGTATCCGCCTGACTCCGAATTCCGGCTTTCGCTATTCATTCAACTCTCCGCACTCTTCTTTTGTCTCCTGCGGCTCTTCCGGCGTATCTTTTTCGCACTCACATGCTTCCTCCTGACACGCTTCTTCCGTCTCGTTTCCTTCCATAACCTGGATTCGTTCCTTCAGCTGTGCCAACTGCTCCGGCGTCATCTTTTCAAGAAGCTCATCCAACTCCTCCGGTGTCGAAGCCTTCACCGAAACATTCATATTTTCCTTCACCGTCTTCTTAAGATTATACTTAAGCTCCTGATTCATCACTTTGCCGCGCTCCACAGTTTCCTCGCCCTTTTTAGCCAGCTCATCCAGAATCTCAATGGATTTCTCAGCAGTGATTGCTGCTCCGCCTACTCCTGCAAGCATAACCTTCTTTAATCCTTCTCCTAATTTTCCCATCTTTTTCTCCTTTCCCGCCGTCCTCACGGCTATGTTAAATGATGCCAAGAAACGCAAGTCCCTTCGGCACAAAAATAATCCCTCCTGCAATCGCAGCCATGATCGCCGCAATCAGAACAGCCCCTGCCGCCGTATCTTTTGCAATCTTTGCCAGCGGCTTTCTCTCCTCCGTGACCAGATCGACCACTGCCTCCACCGAAGTATTGACCAGCTCCAAAGCCATCACAAGTCCAAACAGCGTCAGGCAGATACACCACTCTGTAGCCGAAATTCCCAGAATAATTCCGGCAAGAACTACCAGCACGGTAAAAACACAGTGGATTTTCATATTCCGCTCTTTCTCTATGCAGGTTATGATTCCTTCAAATGCATATCCAAAGCTTTTCTTCAACGGATCTTTCTTCTTAACGGTCATTCGCATCACCTTGCCTTATATTCTGTCACTATTGTAGCAAATTTTGTATAAACTGACCAGTATTTTTGACTATTTATCACAAAACAACTTTTGTTTTTTGTATTATTTTTTTTCGTATGCATTGCAACATAAAATCAGCCGCTCCCCAGAGATCGTTTTCTCCAAAGAGCAGCTGATTCTTATAAAAATATTCTTAACTGTTCAGAGCCAACCTCGAAAACCAAAATAATCGCACTAACAACAGTATGTTGTTAGTGCGATTATTCTTGCAGGGTACAATCCAATTAACTAAGAGTGATTCTGACCGCTTTTTCTGGATGGAAATCATTCATAAGATCGTATTCATTGTGACCTGTAGATTCTTTCATATATACACCATTGTGTGTATAGGTACGGATAAATCTTTTTCTATCAATTGCTGTCCAGTGCTCTGTATCCCAGCAGATGTATCCGTCAGCATCCCACACTTCCTTGCCAAGTTCCAAGTCCACCTGACGACCTTCCTGCAGATAACGGTAAAGTTCGAAATCTTCGATATCTAATTCCATTTTATGTACTTTATCGTATACTTTCATTGCAAATTCCTCCTTTATTAAAATAACACTTACTTATAGTATACATAAGTTTGATAAATCGGGCAAGGGAAAAATATAAATTTGAAATAGGGGTTTCCGTCGGATGTGTATTCCATGGAAGATTCCATACGGTCACAGCATTCATCTACCCTTCCATCCGCTTTTCACCGGAATAGCGAGAATACAACTCCATATACTCCTGCTCCACTTCTTCAAACGGCCGAACTGTGTAATTCAGCTCTATATGTATTTTCGGTATTGCTCCAACTTGCTTTTCACCCAACAGATTTTTCAGATCATACCACAACAGATCATCATCAATGTTCTTAAGCAGTCTCTGCTCCTCTGTTGTCAGATCTGATCCCAGAAATTTTTTATAGATCATGGTGAGAAGTCTTTCTTCCTGTCTCTGATATTCTATCATATTCTTCTTGAACGGTCTCGGCACGTCGGACATATAGCATTCACTGGCATCATGCAAGAGACACGCCAGAACCATCCGACTCGAAAGTCCCCGCGCTGCTGCCTCTTTCGCACAGCAGATGCAATGCTCTCCCACAGACCAAAATGTACGTACATGTCCATTTCCCCGACAGATCATAGGCAATGCGTGTGCAATGTCCTGCAGCGAAATCATTTCCGGATCCGGATTTATTGGTTCAAAATGTTTCCCTGTATATGTAGTAATATAATCGCTCATACCAATCGTTCTCTTCCCTTCAGTTGAATATCAATGTAATTCATTCCCTCGAACAGCGGCCGTACATTAGATTTGCTTCGAAAATATGGTATTATGATAAAAAGTCGCACACATTTAGCATCATACCATCTTTGCAACACGATCCGTCCGCTGCCCGGCAGAGGACAACATGTTACAAAACGAAACAACTATGGGAATTTTTCTCCAAAACACAGCTGAGTCTATTTATTATTTACAGTACCCTTCCCTGTCTCCAACGATCATCTTGTGGATCGCCACGTACTATTTCTATTTCAGATCATACATAGCCGATGGAACGCCTTATTCTTCTAGCCTTTCGATTTTGAAAATGACTGGCCTGGTTCCATCATTACAACAGGTTATCATAACCTTTTCGTCCTTCATCCATCCATGCATCACAGAACCGCCCTGCAAAGCCGCATAGACATAATGGCTGATAGCTGCCCATGCTTCAGAACAGAACTGCCCATTCAGCATCGTCAGATAATTATCTTTATCAACAATAAATTCCTGGCCTTCCTGAAACACACTGCATTTCCCCACAGAAGAATTTGCACAGTACTTCTCTGCCAAATCCGGGAAAAATTCTTTACGGATGACGGTAATCTTACATTTGTTTTTCCATCCCATAAGTTAATACCTTTCTCAATGGGGACGTTCCATCTGCCACAGGCAGCGCCCTTTGGCCTCTTCGCTGCTGTGCCAAAGGGCGCTGCCCGTGGCAGATGGAACGTCCCCTAAACTACCCTGAACTAGCAGGTCGCTCCGCCTTTTACTGTTTTATGTAAAATTGCACTCTTATCGATCTCTGCATTAAGAAGTTTCTCCTGTACATAATCAAATCCCAGACGTTCGATCGTATCTGCAAAACGTTCTCCGGTAATTCCTTCATCCCGGAAGAAGAGGATTGCTCTTTCCACTACATCGATGACTTCTTCTTCGGAAGTAAAGACTTTCTCCAGTGCATGTCCGTGTGCCACGCGTTTGCCCCAGCGTCCGCCGATATAGATTTTATATCCGTACATGGAATCTTCAAATGCGCCAAATGGACATTTGCCTACGCAGCGTCCGCAATGGTTACATTCATTCGGATTTACCTGGATCTTTCCGTCTACCAGTTTCGCCACTTTGATCGGACATGCTGCCTCAACCTGGCATTTCTTGCAGTTTCTGCATTTTGCCAAATCGATCATCGGTACTCTCTGTCCGATAACTCCAAGGTCATTCAGGTCCGGTTTTACACAGTTATTCGGGCATCCGCCTACAGCAATTTTAAATTTATGTGGCAAGGTTACTGTGTGGTATCCTTCGTAGAAACGTTCGTGTAATTTTTCGCTTAAACCGAAGGTATCGATCAGTCCATACTGGCAGGTTGTTCCTTTGCAGGAAACGACCGGACGTACGAGAGAACCCGTTCCGCCTGTCTCTAAGTTATGTTCTTTCAGAAATGCGAACAAATCTTCCAGATTCTCGTATTTGACTCCCTGAATTTCCAGCGTCAGACGCGTAGTCATTGTCACGCTTCCGCTTCCGAATCGCTCCGCTGCTTCTGCGATGACGCGATGTTCTGCCGATGTGATCTTACCGTTTTTGGTGATCACACGCACATTAAATACATCCGGGTAACGTTTGTCCTGAAGACATCCAAGTCCTTTTACTCTCTTGATTTCCGCAGGGCTTAATTTGCCTGTCGCATTTGCAACCTTTACTTTATTGAAGAACGCGCCACCTTCCAGCACTTTCGTATTGGTGTAACCGAATGCTTTCAAACGGTTCTGTAAGAAATATCCTCGTTTTCCCTTTGCACATACAAGCAGTAACTTCTCATCTTTTCCGAGTCCGTCCACCGGTCCGTTTACCTTGCCAAGATCCACCCATGTTGCGCCGAAGATTTTTGCTTCCGGCTGGACATCGATGACACGATATTCTTTTGCCGCACCGGCTGCATATTCTGCCGGTGTAAATGTCTCCAGCTCGCCTGCAAGCTTATTTTCCAGAATGTAGCATGCCTGTACAAACGGATGGATTGCCGTTGAGAACGGAGGTGCGTATGCGAAATCCACGCTGTCAAAATCCTCCAGCTTTGCGCCCATCGCGATACCGGTCGCTGCAATATCAACCATCTTATCCACCGCCCCGGCTCCGATTACCTGAATTCCCAATAACCGGTGTGTCTCGGCATCCGCGATCAATTTCGTCACAAAGGAAGAGGCATCCGGATAGTAATGTGCTTTGTCATCGGTCACACAAATGACAGAAACTGCCTGATATCCTTCTTCTTTCGCCTGCATCTCAGTAAGTCCTGTGCGTCCCGCATTCAGATCTTCCGCAAGCCGTACCACGCCGGTTCCCATACATCCGGCATAAGCTGCGTCCTTTCCGGCCAGGTGCTTTGCCAGAATACGTCCGGTAATATTCGCAGTAGATCCCATAGCAGACCACTGTCTCTTGCCGGTCATCCTGTTAACGACCAGCGCACAGTCTCCCACCGCGTAAATGTCGTCCACATTCGTCTTCAGATGCTCATCTACCACGATCGTTCCCTTCACCATCTCGATACCGCTGTCCTGCAAAAATGCGGTTGCCGGCTTTACTCCGATCGCAAGCACTGCAAGATCCGCCTCAATCATACCCGCATCCGTCTGAACTCCGGTTACTTTGTCACTGCCTGCAATACCTCTGAGGGCAGTTCCCGGCATGATACGCATCCCCTTCTCCTGAAGGATTCTGCGGACATATTCTGCCATCTCAAGATCGAAAATATTCGGCATAATCTGGGATGCCATATCAATCACCGTCACAGAAAGTCCCTTCTTCATCAGATTTTCCGCTACTTCCAGACCGATAAATCCACCGCCGACTACAACTGCCTTCTTACACTGATTCTTCTCGGCATACTCCCTTGTCTGAATCGCATCTTCCGGTGTTCTCATGGTAAATACACCCGGAAGTGCGGTACCTTCCACCGGCGGCACAAATGCTTCCGCCCCTACAGCAAGTATTAACTTGTCATACTCCTCCGTCTTATCAGACCCATCACTCAGATTCCGCAGCACAACCGTCTTATCAGCAGCATTTACAGACACAGCCTCTGTTCCCGTCACGACCCGAACTCCGGTAAGCGCCTGATATTTCTGCGGTGTATTTACAATCAGCTCTTCCCTCGTCTCAATATCACCGCCCACATAATACGGAAGTCCGCATCCCGCATAAGAAATGTCCTGACTCTTCGTGTAAAGAACAACCTCAGCACTACGGTCCTCTCTTTTCAACTTCGCTGCAGCCTTCGTTCCGGCAGCAACTCCCCCGACTACAATAATTTTCATCATTCTTCTCCTTTCATGCTACTTACAACATGTTTCTTAATACCAATATACTCGTATTCTGGGGCAATTTCAACTCAATTCTAGGGGACGTTTCTTTTGCCACGAGCAGCGCCCATTGGCCCGGGGACAGGTTCATTGACTCACAAGTGAGTCAATGAACCTGTCCCCGGGCCAATGGGCGCTGCTCGTGGCAAAAGAAACGTCCCCTAGACCAATTTACTCTTCCATCCATTCCCTATAGTCCGCTTCACTTGCGAAAAGCTGATATCCACCATCGACATATCCCATATAACCATTTTCTGTATTGTAACCTTTCATTGCTC
>JBJENH010000104.1:50054-59865 GCA_051880095.1 Bariatricus sp. | reverse complement strand
GTTCGGGGTCACCGGGGATGACAAGTCATCCCCCAGTGACCCCGAACTCGTCCCCTAGTCACTTTACAGTTGCTCATGCTCTCCAATAAAGCTATAATAACAATACAAACTTTAAAGGAGACTATTATTATTTATGCCAAACATCATCGAAATCACTGATTTTTCCTCCCCGGAACTGGATATTTATGCCCGCTTTACGGAAGCTCAGCTATTAAACCGCGACCATCCCGAACAGGGAATCTTTATCGCCGAAAGCCCGAAAGTCATTGAACGGGCACTGGATGCCGGATATAAACCAATCTCCATTCTTCTGGAGCACAGGCATATTGAAACACAGGCCAAAACCATCCTAGCACGCTGCGGGAACATTCCCGTATACACTGCCGAATTCGATGTCCTGACGCAGCTTACCGGATTCAAGCTGACACGCGGAATGCTCTGCGCCATGCAGCGAAATGCACTCCCATCGGTAGAATCCGTCTGTGAACATGCACGCCGGATCGCAGTGCTGGAAAATGTCATGAACCCCACAAACGTCGGTGCGATTTTCCGTTCTGCCGCCGCTCTGGGCATGGATGCAGTCCTGCTCACTTCCGGGTGCAGCAATCCGCTTTACCGCCGTGCGATACGCGTGAGTATGGGAACCGTATTTCAGATTCCCTGGACTTTCCTTTCTGAAAATGCATCCTGTTCAAAATCTGATATGGAATTATTACATAATCTGGGATTCAAAACTGCCGCAATGGCACTGAAAGATGACTCCGTCTCGATCGATGATACGAAACTGATGTCTGAAGAAAAACTCGCAATCGTTCTTGGAACAGAAGGCGATGGACTCGCTTCCTCTACGATTGCCGATTGTGATTATACTGTGCGCATTCCGATGGCGTACGGTGTGGATTCGTTAAATGTCGCCGCTGCAAGCGCAGTGGCTTTCTGGCAGTTGGGAAGATGACTTGGATAGCTGGTAGGTGGCTGGTGGGGACGGGTGACTGGTGGGGACGGGTGACTGGTGGGGACGGGTTCGGGGTCACCGCAGTGACCCCGAACCCGTCCCCACCAGTCACCCGTCCCCACCAGCCACCCCGTCCCCAACTACTATCTAAATACTCCTTGTAATGCTTTAAACACTTCTTCTATATCAATCGGCTTGGAAAGGAACCCATTCATACCGCATTCTTTAGCAGCTTTCCGGTCCTCATCAAAAGCATTGGCTGTCATGGCCAGAATCGGGATCTTAGACAATGCCGGATCCCTCAGTTTCCGAATTCGCCGCGTAGCTTCATAGCCGTCCATGATCGGCATCTGAACATCCATGAGTACGAGATCATAATCTCCCGGTCTTGAGGTTGCTACTTTTTCCAGAGCTTCTGCACCATTTTCTGCTGTATCTATATGGAAGCCATACTCTCCGAGAATCTCCAGTGCAATCTCCCGGTTCAGTTCATTGTCCTCTACCAGCAGCAATTTTTTTCCTTCAAAATTATCTGATTCATCGGCAACCGGAAGAACATTTTCCTTCCCTGGCTCAGACTGACCAAGCGCAGTCAAAAGCGATGTACGCAGATCTGACATGAACATAGGTTTCGAGCAGAAAGCTGTCACTCCGGCAGCTCTCGCCTCTACTTCAATATCAGTCCAATCATAGGCAGTCAAAATGATGATCGGCGTGTTATCCCCAAGACGCCTTATCTGGCGTGTGACTTCAATTCCGTTCATATCCGGCAGACGCCAGTCAATTATATAAGCGTGGAATGCATCATTGATTTCGATGGACTGCTTAGCCCTAAGCACCGCTTCCTTGCCGGACATCGTCCATTCTGACCGCATTCCCACCCGCAGCAGCATTTTCGTCACACTGTCACAGGTGTAGAAATCATCATCCACCACCAGTCCTTTCAATCCCTCAAGTTCTTTGATCGTCTCCACACTCCTGCGTTCAGACTGCAGTCTCAGAGCCAGGCGAATGACAAACTCCGTTCCTTTCCCTTGTTCTGTGTGTACCTCAATGGTACCTCCCATCATATCGATGATGTTCTTGGAAATTGCCATGCCAAGACCCGTGCCCTGAATCTTGCTGACAGTAGAAGTGCGTTCACGCTCAAAGGGATCGAAGATTCGTTTTGCAAATTCCTGACTCATACCGATTCCGGTATCTTTAACGCGGAACTCATACAGTCCCTTTCCTTCCGGGGCGTTATGGAGCTGTTCCACTCTCACAGACACTGTGCCTCCAGGCAGCGTAAACTTAATCGCGTTGGACAGGAGGTTAAGAAGCACCTGATTCAATCGGGTCTTATCACAAAATACATCTTCATCGGTCACATCCAGAATATCCATATAAAGTTCCAGCTGCTTCGCATGAATCTGACCGCTGATGATCGTCCTGAGGTCATGCAGGATATCAGACAGATTCACTTCCGTTTCCTCCAAATGGATCTTACCGCTCTCAATACGGCTCATATCCAGCACATCATTGATCAGTGAAAGGAGATGGTTGCCGGCAGACAGAATCTTCGCCAGATAATCCTTCACCTTATCCGCATTCTCCACATTTGCGGCTGCCAGGGTGGCAAAACCGATGATGGCATTCATAGGTGTACGAATATCATGGGACATATTGCTGAGGAACGTGCTCTTCGCCCGGTTTGCACTTTGAGCGGCATTTACCGCATCTTCCAGATCCTGATTGATCTTCTTATCCTTTGTGCGATCGGACATAACCAGAATATACTTTTCCTCACCCTGAATATTCCTGCACAATGCAATGACATGGAACCAGCGAATCTCACCCGTTTTCTGATGAACATATTCCCGTTCCCATTCGCCCTGCTCACCCGAATGAATATCTGACAGCTGATCCAGAACCAAAAACGAATCGTCCTGATCCACCAGTCGATCCAGCTCCCGTATATTCATACGGGCTTCATTTTCTGAAATCCCTACAAGTTTTTCAATATTGGGGCTGATGTAGTCTACCCTGAATGTATCAGCATCCAACATCAGAAAAACATCATCTACATTGTTGGATAACGTGGTAAACAATTCCTCCCGGTGCAGGAGTTCTATATCTTTCTTCTTCAAACTCTGTCTGTTTTTACGGATGATGTATGCAAGCAGCACAATCCCCAGGCTGATCGTAATTCCGGATACCAGAAGTAAAGTACTTGACTGAAGCGTATTCATATTGGCATTGACCACATTGGCCGGAACAATTCCCAGCACAATCCAGTTTTCAAACTCCACAGCCTCGTAGACAAGATAATAACTCTCATTTCCCATCCGAAAAGTAGTGACGCCAGATACGCCTTGCCGGAATTCTTCCTGAAGTGCTGTCAGTTCCCTGCCGCTCAGATCCGAATAGGTTTCGAGCATGGACAAGACATTATAAATCGTTCGTTCTTCGCTCTTGGTATTATCAACCAGCACGCGCCCATCCGGATAAACCACATAACTGCCGGACTGCCCGTCAAAAGCTGAGATTTCCAGTGCTTCTACCAGATCACTGTTATTGTAACTGACAGCAATCGCCTCATACTCGAAACCACGAAACGTTCCCGAGTCGGCAGGAACAGCGAACACCATAATCTCCGGCTTCCCCGGCACAACAGAACTCACCGCAACGTTCTCGTCCTGCAAAACCAGCTCTGTCAGGCTTTCCTTCAGATCCAGATAACCGTTTTCTCCGCTGATAGTCTGATACACTCCCTCTCTGGAAATAAAATAAAAATCCGTAAAGCCAATTTCCTCCTGAAGTTTCCCAATATATGCTTCTATCAGATCATCATCCGCTGTATCTCTCAGATAAGGAACCCACATCTGCATGGTACTCCAGTTATTTCCTACCATATTATGAAGAGACTGATTTGCCTGATGGTAAATTTCCGTCAAGTGCGCAGCACTCTCTTCATAGATTGTATCGGAAACAAAATCATAATATCTGGCGCTTACTGCAATGAGCCCCACAGCCAGTCCTATGGCAGCCAAAGCAGCAAGCAGTCTCTTTTGCATTCAATCGCCTCCCTTCCTGAGTTTTCTTCTGTAGACTATTTCTTTCAAGTTCTTCTCTTTACAAATCATCACTTGATCGTCACATAATCTGTTGGTGGCTCCATTTGTCCGCAGCTCTTGACTGCATCCAGGAAACAGTCATAACTGTTATAGCCGTTCACATTCATATCCTGTCGCTTGTTCATAAGATCCTCAGGCATTGGGCAGTTTCCATATACAGCTGCGCTGATATAGTCATCTTCACCCAGAAGAAGCACGGAATACACAGCATTTTCATCCAATGGTTTCCCGTCAATCGTCAGATTTTCCAACGTGTATGTTCCGTCTCCGTTATCCTTCATCGTATATTCCATTCCACTTGTGGCCGGGATGGTATTCTTATGACGGATCGGATTGGAGCCGTCCTCTTTCACATTAACCAGCCACTCCATGATCCGACGAACCTCAGCACCGGTATAGTCTGCCTGACGGGCGATCGCCTTGAAGCCCATCAGCCATTTCAACTGCTGCTCAGTGTAATCTCCCTCAAAAACCGGAGCCGTAACCAAAGTCGAGTACCCAATAGCAATATCATCACCTGTTCCCTTGCGCATTGTGTTCAGCAGAGAGGACGCCGCCGGATTCCCGTGCTCTCCAAAGGTATAATCATAGCCATTTTTCTGATTGATGATGACCTCATCAGTCTGACTCTCTTTCGGCGTAGTAAGCTGTGAATTGAAGTCCTCGTATGCCTCTTTGGCATCGTACTCGCCGTTGATCATTTTTGTCACCACATCCTTTGAAATGGAGAAAATCTCCGTAGATGCCAGACGAATATACAGGTGATTACGCTCCACACAATCCTTCACGATCTCCAGAGCATCACTCATCTCAATATGAACGTTCTTATTATAACTCAAAACCGCAGTTCCGGAAGCGAGTCTTCTCTGACCTTCTTCGCTGAAGATTGCCTCCATGACCTTCATAACGGCGTCTTTCTTTTCCTCATCCTGTTCTACATTCTTGTTCACAGCGACCTGACACATAGGATATGTCAGTAACCAGTTATCATCTGCTGTCTCTCCGAAATACGGCAGCATCACACAGTTCATATCATACAATTGATTCGTTACAACACAATCATTTGCAGTCGCGCGCATAATCGCAACCTGACCGTCCAGAAACGGACCTGACACATCCGCAAATACAAACTCTGAATCCTCCGGTTCCACAAAAGTGTCTTCTAAATACTGCTCGAATTTTTCAAACACCCCGGGCCAGATCTGATCGTCAAGACCCACTTGTCCATCCACAGTTTCACTCTCATATTCCCTGCGCCAAGTGGTTCCCTCCAGACTCATCAGCTCCGGTATGGAGTTCCCCTGAAGTACTTCCAGGCAGGTGTAATCCGCATTATAATCGGTTGAGAATCCGGTGATCCCCAGCTCCTCAAAGCGGCGGCATACATCCACAAATTCATCATAGTTGGTCGGCAAAGGAATATCATATTGGTCAAACAGATCTATGTTAGCCATGTATCCGTCCACTTCCGCGCACATTGGCAACCAGCGGATTGCCCCATCGGGTTCACGATTGTTCTCAATGTAACTGCTGTAAAAGCTTCCAACCAGATCCGTCTGGCTCATATCCATCAGTTCATCCGCCAAATGTGCCGCGTCATTCAAAGAGAATCTCCGACATGTAAGGATGTCCGGCAGAACATCATGCTCATTCAAATAGCTGTAATAATCCATGGAATTATATCCCGTTATAAAATTGAAATCGATATCGGGAAACTGCTCTTCCAGCCAGGGTGTCAGCTGCTTACTCATCGATTTGTCCCATAAATACATGGTAATTTCTTCTTTGTCCACCGTTTTCTGTTTTCCTGTTCCGCAGCCCGTGATACCGAAAGGTATCGCCAAAGTCAGCGCAAGGACCGTTGCAATCAGTCGTTTTCTCATTTACCTACTCCTCATATTGTTTTTCTTGACACTCTGAATTCCATAAACAGCATCCACCTTTGTTTTCCCGCTTTGCGCGATACAGGGCCTGATCAGCACGCTCTATTAATTCCTCAAACGGTCTCTCATCCGCTTCGCACAGAACAAGGCCGCAGGAACTGGCAACCGAAAGGTGATCCGGCTCAAAATATTCATGGAATAACCTGCAAATAGATTCTGCTTTCTTCACAGCAGACCTCTCATTCTTCAGTCGTTTTAAAATAACTACAAATTCATCTCCGCCATAACGACACTGAATGTCCTCCGACCGGACCTCACGCTTCAGAAGATCCGCAAATGCCCGTATCATCTTGTCTCCCATATCATGGCCGCAAGTATCATTCACTTGTTTCAGATCATCCAGATCAAAAAGATAAAGTGCCAGCGGCAGATCTTCCTTCCTCAGAGAGGACATTGCCGCTTTCAGCCCGCGCCGGTTCAGAAGCCCGGTCAAATAATCACGATTAGCTTCATCCAACAAGACACTCTCCCGTGCACGAAGAACAACACTATCCATCAGACGTTCGATTCTCCTGCGCAGATCAAACAGCGGATGACATTTGCAAAGAAAATCATCGGTTTCCAGTGCCAACGGCAACTCTTCCATCATTTCACCATTTGGTATGGTCGCCAGAACAGGAATTCTCCAAAACGCCGGATCCTGGTGCAGAACTTTCAGCAATTTGGCGGCACCATTTTCTGGAAGTGTCATGCTAAGAACGATCGCAGAAACGCTTTCCCCTTCCCGTGATCTTATGCACTTCAGTGCACTCTCTGCATCGACTGCCTTCAGGGTCTGATATTGCCCCTCAAAAGTGCATCGTACTTTTTCATAGTATTCGGCATCATCGTCTACCACCAGAAGTTTCGGCATAGCCGGTTCATTTTCCAGTTCCTTCTCCTTGGCACTCAGATCATGCAGACACTGAGTTCTTAACAATTCTTCAAATTCTGTTACCGGCATCGGTTTTGCGAAGAAATATCCCTGTGCATAATCGCATCCAAAAATCTGGAGACGTCTCATTTGTTCTCGTGTCTCTACGCCTTCTGCCACCACATTCAGTCCCATCCTGTGTGCCATACTGATGATGTCATTCAGAATACTCTGATTCATCGGTTTTTCTATTTCATTTTGAATAAACTTCATATCAAGCTTCAGAATATCTAACTTCATCTGGCCAAGCATATTCAGAGAAGAATATCCGCTTCCGAAATCATCCATTTCAATAATAAATCCCAATTTTCGGAGCTGTTCCGCAGTGCTGATGATCTGGACAGAATTCTCTGTATACGCACTTTCTGTAATTTCCAGATGCAGATACGAAGGATCTATGTCATACTTTTGGGTGAGCTTAAGAAGTGTATCCACGAGCTGACATTGATACACATCCGCCCTGGACACATTGACAGATACCGGCACGAGCGGGTATCCCTTCTCTTTCCACTCATGAAGCTTAATACATACTTTCTCCCAGACATATTGATCCAGTCGTAGAATAAAACCGTTCTTTTCAAACAATGGGATAAACTCTCCGGGAGACATGAATCCCCATTCCGGATGAATCCAACGCACCAAAGCCTCCGCCCCGCCCATACATTCATCATTCAAATTGTACTTTGGCTGATAATAAACAGTAAATTGCTCTTCTTCCAAAGCATTTTCCATAGTATCCGTAATCGCTTTCTCCCGCAGCAGCTTACTGCGAAGCGTGTCATCATATACGGCAAATAACCGATTGTACTGCCCCTTAATGCTGTCTGCTGCCAGCAAAGCCCGGTCGCACATCCGCTCAATGGGGAGAGTGCGGTCGGTGATCTCGTAAATTCCCCATTTGATCGACACATTCTCCATTCCTACCGGCCGCTCATCATGTGCCACACTAAAAAAGCGCTCTCGATCATCTTTTTCCTGTTTCTTCTGCTGAAGGCATAAAAAGCGGTCCGCACTGTACCGTCCGCAGATTCCTCCATTACCAATCACGTTCTGCAGATTAGCTGCCATTTCCTGCAGCAGACGATCTCCGGCTTCTCGACCAAATGTATCGTTATAGAGTTTAAAATTTTCGATGTTAGAACAGACAATGGTATACTCCTGCTCAGGATTGTCGTCCAGCCACTCCTTTACCTTTTGATAAAAGAACTCTTTGCTGTAAAGTCCGGTAAGCCGATCATATTGAAACTGATTGACCATGGCGGCAGTCTCTCGCAGTTTTATGATACTGGCTACTCTGTGCTGGATGACGCGAGGCCGATATGGTTTGGGTACAAAGTCCGTGGCACCATGTGCCAGTGCAGCCACTTCATCCTCCTCACTGTCCCCCTGAGTCATTACAATAACCGGGATTGATGTCAGCCCATCTTCTTCCTTCATTTTGTCCAAAAAGGTGTATCCATCCATAACCGGCATCATAACATCCAACAGGATCAAAGCAATACCGTCTTTGTACTGCTTCAGTATATTTAATGCCTCCAGTCCGTTCTCCGCTTCCAGAACCTGATATTCAGCGGAGAGGAGCTCGCTAAGCAGCAGTCTGTTGAGCTCGTTATCCTCAACAATTAAAATCTGTTTCTTTTCTTTCTTTTGTATCATGGCAGTTCTCTCTTCCTTCATATAAAATATCTATACTTAAACGTTGCCAATATATTATCTTTTTCGACACTGAACTCTTCGTTTACATCCCCTCAAGTTTCCACAAAATCTATCCTCCTCATCAATTAGATAAAAATATACCGATTCTATTTTTGAAACACAAAATGACATCGTATTTCACTGTAATCCAGAAATATGCATTGTTAGATTATACCATATATTCTATATTGAAAACAAGATGTTGCATTATTCTGTTAGCTCTTTCATCATTTTGTCACAAAAAGTGTCACTATTTCTTTTTTTGTCATAATAAGTTACGAAATATAAAGAGGAGGCTGTGCCTCATATTTAAGCACGGCCTCCTCCTTGAAATGATCCGTTTTATAGCCAACGGGAAGGGGATATTCATTTACAATATTGCTAGCCCACTCTTACTTTTCCCGACATCCCACACTCACAAAAGCTCTCAGAATATCCCTGCTGTCTTCACTGCTCTGGTATGAAAATTCCGGATGCCACTGAACCGCCCACACAAATCGTTTATCCGGCATGCAGGCAGCCTCAACCAGCCCATCTTCCGAATAAGCCATTGCCTGCAGCTCAGGAGCTAACGTTTTAACCGCCTGATGATGACAACTGTTTACCGGAAGAACCTCTTTCTCCAGAAGTTTGTACAGAGGTGTCCCTTTTATCAGGCTAACATTATGGATTGGCCGATCATATGGTGCCGGCTGACGATGCAAAATATCTGAAGGATGCTCTGTCGGCAGATCCTGATACAATTTTCCGCCCAACGCTGCATTTATAAACTGAAGTCCACGGCAAATTCCCAGCGCCGGCTTATCTTTTTCAAGTACCATTTGCAACAAAATTGTTTCCATAGCATCTCGTTCAGGACAGCATTGAGCACACTGTTCTGTCGGAGTTTCGTTATAAATCGCTGGATTAACGTCGTGCCCTCCGGAAAATAAGAATCCGTCGAATGTATTTACCATTTGCTCCAATACTATGCGGTCTGATGTCAGCGGAAGCATGACCGGGATCCCTCCTGCCTCTTCGATCCCCTTCATATAGCCCGGAAGCATCCAGTAACTTTCCCTTTCAATGTCCACCAAAGGGACGATTCCGATAAATGGTTTTCTCATATTTTATCCTCCGTTTTTATAATATAATAAAGAAGACAAAGCAATCTTCGCAGACTCCTTTGTCCTCATTCAACTTTCATATG
>JBJENH010000104.1:0-49954 GCA_051880095.1 Bariatricus sp. | reverse complement strand
AAAGAAGACAAAGCAATCTTCGCAGACTCCTTTGTCCTCATTCAACTTTCATATGCACTAGTACACCGAATAATAAGTAACTTATTTTTCGGTGTACTAGATAATAGTATACTGCATCCACTCATAATGCAGTCTTGATCCCTCATTCACTTCCGGCGGTACAAGAGCTCTTGCTACCATCTTAAGTTCACTTTGCGGTTCATCAACCCGCCTGAGCATTACATAGTCACCGTCAATTTTTTCTACAATATAATCACATACAAGCATAATTTCACCCCTCCATTCCTTCAAGAATGAGCACGAATTCTACCTTCATTATAAATTCGTTGTATGATCTTTGCAACGTTTTCCTTTTATCCACAAAACCATTCTTCTCACGCCTGCAATAGCAAAAGTTATCATCCCGCTGAAAATAAACAGGAATCCTATCGGCAGTAAAAAGAAATTCTCATGCAGTATGCCCTGTGCATCAATGTATTCTACCGATACAGCTTTCAGCAGAATACAAAGCACTCCTATGCAGAGCAAAGCCGCACCAATTCCCACCATAATCAGATTCATTTTGGTTCTGCGTGTCTCACTTCCGTCATTAATTAGTTTCTCTGTCATATTATTCATATTGTCGCCTCCTAAGATTAATTGATCCAGAGAAAGGCCAAACACTCTGGAAATCGTAATGATCATTTCCAGATCGGGAAGATTCTTATTGTTCTCCCAGTTTGAGACGGCCTGCCTGGATACATTCAGCTTTGCCGCCATCTGCTCTTGTGTCAGTTTGGCGTCTTTTCGAATCTGTCTGATCTGTTTCCCGAAATCCATCGTTCTTCCTCCTCTCTACGTTTCAATCTTACCTTTTGGCGTACCGTTTTATCAAGCAAGCCGCTCTTGCATCGCCAGTTTCCGGCGCTTTCGTCACTTGCGAGGTCCCACAATCCGTATAAATACAACTAAATCATTCTGCCCTGAATCCTCTCCATCAGCTTCTTATAATAACACTGTACTCTTTTAACAAAATTCCTCTGCCCATCATTTCTCCTCAACTCTCTGTTCCCACACAGCATATCATCGATCGGCACCTGCAGTAGTTCGCTCAGCGCATAAAGATTATCGACGGTGGGCATACTGCTGCCATCCAGCCAGTGATAGACACTCTGTACACTGCCAAGTCCAAGGTATTCCTTAACATTTTTCACATTCAATCCTCTTTTTTTCATAAGAGCCTTGATTCTTCTTCCTGTTTTTATTTTATCTATTGTTGGATATGAATACAAATATGTCCCTCTTTTCATTGAACTTATCGTTTATATTTAGAAGCAAACTTCTTTTATCTTCTCCAGATTCTTCACCGTCTCATCGTATCCATACTGATAGATCTTGTCGATTTTTTCCAAATCTTTTTCAAATGAATCAATCTGTACTTCTTTCGTCGGCCTTAAGATCACGGCTTTTCCTTCCCGCTCCAGCTTCTCGCAGTAGGCAACCGTCTCATTATACATCATGTGCCTTGTCATCAGCGGGCGCACCAGCTTCGGGAACTTCTTGCGGAGCGCCTTCGCTGCCGCGATATTCGCCTTTGACAGTGTTTTTATATATCCTTTCGGCCTTGTAAGAACGATCAGCATCTTCTGATGTCCGTCCGCCTCCGCCTTGCGCACCGGAATCGGATCACAGATTCCGCCGTCATAATACTTCTTCCCATTCAGTTCGATTGCCGGAAACACGAACGGGATCGCACAAGTTGCTTTGAGCATGCCACAGGTCTCTTCCAGCTCTTTGCCGTCCAGGTATTCCGCTTCCCCGGTTTCGGCATTCGTAACGCCTACACGCACTTCTGTCGGATTGTTCCGGTAAGTCTCCCAGTCAAACGGATAAATCTCTTTCGGAATGGTCTCATATGCATACTTCAAGCCAAACAGGCTTCTGTCCGTCAGGTAATTCCGAAGTCCCACATATCGTTTGTCATGTCGGTGATTCATCAGAATATTATAGTTTCTCTTTTTCTGCTTTGAAACATACGAAACCCCATCGGTGATTCCCGCCGAAACTCCGATTACATAATCAAAATTTACATCATTGTCCAGCAGTGCATCCATGACACCGCAGGAAAAAATAGGTCGGAAGGTTCCGCCTTCCAGTATCAGTGCATTCATTTTCTGTCGTTCCTCCTCTGTACATAATTTACACTAGTTTATTCTACACTCTTCAGCGCTTCAACAGGGTCGATTCGATCCAGCGAACGATCCGTAATCAGATTAACTGCCAGCGCAAAACCAATCGCGAGCGCTGCTGCAATCAGATAGCTTACTTTATGAATCGAGACTTCAAAGTAAATGGATGACATTTTCAAGGCATCCGTCAGCAGATGGCCCAGCACATTTCCAACCGGAAGTCCCAATATAATGCCAATAGAAGTCAATATAATCGTTTCTTTATTTACATACAAATGAACTTCTTTATTATAGAATCCAAGCACTTTGATCGTCGCAAGCTCTCTTCCTCTCTCTGAAATGTTGGTTGTCGAAAGGGTAAACAGTACGACAAATGCAAGGCTGGCTGCCAAAACGATAATGACATAGACTACCAGATTGATCAGTGCAAAGGCCTGCGAGAATTCTTCCTTCATCTTTTCTGTACCTGCCGCAGACAGCACTCCTTCTTTCGCTCCGATCCGATCGGTAACGGCTACCGGATCCTCACAGGCTTCCGACAGATTCGCCAATACACCGTTCGGCTCATATTCACCGAACATTTTCTCATAAACGCTCTGCGTCATGTAAACATTGTTGCCCAGATAGTTTTTTACAACATGAGAGATCTCTGCCTCAGACTGTTCCAGTTCCATATTCTGAATAGCCGCATTTTCACCCTCATTCATCTCTAAAATAATGGATGCATTCTGTGTGATCGCTATGCCTTTCGTATCCAAAGTAATTCTCTGTCCTTCTGTATTAACCAGATTAATATAACCATCCAGCTGTTCTCCGTCCGGCACAACGATCATCTGCACGCTTTCCTCACCACCAGATTCATTCTTCAGCTTAACGTTCTCTACCCGGATATTCAGATAATCCTTGACATCTTCCTCCTCTTTCATATAAGAAATCAATGTTTCATTATCCTCCACTGAAGACGCTGCCATCAAATCGTACTGGTAGATCTTTTCATACTGCCCAGGCATCAGTTCTGTCACGGAATCTTTGATAACAAACCCACAAAGAAGTAGTGCTGTACATCCCATGATCCCCAGTGTTGTCATCAGAAGCCGCTTTTTATATCGGAACAGATTTCTCGCTGTCACTTTATTAAGAAAAGATAAACGTTTCCAAAGCAGAGTTATTCTTTCTAATAATATCCTTGATCCCTGTTGCGGTGCCTGTGGGCGCATCAGCACTGCAGGCATTTCTTTCAGTTCATGGCTGCATGCGTAATATGCCGCTCCCGCAATTCCTGCAATAAAGAGTAATATTCCTCCAATACCATAAGCAAATTGAAATTTCAGCATATATGCAGGGAATGTATACATAGTTCGGAAAATGATAAATACAATCTCCGGCAAAATGACGAATCCGCAAATGTCCCCCAGAACGCCTCCAATCAGACATGCCATCAGTGCATACAACAGATATTTTCTTCGTATTTCGGCATCGGTAAATCCAAGTGCTTTGTAGGTTCCGATCAGGCCACGGTCTTCTTCGACCATTCGTGTGATCGTCGTCAGACTGATCAGAATCGCTACGATCAGAAATACGATTGGAAACACAGTCCCTATTGCCTCAATCGCAGAGGCATCACTTTTGACGTTTGCATATCCGCTCAGAGAGGTTCGATCCTGAATATACCATTTTGTCATATCGATATCCCGGATTTTCTGCCTGGCCTCCTCCAGTTCTTCCAACGCCTCCCTGCGTTTTTCCTCGTATTCTTTGAGTCCATTTTCCAGATCAATCCTGCCGTCCGCCACTGTGAGCCATCCATTTTCCAACTCTTTCTTCGCATCCGCAAATTTTGCTTTTGCTTCTGCTTCCTGCATCTTCAGCTCTGCTTCCCCTGCCTGTAGCTCTGACTGTCCGGCTTCAAGTTCCTTTTTTCCTTCTGCAAGGCTTGCCTTTCCCTGCTCGATCTGCGCTTCCTTCTCCTGCAGAAGTAACTCTGCGTTCGCAAATTCAAAGTCCGCCGCTTTTTTCTGTTCCTTCAGCGCTTCTTTCTGCGCCAGCAAAACAGCTTCCGCATCGAACAATTCTTTCATTCCATCGGTCATTGCAGTCAATTGCCCCGGCAATTGTTCAATGTTCTGTTTCTTCTCTTCCAATTCCTGAATCTTCCGGGCATCCTCTTCTTTTTCCGGATCAAGCTGTGCGATCTGAGCATCTATCTGATTCACAATAGCTGCCATTACCGGCTGAATCGCGTTTTCAAAAGCCGTTTTTGCAGCCTCATCGTCAAATGCATTTTTCAGTGCTTCCCATTCTTCTTCGGGCCACGCATCTCCAAAGATGGCTGCTGCCTGCTTTTCTGCCTCTTCCAGCCTGCTTTCCATAGCCTGCTTCTGCTCTCGGACTTGTGCAATTCCGTCATCAATCTGACGCTCTGCCTCCGCAAACGCCGCATCCGTCTCCTGCTTTTGCTCTGCCAGCTGCGCTTTTGCATCCTGAATCTGCTTTTCTCCTTCCCGAAGTTCTTCCTCGGAATCTGACAATTTTTCCAGCCCCGCAGCGATATCCGCGTATCCGCTCCGGATTTTCTCCCATGCTTTTTCAAACTCACGGTTTGCAGTTTCTTCTTGTTCTTTAAGTTCCTTTTCGCCATCCCGGAGCTCATTTTCGCCTTTTTCCAGCTCTTTAGCCGCATCATCCAGCTCTTTTTCGGCCTTCGCGAATTCTTCTTCCATCTCCAACCGCGCTTCATCCAATTCTTCCAGGGCTTCCCCCGTCACCGTATCATATCTGGCCTTTTCTCTCTGCTCTTTAATCTGTGATTCAATCCGTTCCGTCACGTTCGCAACGGTATTTTCATATTCTTCTGAATAGCACATCAAATCCCTGGCACCGTCCACCGTCAAATACATCACGGTGTAAAGATCGCTTTCTATCGAATCTTCCGTGACGAAGAACGTGTATTCCGATGCAACCGAACTTCGGAACGTTACAGCTCCGTCGCTGTTGTTGATGTCCAGCACATCAAGAATCGTTCCCGTAATTGTATATACTCCTTCGGCAAATGTCTTTTCTTCGTCCTCCCCGACTGTCTCCTCGAAAGATAATGTGTCGCCGATCTTCTTGCCGCTGTCTTCCAGATACGCCTCCGTCACAGCCACTTCGCCTTTTTTCTTGGGCAGCCTTCCTTCTATTATGTACGGCACATTCACGCCTTCATTTCCCAATGTTTTCAGGTCGACATCCTGCTGCCGGTTATCCACAGTCGTATAAACGACCTTTTCAACACCACCCTGCACCTGTTTGACGCCATCCATCCCCCGAAGTGCCTGCACATCCTCTTCCGTCAGGCCAAGTGTGGACATAATGCTGATATCATATAAATTCTGTTCATCGAAGAATCTGTCCGCTGTATGCCGCAGATCCACACATGCTGCTTTCAGCCCGCAGAGCATCGTTACGCCCAGTGCTGCAATCAGCGCAATAGAACAAAATCGTTTCTTTCCTTTTTTTATCGTCCTCTTTATATCTTTCTGATACGCATGCTCCATCCGGTCACTCTCCGTTCATATCCTATGCCTTTTCCTACGATGTTGGTATTGCAAAACTATATATACACGCGTCCTACTTGAACAGTATAACATTTATAAAACATAATAAAAACAAAATTTCTGTGAAATCTTTCCGGACTGGCGCACATATTTCCTCTTTGCCAGACATATTCTGTAACAGCCTACAGCAAAAAGGAGGACTTTGGAAATGAATCCTGTGATTGGAATTCTGACATGTGGAATGAAAGATAAACAACATTTTGTACCAGACAGCTATGTGACTGCCATCCGGCTCTCAGGCGGACTTCCCGTTCTGATCCCCGCATTTCCGCCGGACTGGGATATCACCGGTATTCTTTCACTCTGTGAAGGTTTTCTTCTTCCAGGAGGCGGCGATTTCACACCACTTCTTTTCGACGAGAATCCTCTCCCGGGTATCGGAGAAACAAACCTGGAACTGGATGTATTCCAAATTCATTTCACAGAAGAAATTTTGAAATTGCGAAAACCACTTTTAGGTATCTGCCGTGGTATGCAGCTTATAAATCTGGCTGCCGGTGGAACCATATATCAGGATCTCTCACTCCAGCCCGGAACTCCATTTCTGCATATGCAAACCTCGCAGAACAGAAGTGATGTCAGTCATCAGGTATTTATTGAAAAAGAAAGTCTTCTGCACACGATCACAGGCGACTCTCTTTATACCAACAGTTTTCATCATCAAAGCATACATCTGACCGGTGAAAATGTGATTGCCTGCGCGCATACTTCAGACGGAACGGTTGAGGCGCTTGAGCTTACCGGACATCCTTTCGCTGTAGGGGTACAGTGGCATCCGGAAGCCATGTTCTTCCATTCTTCGGCCATGAGAAAATTATTTTCCTGCTTTGTCCGGAAGGCGTTACAATTGGCACGTAGCCCGCAGTAAATGCCGGCTACTGTGTGAAACATAATTGGAAAGCATCTAATCCGTAGATAAACCTAAAAATTCCTATAGCATTTCCCAATTCTATGTGATACAATTTTTTCAAAGCATTAAATCAGATTCTTTTATGCGTAATCATCGCATCTGAACATTCTTGAAAATTTCTAATTCATGAAATCTCAATGCTTTTATTCCCATACAACAGCAGAGAGGTTTCAGCGAAAACGGCTTTTGGACATTCTGTTTTGGGCCTCCTGCACAATTTTAAAGGAGGTTATTATATGAACAAAACAGGAAAAAATGCGCTACAAAACAACTTTCAGCCTGAAACGGTCCCTGCGGAAACTTCGGAGGTACAGCCCCCTGCAAACCGCATCTATAAAGCCAGAATCTTCGAGATGTTGTTTAGTGATAAGAAAGAACTGCTTGGACTTTATAATGCAACCGGAAAGACTAATTACACAGATCCGGAACTGTTGGAAATTAACACATTGGAAAATGCAATCTATATGGCAATGCACAATGACATTTCATTTATCATTGATTCCAGATTGTCACTGTATGAGCATCAATCCACTTATAGTCCGAATCTTCCTCTTCGATATCTGATGTATATAGCAGACTTATATTCAACTCTAACCAGAAAAGAAAATTTATATGGACATAAGGCAGTTATGATTCCTGTTCCATTTTTCGTTATATTCTACAATGGCGAAGAGCAATTGCCTGACAGGGTTCTGCTGCCACTGTCAGACTTGTTCAAAACTCCGGAGTCGTTTCTGAACAATAAGGAATATAAAGAACTATATCCTGCGCTGGAATTAAAAGCTCTTCTTTTGAACATCAATCCAGGACATAATCAGGAACTTATGGATTCTTGCAAAACGTTAAAAGATTATTCTGAATATACAGCAAGAGTAAGACAGTACGCAAAGGTAATGAATCTGGAAGATGCAGTGGAACGAGCAATTACAGAGTGTATTGCAGAAGGAATTCTTTCAGATTTTCTGGAAAAAAACAGAGCGGAGGCGAAGAGTGTGAGTATTTATGAATATGATCAGGAACGGCATCTACGGCAAGAACGAGAAGAAGCCAGAGAAGAAGGTGAGAAAATCGGGAGAGAAGCCGGCGAGAAAATCGGGAGAGAAGCCGGCATACGGGCATTCGTTATCGATCATATTGAGGAAGGCGTGCCCCCCGAAAAAAGCATCTTTAAATTACAAAAGCTTTTCTCTCTGTCAAACGAAGAGGCGAAGAGCTATTACGAAGAGTATTCACAGACGAATTGTTAAAAATGACGCGGAGAAAGATAAAACTCCTCTCCGCGTCTTTTATTTTCGCAATATTTATGATAAACGTATATCTCTAGAGGAACTTCCGACAAAGTACACACAGTTCTCTCTCATCTCATCCGTTTTCACTGTCACAAGCTTCTCTTCTCCCGCTTTCAGGAACACTTTTTCAAAGCCAACAAGCTCCTGGACAATTTCATCCTGCCCATTTTGGTGGCGGTAGATCTGGATAACTTCCGCTCCGTCTGTATCTCCCGTATTCTTTACATAACAGGCCACCGTTCCTTCCTCGTTATCAACAGAAAGGTCCCGATACGCAAAGCTTGTGTAGGAAAGCCCATATCCAAAGCAAAACTGCGGCTCTATGCAGAACTTATCGTTATACCGATATCCCACATATTTTCCTTCTTTATACGCCACTTTGTCTCCTCCCGGGAATTCGCCGAGGGCATGGGCGGAACAATCGGTATGCTTTTTGTAAAATGTCTCCGGAAGCTTTCCGGATGGATTTACTTCACCAAGCAGGACTTCGGCAAGCGCATTCCCACCTTCCATGCCGGCATACCATCCCCACACAAGGGTATCTGCCTGATCGATCCATGCTCCCATTTCCACCGGGCTTCCTCCGATCATCACCACGATCATATCCGGTTTCACTTTCAAAAGCTCCTGAATCAAAAGATCCTGATCGTAAGGCAGCTTCATATCTCTTCGGTCATTCCCCTCACTGTCATGATCATGATTCAAGCCTCCGACGTAAATGACCGTCTCATATTCTCCGGCCAGACGAACTGCCTCTTCTCTGAGACGTGCCCGTTTCGCAGACAGCGCTGCGTCATCCGGAGTCTCTTCTTTCACCTTACCGCCGCCCTGTTCCAGGCTGGTCTCCTGCCAGTTTACATCGCTTTCTTCTTTTTTCTCTTCCCTGCAGTATCCCTGCGCATAATCTACCGTCACATTTCCGCCCAGATGAGTCTTCATGCCCATAAGAGGGGAAATCTCGTACAACGCTTTGATTTCCGCACTTCCGCCGCCGTTCGAATGAATGCATTCCGCATTTTCCCCAATCATAAGCACACGTTTCAGTTCATTCTTATGAAGCGGGAGACGGCCGCTATCATTTTTCAGCAGTACAACCGACTCTCTGGCTGCATCCAGCACCGCTTTTTGGTGCTCCGGTGTATTATATGCACCGCTTTTTCTTGTTTTTCCGTTTTCTGCATTTACATCTTCCAGCATATGAAGGCGCATCATCAGCATCAGAATTCTCAGAACCTTCTCATCGATTCTATCCTCACTGACTTCACCGTTTTCCACAGCCTTCTTAAGCGGGTCTGCCATAAAGTATTCGTCAAAATTGTCTGTGACAGACATCTCAATATCCAGCTGGGATTCAGCCGCCGCTTTCGTATCATGGACACCGCCCCAGTCGGATATCACAACACCATCGTATTCCCATTCCTTCCGGAGAATTTGATTCAAAAGGAATTCACTCTGGCAACAATGTTCTCCATACAGGCGGTTATAGGCTCCCATAATGGTATAAGCTCCACCTTTTGTAACAGCATCATAGAATGCCGGAAGATAGATTTCTCGAAGTGCAGTTTCATCAATCTCGACATCCACCCAGAGCCGCTCTGTCTCCTGATTATTTGCAGCAAAATGCTTGACACATGCAGCCACATCCCAGCTCTGTACTCCCTGGATAAATGGAACTGCAAGTTCCTTTGTAAGATACGGATCCTCGCTGAAATATTCGAAATTTCTTCCGCAGAGCGGACTTCTTTTGATATTTACACCGGGAGCAAGAATGACATCTTTCCCACGTCCGCGCGCTTCTTCCCCGAGTACACTTCCCAGTTCATATGCAAGCTGCCGGTTCCAGGTTGCCGCAAGAGCACTGTTGCTCGGAAGATAGGTCACATAATCATCCGTGTATCCTTTGGCTATCCAATGATCCGGTTCAAATTCCTGCCGGACCCCCATCGGTCCATCCGACATCTTAAGCGGCGGGATGCCAAGTCTGGGAACACCGGCTGTCTGAAACAGCTGTGCCCCATGAATCATCCCGATTTTTTCATCCAACGTAAGACAGGCAAGAATCTCCTGCGCCTTTTTACGAATCTGAACATCCTTCATTTTACACCCCTCCTATTATAGACGTTATACCCGGCAGATGACCAGGGCTTTCGGGTCTTCCACCTTTATGATACTGTCATTTCCTTCATATTCCAGTGTAGCTCCCAGAACCTGTCCGATCCGGCAGTTCACAAATCGGAGTATATAACCATATTCCCCTGCCGCATGACAACGAATTTCATCTTCTGCCTTTTCCATATTTACAGTAAAAATCTGCTTTTCATCTTCATAAACCGTACACTCCGCCCTGTCTTTCAACTGATAAACTTTCAATTCCAGTCGGTCTTCATATGTGTCCGATGTACGTGTCATACCTCTTCCTGTCGGAAGGATCGTATTTTCCCTGACAAGAAGCGGAATGGACAAATAATCATGATGATCTCGGATCCAGCACCCGCCGGTCACAGTTTCACCGTTCAGATAATTGGTCCAGGTTCCATCCGGAAGATAGTAGAATCCCTCTCCCCTGTCATTAAAGATCGGAGCCACCAGAAGCCTTTCTCCCATCATATACTGTTTATCCAGATACTGGCATGCAGGATCCTTTTCAAATTCCAGCACCATGCTGCGCATCACCGGAACCCCGGTTTTGGAAGCGCAAACTGCGCTGCTGTAAATGTATGGAAGCAGCTCCATTTTCAATTTGGTAAAGAAGCGTACTACATCAACCGCTTCTTCATCATATGCCCACGGCACGCGATAGGAGGTGCTTCCGTGCAGTCTGCTGTGGGAAGACAAGAGCCCGAATGCGGACCATCTCTTATACACATCCGGAGTCGAAGTCTGTTCAAATCCGCCGATATCATGACTCCAGTATCCGAATCCTGACATAGTCAGCGACAGACCGCCCCGAAGACTTTCTGCCATCGCCTCATAGGTGGACCAGCAGTCTCCGCCCCAGTGCACCGGGAATTTCTGCCCTCCTACGGTCGCAGAACGTGCAAAAAGAACCGCTTCGGATTCACCTTTCTTTCTCTTCAGAAGCTCGAATACATTTTTATTGTAAAGGTAGGTATAATAATTATGCATTTTCATCGGATCGGAGCCATCGTAGTATGCGATATCCTCCGTCGGGATTCTTTCACCAAAATCCGTCTTGAAACAGTCCACTCCCATATCCAGCAGGACTTCCAGTTTCTTCTGGAACCAGTTCCATGCCTCCGGATTGGTAAAGTCCACGAGCGCCATACCCGGCTGCCACATATCCCACTGCCATACATCACCATTGGTACGTTTTACCAGATATCCTTTCTCCATTCCTTCCCGGAACAGACAAGATTCCTGACCAATATAGGGATTGATCCACACACAGATCTTCAATCCCTTTTCCTTGATCCTTTTCAGCATTCCCTTCGGGTCCGGGAACACTCTGGAATCCCAGGTGAAATCACTCCAATGGAATTCTTTCATCCAGAAACAGTCAAAATGGAATACCTGCAACGGAATTCCCCGTTCTTCCATTCCATTTATGAAGCTCATGACCGTCTCCTCATCATAATTTGTAGTAAACGACGTAGAAAGCCAGAGTCCGAACGTCCACTTCGGCGGAAGCGCCGGTTTTCCGGTCAGATCCGTATAACGCTGAAGCACTTCCTTCATCGTCGGTCCGTTTATGAAAAAGTAGTCCAGATTTTCCCCGGGAACGCTGAACTCCACTTTAGAAACCTGTTCGGTACCTACTTCGAAAGAAACCCTTTCCGGATGGTTTACAAAGACACCATATCCCCGATTCGTCAGATAAAACGGAATATTCTTGTATGACTGGTCTGTACTGGTTCCCCCGTCCTCATTCCAGATATCCACGCTCTGACCGTTTTTGACAAATGCTGTAAAACGTTCTCCGAGGCCATATACCAGTTCACCGACTGAAAGTGCGAGCTGCTGTCTCATGTATGCATCCCGGCTTCCTTTATCGTAGGCATACCCCTTCCAGTCTGTTTTCATATATGCAAGATCCCGTCCACTGCTTCTGGAAATGATCTCATCATTCCGCATATAAGCAATTCCAAACGGTTCTTTTGTGATCTCCAGTGTCAGACTTCCGCTGGAAACACTGATTTTTTCATCATTTTCTTTTACATCCAATTTTACATTTTCCGGAATGTTCAGTTCAAATTCCGGACCTTTTTTCTGTACTCCCAGATGATGACTGGTTTTAAGACGCAGCACCTCCGGAGCAGGCGAGGTGATCTCCAGCGTAAGGTTGATTCCACCCAGTGTATCCCCTCTTGTCACGATCTTCGTTGTGGGAGCGCAGATCGTCACTTTTTTCTCTTCCCTTTTCACAAAATATACCTGCTTAGGGGCAAAGCATTCACAGCCCTCTTTCTGCAGCCAACATCCGTTTGCAAATTTCATTCTGATTTCCTCCTTCACTCCTGCCATTTTGCTTCTTGATTATAATTCATCCGTTTTGCCTTTCCTACCATGAAAATTCAAGATAATTCACACCAATTATTAGAGCGTTTACCGTCTTTATTCGCGAAAACAGACGTATACACCTCTGAATCTGACTATAAAATATCTCAAAAAAGTACTGCAATAAATCAAAGGCTCAAGCTTTCTTTTTGTATCGGAAACAGATATAATAAAATAGGAAATATTCTGAGCGGGGGCGATTTATGAAAAAACGTATATTTTCTGAAATATTTACCAGAATCAAGGTTCAAAAGCAGCTTTATATCATATATTTTATCGCAATTTTTATCCCCGTCACAATTATTGGAAGTTATCTGGTCTACAATTCCCGCTCTCTCTTAAGAGAACATTACGAAGATCAGTCCCTGTCCGACAATCTTCGCGTCAAATCGCTTCTTCTGGATCTGACGAACAACATTTACAACAAGGCCGACTCCCTGACTTCCGATACGGATCTGATCCGCCTTCTGGAAAGCCGCTATTCGGATGAAAAAGAGGGCTTCAATGCGACAGAAAGCTATAAAGCTTTCTCCAGTCTGCTCTCTCAGGATACTTCGATTCAGGATATCGATGTTTATACCTGGAACACCTCCATCCCGGAAGGGAAATATTTCCACCAGATTACCCGGGATGTTCATTCCAAAGACTGGTTTGTACGTGCCTCCTCTTCTGTCACTCCTTTCTGGACAGCAGAACAGGTCGTCGATGATTTTCACAATCCACAGCTCACATTGTGTCTTCATACCCGTATTTTTCTTCCAAAAATACACAGTTATGCCATTCTGAAGATCACGGTCAGCAAGAATCATCTGAAAAACCGGATTGAGAACAGTTCTCTGACGACCGTTTTATGTATGGGTGACGGAAGCGTTTTTTACAGCAGCCGGAAAAATATACCGGATCATCTTACCGATTATTTGTCTGATAATCCGAATCGCTATCTCGGAACGATCGACTTTGAGGGAACTCCGATCATCGGCTGTATTTCATCTTTGTCTTCGGCTTACTCGGATGACGTTTTCTATACTGCAAGCCTGAATTATGACGGTTACTCCTATATCAATAGAATCACTTGGATCTATTTCGGTATCCTTTTACTGATTCTTGCAGCAACTTCCTTGTTTATTTATGTATTTTCTCATTACTTCAGCCGGCGTGTCAACACGCTGCGTGAAAGTATGCATAACGCCAGTCTGGGAAATTATGAGATTGAAGATTCTTTCCAGGGCGAGGATGAGCTCTCGGAAGCATTTGCCGATCTGAATATTATGATACAGGAAATCCTCCGTCAGGAGTCCTCTGTATACGAAGCACAGCTCAAAGCCCAGGAAATGATCAATCAGCAGCAGAAAATGGAATTTAAAATGCTCTCCAGCCAGATCAATCCGCATTTTCTGTATAATACACTGGAAACGATACGAATGCGTTCGCTCAAGGCCGGGAACCGGGATGTAGCCAATGCCGTCAAGCTGCTTGGCAAATCCATGCGCTATGTACTGGATAATACCACCGTTGCTTTTACTTCACTGGACAAAGAGCTTGACTACATCGATACATACCTTGCGATCCAGCGGCTCCGCTTCCATGACCGCGTCAACTACTCGCTTAGGACACCGGACGGAATGGATCTTTCGGACTACCGCATCGTCCCGCTTCTCCTTCAGCCCATCGTTGAAAATGCCATTGTGCATGGTCTGGATCAGGTCGAGCAGAACGGAAGGATCATTTTGCATATCCGCCAAAAAAACGAACTATTCTATATTGACATTTTCGACAACGGCTGCGGCATGACTCTGGAAGAAATCGACAACATGCGCAGAAAAATTTACCAGCATCCGAAGGAATCTTCGAAGAGCATCGGTCTTTATAATATTAACCAGAGAATCAAACTCTGCTACGGAGAGCAGTACGGGCTTCAGATTCAAAGCCGAAAGGGCCGCGGCACTTTAGTCACTGTTATTCTGCCCGCTGAAAAATACCGAAAGGAGACACTGTTATGAAATTATTTGTTGCTGATGATGAAATAGATGTACGCGAAGGAATCCGCTATCTGCTTGACTGGTCAGAACTCGGATTTCATATCTGCGGAGAAGGGAAAAACGGAGAAGATACACTGGAACAGATTCTCCGCCTTCAGCCGGATATCGTCCTTTTAGACATCCGCATGCCCCGTCTCTCCGGGCTGGAGGTCGTTAAGCAGGCCAAAGAACAGGGATTTCAGGGAAAATTCATAATTCTGAGCGGATATTCTGATTTCGCTTATGCTCAGGAGGCAATGCGCTTCGGTGTGTCCTGGTACCTGACCAAACCGATTGATGAAGATGAGCTGGAGAAAGCAGTGATCTCTGCACGCGACGCCCTGTTAGCCGAACAGGAGCAAAAAAAGAAACTGATCCAGTACCGCGATAAGGCACGGGATTCCATTTTACAGGATATCATGAAGGATAAAGTAAATTATACACTGCTGGACTATGATGACCTGGTACTGGATTCTTCTGTATATCAGGTTGTCATATACACCAATTATAACCAGGAATCTTTCCAGACTACCTGGGATTTCGCGGGAATTCTGCGGCTTGCGAACCGCAGACACGACTCTCTGGATTATATCCAGATGGAGAACCAGAACGTGATTCTTCTGAAGGGAGAATTTGCCCTGACACGTTTTCAGGAGCTCGTAACGCATTATATCAGCCAGCCTCAGAAAGGGTCTCCTCTGGATTCCCTCTTTCTCACCTACGGAAGACCGGTATACTCTGTGGATCAGATTCATCATTCCTTTGAAGACGCCTGCCTGCTTATGAAGCGCCGATTCTTCTGCCGTTTCAACCAACATGTTCTGGGATATGATGACATGCCGGACGCTTCTCTGTCACCGGAAACTGCAGAAACCATAGAAAATGTTTATTCTCAGCGAATCGCCGATTATATCCAGACCGGGAATCGCTCCATGCTCATGGAAATTCTGGATGAACTGAAACGTGACCTCTACTGCACCAACATCGAAGTCTCGATCCTGAAGCATTACTTATCCGACATTATGCTTCAGGTGAAGACAATTATTACGCATACTTACGGAACGATTGAAATTCCATTTGCAAATAACGCGGCGATCATCAATACGATCGAAGAAAAATACTACCTGTATGAAATCCTGCAGTATTTTACGATCCAATTTGAAGTGTGCATGAACGCCATCGGTTCTCCCAGCCGGGAAAGTGTCATGGACAGCATTCTGCAGTACATCAGGCACAACTATTCCGAGAATCTGAAGCTGGGAACAATCGCAGAACTGTTCGGATACAACAGCTCCTATCTGGGAAAGATTTTCAACAAGACTACCGGCAAAAACTTCAACTCCTTTGTGGATGAGGTGCGTGTGGAAGAATCCAAACGGCTGCTGAAAGAAAATGAATACAAAGTATATGAGATCGCGCAGATGGTGGGCTACACCAACGTGGATTATTTCCATAAAAAATTCAAAAAATATGTAGGAATGAGCCCTGCCGAATACCGGAAGGAAATCCTTTCTGCGCCGAATGAATCCTAAAAACGGCCGGGATAATCCCGGCCACAAACCCTCTTAAACCTCTTTTAAGATTCTCACATCTCTTCTCTTTAAATACAGTGCTTTTCCTCTCTGGTAAATGCGCCCGTCCAACAGGTCTTCCAGATCCCGGTCCAGTACGATCCGTGCTTCATCCGTTCTGTGATTGATCATAAAGATAAATCTTGCCGTCTCATTCTCCCGCACGGTGATCTCCAGCCCCTCCGGTCCTTCCATAACCGGATACACCTCTGATTCCTCAAAAATATTATTCAGAAAATGTTCGTAGAAGGATGGATTTGATCTGGTTCCCACATAGTACGCGGTTCCTTTTCCGAAATGATTTCTGGTAATGACCGGCGTATCTTTATAGAAATCTTCACCATACACGCTGACCGCCTCTGCTCCTTCCAGATGCATCAGATCACACAGGATCTCAGCCGGATATCTTCCGCCATCATAGAAAAAGCAGTTGCTCTCTCCTTCGGGAAGCGCGTCATTTTCCTCTACCCAGATTCCCAGAATATCTTTCAAACGTCCGGGATATGCACCGATCACCAGATCATGCTCATCCACAATTCCGCTGAAATAAGTCGTGATAAAGGTCCCACCATTTTCTACAAACCTTCGTATCTTTTCATCAAATCCGGTTTTCGTCATGTAAAGAAGAGGTGCAATGACTATTTTATAATCTTTCACTTCATCATCCGCGCCGATAAAATCCACCGGGATATTGTGTGTAAATGCTGCCGAATAATAATCTTTGATCGCATCAAGATATTTCATACGGATACTCGGTCCGGCTGAATACTCAACCGCCCACCAGTTATCCCAGTCGAACACGATTGCTACTCTGGACGGAGTCCGCCCTTCCAGGAATGTATCGCCCAGCTGTTCCAATTCTGCTCCCAACTGCTCGATTTCCCGGAATACCCGCGTATCGTCGCGCCCCGCATGATCAATAACCGCCCCGTGAAACTTCTCACACGCGCCTACGGTTCTGCGGATCTGGAAAAACTGGATCGCGTCTGCTCCGTGTGCCGCCGCCTGATAACTGAGCTGACGCATCTCTCCCGGACGTTTTAATTTGTTATACGGAAGCCAGTTCGTGACGCTCGGTGTCTGTTCCATGAGCACAAAAGAATTCTGTCCCCCGATTCCGCGCATCAGGTCATGATTCATTGCAATTTCTGCCGGGGTGTCGGATGGCGCCGGGTAATTGTCCCAGGAGATGAAATCCATCGCCTTCCCCCATTTCTGATAATCCAGATTCTTGTAGAATCCCATCAGGTTCGTCGTCACAGGCACATCCGGCATTTCTTTCTTGATCGCTTCGTATTCCAAACGGAAACAGTCCAGCATGCTGTCCGACATGAACCGCTTATAATCCAGCGAAATCCCCTGAAACATCGTGCGTTCCAGTTCAAAATGTTCGCTGAGAAGATTCGGAAGCACAACCTCATCCCAGTCATAAAAGGTATGTCCCCAGAACGCAGTGTTGTAACTCTTATTCAAAGCATCTATCGTCTGATATTTTTCTTTCAGCCACTCCCGGAATGCCTTTTCACAATTTTCGCAGTAACACTCTCCTCCGAATTCATTTGATACATGCCATGCCACAATATTGTCATAATCTTTATATCTTGCAGCAAGTTTGGATGCAAGAAGCGGCGCATACTTCCGATAAGTCGGACTGTTCGGACAAGAATTGTGCCTTCCGCCGAATTTTCGTTTCATCCCGTTAAATTCTGTTCTGAGAATATCAGGATGACGTTTTGCCATCCACGCAGGATGTGCCCCCGTCGAAGTTGCCATACAGACCCGGAATCCGTTTTCTCTCATCAGCTGCATAATTTTATCTAGTTTATCAAAACAGTAGGTATCCTCATCCGGCTGCAGTGCTGCCCAGCTGAATACATTCAGCGTCACAATATTGATATGGGCTTTCTTCATCATTCGGATATCCTCTTCCCATACCTCTTCCGGCCACTGTTCCGGATTATAGTCCCCTCCGTATAAGATTTCTCTCACATTTTTTCCGTATGCCATCATTTCTCTCCTCATAATCCGATCAGACACTTTGCGTGCTTATCGGTTTGTACGCGACAAAGAGTCCCGCAAGCGGAACTCTTCATCCATTATAATTTTATTGCTGCTGTGCATTGTAAGCTTCAACTGCTGCCCTGCAGGATGCTGCTTCGTCTTTTGCGTTCTGCATATCAACTGCCAGAACTTCATCGTATCCGAGCCCTTTCACCGTATCCTGCATATCTTTCAGAATCTTGTCAAATTCACTCTGATTCTTTGCAAAGATCATCTGCCATGAACTGTCTACGATTACGGTCTTGCACTGATTTCTCAGTGTCGTAATGTCGGAGCTCTCTTCCGGCGGTGTGTAAGAAGTTCCCGGGATAATAGAAAGGGCATTCTTACTCTCCAGGAATTCGATCGTTGTCTTTGCTCCGCCGGTATATTCCTGCCAGTCTGTATCCAGCGTTGTTGTGTTCTTCTCCAGTACGGAAGACCACATGGTCGTAAGATACGGCTCGTTGGTATTCGGATCATTGTCTACCAGGGATAATGCCTTGAAGTTCAGTGCGGATACACCGTCCTTCCATGAACCGCCGCCCCATTCTTCATCAACCTGAACATCGTTGTTTGGAAGGGCTTTTTCACCAAATTCGGTGTAAACTGCTTTACCGTCCACCATTTCCCAGGTCAGTCCCTCCGGACCTGCCGCGCCGTTCGCCTGACCTGCGATCTCCATTCCTTCCGGAGAGTAGAGCCAGTCAATAAAGTCGGCCATTCTCTGCGGATCCTGCGCCTGGCTTCCAATCGCGATGATGGTTCTTCCATTTCCTTCGGAATAGCATCCATAAGAAAGTGAAGAACTGTCCTCAATAAATGCCGGTGCAAATCCCTTGCCCTCTTCTTTATGCTCTGTTGTATTATACAGATCACGTCCCTGATAAGCCCAAAGAGAGGTCAGGACCTGGCCGTCACGATACTTATTGGACAGAATATCGTAATTCTGTGTGGTAGATTCAGGGTCAACAAGTCCCGCCTGATTTGCATCAAACAGGAACTGAAGTGCTCTTACATAGACACCGTCGCTGTCTGTGATATCCTGGAAATCACTTCCGTCCGCTTTTTCCAGTACGAATCCCATATCCTTATATCCGTACAGAGAAGCGTAGTTCTTTGCACCGATCATCATCGTTCCGTCCCAGTCCTTGAAAAGGGAGATCGCATAGGTTTTCTTCCCGGAATCACTCTCCGGTGTATTTTCCTGCATTGCCTTCATAACCGGGATCAAATCTTCCAGCGTTTTCATTTCCGGATAACCTGCAGCCTTGTAGGCATCCCAGCGAAGATACGGAGCCACCAGCGGATCCAGACCGTCCTGTGAAACTTCCGGAGACTGACTGGAAATCTCGCTCGGAATACCATAGATTCCTTCCTGTCCCACACCTTCATTTATCTTCGTAATGGCCGCTTCATAATTCTTCAGCACATCTTTATCTTTCAGAAGATCTGTCATATCTGCCAGAAGTCCTGCTTTTACCATATTCTGGAAACGTCCGTTTTCTGTACCGGAGATGATCAAATCTCCCAGATTTCCTGCTGTGGAACGTGTCTGGAATAAAGTATCGCCGCCGCCTGCCACATTCGGGGCAATGATGTTTAATTCCATGTTAAATTTATCTTTTACTACTTTTGCAAACCATCCGGACTGAATCCCCTGATAATTTGCAAGAGAATCGAATACATCTACTGTGATAAACTCTCCATATCCGCTGTTATTGTCTGAGGACTCCTCTTCCTTGCCCCCACCGCATCCGGTAAGTGCCAGTGATGCTGTCATTATAGCACACAGCATAATGCTGATCCATCTTTTTTTCATAATCTCTTTTTCCTCCCTTTAGCCTTTTACCGAACCGATCATAATTCCGCCAACAAAGAATCTCTGGAACATCGGATAAATGAACAGGATCGGCAGTACTACGATGACGGAAACCGTCATACGGATTGATGTAGGTGTCTGCTGAGTTGCAAGTGCCGCCGCACTGACCGCACCTACTCCGCTGCTTCTTACCATAGCCGCCAGTGAGCTTGCCTGGTTAATATAAGTATACAGTAAATACTGCAGAGAATACAGTTTCTGATCTGTAATATAGAGCAAAGTATCCTGGAATGAGTTCCACTGTGCAACTGCCGCAAAGATCGCAACGGTCGCAAGGATCGGTTTTGCCGTCGGCAGAATGATTTTCCAGAAAATGGTAAAGATTCCCGCCCCATCGATTTCCGCTGCTTCCTGCAATGCCTTCGGCATGGATTCCACATACGTCTTCACCAGAATAATATTAAACGGCTGCACGATCGCCGGGATAATATATACCCAGAACGTATTGGTCAGATGCAGCGTTTTCATGGTAATAAACATTGGGATCAGTCCTGCATTAAAATACATGGTAATAACGAAAAAACGATACCAGAATTTTCTGTGCCACAGTTTTTCCTGTGCAAACATAAATCCCAAAAATGCCGATGCCAACACCGCTGTCACCGTACCGATCACGGTTCTCGCCAGCGAAATCAGCGCCGCTGTAGAAAGACCTCTCAGCCCAAATACCTGTCTGTAGTTATCCAGATGAATCTGCCTCGGCAAAAAGTTGATCGCACCTGCCGCACTCAGATCATTCGCACTGATCGTATTGATGATCATATAGTAGAACGGATATACGCAGATCAGCGTCAGAATTAAAAACACCGTGTAGTTCACAACATGAAATACGGGGCTTCCGCTGTCCAGCTTTTTATGTTTTACTGCCTTTGCTTCTTTATTCACTTTACAGCTCCCCCTTTCTAAATAATAGACTCACCACGTGTCTTCTTGGATACAAAATTGACGATCGCCAGCAGCGTTACACTGATAATACTCTTCAGCATACTGATCGCAGTTGCCAGTGACAGGCTGCTTCCCGTCATACCTATATTATACACATAAAGGTCGAGTACCTGAATATGCGTTTTGTTAAATGAATTCTGGAACACATAATACTGATCCATACCATTGTTCAGGAAGTTTGCAACTGACATCATCAAAAGTACGAAGAACGTTGGCAAAAGCGATGGGATTGTAATATTTTTGATCAACTGCCACCGGTTTGCGCCGTCCACTCTCGCCGCCTCGTAAAGTTCCGCATCAATTCCGGCAATCGCTGCCAGATACATGATTGAGTTCCATCCAAGTCCTTTCCACAGTCCCCACAACGTCATCCATAAATATGTATGTGAGTCGCTGTCCAGGAACTTGATCGGTTCGGTAATTACCCCAAGATTCTGAAGAAGCGTATTGACCATACCTGTGTTGGTAAATAAGCTGAATGCTACTGAATAAACCAATACCCAGCTTATAAAATTCGGAAGTGTTGTCAAAGTCTGTACCAGATTTTTATACCATTTACACTTGATTTCGTTCAGGAAGATAGCAAATCCCATCGGAAGGATAGAAGTCGCAATTCCTAACAGGCTCATGGCAAATGTGTTCTTCATAACCTGTATCATCTGTGATACCTGTGTCTTATTCATGAACAGGGTCTTGAACCATTTCATTCCCACAAATTCACACTGAGACAGCTTCAAAGGTGGTTTATAGTCAAAAAATGCATAAATCCAGCCATGAAGCGGGAAATAGGAAAACAGGAAACACAGAATTATGAAAGGTATCAGACAAAGAAACAGCCTGCGTCCCTGTGCTGCGCTTCTGGCGCCTGCATTCATCGGAGCTGCTGTCTTTTTCGTTGCTGATTTTCTCATTCTCTTTCTCTCTCCTTTGCTTGTTTAAATTTCGCTGCAGCTTACTTAAGTCTATCTTATTGTAACAGTCCCTCTTTTTCCTCGCCTACAGTTCAAATCCGACACTTCCTGTGTGAGAAATCTTGTTTTTTCAGGCTTTTTTCAGAAACCTCCATTTTCTTCTGTATTTTTCCTATTTTTTTTACTATAGTTTTTCCCGATTCCATCCTCTATTCTCTATCTTGAAAAGATGCAAGGTATCATGAAACATTTAAAGGAGGTTCCTATGAAATTCAATCCCAACAATCCGGTTTTTCAGTTTCTGGAAACCCTGACCGATTTTGTAGTCCTGAATCTGACATTTTTAGTCACCTGTATCCCGATTATCACCATCGGTCCGGCCCTCTGCGCCCTTTACAGTGTCACACTGCGCGAAGCCAGAGGTGAGCAAGGTTACATGTTCCGCCCTTATCTGACTGCATTCAAAAAGAATCTGAAAAACGGAACTGCTCTGTTTGCGATCTATGTTTTTGCAGGTGCTGTCCTGATTTATAACTTCGCTTTCTGGACACAGGTACATATGTTTTTGGGAAATGTCATCCTCGTGATCTTATCTTTCTGCGCTGTCATCTACATACTATCCTTATGTTATGTATTTGCTCTGAGCGCACGATTTGAGAACACGATCCGGCAGACCATCAAGAATTCCGTGCTGATCGCGCTTTCCCATCTGAAGCAAACCGGAATTCTCATATTGCTTCTGCTTCTTCCTCTGGTACTGGCATATATATCCGCTGTTTTCAAGATCTTCCTTACCATCTTCGGATTTGCTTTTCTTGCCTACTGCCGGTCCTTTCCACTGGTCAAAGTATTTGAGCAATACGAGCCCACAGCAAAGTCCGACGAATCTGCGGCCACTGACCTATGACAGGGATAATCCCGCATCCCTCTATTCTATTCATTAAGCGGGAGAAAAGAAAAAAGGAGAAAACCAAATTATGAAATTCGGATTTTTTGATGATGCACACAAAGAATATGTGATAACCAACCCCATGACTCCAAATCCATGGATCAATTATCTGGGAAATGAAGACTTCTTTTCCCTGATTTCCAACACCTGCGGCGGTTACAGCTTTTATAAAGATGCCAAGTTGCTCCGGCTGACCCGCTACCGTTACAACAACGTTCCGGCAGACTCAAATGGGCGCTATTATTTTATCAAAGACGGAGATACCGTCTGGACCCCCGGCTGGCAGCCCGTGCAGACTCCGCCGGACTCTTATGAATGTCATCACGGCCTGGGATATTCCCGCTTTATTTCTTCCAAAAACGAGATTCAGGCAGAGCTTACCGCTTTTGTTCCCCTTCACGAAACGTGTGAGGTCAACTATCTGAAACTTCGCAACAACAGCTCTTCCGTGCGCAGTCTCTCTCTGACCTCTTATGTTGAATTCTGCTTCTGGAATGCAGTGGACGATTCTACGAATTTCCAAAGAAATTTAAGTCTGGGAGAAGTGGAAGTAACCGGATCTGAGATTTATCACAAGACCGAATACAGGGAACGCAGAAACCACTACGCTTTCTACAGTGTCAACCGCGAAATCGACGGTTTCGATACCAGCCGTGATGATTTTATCGGTGCCTACGGCAGTATTGCCCGCCCTGCTGCAGTCTTCGAGGATACCTCCTTCCAGACACTTGCCAGCGGCGGGGCAGTCATCGGTTCTCACCGTCTGTCCGTAACACTGGAACCGGGCGAAGAGCAGACCTTCATCTTCCTGCTCGGCTATGCAGAAAATAAGGAAGAAGATAAATGGGAAGCGCCGGATGTAATCAACAAAACACCTGCCCGGAAGACCATGGCACGTTTCCAGACAGAAGAACAGGTGGAACGTGCGTTGGAAGAGCTCGCTTCCTGCTGGGATGCCCTGTTATCCCGTTACACCCTCACCTGCAGCGACGAGAAGCTTTCCCGCATGGTCAATATCTGGAATCAGTATCAGTGCATGGTAACATTCAACATGTCCCGTTCTGCTTCTTATTTCGAATCCGGCACCGGGCGCGGCATGGGATTTCGGGATTCCTGCCAGGATCTTCTTGGATTCGTCCATCTGATTCCGGAAAGGGCAAGAGAACGGATCCTCGATATTGCTGCGACTCAGATGGAAGACGGAAGTGCGTATCATCAGTACCAGCCGCTCACCAAGCGCGGTAATCTGGATATCGGAAGCGGATTCAACGATGACCCGTTGTGGCTGATCGCCGCTGTGGCCGCTTACCTGAAAGAAACCGGTGACATGATGATCCTGGATGAGACCGTTGATTTCGACAACGATCCTTCCAAAGCCCGCCCTCTGATGGAGCACCTGAGACATTCCTTTTCATATACCCTGACTCATTTAGGCCCACATGGCCTTCCGCTGATCGGACGGGCCGACTGGAATGACTGTTTGAACCTGAACTGCTTCTCCAAAGAACCGGGCGAATCTTTCCAGACCACCGGCCCTTCTGAGGGTCCGGTCGCTGAATCTGTATTTATTGCCGGCATGTTCGTCAAATACGGCCGGGAATATGCCCGCATCTGTGAACTTGCCGGAAATCAAGAAGAAGCAGACCGCGCAGACACAGCCGTTCAGGCCATGTATGATGCTATTTTAAAGGATGGCTGGGATGGCAAATGGTTCCTTCGCGCCTATGATGCTGCCGGAGAGAAAGTCGGATCTCACGAAAATGAAGAAGGAAAGATCTTCATTGAACCACAGGGATTCTGCATCCTTGCCGGTGTCGGCGTCAAAGAAGGTCTCGCAAAAGAAGCGCTCGATTCGGTAAAAGAGCACCTGGATACCAAATACGGAATCATGCTCCAGCAGCCTGCCTACCGCACCTATCACCTGAATCTGGGCGAGATTTCTTCCTATCCGCCGGGATATAAAGAAAATGCAGGTATCTTCTGCCATAATAACCCATGGATCTCGATTGCCGAGACGGTGATCGGACGTGGAAACCGCGCATTCGAAATCTATAAAAAGACCTGTCCGGCATATATCGAGGACATCAGCGAGATCCATCGCACCGAGCCTTATGTCTACTCCCAGATGATAGCCGGAAAGGATGCACCGAAACACGGCGAAGCCAAAAACAGCTGGCTCACCGGAACTGCCGCATGGACATTCGTCAATGTCTCACAGCACATTCTCGGGATCCAGCCGGATTATGACGGACTGATTATAAACCCCTGCCTGCCGGATGAGATACAGGAAATGAAGATCGACCGCACTTACCGCGATGCGGTATACCATATCCTGATCACTCGGGCCGATGACCAAGAACAGGAAACGATGCAGATGACGGTAAATGGAACTCCGGTAAACGGTAACTGCATAAACGCAATTCCGGGAGTGACCGAATATAATGTGACACTTCAAATATAAAAATTCAGCCGGGTCGACACTCATTGTCGCCCGGCTGAATTATATTATACTTCATTTCTAATTTATCTTAGTGTTCCAGCATAAATCTGGCCATCTCATCGATACAGTCTTCGCACTGCGGATAAACTCCCGCGTTATCAAAATATGCATGGCCTAATCCCTTATACAATACCGCCGTCGTATCCACTCCGGCATTATGCAGCTTCACCGCATACCCAAGTGTCTCCAGTTTCAGGAAATCATGTTCTCCGACCGTCACGAATGTCGGTGGATTTTTCTTCGGATCTCTCGTATATGGATTCAAATAATCATTCTTTACATCGCCCGTTCCGAGTATGGCTTCCAGCCCGTCCGTCATTCCGCCGAACATACCGATCATTTTGGTAAGTCCTCTTTTCTGCTTCGGTGCCATTTCAAACTGATCCATGGACGGATGATAATATTCATCTTCCACCTTAGCCATATTGAGTGTCGGATACAGCAGCATTTGTCCTCTCACCATATGTCCTCCGTCTTCCCAGTCTCTGGTTGTACAATACTGGGTCAGATTGCCGCCTGCGCTGTCTCCGCCTACAAAGATCCGGTTCTTGTCTCCGCCAAGCCTTTCAGCATTTGCATAGATCCACTGCAGAACCTGATAGCAGTCCATATGTCCACGCGGATACGGATTTTCCGGAGCCAGACGGTAATCTACAGATACAGCAGTAAGATCCGTCTTTGCCACAAACATTTTTACAGACTCTTCTACGACACCCGGATGACCGCCAAAAAATCCGCCTCCGTGAATGTAATAGAGGATCGGTCCGTTCTTTTGGGGAGTTTCGCTGTGATAAATGCGTACCGGAATCTCATATCCGTCATCTGCCTTTACCTTTTCTTCTGTAATTTCAATCTTCCGTTCCACACACGGGACGCTTTTGATTCCGTTAAAAGACTTGCGAAGACCGGCAATTCCCTTCTCACTGGTATCCATTTTCATAAGTCCCTTCGGCATCCAGGCAATCAGGCGCAAACTTTTCTTCATATCGTTATAAAGTCTCGGATCCATTGCCCCTTTTTCATCACAGTCTGGAAGATTCTTTACAATTACCTTCATTCCATAATAGTCCTGTGTACTCTGACGTTCTTTTATTTTCTGCACTAACTCTTCTGAATATTTTTTCATCTTACTTCGTTCCTCCTGTCCGATATTTTCCGACACGCTCATCGCAGATGACTCCGTCAAAATTCATTCCGAACGCAAAATCATATGTATTTCCTTCGCTGTCCGTATAGCATCTCATATCATGTGCCACATCTTCCTTCTGCTCTTCTACCGTCTTCATGTCAGCCGGCATCTGGAACGGAAGAAGTGCTGACGGCTCACAGCCTCCGCTTATGAGTTCCAAAACAGCCTGCACCTGTACATTGAAATCAACCAGAATCGCATCCACATGCGGCTCCACTTCACTCATGACCGTCGGGTTTTTGCAGTTCATGGATACAATCACCGGTTTTGCTCCCATCGCCGCTCTCGTCTCCAATACTATATCCAGATCAGCCTCATTGCTGCAGGTATTCGTCTTGCCATAATAATTTCTGTCCGGGATCTCATCGCGCATATCTTTTGCAATGCTTTCTTTTCTCGCAAACTCTGCCGTATATGGACGATACTGCAATGTAATCGGGAGATATCCCTTCTCACTGTCGTATCCACAGCTCTGCGGGGATTCGATAAATACAATCGCAAAATCTGCTTCCTGCGGAGTTTCCACAAGCGTATAATAACGCTCTACGATTTTCTTCTCAACCGGATACACTTCATGCGCCGGGATCACGTTTCCAAACCAGTCCCTGCTCTCGGCAATGCGGCGCGGCGGGATATAAACTTTCTTCTTTTCTCGGATCGGAAGTACATGGTCTTTATTCTTCAGCATGACAACCGATTTCAGCTGCGCCTCGAATCCCTCCTGCATAAATTCCTTATTTCCCACAATTCGCTGCGATTCTTCCGGATCCACATACGGATTTTCGAAAAGACCCGTGCGGAACATATTTCTCAGAAGCCTTTCCGCACTCGCCTCAAAACGCTTTCTCATGCAGTCTTCCCCATGTTCTTCAGCTCCGATCTTATAAGCCCCCAGAACCGGTTCGATCTCATTATTTCCTCCGAACTGATCCACGCCGGCTTCCAGCACTTTGTAATGGCGCTCTGCTTCAGTCAGTTCTTCTGTCCCCCAGCATTTTCCACTCATGAACGAATCGATCTGCGGGCAGTCCTTCGTGATCATCCAGTCGGTACACACCACGCCGTCATATCCGTATGTGTCCCGCAGCAAATCCCCGATGATATATCTGCTGTAAGAATTGCCCACATTCTCATGATTTTTCTGATCCTGATCATAAGAAACGGTATAATACGGCATAACTGCTGCCGCCGCCTTTGTTCCGTTTTTCAGTTTGAACGCGCCTTCGGTAAATGGTTTCAGATGTTCTTCAAAATTGTCTCCCGGATAGACCGCGAATTTTCCATAAGCATAATGGGCATCCCGTCCGCCTTCGCCGCTGCCGCCGCCCGGCCAGTGTTTTACCATGGCGTTGACACTTTCACTTCCCCATTCTCCGGTTCTTCCATCCGTCTGGAATCCGTCACAATAGGCTTCTGCCATATCTGCAGACAAATGACTGTCCTCTCCGAATGTACCTGTAAACCGCATCCATCTTGGCTCCGTGGCGATGTCCACCTGTGGCGAAAGTGCAGTCGCAATTCCAAGTGCCCGATACTCTTTTGACGCAACCTGACCAAACCTTCTCACCAGCTCCGGATCAAACGTTGCCGCAAGTCCCAGAGATTCCGGCCATTTGGAAATGTCACCTCCGGCACCTGCATTAAACTCCGTGTTCGCCTCCGGCGTATGCCGCGGATCCGTACTGTTGTTGCAAGGAATTCCAAGTCCGATTTTTTCTACAAATGCCTGCATCCGGTTGTTCCATTTCGCCGCAGTCCGCGCATCATCCACAACCGTCAGAAGCACATGGCGGAGATCATCTTCCTCCAGGAACTTTTTCTGTTCATCACTCAATTCAAAAATCTCGCATCCGCTCTCGGCAAACGGTTTTCCGTCATATGTCCCCTGAAACATCTTCGCAAAAAGCGAATCTCCGGAGGACACTGCCTGATGAGCACTGTATAACATCAGCCCCGCAATCTGATGAATACTCATCTGGCTTACAAGATCCCTGATTCGTTCTTCATCCGAAAGCCGCCAGTCCTCATATGCATCCAGCCTGCCGTTCTTATTCAGATCCTTAAATGCATATCCGCCCACCTCCAGAATGGTCACACCGCTGTCTTTCGCAAAAGCGATATCTTTCCCACCTTCGTTGTGAACCAGTATGTAATTGTCAATTTCCTCAATTGTATATTTCTTCACTTCTATTGGTCCTCCTTCCGTATTTTGAACACAACCGTCCTTGTCAACTCAAACAACAGTAGTGACAACATGATTCCCACCGTCACATCACTTGCAAAATGTGCTCCCATCATAACACGGCTGCTGCCGACCAGAACGATCCACAGATAAACAATAACTCTCAGCATCTTTTCCTTGCCCACAAGTCCCGGCATGAACCGTGGGAATAAAATCAGCAGAATTGCGGCTGCCGAATTCATGGAATGTCCTGACGGAAAGGATGCATAAACGTCCGAAAATCCTCCCCGAGAACAGATCTGATACCACGGAGTGAACTGCGTAAGCGGATCCGTCATTTCCCTGAAGCGCATTCTCCCCCATACCGTTTTCAACGAATTCATCACCACGATCACAAGAACAAAATAAATCAGTGCCGTAATGGCAAAAGACACAGCCGCCTTCCTCTTGTCTTCCGGAACTTTTACCGCGATCCATACTGCAACAGCCGCCATCACGATCCCCATGACGGGTGCCAGTATTCCGGGCACATTCTCGATGTTTCTGCTCATGTAATTATAGACCATGAATCCTCCCATAGCCGAAATCAACAAGAACAGAATTCCGATTCCACTCAGAGTTAATATGCCCGCCAGCTTCTTTTGCCTGTTACGGAACCGGATCAACATAGCACATCCTGATAATGTCATGACCATAAATGGAATCTCCCCGATGATCTCCAGCACTCTTGCCGGAAACTGTTTACGACAGATTGCCTGCGAAATCTGCAGATCTGTAAATGTAAAGATCAGCAGCGCAATTAATCCTGTCGCGAAGACAATTCTTCTCTCCTTTTTTCCCATTTCTCCTCTCCTTTACATAAAAATGCAGCCGGACTAAACCAGCTGCATTTATCGTATCATTTTTCATTTATTTCGTGTTGTTTATTGTTGACTGAAAAATTGTCATTTCTTGATATTTGATAAGTTCTTCGGTATTGATATGGCGTGATTCCATACTCTTTCTTAAAATGTGCTATAAATGATTTGATGTTCGGAAATCCATACTCCATCGCAATCTGCTGCATGGATTTCTCACTTTGTATCACATCGTTGAACGCCTGATAGATTCGATATCGGTCAACGTAGTTCTTGAAAGAGATTCCAAAGGATCTGTGAAACTTTCTGCTGAAATGCTCTTCACTCATTTCAAATGTTTCCGCCATCATTTTCAGCGTGATTTCTTCCCGATAATGCTCATCGATGAAATCCAACACTTTCTTCTGCGTATGATTCACCCGTTTGATTTTTTTACCGGCACCCTGATCCTTGACTACACACTTGGTCAGCAAGAAATAAATGATTTCATAAAGATACCCGTTAATTCTAATATAGTCCAGCGGCTGCGGATCCTGAGTGTATTTCTTTAATTCAGCGTAGATCTCTTTTATACGCTCCATCTCATCATTCTGAGAATCCAACCGGAAATACATCTGATCAATATCGGGATAAACCTTTTTCAGGAATTCATAGGAAATGATGACCATCATAACCGCTGTATCCCCGGCATTTCCCTCACGGATCTGATGAACACTCCCGCTGTTCACGAAAATGAATTCCCCTTCCCGGATGATCTGCTTTTCCTCATGGATCCACAGTTCCACACTTCCTTCCATTACCAGAGACATTTCGATACTTCTATGCCAGTGTGGCGGGATATATGCCGGACGCCCCAGGCGCATCTCTTCACTGACTGCCTCCTTGTCCAGGTAGGCGATCACTGCCGGTATTTGTTTTTCCGTTTTTATTTTCTCATAGCCGCTGTCCATACATCTTCCCCTTTTATGAACACTTATTCACGTTCTATTCATAATTCTTTTAAATTCTTATCACAGTTTTATCACATTTTTCCCGTATACTAATAATCAAACAAAGGCAATAACTTTTTCATATAAATTTTTTCTTTTTCATAAACGCCGATGCTCAGTTCGCTGGGCATCGGCACTCCTCATTTTATTGGGTTTTCTTTGTAAAACTCTTTTTAAAAAGACATTTCCTCCGTTCCGCTAAAATGACCGAATCACTTCTTCCGACATAGACCGCACCACTTCAACCGCGAGCTGAACCGTCGCCTCAAAATCATAATAAGATGTAATTCCATTTGGTGAATGAATATATCGCACCGGAACTCCCACAACAATTGCCGGAATTCCATCCAATGCAGTATTGATGATTGCGCCATTGTTTCCGCCGCCTTCCCTTACAGAAGCCTGAACGGCCAGGTTCTTTTCTTCTGCCAGATCCAGCACATACCTCTGATACCGCGGAGAGCAGATCACCGAGCAGTCCATAAAGCGGAGCATCGGGCCCTTCTTCAGCGCCGTCTGAATCGCATAGGGTTCTGTAAAGGTATCGTCGGCCGGACATCCTTCAAAGCAAAGTGCGATCTGCGGCGCAACCTTATTCACAGCAACTCTTACGCCTCTTTCTCCTACTTCTTCCTGAGAAGAAAGGACTCCGACCAGATCCACCGCCAGTTCTTCTTCTGCAAGCCTTCGCATCGTCTCGATCAGCGCGGCGCATCCGATCCGGCAGTCAAATCCTTTGCCCATCATAATGTCATGCTGCGCATCGTAAGTGAATGAAACATCCGGAACCACAGGTTCGCCGATCCGTATTCCGAAATTCTCCACAGCATCCTCTTTGCTAACAGCTCCCACATCAATCACCAGGGACTGGATATCCGTGCTTCCTCCTGCCTGACGCTCCGCCGGGGTCATAAAATGTGGTGGTTTCGATGCCACAATCCCAGGAATGTATTTTCCATAGCGATTGCGTACCAGTACCTTCGATGCCGGAAGTGCCTGATCGGTCCATCTTCCGAGGGATACAAAACGCAGTGTCCCATTCGGCTTGATAGAATGAACCATCAAGCCCACTTCATCACTGTGGGCATCCAGCATCATGACCGGTTTATTCCCTGTATTTTTTCTGCGATACAAATAGAGATTTCTCAGACAGTCTTCTTCGGTCCGTGCGAATTCTTCTCCGTATTTTTTTGCAGTCAGCACCACCTCATCCTCAAATCCGGATGCCCCCGCCGCATCCGTCAGTTCCTGAATCATGCGTATAGTGTTCTCGTTCTTATCTCTTTCCATTTTCCCTTCACCTCGTAATGTTTTATATATGATCATCCGTCATTTGACGGGCATATTCCAGAATCTGCCGTTCCAGCATTTCCATTTTAGCACGGGTTTCCGGATTTTTATATGTGATCCGGTGTATGATTCGTGAAATATAATCGTTCTCCAGAATAATTTCCATCGTTTCTTTAAAATTGATGTCGTAGAAATATGCCACATAAGACACCCAGTAATCCATCGATGTCTTGCGACTTTCTGAAAGAATGGATTTCCGTTCCTCGCAATACCTCCAGACTTCATCACTGATCACGTCCTGTCCCGGCACATCAAGCGGCTTCTCCAGAAGTGTTTCCAGTTTTTCTTCCAGCTTCACACGGCAGTTATCCAGTTTGTCTGCATCACGGATGATTTTCGCATGCATGAGCATCCGTTCGTCTTCAATTCCGTCCAACTCAAAATCACTGTGCCGGTCGATCGCCGTGTAAATGATGTCATCCCAGGTATCTTCCTCCAGAAATTCCCGGATCATTCCCTGCCGGAACAAAATCTCCGCCCCGTATTTCGCATGGTTCATCATCCCCGGGTCAAAGCTGTTGAACCGTTTTAATTGCTCAAAACGTCCGATGTCGTGAAGCAATCCGATCATCTTTGCGAGATTCACATCTTCCTCGGAAAGCTGCATCCTTCGTGCGATTTCACCACTGCATTCTACTACCTGATATGTATGTATGATTTTCAGATTGATCTTATCGTCCGCACGGTCATAGCCGTCCAGATATTCCTCGAACTTCTGTTTTGCTTTTTCAAAATCCATCTCATCACCTCAAAAATGCAGGAGGCTTCCGGCATACATCGGATGCTGTTCCTGCATTTTACTCTTTCCTTTTATTTTAACATCGGAAGTTCCGGAATCTCTCCCAGATTCTTTACTACATAATCCGCCATTTCTGCAATCTCTTTTGTCGGTCCGGTGAGATCCGGTACCATCACAACATGGCAGCCGGCACTCCATGCAGCACGGACACCATTCGGTGAATCTTCTGCCGCAAGACATTCCTTTGGTTTCTTTCCGATCTTCTCGCAGGCATGAAGATATACATCCGGACAGGGTTTCCCATTTTCCACCATGGAGGCGCTGATAATTTCATCAAAAAGATCCACAAATCCGACCATCTTCAGATAACGCACTGCCCGCGTCTCCTCTGTCGCAGTCACGACCGCAGTCTGAAATCCGCGTCTTCTAAGTTCTGTGAGCGTCTCTCTCACGAACGGCTTCATCTCAAGTCCGTATTTCTCAATGTGTTCTGCCATAAGCTGCTGCCTGCGTCCCCGGATCCCGTCATAATCAAAATCCGCCCCGTACATTTCCTTCGCTTTCACTCTGGCAAATTTTGCATCCAGACTCCGGAACAGATACGCATCCTCCAGAGACATCCTGTATCCGGCTTCGCGCATCGCTTTCTGCTTATAGACCGTCAGGTATTTCTCCGTATCGATCAAAATTCCATCCATATCGAATAACACTGCTTTTATCATGAATTGTCCTCTTTCTGCCTGTTTGCGCTAATTCTAGTCTTTTTTCTCAACCTGCTTGCAATTGTCAGCAAGATAGTCCTGCACAAGATCCATTTCCGCCATCTGCTTTAAGTCTTCCAGACTTCCGTAGGATTCCATCACGGATTTCAGCTCCTCAGCACTTCCGTAACCGGTCTGCATGGCATATTCTTCGTATTTCTTATCGAGTGCTTCATCCGAAACATCGATCTTTGCCTTTTCAATCACGAGTTCCATCACCATCAGTTCTTTAAGTCGCTCCTTCGCCGCGTTTGTAAGCTCTGTCTGATAGGTATCTTCATCCATTTCCAGATACGTATCTCTGTACTCTTCGAATTCCACTCCATAATATGCCGCATTCTGTTCCATCTGACTGTGAATCGTATCCATCATTTCCTGAAGCTCATCCTGCGGATATTTGGTCACCTGGGCATTCTCCATCAACGCATCCCACGCACTGCTTTTCAGCATGTTTCTGGCTGATGATTCGTTATTTTCCTCCAGGAACTCGCGCACTTCCTGCTTATATTCTTCAACCGTCGAAGCAGTATCAGAAAGCGTCTTCACAAGCTCGTCCGTCAGCTCCGGTACATCCACTTCGGTGATCCCTTTTACCGTAACGGTAAACACAACAGGCTTTCCTGAAAAATCCGGATTATTCGGGTACGGATCCGGGAAAGTCAGATTCAGATCAAATGTCTCTCCGATCCCGTGTCCCACGATTCCGTCCTCAAAACCATCTATAAAACTGTTAGAACCTAAGGTCAGTGGGGCGTCAACTGCGGACCCTCCGTCAAATGCCACTCCATCCATTTTCCCTTCATAATCAATCGTAACGGTATCTCCATCCAGCGCTGCACGGTCCGTAATCTCTGTGTATGTGGAATTCGCTTCGCACATGCTTTGAACGTAATTTTCCACATCATCATCCGTTACTTCCTGCACTTCCTGCTTCTCAACTTCCAGTCCTTTATACTGGCTGATCGTCACATAATCATTGGAAATTTTACCGGAACATCCGCCAAGAATCACAGCGGATGCACACAATCCCGCAACCAGCGAAAAAAATTTCTTTTTCATATTTTACACCTCATAATCTTCTTATTTGTATCTGTTCGAAATGAGCCCCAAGCTGTTGTTGCCCCACATATCGACACACCCTTTTTTGCAGACACATACACTTTGATTATATGACAAATTTTTTAAAATGGAAAGGGATTTCATGCTAATTTAATAACTGTCTTTCTGCGAATCACGAAACCGCTTGCGCCTCCCGACAAATAATGGTACAATGTCATATGGATAATATGTATTAGGAGGACGGGATCATGAGCAAAGTGACAATCGTTTTACTGGTAATTCTGGTAATTTTAATCATTGTTGTAGTTGCCTTATATTTCCTGGGTAAGAAAGCGGAGAAGAAACAGGCAGAGCAGCAGGAGATCATGGATGCTGCCGCACAACAGGTGACTATGCTGATTATCGATAAAGGTAAGATGCGCCTTAAAGATGCCGGTTTTCCTGCAGTTGTAATGGAAAGCACACCGAAATATCTTCGCCGTTCCAAAGTTCCGGTTGTTAAAGCCAAAGTCGGACCGAAGATCATGAACCTGATGTGTGACGCTGCGATTTACGACCTCATTCCGGTCAAGAAAGAGGTTAAAGCAACCGTAAGCGGCATTTACATAACAGCCGTAAGAGGACTGCGCGGACCACTCGAAGCTCCGAAGAAAAAGAAAGGTTTCTTTGCACGCTTCAAGAAAGACGAGACAAAGAAATAATACTCATGGCAAAAAAATGACGTCAGTGTAACAACATTGACGTCATTCTTTTTTACATTTATTTTCTATTTCAGCACACGGTCCGCCGCCTGCTTCGGTCGGATATTCATGGATATCCGGCAGTCGGCCATAGCCTCATGATTGATGTCCAGACCATACTCCACTTCCACCAAAATCAGGTCATCCGTTACGTTGACATCCATATCACGGGTATGAATTCCCACCTGAATCTGCCCATATGGCGTGTCGTAATAAGTCAGATTCGACTTATTCTTCTCAAATACCATATGTGCATTGGTAAGCCCGCTCTTCATGATCTCGAGCGTATCATTTCCGGTAATCTTAACCTTATTCTTGATTACCCCCGGCATTCCCTCAACCAATTCGTCATATATGACATAATGCTTGCCGTTTTTCAAAAAATAACTTGCCGGGGTGATCACTTCGATCGGTTCATTCTCTTCATCCCCGTTTTCCATGAACTCCATCTGATGGAGTCCGGAAATCGTAAGTAAAACCTCTTGCGTCATACAATCTTTCCAATCAATTATTTATAATGCGAGCTGCTGTGCGATATCGTACTGGTACTGCGGAATTCCTTTCTGCATTGCCAGTGCTTCATTGATGTCGAAGTCAATGTACTCGCCATGTTTATATCCTACTACTCGGTTGGTCTTTCCTTCCAGAAGGAGATCTACGGCCATCGCTCCCATGATGGAAGCATATACTCTGTCTTTTGCTGTCGGGCTTCCTCCACGCTGCATGTGTCCGAGGATCGTTGCACGGGTCTCCATGCCTGTCTCCTCTTCGATTCTCTTAGCCATATTCATAGAATCTCCGATACCTTCGGCATTGATAATGATATAATGCTTCTTACCACGCTTTCTGTTTTCCTTGATATCTGCCACGATCTTCTCTTCGTTGTAATCGTGTTCCTCCGGAAGAAGAATTCTCTCTGCACCATTGGCAATTCCGCACCATAATGCAAGGTATCCGGCGTCACGTCCCATAACCTCAATGATACTGCATCTTTCATGAGATGTGGACGTGTCACGTACTTTGTCGATCGCTTCCATAGCTGTATTAACAGCAGTATCAAATCCAATCGTGTACTCTGTACAGGCAATGTCAAGGTCGATCGTTCCCGGCAGTCCGATCGTATTTACACCATAATCAGAAAGCTTCTGGGCTCCTTTGAAAGAACCGTCTCCTCCGATAACTACCAGACCGTCGATTCCGTACTTCTTACAGATCGCTGCTGCCTTCTGCTGCCCTTCAACGGTACGCATCTCTTCGCAGCGTGCTGTCTGAAGAATCGTTCCACCTCTCTGGATCGTATCCGATACATCTCTGGCACTTAAATCAATAATCTCTTCGTTGAGAAGTCCTGAATATCCTCTTCTGATTCCGCGTACCTTGAGGCCTTTTCCTAAAGCTGTCCTTACTACCGCACGGATCGCTGCATTCATTCCCGGTGCATCTCCACCGCTGGTCAACACTCCGATTGTTCTGATAATTTTTTCTGCCATGATATGTTTCCCTCCGTCTCCTCCTGTTGTAGGATTTTAAAGTATGCCAAATTATTCACATTTTCAAGCTACATTGTACTCTATTTAATACATCTTTTCAATGGGTTTTTCCACTACTTTTGCACAAGATTCTCCAAAATAATTCGTCAACCTGCTCAAGATTCCCGGCTCAATTTTAATGTTCCTGTTCTTTGGAAGACGCTTTACGGCGCGTTCCGCTTTGCAGTAAATGACCACCGCATCATCCCCCTCGCTGTCCGCTATCATCGCGAACAAATGCTTTTCATCCGCAAGATATGCCGCCTTATTCTCATATTGGAGCCAGAGTTCTTTCCTGGTCCTCTCGAACGGGATGATTTCCTCGCAGATCAGTTTGCTGGCATTATCGTCCTCCTCGGAAACCCTTCCTTTCACAAAGACTTTGCTGTCCTCCTGGAGATACTGCTGATTCTTCTCGTAATCCCTCGGGAAGATCACGACCTCCACGGTTCCCATCAGATCCTCCAGCGTGATGAATGCCATGGTCTGATTCTTCTTTGTGTATTTGATTGTTTTCGAAGTGATCATTCCTCCGATGATCTCTTTTGCACCGTCGCGCACTTTTGTCACACCGGTCTCCTCATCCAGCTGGAAATCCTGTGTCGTAGCCGAAATGTTATTTCTCCACTTCTCTTCATATTCCTCCAGTGGATGCCCACTCAGGTACACACCCAGCACTTCCTTTTCAAAAGCAAGAAGCGTCTCTTTTTGATACTCTCCCACATCCGGCATCGTTATCTCGAATTCCTTCTTCTGCTCCTCGTCGACGATATCGAAGAGAGACATCTGACCGGTCATAGAATATTTCTTCTCCTGATTTACCTGATCCATGACCCGGATATAGATCATCATAAGCTGTTTTCTTGTTCCCTTCAGGCTGTCAAATGCTCCGGATTTGATAAAATTCTCCACCGTTCTTTTATTCACTTCTTTGCCGGAAAGCCGTTCAATGAAATCTTTCAGGTTTTTGAATTCTCCCCTCAGTTTCCGTTCTTCGATAATCGATTCAATGACCGGACGCCCGATGCTCTTGATCGCAGCCAGACCGTAACGAATATTGCCGTTATCCACCGAGAAATTTCCCACTCCGCGATTGATATCCGGCGGAAGGATCTTAATTCCCATCTGTCTGCAGCTGTAAATATATTCTGCAACCTTTCCGGGATTATCGATAACGGATGTCATCAGTGCCGCCATGTATTCCACCGGATGATAATATTTCAGATAGGCCGTCTGATACGCGACCACTGCATAGGCTGCCGCATGTGACTTGTTAAATGCATACTTTGCGAAATCGATCATCTCATTGTAGATTTTATTGGCAATCTCCTCCGGGATTCCATTTGCCACGCATCCCGGAACGTTCTCTTCCGGATTGCCATAGACAAAATTCTGGCGTTCTTTCTGCATCACATCCGCCTTTTTCTTACTCATCGCACGGCGCAGAAGATCGCTTCGGCCCAAAGTATATCCGGCCAGATCCCGTACGATCTGCATAACCTGTTCCTGATAAACGATACAGCCGTATGTAGGCTCCAGGATCGGCTCCAGCTGCGGGCAGTCATAGGTGATAAGTTCCGAGTGATTCTTTCCTTTTATATATTGCGGAATGAAGTCCATCGGTCCCGGGCGGTACAGAGAGATTCCCGCGATAATATCTTCCAGACTCTGCGGCTTCAGTTCCTTCATGAAGCTCTTCATCCCCGCACTTTCCAGCTGGAAGACTCCGTCCGTCTTACCGCTTCCGAGAAGCTCCATCACCGCCGGGTCGTTGTAATCCAGCTCTTCCGGAATGATCCGCTCTCCGGTGCTCTCCTCCACCAGGTTGATCGCATCCTGAATCACAGTCAGTGTGCGCAGTCCCAGGAAATCCATTTTCAGAAGTCCCAGTTCCTCCAGCGTCGTCATGGTAAACTGCGTGATCACGGTATTGTCTGCTCCCAGCGCAAGGGGAACGAATTCGTCTACATTTTTCTGACAGATCACAACGCCCGCAGCATGCATGGATGTATGTCTCGGCAGACCTTCCAGGCGCTTTGACATATCGATCAGTTCCTTCACCTGCGGATTCTCGTCGTATAGTTTCTTCAATTCCGGATTCATTTTCAGCGCCTTATCCAGCGTAATATTCAGTTCCTTTGGAACCATCTTGGAGATCGAATCCACAAACGCATACGGAAGATCCATAACCCGGCCCACGTCCCGGATCACTCCTCTGGCCTGCAGCGTACCGAAGGTAACGATCTGTGCCACCTGATCTTTGCCGTATTTGCGCACAACATAATCGATGACCTCCTGTCTTCTCTCGAAACAGAAATCCACGTCAATATCCGGCATGGACACACGTTCCGGATTCAGGAAACGCTCAAAAAGGAGCTGGTACCGAATGGGGTCGATGTTCGTGATCCCCAGGGTATACGCCACGATACTTCCGGCCGCCGATCCACGTCCCGGTCCTACCATGATCCCATTTTCCCGCGCAAAATGGATGAAATCCCAAACGATCAGGAAATAATCAACATATCCCATATTTTTGATGACGCTAAGTTCATAATTAAGACGATCCACCAGTTCCTGCCCCGGATTGCCATACCGTTTTTTCAATCCGTCAAAGCATAATTTGTTCAGATATTCCCAGGAGGTTAATCCTTCCGGGACATCGAACTTCGGCAGCTTGGTCACTCCAAATTCAATCTCTACATGGCACCGGTCTGCAATCTTCTGTGTATTTTCCAGTGCCTGAAGGGCATAAGGAAATAGCGCCGCCATTTCCTCTTTCGATTTCACATAGTACTGTCCGCCTTCGTAGCGCATCCGGTCTTCATCGGCAAGCTTCTTTCCTGTCTGCAGACACAGCAGAATATCGTGAGGTTTTTCATCCTCCGCATAAGTATAATGTACGTCGTTCGTCGCCACCAGCTCGATCCCGGTCTCCTCGGCGAGACCAAGAAGCTGCTGATTCACGATCGACTGCTCCGGGATGCCATGATCCTGAAGTTCCAGGAAGAAATTCCCCTTTCCGAAAATCTTCTCATAACGAAGCGCTGCCTTTCGTCCTTCATCGTAAAGGCCTCTGAGCAGATTTTTCTGAACCTCTCCCGCAAGACATGCACTGAGCGCGATGATTCCCTCGTGATACTGCTCCAGGACCTCATAATCCACCCTTGGCTTGTAATAGTAACCCTCTGTAAATCCGCGTGACACGATCTTCATCAGATTGGAATACCCCGTATTGTTTTCGGCAAGCAGTACCAGATGATAGTATCTGTCCTCATCACGCCCCACTGTCTCCTTGTCAAAGCGGGATCCGGGCGCAACATAGACCTCGCATCCCAGCACCGGATTGATCCCGGCTGCGCGCGCGGCACGATAGAACTCAATGACACCAAACATTACGCCGTGGTCTGTAATCGCAGCAGCTGTCATACCGAGTTCTTTCACTCTGTTCACATATTCTTTGATTTTATTGGAACCGTCCAGCAGACTGTATTCTGTATGGACATGTAAATGTGCGAAATTCATAATGAACCACCTGTTTTCCTTTCTTTCCTTATTATAAACAATCCCGGATTTTATTACAATCAAAACAGACATCCATTTTTGGTAACAAAAAAACCGCCGCCCCGCAGAATATGCAGGACAGCAGCCTTTTACCACTTTTATATAATTCAAATTATGATTTATTAGCCGTTGATCATGAATGAAACCAGTTTATCAATATCTTCCTTCTCATATGCAATGATTTCCAGTTCCGGAATTTCTCCGTTAGAGAAGATATTTGCCATGGAAACATACTGGGATAATTTTGATTTCAGATTCAGTCTGTCGCCTTCTCCTGTAACAAGTTCTACCTTTCCTGAACAACTGTCAATTACCTTAAAAAACTTTTCAATGTTTGTAATATTCTGTACCTTCATAATGTACATCTCCTTTTCTTTCTCACCATTTCTTCGCCTTACAAGTTCAATATAATCAAAAATTTAACAAATTGCAAGCGCTTTTTTTAATTTCAGCGTTTTGTGAAATGTATACAATTTAAGATGTTCATTTTTGTGCATTTTTACTTCATCACAATCTTATCTGCCAGAATTTCGATCTTTCTTTCTTTATAAAGATGTCCCACCGCCCGTTTAAATGCATTCTTGCTGATTCCGAATTCTTTCTTGATCCGTTCCGCATCGGCTTTGTCGTTAAACGGAAGCGTGCCGCCGTATTCTTCGATCTTCTTAAGCACCATCAGGGCATCTTTATCCATCTGGATAAACGCCTTCTCCCGCACGCTTAAGTTCAGCTTACCATCCGGTTTCACTTCTGTAACTCTGGCAGTGATGCGCATGCCGGGCCGCAAATCCGGCGTGACCTCCCGCTTTGGAATCAATGCAGAATACTGATCATCCACTGCAACGAACATTCCGAAATTATCACTGCTCTCGTAAATGATTCCTTCCACGCGGTCATCCTTCTGATAGGGTGAATCCTTTCTGAGATGCTCATATACTTTCATCGTTGCGCAAAGTCTTTCACTTTTGTCTATATAAAGTGATACCAGACATTCATCCCCCGGCTTTACTTTAAATGTCTGTTCCCGGAACGGAAGAAAAAGGTCTTTCTCCAGTCCCCAATCCAGAAATGCGCCGAACTTTCCTACCTGCAGCACGGAAAGTACCGCCAGTGAGCCCAGCATCAGCTTCGGCTCATTCGTCGTCGCAATCAGCCTGTCCGATGAATCCTTATAAAGGAAGACCTCCACCGGATCCCCCGGTTCGATGCCTTCCGGAACCTGTTTCTTCGGAAGCAGTACTTTCTCTTTTTCACTTCCGAGATATACACCAAAATCCACCTGCTTTACTACGGTTAATACCTGCTTTTTCCCTAATTCCATTTCTCTTTATCCTTTCACAAAACAGGCTTCTTTTGTGCCCGGTTTGATTCAATTTTATATTACACTGTTCTCCTCATAATGGCAAGGCACTTCTTACCTATTCGAACTCTACCACCGCAAAAATTCCTCCTGTTTCATCACAGAGTTCTATAACGTTCCGCGCTTCTTCCACAGCTGTTCTCGGATAAATGATATCCCCCTCAACTGCCGATTTCTTATACTCCACCCTCACCTGTGATGCTCGTTCGCACTCCGGCATGACTTCCAGAGCCATCTGAATATACTGACAGTTATTCACATGCTCGTTCGTATCGATCTGGGAACGCCGTACCGGAAAACTTTCTTTCGGAACAGTCTCTTTGGGCAACGCGATCTTCCGGGGTGCATAATCCATTTTCAGAGGCTCTTCCTCTCCATATGCGGCAATTTCCTGTTCGTCCGGCCTTGCAGGGCGTCCTTTTCTGATGTCCATATATACCCAGATGGAGTTGGCGTATGCCAGCACTTCACCATCTTTAGTACGCATCCGGAAATTACGTGTCCCACACATTTTCTCAAATCCCGTAGGCCATGTCTCTATCTGGATCTCTTCTCCCATTTTCGGATAACGCTCCACAACGATCTGCCAGGATGACAGGATCCACGCCTTCCCTTTTTCCTTCAGCGCTTCAATCCCAAGTCCGAGTGACTCGGAGTGGAACGTACTGCAATCCTGAAAATAATTAACCAGTGCCGGAAGGGTCATCGTCTCTGTATGATCAATCTCACTGAACCGTACTCTGCTTTCAAATCTATACATTCACATGCTCCTGTTCTTATATTTTCATCTACTCTGCAACAAAACTATTTTCCAGCGTAATCACACATTGATAACGCTTATCGATCTCCTGCATTCTCTCGATCACGCTGACCATCAGTTCATCTCCCTTTTGATCCGAATATTCACGCGGAACCACAAGGTCGAAAATAAGATTGATCTGATCTTCCCCTCTTACCATTCGAAAGTCATGGATGGTGCAGCGCGGATCCAGTTCTCCCACAGTCTGCTCCGTTTCTTTTCTGATCTTCAGAACAGTCTGATCTTCCGTCTCCAGAGGATCCATATGTATCACAAGGAAAATGCCGAGTTCCTTCGCCGCGTCTCTTTCGATCCGGTCAATGATCTCGTGGGAAACTTCGATCGAAACATTATTCGGAACCTCTGCATGAATGCTTGCCATGCTTCTTCCCGGTCCATAATTATGTACGATCAAGTCATGACTTCCCATGATTCCGTCATATTTTTCTACAAATTTCTTGATTCTGCGGTAATCTTCCGGTGTGGTCGCCTCGCCGATCAGCGGCTCCAGCGTATCTCTCGCAATTCCGATTCCCGCCCACATTACAACCAGAGAAACACCAAGACCTACAAATCCATCAATATTGATTCCTGTCACTTTCCAGAACAGAATCGAAAGTACGGTCGCTGCAGTTGCGATAACATCTCCAAGCGAGTCTGCCGCCGTCGCCATCATAACCTGGGAATCGATTTTTCGTCCGAGCTTCCTGTTAAACATTCCGAGCCAGAGCTTGACCAGAATTGACAATCCGAGGATCACGATGGAAACCACCTGGAAACGGAGTTCCTCCGGATATCTTATCTTGCTGATCGAGTCCTTAAAAAATGTAAAACCTACTTCAATTACAAGAAATGCCACGATCAATGCCGCCACATATTCGATTCTTCCGTGTCCGAACGGATGATCCTCATCCGCCGGCTTTTCTGCCATTTTCACTCCGATAAGTCCGATGATCGAAGATCCCGCATCGGAAAGATTATTGAAGGCATCCGCCATAACAGAAACACTGTGCAGGAACATTCCCACCATCATCTTTGCCAGGGACAGAAGTACATTACAGGCGATACCCACGCCGCTGGCCAGCACGCCGTAGGCCGTCCGCACAGAAATATTATCCGTATCTTCATAGTTCTTTACAAACATTTTCACCAATAAATCAGTCATTGTATTTCTCCCCTTCCGTAAAAGGACCGTCAACCCGGCCGGCTGACGGACACTCTCTATCAATATTTTCTATTCATTATGAACGACCAAAGGTATACACATTTTACCACCTTTTCCTGAAAATGCAAATGAATTTCTTTCGGATTCTTTCTATTTATCTCCCAGAAAGTACCACTTTATCTTGAATTTCGTTCCCACCGTGATCATTTCATATTCCTCTTCTGTAAGAACCGATTCCAGCTCCTTTTTCCCTTCTTCCGGGACTACTGCATGTACGCAGTCTACAAAACACAGATTCGGGTACAGTGCACACCACCAGTTCTGTCCTTTGGCTTCTCCGATCTCAACCCGAAGCGCTTCGTACTCTCCCGCAGGAAATGTGACGTCCCCGTATGTTTTATCCGGGAAATTGTACCAGCCAACGCTGGCCTTAACCGGATATGCGAATCCCTCGTTCCGTACAGTCTGTCTGGCCATCTCTTCAATGTCATCCAAATGTTCTGTCGCCCACTCTTTTGTCTCCTTTGCATTCTGGGCGTTTGGCAGTTCATTTTTCATATATCCGATTATGACTTCTTTCACTTTCAGTTTCAGTTCCTGATCCTCTTCGCTGTCACTGTTAGCAAGGACATGGAAGCGGAATACTTCCTCAGCCAGGTTTTTCTGCATTTCCTGCATCTTGGCGGAAGTCTGACTGATACGCATCACACTCCCGGTCAGCAACAGCCCAAGCAGGAGTGCCAGCACGAGCCGCGATCCCATCCGGATCCAATGTTTCCAGCCTGCATGTTTCGCCTTATATTCTTCCGGCAGATAAATTTTTCTTTCCATATAAATATGTACCTCCCGATATAACAGATTTCATTTCTGTACCTTTCTATCCGGAGTATACACAAAAAGAACAGGTCTTATTCAGACCTGCCCTCATTATTTTTCATCCAGCTTATATCCTACCGATTTTGCCTGATAATCAATATGTCTTCCGACAATATCTTTTGCGGCTTCTTTATTTCTTTTTTCCACACAGTGAATGATCTTATCATGTTCTGCCAGAAGCTGCGGATAACATTCTTTTAATTTCAAATGTTCCACTCTCAGACGATACATTTGTTCTCTGAGATTGTTCAGCAAAAGAATCAGTCTCTGATTATTCGTCGCGATATACAGGATATCATGAAACTTTTCATCCGCCTCTGCAATCTGTGTCACATCTCCGGTCTTCAGTGTGCGCTCAAATTCCTTCGCCGCCACCCGCATCTCAGCGATCTGTTCCTTCCCGATCCTTTCGCATGCCAGCTCGGCAGCCAATTCTTCCAGCGCCTTCCGTACTTCCAGCACATCCATCATATTTTTCCTGGTTATTTCAGCTACCTCAGCTCCCTTTCTCGGAATCATCAGTACCAGCCCTTCCAGCTCCAGCTTTCGGATCGCTTCACGAATCGGCGTCCGGCTCACGCCGAGCTTATTGGCAAGCTGAATTTCCATAAGACGTTCCCCAGGCTTCAATTCACCTCGCAGGATTGCTCTGCGGAGTGTATTAAACACCACATCTCTGAGCGGAAGATATTCATCCATATCCAGCTTTAAATTCGCATCCATATTTAGCTCCTCCTGACATTGTGTACATTGACGACATATACCTGGCGCGCGAGCCCCTGCGTTTTCAAATAGTTATATGCCGCTTTTGCTGTTTTCCTATCCTTAAATATTCCGAAGACTGTCGGTCCGCTGCCGCTCATCATTGCCCCCAGAGCACCTTTTGCCAACATGCACTTTTTGATACGTGCAATCACCGGATATTCTTCGATCGTGACATTCTCCAGAACATTTCCCATCGAAGCTGCAATTTTCCCGAGATCCCCCTCTTCCAGTCCTTCCAGAATTCCGTCGATGTCCGGATGCACTGTAATTTCTCTGGAATCCAGCTTCTCGTATACCATTTTTGTGGAGACACTGATCGGTGGTTTTGCTATGAGGATCTGGCATTTCGGCATAGGTGGAAGAGGTGTCAGTTTCTCTCCGATTCCCTCCGCAAGAACCGTTCCCCGCATAATGCAGTACGGCACATCCGCGCCCAGCTTCACTCCCCGATCCATCAAATCCTTCTGATCAAGTCCCAGTTGATACATGCGGTTCATTCCGTGAAGCACGGCCGCCGCATTCGAGCTTCCTCCCGCCATTCCGGCAGCTACAGGGATGCGTTTCTCCAGAGAGATCTTGATTCCTCCCGGGAGTTTAAATTCGTCCATCAGCATCTGTGCCGCTTTCCAGGCAATGTTATTTTCATCCTTCGGGAGATAGAACAGGTTGGACTCGATCTCAATTCCGGGTTCCGGCTTCTTCTGTAAGATCACATTGTCATACAGATACAATGTCTGCATGATCATCCGCACATCATGATATCCATTCTCACGCCTGCCCAGAACATCCAGTCCCAAATTAATTTTCCCCAGTGCCTTCAGTTCCAATTTCTCCATGAAATTTCTCCTCTTGTATCTTGTATACATTATACCTATAGTATACTCATATTTTCCTTAAAAATCAATATTTTTTGGCCTTCTTTTAGCGTTTCGGAAGCCAGTTCATTGATTTCCATAATCCCTTCTTTGGTTGTGTAAAATCGTTTCGCAAGGCTCCACAGATCATCCCCTTTTTTGACGATATATCCGGTGATTCCGGGACGTCTGCCCATTCGGGCTGCATCAAAGGGCTGAAATGCAAGCGCCGTGATCACATCCGTTTTTACGGGACGTCTGAGAAAGCTGTTGAAGCTCAGAACCGCTTTGATCTCCACTTCATTATTTCCGGCAAGATCGATCGCAAGCTGCTCCATTCTGCAAGTAATATCGTACCGCAGATCCGGACATGTCTCTCCCCCCTCCAGCAGATAGGAAAACGGGACCATTCCCTGCCACATGTCAAACGGAACCAGATCATTTGCTTTTACATAAAGGAAGCTGACATGCAAGATTCCTTCAATCTGGATGCCTTCCGGAACCACTTCCATATGTTCCACCTGCATCGTACCGCTGCTGTGACAGATCTGCAGGATTTCATCCTTCAGTTCCGGCAGATTAAGGCGCTCATTAATCTTGCACCTGGACTGATTCTGCAGGATCAGTTCTTCATAAACGGTCTCTCTGCGTTCCGGAATGCATTCCTGTTCCAAAGAGTATACATCTTCCAGTATCGTTGTCTTTTCTTCTTCATAAATCAGAATTCGGAGCTCCAGCGTAGCCTCGATTCCAAGCGCCCTCATCTCCCCGTCCTCGTCCATCCGCATTTCCACGCCCACATCCGAAAGCTCAGCATACACATGGTGATAGAGGCTTTCATCCGCCCCCATACACTCCACTCTGCCTTCAAATGATACCGTCTGCTCCACCCAGTCCAGTTTTCCTTCCTGCGATTCATAAAAGCAGAAAACCTGCAGTTCCCCGTCAAGGAGCAGCGCATCCTGGGTTAGTTTCGTATCCAGCTTTCTGAGGGCCGTGTCCGTCCACAGCAGCGTTCCGATATTCTCTTTGGTTCCGGGAATTGTGATCTCCTCTTTGATCCGGTAAACATCCCGTTTGCTGGTGTGCAGCTGAAGCAGTTCCAGAGGACGCATTTTCTTGTACAATTTTCCTTCCTCTTCCACATCGATTGTCGTCTCTTCATCCGTCACACACTCCGTATGTACCGACAACTCTGCCACGGCCTTGATGGACAGCTTCCGGGAATGGATCACCGACGCCATGAACTCCACTCTGGACGGCTGAACCACATAGTTCCCCTGCCCCTCCTCTTCCATGTAGATCATTTCCTCAAAAGGAATTCTTCCTTCCAGTGAAGAAAGCTGCATCTCTCCCGTATCCGCCGCATAAAGTACGCGAAAATACAGTTTCCCCGTCACGCGCAGATAATTCTCCACTTTTCTGACCTCTTCTATCTTCAGTCGTCCTTCCCCGTAGATCACTCTTCCGACATCATTCTTATTATCCGGTACATTAAAATCATCATCGATTGCAAACTGATCCACCACGGTTTTCCCCAGAACATTTGTCTTGATCCGCTTCTTGATTAATTCCATTTCCTACTCCTCCTTATTTTCCTGAAATACAACATGTTTATCCTTCCATTCCACCTGGATCACCACATATGGAAAAGAAGGTGTTTCACTGATATTCTCCCCCTTAACGGGGCCCTGCAATGTCGTGTGAATATAAATGGCATTCTCCGTCTCCTGACAGCTATCCACCAGAATCTGATAACCTCCGGTCGCTTTCTCTCCATATCCCTGTCCTATATAAAGGTATTCGCCATCTCCCCAGGTCAGTCGGAACGGTTCCTCCTTTCTCGCTTCAATCAACGCCTTCATTTCATCCGGAATGTCATCCTCCTCCACAATGGTAAAATCCAGTTCTTTCATTCCGTCTTTCTCTTTCTTCGTAACTGCACATCCCACACACAGACTAAGTACCAGAAAACATATCACCACTCCAACCCTTCCCCTCACAACCCCACTCCCGCAACAAATCTTTAATCTCCCTAATATCATATTATCTTTCTTGTATTTTCATTCCTCGGATAGTATAATATAGGGATACCAGGTTGCCAAAGTCCTGCAGTTCATGCTTGCATGAAACTGCAGGACCTTGGCAACCGCAAAAATATGAGAAAGAAGCCCGATAGGGCGGATTTCGAATATTTTTAGGATTGCGGGAGCACTTTGTGCGGAGCAATCCGTGGTAGCAACCATCATCTATCCCAGAAAGAGAGGATTCCACAAATGATACGTTTTTTATGCGTAGCAATTTTTCTGATTCTTTATTTAATCTTATCCATTCCCGTTTTTCTGATCGAATGGATCATCGGTAAATTTAACCGTGAAGTGCGCGACCTCAGCTCTCTGCGTATTGTACAGTGGGGATTCAAGGTCATTTTAAAGATGACGGGCGTTGAGATCACGGTCATCGGTGAGGAAAACATTCCCGACGAACCTGTACTTTTTATCGGAAATCACAGAAGCTTTTTCGATATCCTTCTGACCTATTCGCGCTGCCGCCGTCTGACCGGCTATGTTGCCAAAAAAGAGATGGAGAATATCCCGCTTCTCTCCACATGGATGCGTTATCTGTATTGCCTGTTCCTCGACAGAAATAATATAAAGGAAGGCCTTAAGACGATCCTTCAGGCAATCGATTATATCAAAAAGGGAATTTCTATTTGTATTTTCCCGGAAGGGACCCGCAATAAAGGGGAAGAATTAAGTATGCTTCCTTTCCACGACGGTTCCTTCAAAATTGCTGAAAAAACAGGCTGTGCTATCATTCCTATGAGCATGAACAACACTGCTGAAATTTTTGAAAATCATTTTCCCCGCATTAAGAAAACACATGTTGTTCTGGAATACGGGAAACCCATTTATCCAAATGAACTGGATAAAGATACCAGAAAGCATCTCGGTAAATATTGCCAGAATATCATTCAGGAAACAATCAGCCGGAATGCCAAATTAGTCTAACTCCAAAGACAAGGAAAAGAGGTAATGGATATGAACAGTAGAAATCTTACACTATTGACCGACCTGTATGAACTGACCATGATGCAGGGATATTTTGAAAGACAGGAAAATGAAGTCGTTATCTTCGATGTCTTTTTCCGTAACAATCCCTGTAATTCCGGCTATTCGATCGCGGCCGGCCTGGAACAGGTCATTGAGTATGTCAAAAATCTGCGCTTCAGTTATGACGATGTGGATTATCTTCGCAAACTGGGGATTTTTTCAGAAGATTTTCTGCAATATTTAAGTGGCTATCATTTTACAGGAAGTATTTACGCGATTCCGGAAGGCAGTGTGATCTTCCCGAAGGAGCCTCTTCTCAAGGTGATCGCTCCAATCATGGAAGCTCAGCTTGTGGAGACTGCGATTCTGAACATCATTAACCATCAGTCCCTGATTGCCACGAAGACATCACGTATTGTATTCGCAGCCGGAGACGGTGGTGTCATGGAATTCGGTCTTCGCCGTGCCCAGGGTCCGGACGCAGGAATCTATGGCGCACGTGCGGCGATGATCGCGGGCTGTGTTGGAACATCCAACGTCCTCACCGGACAGATGTTTGATGTACCTGTTATGGGTACCCATGCACACAGCTGGATCATGAGCTTCCCGGATGAATATACTGCATTTAAAACCTATGCGGAAATGTATCCGAACTGCTGTACGCTTCTGGTGGATACCTATGACACCTTAAAATCCGGTGTCCCGAATGCGATCCGTGTATTCGACGAAATGAAAGCTGCCGGAGTAAGTCCGATGAAGATTGGAATCCGTCTGGATAGCGGTGACCTGGCATATCTTTCCAAAAAAGCACGTAAAATGTTAGATGAGGCCG
>JBJENH010000103.1:0-12576 GCA_051880095.1 Bariatricus sp. | reverse complement strand
GCATAAACACTGGGTTTGCGAGATGTTTTAATCTACTTAACTGTCAAAGACAGGATTATATGAATTTCAAAATGTCAACCTCAAATACCCGTTTCACTAGGAACGGCGCGCAAACGGATCCGATTTTCCGATACGGAATTCTCTTTTCAACGCATGCATCACCATTCTGGATCCAATATCTACAATGTTAAATCCTAATGCAATTGCCAGGCACGTTGCAAGCAGAATCACAGTCTCATTAAACGCCAGCGTCATATCCCTGGTCAGACATCCATACATCATATAATACAGATTCGGTCCAGGAATCAGCGGGAATACCGGCGCCGTCAGGAAAATCGTTGACGGAGCTTTGTTTATTCTTGACATAATAAATGCATATGTCGCAACAAAAATCGCTGCAATTAATGTTGCGAGGAAATTACTCGGTTCAATCTCGTAAACAATCAGATAAATTGCCCATGTAAAGAACGCACCGACACTGGAATAAAACACCTGTCTTCCACGAACCTGGAACCAAAGTGCAAATCCGGTACATGCAATCGTACAGGAAATCAGCTGTACGTAAACACTGTGTGAAATGATAAATCCATCAGAAGATACTCCATTCAGTATCAACATGGCAAACGCAATTCCAAATACAATACCCGCCGCACCAAGCAGGGAATTCATAATATTTAAAAATCCGGAAATAAAATCTCTCTGCAGAAGATCTCGGATTCCATTTGTGATTCCAAGCGCACTGATCAGCAGCATAACAATACCGATCATGATACGATCCGGATGATCTCCGATTCCCAGGCGGACAGCTAAAATAATGATCACTTCTGACAAAAATGCAAGGATCGTATTATAAAACATCAGATTGCTCTCTCGTTTACTCAGCCACTTGCCAACAATAACAATCATTAATGACACAACCGTTGCAACGATCGCATCCATAAAATTACACCAAAAAAATATCGCGAATCCAGTACCACCCATGACACCTGCAAAATATTTTGCAGCCGGATGCTGTTTTTTCCGGTTCATAACTTCCAGGTATTTCTCATGCAGCTCATCTGCATCCGGTTTATTCTCACATACATATCTGGATAAATTATTCAGATAGTCCAGCCGGTCACAATTCAGTTCCGTTGATTCAATATGACGGATCTGTGTAATAATCTCACCGTCAGGTGTCTCAATCGTGATCTGAATGTTGCTCGGAATCGCATACACATCATATTTTTTGCCCCCATAACTCTTGCACATTCTATAAAGGCTGTCTTCCAGTCTGAAATTTTCTGCACCGCTTTCCAACATTGCTTCACCAATGTCGAGAATCCCTTGTAATATTCTGTTATAATCCATACTTCACCTCGTAAATCATTCCAATCTTTCATTCCCTTAAAAACACCATATGACTCATATCACGGATTTACTAGAAGTCAATCACTTTTTTGTGAAATCCAAATTACATTTTCTTATAAAACAAATGACAGTTCCTTATGATGACCTTCTATACATTCAAAAAAATGCCCACCGATTACTACCAGCGGACATCTTCTCTATCATGTTCTTTATTCTTTTACACCACCAAGCGTCACACCTGCGACAATGTATTTTGAAAGCAGAATATAAACGATGATGATCGGAACGATCGCAATCGTGATCAGCATATACACTTTTCCCATATCGAACTTTAAGAAATCTGCACTTCGAAGCGCTGCAATCAGGATTGGGAGTGTCTTCTTCTTGTTGCTCGTAATAATGAGGGCAGGAATAAAGTAATTATTCCAAGCATTTACAAATGCGAAAATCGCCTGTACTGCCAGTGCCGGTTTCATGACCGGGATAACAATGTGATTAAATGTTCGGAATTCACCGCTTCCGTCGATCCGTGCTGCTTCTACCAGTTCCAGTGGAAGGCTCGACTGCATGTAACTATACATAAAATAAAATACTGCAGGAGATGCAATCGATGGTAGAAAAAGCGGATACAGAGTATCCATCAGATTCATTTTTGTAATCAATCTTACAAATCCAAGTGCGGTTACCTGTGTAGGCATTACAAGAATTAGCAAGATAAAAATAAACGCTGGTTTTTTAAGTTTAAAGTTATACGCATACAACCCATACGCAGTCATGGCAGAAAAATAAGTTGCCAGGATTGCAGTCATAGTTGATACGATCAGACTGTTTTTAATACCGGAAAGCACCGGAATATTCGCATCATTCAACACATTTTTCAGATTCTTCAGAAACAATTTCCCCGGAAGGAAGGAAAATCCTCTCTGAATCTGGAAATGATTCCTGGTGGAATTGATAATTAATATATAGAAGAAGAACAAGCAAAGGAAAGTCAAAAATATGAGTACAATATACGCCAGGATTGTCCGGCCATTATGCTTTTTCTGATTTTTCTTCATTTTCTTTTGCCTCCTTTCTTTTTCTTCGTATATCCATTGCCATCATCCTTGTTCAATGTGAAATAAACTGCAATGCACAGGATTGCACATATAATGAACAGGATTACTGAAAGTGCACCGGCCATACCATAATTCTTGCTATACAGATGATTGTTCAACAACATAATAATAGAAGTGGTAGAACGGTTCGGGCTTCCTTTTCCATTAGTTAAGATCTGTGGTACATCGAACATCTGGATACCACCAATCATTGAAGTAATTAATACATATACCAGGATCGGACGAATCATCGGAAGCGTAATCTTAAAGAAAATCTGTCTGTGATTGCATCCATCCAGTTCCGCGGCTTCAAACAGAGACTGACTGATTCCCATAACTGCCGCCATCAAAAGAATCGTTGTATTTCCAAACCACATCAGGAAATTCATTAATCCGACCAGTCCTCTCGTTCCAAGTACGGATGAGAAAAACCGGATTGGTTCCTGTATGAGTCCCATAGACATCAATGCTGAATTCACAGGCCCGTTATCTGAAAATAATGCAAAGAATAACATTGCGAACGCACTTGCCATAATCAGGTTCGGCATATAAATGACCACTTTAAAGAACTGTTTTCCTTTGATTCTCAGCCTGGTATCGGTAAACCATGCTGCCAGTACCAGAGATACAATAATCTGCGGGATGAATCCGATCAGCCACATGATCACAGTATTCCCCATGTATTTTGGCATATCAGATGCAAGTAATGTTTTATAATTTTCAAGGCCTACAAAATTCGGGCCTACAACAGTTAAACCGTCACGATAATATTCAAAAAAACTATAATATACAGTTGAGATCAATGGAATCAACTGAAAAATCAAAAAAGTAAGAAAGAAAGGCAGGATAAAAATGTATCCCCATTTTCCATAGCTTACATTTTGTTTTCTTTTCTTGGCTTTCTTAGCTGGTACTTCCATTTTCTCATCCTCCTTTCATAACTATATCCTGCATTTTTTAAAAAACGAGGTGGGGTAAGCCCACCTCGTATCTTACTATCTATGAACTACGGCCATACAACTTCTGTTAAGTTTGGATACAGTTCCATGATAGCTGTTTCAAAGTTTGCTTTTGCGGTATCGATATCAACAGATCCGTCAAAGTAATCTTTAAATGCTGCCTGGAATTTTTCGTTACATCCCTGATCATACTTACCAGCATTGCTCATGTCGATCTTTTCAGCTGCTTCAGCAAACAGTGCGATATGATTCTGTCCGCCAAGGAAGTCTGAACCAAACTCAGGATCTTCTGCGATTGCGTTCATAGCAGTCTTGTTGTTCGTGTAATCCTGTGTATCCAGAGTAATCTGCTTCATAATATCAGAATCACATGTCAGTTTTTCCATAACATCTTTTACAGTTGCTGTATTATCTGTTCCAGCTGCTGCACAGATCCATGTTCCGCCCCAGTAATACGGTTCTGGTCCCTCACAAACTGCATAATCACCATAGATACCATTACCAACTGCCTGCTCTCCATCCGGATCTGCCAGTGAGTTTCCTAACAGCGTGAAGTTAATTCCCCATGTAGAATAGAAAAAGCCAAATACGTCACCGTCCGGTCCCTGGTCTGCTGCCCATCCGTCATCCCAGAGAGATGTTTTATTGTTGTAGCCTTTATCTGTAAATTCTTTCGTCTGGTCAACCCAGTTCATAAGATTCGCATCAACAACAACCTTTGTTCCGTCAACCCATGGTGCAGATACATTATTAGAGAATGTACGGTAAGAATCATCGTAGCCGGAAAGCATCTTATAACCCTTTGCAGATGCCTGCTCAGCTACTGCATTGAATTTATCCCAATCAGAAAGCGCTGCCTGTACTTCGTCCGGATCATCGGTTCCAAGAACGTCTTTTGCGATAGAGCGGCGATAAGCGAACAATCCAGGTGTTGCCTGCCATGTTGTACCTTTGATTGCGCCATTAGAATCTGTAACGATATCCTTGGTGTACTGATACTGGTCAGCCATATCATCTTCTGTTAATCCAATATCATTAACAACGTCAACCGTATACTCAGAATCAACATATTTCAAAGCGTAGTCTGCTTCAATCAGGAAGATATCAATCTTGTCGTCTGCATCTGCAGATTCCTGATTCAAAAGTGCTTCATCCAGTTTATTCTGATAGTTGTTATTTTCATTTGGGTTGATCGTCCATTTTACAACTGTACCATCATTCAGGGTTGTTGTGGACTTATCGTCCGCAATTTCTTTCACTTCTGGATAATAGTCGTTAAAACGGCTCTGGAACTCATCATTCCAGCACCAGATATTTAAAACTTTACCTTCTTCGGTGCTTTCGCTTCCGCTTTCCTCTTGTGCAGATTCATCTCCGCCGGATTCCTTTTCACTGGATCCACAAGCAGCAAGAGAAAGAACCATTGTTGCAGCTAAGAATAAGCTTGCAATCTTTTTCATACGTTTCTTCATAATATTTCCTCCTTTTGAAATATAAATTACCAGTATAACAATATCTGCTATAACTGTTTTACACTATGACCTTCGAGTAATTTTCCAGATACCATAATCTGCTCAACAATACAAGTTTTTTTACTTTCAATGGATTCCACCAATTTCTGCATGGAACGTTTTCCAATCATTTCTGCATCCTGAAAATAGGTCGTCAATCTTGGACGTAAAACCTGTGAAAGATTAATACCATCATATCCGGCAACACTGATATCTTCTGGTACAGATAAATTCATTTTTTCCAGTTGTCTTAATCCTCCCAGATAAGAATAATCATCGGGATACATAATGACTGTTGGCGGAGTCTCCATCTGCATAAGTTTCTCAGTCAACACTTCACATGCTTTTGGATCATGATATCTTCCTTCCAGGACATATTCTTCCGGCACATCAATACCATTATCTTCACAGGCCCGAAAAAAACCGACCAGACGTTTCTCTGTAACAGAAGTCTTTTCTCCATGGATAAATGCGATCTTTCGATGTCCTTTTTCAATCAGATATTCTGTTAACCTATACGCGCCTTCCACATTATCGGACAAGACACTGCTTTGATTATTATAAGAAAAATCAATTGTTACTGTCGGGAATTCACTTTCAACCAGTTCTCTTACCGGTTCACTTTGAAAATCCACACTGGCAATCAGCACACCATCACATTTCCGATATCTGCAGTGTTCCACAAAAGAAGTATTATTTCCTCCAACATTGCGGCTGATAAATGTAATATCATACCCCAGGCGTTCTGCTTCTTCCTTTGCACTGTTGAGTATTGCTGAAAAGTATTCATGAGTCAGGCCAGACATCGTATCATCTACAAACAAAACTCCAATATTATGCGACATATTCGTTTTCAGCTGTCTGGCAGCTGCATTCGGCATATAGTGCATTTCTTGAGCTGTCCGCCGAATCATTTCCGCCGTCTCACTGCTAATGTCTCCATATCCATTCAGTGCCTTGCTGACCGTTGCAGGAGATACACCACATTGTTTGGAAATGTCTTTGATTGTTACCATGCTAACTCCTTTCTTTGGATGTCCTGTGCCTCTGAAAAACATCTCGAATACGTTTTCGTATTTTTATTCTAAATCGTTTTCGTGATTTCGTCAACCCTCATAATCCACCAATGTTTATTTATATTTTTTGTGCATTTTTACTAATTTTGTTTTTGATATTTATTTTTTATTTACAATTCATACAGTCGCAATTATAATTGGTTTAGAATAGAACGAAAACGTATTCGCTCATGCATATTAACATATTACAACTGACAAAGTTATAGTTATGGAGGATAATTATATGAAATATGGATATTTTGATGACAAGAATAAAGAATACGTCATAACCGATCCTAAAACGCCTCTTCCATGGATTAATTACCTCGGTTCACAAGATTTTTTCAGCCTGATCTCCAATACAGCCGGAGGCTATTCTTTCTATAAAGACGCGAAACTTCTCCGCCTGACCAGATACCGCTATAATAATTGTCCACAGGATTCCGGTGGACGATACTATTATATTAAAGATGGAGAAACTGTCTGGAATCCGGGATGGCAGCCGGTCCAGACGGAACTGGATTCTTACGCCTGCCGGCATGGTCTTGGATATACGATTATTGACAGTACTAAAGATCAGCTCCAGGCAAAGCTGACTGCATTTGTCCCGGTAAACGATAATTGCGAAATTAACCATCTTGTTTTGACAAACCACAGCAAGAGCGAAAAGCAACTAGATATCTTCAGCTTTATTGAATTCTGTCTCTGGAATGCGATGGATGATTCTTCCAATTTTCAACGCAACTTCTCCATCGGTGAAGTAGAAGTCATTGGAAATACCATCTATCATAAAACAGAATATCGGGAACGTCGGAATCATTATGCTGTCTACTCTGTGAACCGAGAAATCTGTGGATTCGATACCAGCCGCGACGCATTCGTTGGCGCTTATCATGGTTTTTCCAATCCGGAAGTTGTCATCTCCGGTCAGAGCAAGAACAGTATCGCCCATGGCTGGGCTCCGGTAGGAAGTCATCATCTGCACCTTACACTGGCTCCGGGTGCTTCTGCTTCTTATATTTTTGTTCTTGGATATTGTGAAAATCCAAATGACCAGAAATTCGAAGCTCCTGGCATCATCAATAAGTCGCCTGCCAGAGAAATGCTTGCAAAATACCAGACGGACGAGCAGATTGCTGCCGCCTTCAGTGAGCTTAAAACATACTGGGAAAAACTACTTTCTGCTTTTTCTGTAAATACACCGGATGAAAAGTTGAACCGGATGGTAAATATCTGGAACCAGTATCAGTGTATGGTTACTTTCAACATGAGCAGAAGTGCCAGTTATTATGAAAGTGGTATGGGTCGTGGTATGGGATTTCGGGATTCCTGCCAGGATCTGCTCGGTTTTGTTCATCTGATTCCGGACCGCGCAAGGGAACGTATTATTGACATTGCAAATACACAATTTGAAGATGGCAGCACCTATCATCAGTATCAGCCTCTGACCAAGAAAGGAAACATGGATGTCGGAAGTGGATTCAATGATGACCCATTGTGGCTGATTGCCGGAACCTGCGCTTATCTTCGTGAGACCGGTGATTTCTCTATTTTAGATGAGCCTTGTGCCTTTGACAGTGATTTTTCTAAAGCAGCACCGCTCATGGAACATCTGCGGCGAAGTTTCCAATATACAGTCACTCATAAAGGACCACATAAGCTCCCTTTAATCGGACGTGCAGACTGGAATGACTGTCTGAATCTGAACTGTTTCTCAGAAGTGCCTGGTGAAAGTTTCCAGACCACGGGGCCGAGTGAAGGTCCAGTTGCAGAAAGCATCTTTATCGCCGGTATGTTTGTCAAATATGGGAAAGAATATGCAGAATTATGCAGACATCTTGCTCTTATAGAAGAAGCCGCTGCTGCAGAGCGTGAAGTGGCAGAAATGGAAGAAACCGTATTAAATGCCGGCTGGGACGGCGAATGGTTTATCCGTGCTTATGATGCTTACTCTGATCCGGTCGGAAGCCATGTCTGTGAAGAAGGACAGATCTTCATTGAACCACAGGGTATGTGTGTCATGGCCGGAATCGGAGTTGAAAATGGAAAAGCTGCTACTGCTCTGGAAAGTGTAGAAAAACGCCTGGAAACAAAATACGGCATTGTACTTTTACAACCGGCTTATACACGCTATCATGTGGAGTTAGGTGAAATCACTTCTTATCCTCCAGGATACAAAGAAAATGCCGGAATCTTCTGCCACAATAATCCTTGGATTGCATGTGCTGAAACCGTACTCGGTCATGGGAACCGCGCTTTTGAAGTATATAAAAAAACCTGCCCGGCTTATCTGGAAGACATCAGTGAGATTCACCGTACAGAACCTTATGTTTACTGTCAGATGGTGGCAGGATGCGATGCTCCGACACACGGAGAGGGCAAGAACAGTTGGCTCACCGGCACTGCAGCCTGGACATTTACATGCATCAGTCAGTACATTCTTGGGATCCAGCCGACCCTGGATGGACTTCGTATTGATCCTTGCATTCCGGACACTCTGGAATCATTTACCTGTGACCGTATCTACCGCGGTGTCACATACCATATTCATGTAGATAATTCTGCAAAAGTAGAAAAAGGTGTAATAAATATGACGGTTGATGGGAAGAAAGTATCCGGGAACGTGATTCCGATCCCTGAAAAAGAAGACATCTGTGAAGTATATGTGACTATGGGAAACAAATAACAGGAGGGTTCATATGCATTTTCCTGAAAATTTTATGTGGGGCACTGCAAGTGCCGCTTATCAGATAGAAGGAGCCCCATCCGAAGACGGAAAAAGTCCCTCTATCTGGGATACCTTTAGCCATATTCCCGGAAAAACTTATAACGGACATACAGGGGATATTGCCTGCGATGCATATCATCTGTACGAAACGGATCTGAATCTTATGCATAATCTTGGGATCAGACATTACCGGTTCAGTATCGCCTGGTCCCGTATCCTCCCAGACGAAACAGATAACGTAAACCCTGCGGGACTGGATTATTATGACCGTCTGGTCGATGGCTGTATCAGCCGCGGTATCGAGCCATGGATCACCCTGTATCACTGGGATCTTCCACAATATCTACAGGATCAGGGTGGTTGGCAGAACCGTAAAACTGCATATGCTTTTGCCAAATATTCCGATCTGGTAGCCTCTCATTTTAAAGGCAGGGTTTCCCACTTCATTACAATCAACGAACCACAGTGTATTGTTGGAATGGGACATGGTTTTGGGAATCACGCCCCTGGGATCCTACTATCTCCCGAAGATATGTTTACTGTATGGCATGATCTAATGTTGGCACACGGGCTTGCATGCAGGGCTATTCGTAAGCACATTCCTGACGCCATGATCGGAGCGGCCTCCACTGGAAATCTCGCCTATCCGGATCGAAAAACCAAAGACATTCCACAGGAAGCCCGAGATGCAAGCTTTCTCTCCCTGCCAGCCTCTGAAAATCCTGGATGGTTCTTTAATCACCAGTGGTTTTTAGATCCAATTTGCCTAGGACATTACCCGGAAGACCCCCATTCTCCATGGGCAGAACCTTCCAGAAACATTCCCAAAGAAGATTTGAAAACCATTGCACAGCCATTAGATTTTATTGCGCTGAACATCTATAACGGACACGAAATGTGTCTGGATGAACATGGCAGATACCAGATCGCAGAAAAATATCCCGGTTACCCCAGAACCGCACTCAAATGGCCGGTTACGCCGGAAGTCCTGTACTGGGGTCCGAGACTCATCTACGACCGCTATCATCTGCCGATGATCATATCCGAAAACGGGCTGAGCTGTAATGATAAGATCTATCTGGATGGGAAAGTCCACGATCCTGACAGGATTGATTTCCTGCACCGTTATCTGATCGAACTTCGGCAGGCCTGCGCAGAGGGAATTCCCGTACTCGCCTATCTGCACTGGGCCTTTACCGATAACTACGAGTGGCACAGCGGATATGAGGAACGTTTCGGTCTGGTTTATATAGATTACCGCAATCAGGAGCGTATTCCCAAAGACAGCGCTTACTGGTATCAGGAAACAATTCTGGCAAACGGAGAAAATCTATAAAAAATGGTTCTGAACCAATACAAAATATTATTTTCCTGGAACGCTTTGCGATTCACCGGGCAGATTCAGCCCTGTGGTTCCTGCAAGGCGTTCTTTTAACATAGTGTTTCGTTTCGTAACCGTCACATTTCTCACTGCATAAGATAACGCCTTCTTCGTCCCAACGAGGACGAGTATTTTTTTCGCCCGTGTAATCCCGGTATAGATCAGATTTCTCTGGAGCATGACATAATGATTCATCAACACCGGCATCACAACGATCGGATACTCTGAGCCCTGGGCCTTGTGAATCGTCGTTGCGTAAGCATGCACCAGCTCATCCAGTTCTGTCACATCATACTCGACGCACCTCTCTTCATACTTCACCGTTAATGTCCGTTCTTCCATATCTACCGCATCAATGATCCCAATATCTCCATTAAACACTTCCTTATCATAATTATTCTTGATCTGCATGACCTTATCATGGATCCGGAAAACCGAACCACTGCGGCGAAGACCTTCTCCCTGAGGATTCAGTGTCTCCTGCAGTGCCAGATTCAGATTCGCCGCCCCGACAATCCCACGCTGCATCGGTGTCAGCACCTGAATCTGCGCCGGCGGCACATGATAATAATGAGATAATTTACGCTGTACCAGATCCACCACTTCTTTTACAGCTTCTTCTGGGTCTTCCTTCTGTATGAAAAAGAAATCCGTAGTTTTTCCATTGAAAAGATCCGGCATCTTCCCTGCATTGATCCGGTGCGCATTCATAATGATCCGACTCTCCTGTGCCTGCCGGAAGATCCTTGTCAGCCGGATAACAGGGAACTGCCCGGAATCAATCATATCTCTTAATACATTTCCGGCTCCGACAGAAGGCAGCTGATCGATATCACCTACCAGAATCAGGCGCATGGAATCCGGAATTGCCTTAAGCAAAGAATTCATCAGAATCGTATCGATCATCGAGCATTCATCCACGATCAAGACATCTCCTTCCAGTGGATGTTCTTCATTCTTCTGATATCCTTCCGGAGGCTTATATTCTAACAGGCGATGAATGGTCTTCGCCTCCAGTCCAACCGTTTCTTCCATACGTTTAGCCGCACGCCCGGTCGGTGCCGCGAGCAGTATCTCCAGTCCATATGCACGAGATGCAGCAATGATCCCCTGTGTAGTCGTCGTCTTGCCAGTTCCGGGACCGCCAGTCAAAATCATGACCTTAGAATCTGCGGCTCTACGGATCGCTTCTGCCTGAATCTCATCATACTGCATTCCTACAATCTGCTCAATCCTGCTAACATCCACAGACAGCCGATCATTCCCAGTCTTTTTCTTCGCTTCTGAAAGCCGCACCCACAAGCGGTCTCCTCCGGGTTCTCTCATAAGTTTTCGAAGCTTGTTCGCCACTCCTGTCTCGGCATAATAAAAAGCTGGAAGATACACGGCTCCTTCTTCCTGGATCAGATCGCCACATCTTAGCATCTCATCCATCGTCATGGTCAGAGTACTCTCTTCTGCCTCCAGCAGCTCCGAGGCTTTCGCTATCGCCTGCTCCTTTTCTGCATACACATGTCCTTCATCCGCCAAAGCACTTAATGTGTACATCAGTCCACTCCTCAAACGCACAAAAGCTTCCTTCTGAAATCCCAGCTTCTCTGCAATGCCATCCGCAGTTTTAAAGCCGATCCCCCAGATATCATCTGCCAGACGGTATGGATTCTCCTTCACTTTTTCGATACTTTCATTTCCGTACTGTCGGTATATCTTTGCTGCAAACGAGGTGCTGACACCGTGATCCTGTAAAAACAGCATGACATTTTTAATCTCTTTTTGCCGTTCCCAGCTCTCCTGGATCTGATCCACTCTCTTTTTCCCGATTCCAGGCACTTCCAGAAGGCGCCTGGGATCTGTCTCGATCACTTCTAGCGTTTCCGTTCCAAACTGATAGACGATCCGCTTCGCAAATTTCGGACCAACTCCTTTGATCAGACCAGAACCAAGATACTTCTCGATTCCATATATCGTCGCAGGCATCGTCTCTTCCCAGCGTTCGGCAATGAACTGCCTTCCATACTTTGCATCCACCTTCCAGTCTCCTTCTACCAGAAGTACAGAACCAACTGTAGCATCCAGAAGATTTCCTACTAACGGTATCAGATCCTGATATCCTTTGACAGCTACTTTAAGGACAGAATACCCATTTTCCGGATTCTGATATGTAATTCGTTCCACCACACAACGGATCTTCATCATCTCGCATATCTCCTTAAGAATTCCAAAAAGGAACTGCCTAAGCAGTTCCTTTTTCTTTCATTTATTCTGCTGAAAACTGATCTTTTCCTACCTGGCAGAGTGGGCATTCAAAGTCTTCCGGAACGTCTTCCCACTTGGTTCCCGGTGCGATTCCACCTTCCGGATATCCTGCTTCCTCATCATATTCCCATCCGCATACATCACATACATATTTCATAAGCTTTCTCTCCTTTTACTATAAATTATTAGGCATTTGCTAAATGCCGCAACCCATTGATTTTACTGGGTTTTCTCGTTGC
>JBJENH010000102.1:0-12664 GCA_051880095.1 Bariatricus sp. | reverse complement strand
TCTATGATTTATACATATTTCAAGGATTTGGACGACCTTATCATCCAGTCCACCGAATACTGTATGAGTAAGGTAGAAGATGATTTTATGGCGAAAGCACCAATCGATGTAGAGGATTTGTGGCGGTTTATTGATGAGATTCCATATTGGACGGCAGAAAAACACGGTAAGAAATACCGTCTTATGTATCAGGTGTATACTCACCCGAAATACAGAGAATACGGTAAGAAATTCTTTGCCGGTGTGGATCAGCGTTATACCGAATACGCCAAAAGCCTGGAAGGCAAACTCGGCATTCCCTATCAGAAGCTGACACCGCTGATTTTTATTCTGATCAGGGCCTGCGTACACTACGCACTGTTTGAGGATGAGTTTTATCTGAAAGCACAGATCGAAGTGCTGAAAGAAAGTTTGGTACTCTTTATCATGAAATATAACCCCAAAGCAAGGGAGAGTATACCGGGGAAATAAAGTATTTGAAATATTTTAGGAAGAAGTAATATGATGCAGACAATATATTTTGTAATGTTAATGATTTCCATAGGCTATGTGTTTTTCTTGCTAAGCAGATTTCAAAAGCAGATTTCAGTGTATTATATTCTTATGACGGTTGCGGTTGTCATCGTAAATCTTGGTTATCTGCAAATAGCCGGAGCCAAGACGGAGGAAGCGGTTTTGCTGGGAAATCAGGTGTACTGTCTGGCATATCCTTTTTTGCTGCTTTTCACAATTCAGGCCATTGCAGATTTGTGCCAAACTCGCATCCCGGCAGTTGTTAGGGTGCTGTGCATTTGCATTTGCTTTATCATTTTCCTGGGATCATCCTCTGCCGGAAGGGTGGACTGGTACTATCGTAGTGTTGAGATGGTGATACGGGACGGGTATACCTTCCTGAAAAGGGAATATGGACCGCTCCATTTGCTGAGTCCGATATACATAGTGATAACGCTGGGGTGCGGACTGATTATTGTTGCCAATGCGCTGCGCAAGAAGAAACAGGTATCTTATTTTGTCAGCATGGGTTCTTTGTGTCTGCTGATTCTGTGTAGTGCCACCTTTGTGGGAGAACGAATTGTGGGTCTGAAAATAGAACTGCTCCCAATCGCCTATACTGTTTGTGCGGGTGGAATTCTATTGATGCTGAATCGGGTGTCCACTTATGATATAAAGGGGATTTCAAGAGAAGCTATCGAGGAGAGCCGGGAGTATGGCTTCGTGATCTGTGATGCAAAATTCCGTTTATCCGGTGTAGATGAGCAGGCCAGGCACTGGTTTCCTGAGTTAAATAAACTGAAGATTGACTACCGAATTCAGGATTATTCTACTGACTTCCTTCTTCAGCTTAAAAAATGGGTTCTGACGGAGGATTCTAATGATATCGTCTACTTTGAAAGAGAGGGTAGAATTCTGGAAGTCTCTCACTCTGTTCCTGAAATGTACCGGAAGAAATTGCATTGTATCCGTATTCGAGATGATACTTCTCAACAGCAGTATCTTAGATTAGTGAAGCAATATAATGAAGAACTGGGTATGCAGGTGAAGGAAAAAACGGCGAGGCTGGTGGAGGTGCAGAATGATATCATCGTCAGTATGGCCAGTATCGTTGAAAACCGGGATACTAATACCGGCGGTCACATTCTTCGTACGAGCGAAGTGCTTCGGGTATTCGTAGATCATCTATTGACCACGGACTATTCCTCTAAGTTGACTCGGGAGATAGCGGAACGCATTGTCAAGGCCGCACCTCTTCATGACTTCGGAAAGATTGCCATTCCCGACAGTATTCTCAATAAACCGGGTAAATTTCTTTCAGAAGAGTATGAGATTATGAAGCTCCACGCCCAAAAGGGCTCAGAAATCGTGGCTCGTATTCTACAGAATTCCGATGATCTTTCGTTCAAGAAGATTGCAGTAAATATAGCTCATTATCATCATGAGAAGTGGGATGGCACGGGGTATCCTAGTGGGCTTCTCAGGGAGGAAATCCCTTTAGAAGCCCGTATTATGGCGCTGGCGGATGTGTTTGACGCATTGGTGAGCGATCGGATATACAAGGGACAATTCAGTTTTGATAAAGCGTTTGCCATTATCGAGGATTCCTGTGGCAGTCACTTTGATCCGGTTTTGTGTAAAGCTTTTCTGCAATGTCGTTCCCAAATCGAAACATTGTATAACAACAACTTTGATTGAAACGGATTTGCGAAAGTCCGAATTAAGCGGCAGGGATTCTCAATTCCTGACCGCTATAAATCAATCTGGGGCAACGAATAATTTCACGGTTAGCCTCATAAATCTCTTCCCAGCGTGTTCCGGTGCCGTACAGCTTTCGGGAAATATTCCATAGGCAGTCACCGGGCAGCACTGTATAAGTGGAAGTGACTTCGGAGGAAGAAAGATCTGCTGTCTCATAATCCTTTGCCAGATTGGACCACAACGCCTCGCACTCGGCGTCAGATAATCCGATACTCTTTATATAATCTTTGGCGGAATCAGCAAGGTCAACCTTAGTCAAATCCGTGCTGTCGGAAGAACCGGCTATCATTCGCAGTGTGGAATCAATGTTACTGTTCTTTATCGCGATGTACTTTTCACTGTCTTTCTCCAGATGATAGTAGTTGATATAGGTCTGCATGTAGTCCTCCACCACCTGGTCATAGGATGCACCCATGTAGCAGGCCAGCAGAGCGGAAACAAAGCCTGCCCGATCCTTTCCCTCATCGCAGTGAACCAGATAGGGACCCTCATTGGCGGTGAAAAAACGCAGTCCTTCCGCCAGACCGTTCTTGAAGTCCTCGGCCACAAAGTTTAGACTCAGGTTCAGCGCCTTTACCTTACCGTCCTGAAATAAAGACGCATAGTAAGGAGAATCAAAGCTATCCTGGGCGATATAACCGGCAATATCATCATCGGAGTTCGCCAGGTTCATCACCGTCCGAATACCGTTAGACTCCACAAAGTCATCGGCATAGGCAGCACGGTTAAATTCATTATTGATGGGACTGCTGCTTCGGAACAGGGCGTTTTTTCCCAGATCACCTGCGGCGATATTGCGGAAGTTTGCAAAAATCTGATCAGAATCGTAATCCGCACGGTCATTGGTCCTTACCAGCTGATGAATGAGATACTGGTCATAGTATCCCCCCTTCTCATCCATGGAAATGGAGACCGTCAAATCCTCGAGACTCTTTCCGCCAGGAAACACCCAAGTGAAGGATTTGTCCTCAGAAATGCTCTTTTCGGCAATGCCATTCGTAGTGGCAAAATCTCCCGTATTAATCGCAATAATCAGAACATCGTCGTTATCGCGGATCACATAAGATCCAGTGTCTACATCACTATAATTGGTGCAAAAGGGGATTTGATAAGTTTTTCCGTCAATGGTCACAGCAAGAATATCCCCGTATTCATAGCCAGCTTCCAGCAGTTTCTTCGGTTTCACATCCAGAACAATATTTCCATATTTTTGAATTTCCTGAACACCGCTTTCAATCGTCGGATAAGAAGCCTCCTTCGCAGATGCAGGCAGTGTCAATCCGATCATGAGAACAACGATCATCAACAAGGATATCAATTTTTTCATAGGGGTATTTTCCTCCTTTATTTTGTCAAAAAGATACTTAATGCAAATTAATTGAATTATCCTATTCTATCATTCAAAACAGTATGTTGCAAGTTGAAATGATGATGAGAAGGAATTCCTTACGGAATCAATCTACTGTATGGTCTTCGCAGAATTGCGAGCCTTGATGATAAACATTACCAGCATCACTACTGCAATACCGACACCCAGGTATTTGGAAATAGGCGGGAAGAATGGAATTCTTCCCAGGTACAATTTGCTGCTAAAGACAAATGACAAGGTGACGGCAGTCATAAACGCTGCGGGCAGAGCGCAGATGTAGGCATTCTTCCTCTCGTGAACTAAATACATGGCAGCGGTCCAAAGAACAATCGTAGCCAGAATCTGGTTCGTGGAAGCAAAATAATTCCAGATGGAGGTATAGTCCAGCTGAGAAACCAGAACGCCAAGGATCAGCAGAGGGATAGTTACCAGCAGACGATTCCTGTAACTCTTCTGATCCAGTTTGAGAGCGTCAGCAATGGTAAGACGAGCTGAACGGAATGCGGTATCGCCGGAAGAAATAGGACAGGCGATCACACCCAACATGGCCAGAATGGCGCCAATGCCACCCATGGTAGTGGCACAGATATTATAGACACAGCTGGACTGGCCAGCAGCCATAGCTTCCTTAAGACCGGTCATGAGTCCCCCTTCAACAGGGAACAGGGCGCAGGATGCAGCCGCCCAGACCAGAGCGATGATGCCTTCGCAGACCATAGCTCCGTAAAAGACCATGTGAGACATTTTCTCACTCTTACAGCAGCGAGCCATGATAGGAGACTGGGTTGAGTGGAATCCGGATATGGCACCACAAGCCACAGAAATAAACATTGCCGGAAATATGGATGTTCCATCGGGATGCATATTGCGCAAAGGAAATATTTCGGGAATCACGTAACCTCTTCCGATAGTGCCGATGCCGACACCGATAGCCATGACGATCAGGCAAATACCGAAGAGAGGATATAATTTTCCGATGATCTTGTCAACAGAAAGGAATGTGGCAATAAAGAAGTAAGTAAAGGCAAGAATCAACCAGAAATACTTGTTTGTCAGGATACCAGCAGAGCCGCCCTGATTGAACAAATAGGCAAGGAGTCCTGCAGGTCCCACTGCAAATACGACCCCTACCATGAATAGAAGAACAGTGGAGAAAACACGCATGATTCGCTTTATAGTGCCACCCATATACATACCGGTAAGCTCAGGGACACTGAGACCCTGGTGACGCATGGACATGAAACCTGAAGCAAAGTCATGAACACCACCGGCGAAGATGGTGCCGAAAGTAATCCACAAAAACACACTGGGTCCCCACATGGCACCGCCCACAGCACCCCAGATGGGTCCCAGACCGGCAATATTCAGCAGTTGGATAAGGAAAATCCTCCAAGTGGGCATGACCACATAGTCAACTCCGTCTTCCATAGCGACCGCAGGAGTTTCGCGGTCATCGGGTTCAAAAGTTCGCGATACAAATCTGCCATAGATGAAGTATGACACGATGAGAATAGCCAGACATATAAAAAAACTGATCATAATTGACACTCCTAATAAGTATTGCGTCCCGGAAAATTGGAATTTCAAGGACGCGGATAATAAAGGTTATAATTGTTTCTGATACTTTTATTGTGCAAGGATTTATTAAAGATGTCAAGTGCAATGAGATTAAATTAATGACTGTTCACTATGCGGGAGAAAGGATTTTCTTCTGGCGGGATAAAAACGATTGCAAAAGCCTGCGATTGTAGTGTTGCAACTCTGTATCTGTATTTTGAAAAGCTCGATGACTTTATTGTTAAATCAACTGAATACTGTATGAGTAAGGTATATTAATGGTGGTTGTGCTGTAGATACTTGCGAGACCCACAGCCGTAGGAGTTCATACGTGAACTCCTTTTTACTCAGATATATAGGGCATAAAAATTTAGCATATAAAGTTATTGATTTTTTCCTATAAATTACATATAATAAAAACACAGATAGAGCTATCTGTGCAGCGGTTAGAGTGTCCAATTAAAACGCTCGTTTAAAAGCGGTTAGAGTGTCCAATTAAAACAATCGATTAATAGCAGTGGGTGGAGTAATCCACCCGCTTTTTTTTACTTTCAGGAGGTTCTATGGATTGGTACGTAGTAGATAAAAAATATATCAATTACCTGACACAGTCTGGATTTCCACAAACCATTTATGGCGTTCTAATGCTGGGGGGGCATGACGATATTTACAACCAGTATTTTCTTTTATACAGAAGGCACATTTTCATTATTTAACACTATGGAGTTGTTCAAAGAATTTGCTAAATATCCAATATCTATTTTCGGGAAATGGGGGATGTGGATACTTCCTATCGGCATGAACAGTTATTTCCCTGCAAAATTGTTATTAGCTGATTCTCCAAAAGCTTTTCACACGTATTTAATAATCGGCGGATTTATTAGTGTTCTTCTATTTTTATTATCAAATAAGTTTTTTATTCATTCTACGAAAAAGTATCAGAGTACCGGAGGTTAAGTGACTGGAAAATCGTTCCCCAGTCACTTACAGATTAAAATTAATCATTTCAAAACTATACTTGACATACGGAGAATTATGCATGATAATTACATAATGTTCCGTTTTTGATGTGATGAAGAATTCGGATAATGTTAAAATATATCAATAAATATTATTCGATATAAAAGGTGTTTAAATTCAGTAAAAAATGAAACATTCGCCCACACATAAAAAGTTCTGCAAAATACGGGCATTATCATCAAAAACCGGTCTTATTATTAAGACCAAGTCAGCCAAACAACAAGAGAAGATAGAATTAACAAATTTGTATATATTATACAAAAAAGAGGTATTCAAAACATGAATAAACTAGCTTTAAGCGACGATATTTTATTAAATATTGACAAACCTGCACGATACATCGGGAATGAGGTGAATACAGTAAAAAAGGTTCTCGAGAAAGTGGACATAAGATTTGCATTCTGTTTCCCCGAGGTTTACGAAATCGGCATGTCACACCTCGGGCTTCAGATCCTGTATGACATGTTCAACCGCCGTGATGATGTCTGGTGTGAGCGTGTCTTTTCGCCGTGGGTGGATCTTGACAAGATCATGCGTAAGGAACATATCCCTCTCTTTGCACTGGAGTCCCAGGATCCCATAAAAGAGTTTGACTTCCTTGGCTTCACACTCCAGTTTGAAATGTGCTATACAAACATTTTGCAGGTTCTGGATCTTTCCGGGATCTCGCTTCACACCGAAGAACGTACTCTGGATGATCCTTTTGTCATCGGAGGCGGTCCCTGTGCCTATAATCCGGAACCTATTGCTGAATTCTTCGACTTATTTTACATCGGTGAAGGGGAAGTTGTATATGACCGGCTGTTTGATGTATATAAGGAATGGAAACATTCCGGCAGGGATCGGACTGCATTTCTGGAAATGGCTGCGGAGATTGAAGGAATCTATGTGCCTTCTTTCTATCGTACCGACTACAATCCGGATGGGACGATCGCTGCATTTACACCGGTAAATGCACATGCGAAAGAGAAGATACGCCGTCAGGTTGCAGCGGATATGAGTACAACGACCTACCCGCTGAAGCCGATCGTACCCTTCATCAAGGTGACACAGGACAGGGCGGTTCTTGAGATACAGAGGGGCTGCATCCGGGGATGCCGTTTCTGTCAGGCGGGAATGGTGTATCGCCCGACAAGGCCGCGGGATATCAATATGCTGAAGGAGACCGCAAGAGCGATGCTCCGCAATACAGGACATGAAGAAATTACTTTGAGTTCGTTAAGTTCCAGTGATTACAATGAATTGGAAGAGATCGTAAATTTCCTGATCGATGAATTCCACGGGCAGGGTGTAAATATTTCCCTTCCTTCACTTCGAATTGATGCATTTTCGCTGGATGTCATGAGCAAGGTCCAGGATATTCGCAAGAGCAGCCTTACGTTTGCTCCGGAAGCCGGTACGCAGCGGATGCGGAATGTGATCAATAAAGGACTTACGGAAGAGGAAATCCTGGAAGGAGCGGGACAGGCTTTTGAAGGCGGTTGGAACAAGGTAAAACTCTATTTTATGCTGGGACTTCCGACCGAAACGGAGGAAGATATGGAAGGAATCGCGGTTCTTTCCGATAAAGTTGCCCGCAGATATTACGAGATTCCGAAGGAGCAGCGGAATGGAAAATGTCAGATCACAGCCAGCAGTTCTTTCTTTGTTCCGAAACCATTTTCTCCCCTTCAGTGGGCCCAGATGTGTCCTGCTGACGAATATGTTCGCCGCGCGGGGATCGTTCAGGAAGCGATGCGCAATCAGCTGAACCGAAAGAGCCTTCGCTATAATTGGCACACGGCTGAGCTCACGGTGCTGGAAGGCGTATTTGCCCGCGGGGACCGGAAGATGGGCCGGGTTCTGGAAGAAGCTTACCGACTTGGATGCATTTACGATTCATGGAATGAGCATTTCAGGTATGATCTGTGGATGCAGGCATTTGAAAATACAGGAATCGATCCGGATTTCTACAATCTGCGCAAGCGTGAAGCGGACGAGATCTTTCCATGGGATTTTATCGATTGTGGCGTAACGAAGTCTTTCCTCAGGAAAGAGTGGGAGAGAGCCATGAACGGGGAAGTGACCCCGAACTGCCGCAGACAGTGTTCCGGCTGCGGTGCTGCAAGCTATGGAGGAGGTGTCTGCTATGAAGGTAAGAATTAAATTCCGCAAAAACGGTGTCATGAAGTTTATCGGACATCTGGACATTATGCGCTATTTTCAGAAAGCGATCCGGCGTGCGCAGATACCGATCGCATTTACGGGAGGTTACAGCCCTCATATGATCATGTCCTTTGCAAATCCGCTCGGAGTCGGACTTACAAGCGACGGAGAATATTTTGACATTGAGCTCACCGAACCGATCGCCAGCAAAGAAGCCATTCGCCGCCTGAATGAGCAGATGGTAGAAGGAATGGAAGTGACCAGTTTCGTGGAAATTCCGGATGACAAGAAAAACAAAGGAATGACGATCGTTGCCGGGGCAGACTACCTTTCAATAGTAAAAAAAGGCGTTCTTCCGGAAGGATGGCAGAAACATCTGGAACACTTTTATGCGCAGGATGAGATATATATCCTAAAAACAACGAAAAAAAGCAAAAAGGAAGTCAACATACGTCCCATCATTTATGATCTGCATCCTCAGGGCGATGGGATCTACATGCGGGTTGCGGCCGGAAGTGTGCAGAATCTGAAACCGGAACCTGTTCTGGACGCCTTCCTTGAATATATAAATATGCTTGGCGGAGAAACAGAGGGGATTGAATTTACCCATCATCGGCTGGAAACGCTGGCAAATATCGGAAATGAAGAACACCCGGAATTTGTACCGCTTTCTGCTCTTGGAACGGAGATTATCTGACCAATGGAACGAAAATTATTGATAACCGAATGTCGGGGACATATACTGACCGCTCTTCAGGAAGACGGAAAAATTGCAGAACTGCATTACAGTCCCTTTCATGATAAAAAAGAGTGCCGGATCGGCGAGATTTACGTCGGAAAAGTCCGGAAGATCCTTCCGAATATCAATGGCGCCTTTATCGAAATAAAAAATGGTGTAGAGTGTTATTATTCACTCGAAGAAAAAGCGGAGCCATATTTTACGGACAAACATGGCAAAAAAAGCCTGAATGTGGGAGATGAGCTTCTGGTTCAGGTACGCAAAGAGGCAGTCAAGACAAAGCAGCCCACGGTGAGCGGAGATCTGAATTTTGTAGGGAAATATGTAATCCTCAGCTCCGGGAACCGTCAGATCGGTGTTTCCGCAAAGCTTTCACGGGAGCAGCGAGAACGGCTTCTTGCTCTTGGAAACACATTTGCCGACAAGAGTTATGGAATGATTTTCCGTACAAATGCCGGTGAGGCGCCGGATGACAGGATTCTTGCGGAAATACAGATGCTGGAGGACGAATTTCAACGCGTCCTTACATATGGGAAAAACCGCACCTGTTTCAGTTGTATTTCCCATGTGCCGGATGACTGGCTTTTGTCGCTTAAGAATCTTTACCGGCAGGGGCTTACGGAAATCCTTGTCGATGCCGTTTTCCAAAACGGACTGCTTTATAATAAGGCAGAAGCGTTTCTTACGCAGGAACAGCCGGAAGATTTGAAACTTCTTCGCGCGTATACGGATGAGTCCTATCCGCTTTGTAAATGCTACAGCCTGGAGAAAGCGACCGATGACGCGCTTTCTGAAAAAGTATGGATGGCGTCCGGAGCTTACCTGGTAATCCAGCCCACGGAAGCGCTTACCGTGATCGATGTGAACTCCGGGAAATGCCTGAAAAAGAAAAAACTGTTTGCAGACATCAACCGGGAGGCTGCAAAAGAAGCCGCAAGGCAGATCCGGCTTCGCAATCTGTCCGGTATCATTCTCATTGATTTTATCAACATGGACACGGAAGAAGAAAAAAAAGAATTGTTACACGAACTACAGACCCTTCTTTCCATGGACCCGAACCCCGGTCACGTAGTGGAAATGACCAAACTGCAGCTCGTTGAGATTACACGGAAAAAAATCAGAAAAACACTGAAGGAGAGTTTATATGGCTAAGAAAGAAGTAAAAACGAATGCAATGCGTATTCTGGACCGAATGAAGATTCCATATAAGTTCCAGGCATACGAGTGTGATGAATTTACAGACGGGATCGAGACGGCAGATAAACTGAATCTTCCCCATGAACAGGTTTATAAAACCATTGTTACGACCGGAAAAAGCGGACAGCATTATGTCTTCGTACTTCCGATTGAAAAAGAAATTGACTTTAAAAAAGCGGCCAAAACCGTTGGCGAAAAATCTCTGGAAATGTTACATTTAAAAGAGCTGACACCCCTGACCGGCTATGTCAGAGGCGGATGCACCGCAATCGGTATGAAGAAACAGTTTCCAGTTGTCATAGATGAAACGGCATGTGCTTTTGAAGAAATTTATGTAAGCGCAGGCCGGATTGGTGCACAGCTTACCCTTGCGCCGGAAGGATTAAGAAAAGCGGCAAATGCAAAATTTGCAGATGTCATTCATACATAAGAGGAAAAGGAGGAAACCTTCAATGAAAAAGGTTGTAAAATTCGGAGGAAGCTCATTGGCTGATGCCACACAATTCAAGAAAGTCGGTCAGATCATTCGTGAGGATGAATCCAGACGATATGTGATCCCTTCTGCTCCGGGCAAACGTTTCCCGGAAGATGTAAAAGTCACTGATATGCTTTATAAATGTTACGGAGCTGCGGTTCGTGAGAAAAATTTCACCAAACAGTTGGATGAGATTCAGCAGCGCTATCAGGAAATCATCGATGATCTGGGGCTTAACCTGTCGCTGGACAAAGAGTTTGAGATTATCCGGCAGAACTTCGGTCAGAAAGCCGGAAGAGAGTACGCCGCTTCCCGCGGTGAATACCTGAACGGTATCGTTATGGCAAATTATCTTGGATTTGAATTCATTGACGCGGCAGAAGTCATCGCATTTGATGAGAATGGATCCCTTCTTGCAGATCAGACGAACCAGCTTTTGTCCGAACGCCTTTCCCGCACCGAAAGGGCTGTTATTCCGGGATTTTACGGAGCAGGTCCGGACGGCAGTGTAAAAACCTTCAGTCGCGGAGGATCTGACGTGACCGGTTCTCTTGTTGCCAAAGCGATCCATGCAGATATGTATGAAAACTGGACCGATGTATCCGGATTCCTGATTGCAGATCCAAGAATCATCAAAAATCCAAAAGGAATCGAGACGATTACTTATAAAGAATTGCGAGAGCTTTCCTACATGGGCGCGACCGTACTTCATGAAGATGCTATTTTCCCGGTACGCAAAGAGGGCATTCCGATCAATATCCGCAATACCAACGCGCCGGAAGAAAAGGGTACACTCATCGTAGAAGGAACCTGCCGCAAGCCTAAATACACGATTACCGGTATCGCCGGAAAACGTGGCTTTGCGTCTATTACGATCGAAAAAGCAATGATGAACTCAGAAGTAGGATTTGGAAGAAAAGTCCTGCAGGTATTTGAAAACGAAGGGATTTCATTTGAACACATGCCTTCCGGAATTGATACTATGACGATTTTCGTTCAGCAGGATGAGTTTGAAGAGCACGAGCAACGCGTCATCTCCGGCATCCACCGTGCAGTCGAGCCGGATGAGGTAGAACTGGAATCCGATCTTGCGCTGATCGCGGTTGTCGGAAGAGGCATGAAGCAGACCAGAGGAACCGCAGGACGCATTTTCTCTGCGCTGGCCCACGCCCATGTAAATGTGAAAATGATTGACCAGGGATCCAGTGAGCTGAATATCATCATCGGTGTAAGAAACCATGATTTTGAAGCAGCCATCCAGGCAATTTATGATATTTTTGTTAACACTCAGATCTAAATCTACTATTTTCTTGTAAAATATGCTATTCTTATCTCAGATAATATTTCTGAATAAGAAAGGATTTACAAATGAATATATTGTTTTTTTTGAAGCCAAAAGCAGAACTTGCCTATGTTTATGATTACCACACGCTCAGGCAGGTAATGGAGATCATGGAATACCACAAATACTCCTCAATTCCGATGATCAATCGTGACGGAAAGTACATAGGTACGATTACGGAAGGGGATCTTCTCTGGGGGACGAAATCCATGAAGCTTTTGAATATCAAGGAAGCGGAGACCATATCCATTACGAAGATTCATCGCAGACTCGACTACCGGCCTGTGCGTGCGGATTCTGATATGGAAGATCTGATCGAACGTGCCATGGAACAGAATTTTGTTCCGGTCGTTGACGATCAGGATAATTTCATCGGCATTATAACCCGAAAAGATATCATCGGTTTCTGCTATGATAAGCTCAGAGCATGCCGGATTGCGCTTTCTGAAAAGGCAGATCGGCAAAATTAATATTTTTTATAAAAACACTTGACTTTGTGCGGCACACCGGTATATAATCCCGTTTTCGACAGTTGGAAGAGATGAGAAAGGCGATAAACCGCGTAGT
>JBJENH010000101.1:57452-60254 GCA_051880095.1 Bariatricus sp. | reverse complement strand
TATTCTGATCTGATTCAGTTTTGTATACTTATGGTTGCCCTTGTAGGTCTGTGCTTTCAGATTTTCAAGGGAACACGAAAATAGCCGCCATTACTGCGAATAATGACGGCTTGATGTAGATTAAGCAATTATAATTTGGGTAAGCCGCTTCCGGTTTCCCTTTTGTGTTTTTACTATAGCATATCTGGCAGCGGTACGCAAGAGCGATCCGGAAAATGAACATGTAAAATTAAACTACAACTTCAATGACACGGAACGAAACATCTGCTATAATAATACTTGTCCGAAAGAGGTGGCGGAAGACGGAAAACTATCATCCGAAACCGACACTTCTGCCTGACAAGAGGATTGGAGCATGAATATGATTTATGGAAATGTGATATGCTCACGGAACGTCAGATTTATACGAAGGAGGGTGATCGTCATGGATACTTAAGGAATTAACCTAATCATACAGTTGTTATATCTTTCAAGGACAAAAATCTATTATTACTATCAATTTATTATCATGGATACATGTGCTTATCATGTATTTTATTTTCAAAAGCGTTCTGGCTCTTTTTAAGAGCTTCAAAATTTACCAGTTTTGAAAAATTACCAGTCGTAATTGATCGATAATTACAAAAAATCACATCATTACCATATTGATTGCCGGGATGGCAGGCTCATTCCTCACATCTAAAGAAAAGGAAGGTAAAAAATTATGAAAAAAATGGTATCATTTGTAACTGCGCTTGTTTTATGTGCAAGTTCTTCATTGCCGGTATTTGCCGCGACACCAAAATATTCGGTCAGTATGCCAAAGATTCCGCAGATCCATGTTGAGTTATCCGACAGTATGAAGGAAGCTGTCAATCAGGCTGCAAAGAAGCAGATTGAAAAGATGATTCTGGACAAACCGGAGCTGACTACCACTACGTATCGCCATAAAGGGAAAATCTATGGAACATATTCATTCCTCAGGATTGAATGGGGCGAAGTAGAAGGTGCGACCTCCTACAAAGTGGAGATTACCAAACCGGATGGCACCAAGAAGACTTATGAGACATCGAATGCATATCTCAGTGTGAAAGAAGGAAGTGATGACTTCATCACAGAATGTCCGAAACAAAAGACGGAAAACGGTGTTGAGTGTGCGACGGTCAGAGTGCGTGCGTATGGTGAGGATGAGACTTACAGCCCGTGGTCTGAAGAAGAGAGTATCAGCTGTAACGCAATCCATTCGTAGTACCTAAGCCGCGTGTAAACGGCGGTGATGATTACTTTGTTTTCCTCTGTAAAAATGTGAAAGAAAAAAGGATTGCGGTGTATGGGTGGCATCGCAATCCTTTCATATATCATTTTCTTATAGTATTTTCTGGATGTTATTTTTGATTTTTTCTGTGAGTGCGGCATACTGGATCAGTTCATCTTCTGTAAAACCTGCATATTTGGCCTGCTCGAAATTACCCTGGGCAGCGGCGATCTCATTTTGAATTGGAGCTGCAAGCGGAAGGAAAGTGATCTTCAGTTCTTTTGTGGTGCGGTTTTCTTCATATTTCAGCATGTTTTTTAAGGAAAGCCGCTGAAGCAAAAGTGAGAGACTGCGCACGGTAATTCCGGCAAAGTCTGCCATTTCCTTACGTGTCCCGATATGTCTTAGCTGGCTAAGATATAAAAGCAGACGCACTTCATTTAAAGTAAGACTGTTCTTCTGAGCAATCGGTTCCAGATAGTAATCCAGAAGCTTACGGCTGCGATAATCATCCATCAGAATGCCTTCTCCGGCAACAACTTCCTGACTGACACGATTGCGTTCTTCGCCGAGTTTTTTGGAACCGGAGAAGAAAGAGGGCGGTACTGCTCCGTCACCGGCAGCGTCTACAAGAAAACGATAAACCTGAAGGCGGTTCTTTTCGTAGTCCTCCTCGTCGAGTACATGTTTGTAAAAATTGTTATAGTATTCAAATACCATCAATTTCATTTTAATGGTTTTGCTGATACTCATTCCCTGGCTTGCGAGGGAACCTTTTGTCTTCACATAGTAATAAATCGGAACCTGCAGTGCATAGAAAACTTCTGCATGTCTGATATACTCGAGATTAAACATAAAATCCTCACACCAGCTGATTTCAGGGTTCATTCGGAGATGGTATTTTTCAACGATGTCGCGCCGGTACAGCTTGTTCCAGAGAACTCCGTAATAGAAATCAGCAGGATTCTGGAGCATATGTGCGGAAAATTCTTCCTGAGTCAGTACGCAGTCATCGTCGATATCTCCTTTCTGGGCAACTCGTTTTCCTACAACACGGTAGAAATCAGAAATGACCATATCACAATGATAGCGCTCTGCTTCTTCGACGAACAGCCTGGTAGCATTCGGAGTGATCCAGTCATCGCTGTCGAGAAACTGCAGGTAAGTGCCGCATGCGAGATCCAGCGCCATATTCCGGGTTTCGGAAACTCCGGTATTTTCTTTATGTATCAAACGGATTCTGGAATCTTCCGCAGCATAGCGGTCACAGATCGTTCCGGAAGAATCGGTGCTGCCGTCATCGATGAGCAAAAGCTCAAAATCCCGGTATTCCTGGTTGATAATGCTTTCAATACAGCGGGAAATCGTTGCCTCGGCGTTATAAACCGGTACAATAATACTTACGGTTGGGTTCATCAGTTCACACTCCTAACTATTCTAAACTAGAAATATTGTATCGCATTTATCCATAAAAATACAGTGGATTCTCAAAAATGTCTGGTGTAAAATAATGGCATGGTTGCAGGAAACGGGAAAATTCCTTATAATATAGAAGTGATTTTGGAAAA
>JBJENH010000101.1:0-57352 GCA_051880095.1 Bariatricus sp. | reverse complement strand
ATTTCTGTACTTGGAACGACCGGAATCGTGGAGCCTATGAGTGAACGGGCACTGACCGATACGATTTTCATGGAAATGAAGATGTTGAAAGAAAACGGGGCAGCCTGTTGTTATCTGGTTCCGGGAAATTATGGAACGGATTTTTTGAGAGAAAGTCTTGGTTATGACGGGAATCTGGCTGTGAAATGCAGCAATTATATAGGAGAAGCGCTGGATGATGCGGTTTGTCTGGAAATGAAGGGTATTCTTCTGGTTGGGCATATCGGCAAGCTGGTGAAACTGGCTGCCGGTGTCATGAACACGCATTCCAGACAGGCGGACTGCCGGATGGAAGTATTGGCGGCGCATGCGGCCGTTTCAGGGGCCAAAAGGGAGGATGTAGCCCGTATTATGGAGTGCATTACGACAACGGAGGCACTGGATATTCTGAAAAGTGCCGGGATTCTGGAAACGACGATGCGTGGCATCATGGAGAAAATCGAGGAACATATGAGGCATAGAGTGGGGGGCCGAGTGGAAACAGCAGCGGTCATGTTTGAGACATCTTACGGGATTCTCGGGAAGACGCCCCTTGCCGATGAGCTAGCGGCTAGTATACAAAAAAGGTTATAGAGCAGGGAGAAAAAAGTCATGAAAGGTAAATTTTTAGTGGTAGGAACTGGACCGGGGGATCCGGAACTTCTGACGTTAAAGGCAGTCAGGGTCCTGAGGGAGAGTGACATCATTGCGATTCCTGTTTCGGGAGCGGACTTTTCGGGGACCTATTATGAAGAAGAGAAGGAAACAGTTGTAAGGGAAGAACTGCTGGAACGCTGCGCGGCATGGAAGATCGTGCGGCAGGCGGTACCGGAACTGGAAAAGAAAGCAAAGCTGTATTTGTCCATGCCGATGATGAAGCAGAAGGATATTCTTCGGAGCATTCATGATGAGGATGCAAAAGCAGCGGCAAAGTGGCTGGAGAAAGGAAAAACGATTGCATTTATTACACTCGGGGATCCATCTGTGTACTCGACGGGGATGTATCTTCATCACAGGATCAAAGAATGGGGATTTGATACCGTTATGGTTCCGGGAGTGCCGTCTTTCTGCGCTGCGGCTGCCCGGCTTGATATGGAAATCGCGAAAAACCGGGAGGAAATCCATATCATTCCGGCTTCTTATGGGGTGAAAGAGAGTCTGGAACTTCCGGGGACGAAGATTCTCATGAAAGCGGGAAAGAAGATTCCGGATGTGAAAGAAGAAGTCAGATCCCGGGGGATGGAGATCCGTATGGTAGAAAACTGTGGAATGGAACAGGAGAGAATCTACAGATCGGCGGAGGAGATTCCGGATGAGGCAAGTTACTATTCTCTGTTGATCGTGAAGGAGGAAGAATAGATGATTCAGTTTGTAGGAGCAGGACCGGGAGCAGAAGATCTGATTACGGTCCGGGGGCAAAAGCTGCTTACGGAGGCGGACATTGTGGTTTACGCAGGATCTCTTGTGAATCCGAAACTGCTGGATATGTGTAAGGAAACATGTGAAGTGTTCAACAGTGCATATATGACGCTGGAGGAAGTGCTGGAAGTATTGATCCGCGGGGAGAAGGAAGGAAAACGTGTGGTGAGACTGCACACGGGAGATCCCTGCCTGTATGGGGCAATCAAAGAGCAGATGGATGCGCTGGACGCGGAAGGGATTTCCTACGAAGTCTGCCCGGGGGTCAGTTCCTTTTGTGGGGCAGCATCGGCACTAAAAGCGGAATATACACTTCCCGGAATTTCCCAGTCGGTGGTGATTACCAGAATGGCGGGACGTACGCCGGTGCCGGACAGAGAATCCATCCGAAGTTTTGCGGCGCATCAGGCAACGATGGTGATCTTCTTAAGTACCGGTATGCTGGGAGAGCTTTCAAAAGAGCTGATTGCAGGAGGATATTCGGAAGATTCACCGGCGGCTATTGTGTACAAGGCAACCTGGCCGGAGGAAGAGGTACACCGCTGTGAAGTGAGGACACTGAAAGAAACTGCAGAAAAATATGGGATCCGCAAAACAGCGCTGATCGTTGTGGGATCCGTTTTAAATGGAGATTACAGGCGTTCAGAGCTCTACAATCCGGCATTTACGACAGAATTCAGACAAGGAAAGGCAGAATAAGGAGCAGATATGGGAAAAGTATATGTTGTGGGAATCGGTCCGGGTGCGAAGGACCAGATGACGGTACGCGCGGCGAAGGTTTTAAACGAATGTCAGGTAATCGTGGGTTATACGGTGTATATTGATCTGATCAAGGAAGAATACCCGGATAAGATCTGTCTGTCTACTCCGATGAGACAGGAAGTCAAGCGCTGCCGGATGGCGCTTGAAGAGGCCGGGAAGGAGCAGAATGTAGCAGTAGTCTGCAGTGGAGATGCGGGAATATACGGAATGGCCGGGCTGGTGTATGAGCTTGCGGCAGATTACCCGGATGTGGAGATCGAAGTGGTCCCGGGCATCACAGCCGCATCCGGCGGAGCTGCAGTTCTGGGCGCGCCGCTGATGCATGACTTTGCGGTGATCAGTCTAAGTGATCTGATGACGCCCTGGGAAAAAATAGAAAAGCGTCTTCGGATGGCTGCAATGGCAGATTTTGTGATCTGTATTTACAATCCATCCAGCAGGAAAAGGGCGGATTATCTGAAGAAAGCCTGCCTCTGTATGATGGAATATAAAAGGGAAGATACGGTGTGCGGCATTGTAAAAAATATCGGCCGGGAAGGCGAATGTATGAAGATACTGAGTCTTAAGGAACTATCTGAGACGGATGTGGATATGTTCACGACTGTATTTGTAGGAAATGAAGAGACCAGAATAATCGGAGATAAAATGGTGACGCCAAGGGGATATAAGAATGTGTAGAAATTGCAGGGTTTTCTGTGTCGGAGTGGGAGTGGGAGAGCAAAAGCTTCTGACTCTGGAGGCAGAGGAATGTATTGAAGAAAGCGATCTGATTATCGGAGCTGCCAGGATGGTGGAATTATATGCGGACAGGGAACGACCGCAGCTCATAGAATACCGGCCGGACAGAATCCGGGATTTTCTTATGGAACATCCCGAATATGAGAAATGTGCAGTCCTTTTTTCCGGGGATACCGGATTTTACAGCGGTGCGAAAGCGCTTGTGAAGGTTTTAGAAGAAAGTGGGATCATGGTACAGATCCTCCCGGGAATTTCTTCCGTGGTGTATCTGGCGGCGCGCCTTCATACGAGCTGGGAAGACGCCGCGATCTGCAGTATTCACGGAAGAAAGCAGAATTTTATCCAGGCAGTCAGAGAGAACCGGAAGACGTTTCTGATTCTTGGAAAAGATTCCGGTGCGCTGATCTGTGAAAAGCTGGCATACTATGGACTTCAGAACGTGAAGCTTTATATTGGAAATCGTCTTTCTTATGCAGAGGAGGAGATCCTTACCGTTCAGGCGGCGGATGTGAAACCGGAGGATTTTGCAGAACTATCAGTCGTGCTGATTGAAAATCAGGAGCCCTCACAACGAGTCTGTGTTCATTTGCCGGATGAAGCCTTTATACGCGGTAAGGTGCCGATGACGAAGGAGGAAGTCCGAACGTTGAGTCTTGCCAATCTCAGGCTTACCCGGGATGCGGTTCTCTATGATATCGGTGCCGGGACCGGGTCCGTGTCTGTCGAAGCGGCACTTCAGGCACCGGGAATCCGCGTCTATGCAGTGGAAAAGAAAGAAGAAGGTATTGAACTGATTCACGCGAATAAGCAAAAGTTTATGACGGATAATCTGGAGGTTATTCATGGTGTGGCACCACAGGCGCTGGAAGGTCTGGAAATGCCTACCCATGTATTTATCGGAGGAAGCTCCGGAAATCTGAAAGAGATCCTGCGATGTGTCCGCAGGAAGAATCCGAACGTAAGGATCGTGATCAACGCGATCTCGCTGGAAACACTGAAAGAAGTGATGGAAGCGGCAGAAGAAGGACTTCTTCAGGAACCTGAGATTCGGCAGATCGTGGCATCAAGATCGCGGAAGCTTGGAGATTATCACATGATGATGGGAATGAATCCGGTTTATATTGTATCAGATGGGAGAATAGATGGATAAATGAAAATACCTGGAATTATGATTGCGGCTACGGCGAGCGGAAGCGGGAAGACGGCAGTCACCTGTGCTCTGATGGAAGCTCTTGTGAAAAAAGGAATACGTGTGGCAGCATGCAAATGTGGTCCGGATTATATCGATCCCATGTTTCACCGGAACGTGCTGGGAATCGATTCGGAAAATCTGGATCTGTTTTTCTGCGAGAAAGAGCAGCTGCGCTCTTGTTTTGCACGACATGCGTCAAATGCCGATGCAGCCGTCATTGAAGGCGTTATGGGATATTATGACGGGATGGGCCTTGGCACAGAGAAGGCGAGTTCCTATGATGTGGCACGAACACTTGGCGTTCCGGTGATCCTGGTGCTTCCGTGCCGCGGAATGGCGATGTCGGTTCTGGCTGTGCTAAAGGGAATGCTGGAATTCCGGAATGACAGCCATATCAAAGGAATTATTCTAAACCGGATTTCCCCGTCGTTGTATCCGAAGATGAAAGAGATGATCGAGCACGGGCTACGGGAGATGGGGCATGATGTGAAAGTGCTGGGTTATGTGCCGGAACATCCGGCGTTTCAATTGGAAAGCAGACATCTGGGGCTCATTCTTCCGGAGGAAATAGCCGGACTAAAGAAACAAATTGAAGATGCAGCCGAGATCCTTGAGAAAAGTGTGGATCTGGATGCAGTGATCGCACTTATGGATTCGGATGTGGAGAGAGAGAGCCCGGCAGAATGCGAAAGCGTATCGGGGAACCGGGATGCAAAGGAGCCTGTTTCAATCGCTGTCGCACGGGATGCTGCGTTTTGCTTTTACTATAAAGAAAATCTGGAAATTCTGAAAACGCTTGGATGCAGGCTGGTCTGGTTCAGTCCTCTGGAGGATAGCAAGGTGCCTGAAGAGGCAGATGGGATACTGCTTGGCGGGGGATATCCGGAAATCTATGCCAGACAGCTTTCTGCCAATGCATCCATGAGACAGGATGTGAAAGAAAAGCTGAATCAGGGGATGCCCTGTATCGCAGAATGCGGAGGGTTTCTGTATCTGCTGGAGCAGCTTCAGGGAACGGATGGAAACTTCTATCCGATGACAGGAGTACTGGAAGGAAGTGCAGAAAAGAAAGAGCGGTTGATCCGTTTCGGATACATGAATGTCCGGGCAGAAACAGAAGGATGTTATCTGCGGAAAGGAGAGCGTATCCGGGGACATGAATTTCATTATTGGGAAGCACAAAAAACAGGAGAAGACTGCCTGGCAGAGAAGCCGGACGGAAGACGGAGCTGGAGGGAAATTCACATGAAGGACAGAATTTTTGCGGGATTTCCACACCTTTACTGGAACTCAAACCCAGAATTTGCCGTAAGATTTGTGAAAGAATGCCAAAGGAGACGAAAAGAATGCAGGAGAATATAAAAACAGAACAGGAACAGCTGGAAGAGATAAAAATGCAGATTCGGCCTCTGGATGAAAAGAGCATGGAACTTGCAAAGAAAAGGTGGATGAGTGTGGCAAAGCCACTGTTCAGCCTGGGAAAGCTGGAGAAAGCAGTGATTCAGATTGCGGGAATTCTGGAAACGGATTATTATGAATTAAATAAAAAGGGCCTTATTATTATGTGTGCCGATAATGGAGTTGTAGAAGAAGGGGTCACACAGACGGGTCAGGAAGTGACCGCGGCGGTGGCGGATAATTTTACCAAGGGACAGGCGAGCACTTGTATAATGGCGCAGGTGGCGGGGGTAGATGTATTCCCTGTTGACATCGGAATGGTATGTGATGTCGCTTCTGTCACAAAACCGGCCGATAAGGTGGCGTACGGCACAGCCAATCTGGCCAAAGGACCGGCAATGACACGGGAACAGGTGTTAAAAGCGATCCAAGTTGGCATCCGTCAGGTGAAAGAAAAGAAAGAGGCCGGTTATGCCATCTTGGCGACCGGAGAAATGGGAATCGGAAATACGACGACCAGCAGCGCGGTGGCAGCGGTCCTCTTAGATGAAGCGGCAGAAAACGTTACCGGAAGAGGCGCGGGACTTGGCAGCGACGGACTGCAGCGGAAGATCCGGGTCATCAGGGAAGCAATTGAGAACCAAAAACCGGATAAGCAGGATGTGATCGATGTGCTTTCAAAAGTGGGAGGCCTGGATATTGCGGGACTTTCGGGAGTATTCCTGGGAGGAGCCATGTATCGGATTCCGGTCGTGATCGACGGGTTTATCTCTGCTGTGGCGGCACTTTGCGCGGTACGTCTTGTGCCGGAAGCGGCCGGATATATCCTTCCGTCCCATGTCTCGAAAGAACCCGCCGGACAACTCGTGCTGGATGCGCTCGGTATGTCGCCTCTTTTGACCTGCGATATGTGTCTGGGGGAAGGAAGCGGAGCAGTGGCGGTGATGCCGCTCTTTGAAATGGGGCTGCAAGTATATCGGAAAATGGGGACATTTTCGGAAATGGATATCGAGCAGTATCAGGTTTTATCATAACAGTGTGGAGTGGGTACGATGAATTGGATACAGTCTTTGATCATTGCATTTTCCATGTATTCCAGGCTTCCAATGCCGGTGATCGAATGGAATGAAAAAAATATGAAGTATGCGATGTGTTTTTTCCCGTTAATAGGTGTGGTGACAGGTGGTATGCAATATCTTGTCGGAAGCGTAATGTATCATGCCGCAGTTGGCAGGATTCTGTTCGCGGCGGTGATGACGCTGATTCCGGTCGTGATAAGCGGAGGAATCCATCTGGATGGATTTATGGATACGATGGACGCGCTCGGTTCCTGCGGGGACCGGCAAAAAAAGCTGGAAATTCTGAAGGATTCTCACAGCGGAGCATTTGCTGTCATGGGAATGGGATGTTATCTGGTGTGGAGTCTGGGGATCTGGTCGGAACTTACGGAAGAAATGCTGGCACCGGCTGCGTGTATCTATGTCATTTCCAGAGCCCTCAGCGGGTATTCGGTGGTCACCTTTCCGGCGGCGAAAGACAGCGGGCTTGCTCGGACATTTCAGGATGGTGCACAGAAAAAGGCGGTACAGATCACGTCCGCCCTGTGGCTGCTTGCAGGAGCCGCGCTGATGCTGTGGGCAGATGTATGGGCAGCTATGGGAGCGGCCATCGGTGCCTTATGTTCCTGGGTTTATTATCGCAGAATCTGCAGAAAACAATTTGGAGGAGTGACAGGAGATCTGGCAGGTTTTTTCCTTCAGGTCAGTGAACTTGCCATGCTGACAGGAATGGTGGTGATGCAGGCATGGAAGTGATATTGATCCGTCATTTTAAGACAAAAGGGAATCTGGAAAAAAGATATATCGGAAGGACGGATGAGATGCTTGACCGGTCGGCAATACCAGGTCGGATGAAGAAGTTGAAGGCGGAGAGGGTAATTGTAAGTCCGATGAAACGCTGCAGGCAGACGGCGGAGCTTCTTTTTGCCGGGCAGACACAGATTGTCTGTGAGAGCCTTAGGGAATGTGATTTTGGAGAATTTGAAGGAAAGAACTATATAGAATTGTCAGCGAATCCTCTTTACCAGAGTTGGATCGATTCCGGCGGTACGATGCCGTTTCCGGGAGGGGAAAGTCATGATGGATTCCGGCAACGGTGTGTGCAGGGATTTGAGGACATGTTGGATAAGCTTGAGAAGGATGCATGTAAAAATGCCGCTTTTGTTGTTCACGGAGGAACGATCATGTCGATTTTGGAAACGTTCGACCCGGAACACAGAGAATTCTATCATTGGCAGGCGGCAAACGGAGAAGGATTTCGAGTGAAGATCCCGGATGAAGCATGGAGATCCGGCAGAAAATATTTTGCGGAGATTGAGAAACTATGAGAATACTTTGTACCTGTGTGACAGGTTTTTTGCTGGATGCCATTTGGGGGGATCCGGTGTGGCTGTATCATCCGGTACGGCTGATTGGAAGATTGATTGAAATTATGGAAAAGGTGCTGCGGGCGATATGCAGAAAAACAGATCGGGCACTGCACATGGCGGGGATCGTCCTCTGGTTTGCGGTTGTTATCGTTTCGACAGGGGTCCCTGTAATTCTTTTATATTTTATAAATTCTATAAATCCGTGGCTGGCATTTGTCGTGGAAATATTCTGGTGCTTTCAGATTTTTGCGGGGAAGTCCCTGAAAACGGAAAGCCGGAAGGTGTATGACCGTCTGAAGGAACACGATCTTCCGGGAGCGAGATATGCGGTCTCAATGATCGTCGGAAGGGATACGGAAAATCTGAGTGAGCAGGGTGTGACAAAGGCAGCTGTGGAAACGGTGGCTGAAAATACATCTGACGGGGTGATCGCACCGCTTTTTTACCTGATGATAGGTGGGGCGCCTCTCGGATTTTTCTATAAAGCTGTGAATACGATGGATTCTATGGTAGGATATAAGAATGAAAAGTATCTGTATTTCGGAAGGTTTGCTGCGAAAATGGATGATCTGTTCAATTATATTCCGGCAAGGCTTTCTGCATTTTTTATGATATTGAGTGCATTCTGTCTTGGAATGGATGGCAAAGGAGCTCTTCGAATCTATCTGCGTGACCGGAGAAAACATGCCAGCCCCAATTCGGCACAGACAGAAGCAGTTTGCGCAGGGGCACTGGGAGTTCAGCTGGCGGGAGATGCGTTTTATTTTGGAAAATTATATCATAAGGAAACGATCGGCGATCCGGTCAGAGAAATAGAGGCAGAGGATATTGTCCGGGCAGGACGATTGATGGACGGGACAGCGGTGCTCACGCTGATCGTGCTGGGCCTGATCCGTATCATGGTCCTTTAGAGGGAACAAAAGAGAAAAGATCTACAGAAAGGGGAAAAACATTGGAATATTTACATGGCGGAGACATTTACACATACACGGGAATGACAGACTTTTCCGTTAATGTAGGCCCGTTTGGACCGAGTATGGCAGTGATGGAAGCAGCGAGAAAGGCAGTCGCTGAGATTGGAAATTATCCGGACAGCCATTGCAGGAAGCTAAGAGAGGCGCTGGAGAAAGATACCGGAATACCGGGAAAACAGTTCGTCTTTGGAAACGGTGCCGCTGAGCTGATTTACGATGTGGTTCGGGCGGTACGTCCGAAGAAGGCGGTCATCAGTGTTCCGACATTCGCAGAGTATGAGCAGGCCCTGAAGACCTGGGAATGTGAAATTTTGTATCATGAGAAGAAAGAAGAGGAAGGCTTTGCGCTTGGCGAGGATTTTCTGGAGTTTTTGCAGGATGATGTGGATATAGTGTTCCTTTGTTCACCGGATAATCCATCCGGAAGAAGCGTGCCGAAAGGGCTGCTTCGAAAAATACTGAGAATATGTGAAGAAAAACAGATTTTCATGGTTCTGGATGAATGCTTTATCGATTTTATGGAGCGGGCCTCTGAAGTGACGATGATGAAAGAAGCGGCGAAAAGCAGTCATCTCATGGTAATCCGGGCATTTACCAAGATGCATGCGATACCGGGACTTCGTTCCGGGTATGCGGTGAGCAGAAATGAATGTATTCTTGAGAAAATGGAAAGCGGCCGGCAGCCGTGGAATGTATCAATTCCTGCCCAGGCGGCATCGCTTGCTGCACTTAAGGAGAAGAAAAGAGTGCAGACGACCAGGGAATTTATCACAAGAGAGAGAAAATGGATGGAAGAAGGTCTGACGGAGATTGGCGTTACATTCTTCTCTTCGGAAGTAAACTATATTTTGCTGAAAAGTGAGCTGGATCTGTTTGAGAAGATGAAGGAATATCAGATTCTGATCCGGGACTGCAACAATTACCGGGGACTTGAAAAGGGATTTTACAGGGTCGCGATCCGGCAGAGAGGCGATAATCACAGACTGCTGGAAGCGTTGTATGATATTTATTCGAAGAATGTGAAGACGGAAGAAACGGAGGAGACAGATGGCGAAATCGATCATGATCCAGGGGACGATGTCTAATGTGGGCAAAAGTATTCTTGTCGGAGGACTGTGCCGCATCCTGAAGCAGGACGGTGTCCGTGTGGCACCGTTCAAATCCCAGAATATGGCGCTGAATTCCTTTATTACCGGAGAGGGGCTGGAGATGGGACGCGCTCAGGTGATGCAGGCTGAAGCGGCGGGGATTTCTCCGTCTGTTGATATGAATCCGATCCTGCTGAAACCGACGACGGACACGGGATCGCAGGTAATCGTGCGGGGCGAAGTGACGCGGACGATGTCTGCGGCGGAATATTTTCGGAAGAAAAAAGAGTATGTACCGATGATTCTGGAAGCTTATCACCGCCTGGAAGAGCAGTATGACGTCATTGTGATCGAAGGCGCCGGCAGCCCTGCCGAGATCAATCTGAAACAAAATGATATCGTGAACATGGGACTGGCGGATATGGTGAACGCGCCGGTGATTCTGGCGGGCGATATTGACCGTGGTGGAGTGTTTGCCCAGATCGTGGGGACGATTGCACTTCTGGAAGAGCATGAAAGAATGCGGGTCAAAGGAACGATCATCAATAAATTCCGGGGAGATAAAGAAATTCTGAAACCGGGACTTACGATGCTGGAGGAAAGAACCGGGATTCCGGTCTGCGGGGTGGTACCGTATCTTCATCTGGATATTGATGAAGAGGACAGCCTGACAGAGCGGTTTGACAGGAAAGCCGGTGCAGGTCTTGCGGACATTGTCGTCATCCGGCTTCCGAGGATCTCGAATTTTACAGATTTTGCACCGCTGGAACACAGAAAGGAACTCTCGGTTCGATATGTCTCTTCGACAGCGGATTTCGGGAATCCGGATGCAGTCCTGATTCCGGGAAGCAAGAATACGATGGAAGATTTGCTGTGGATGCGCCAGAATGGGTTGGAGGGGAAAATACTCCGGCATGCGGCGGCCGGTAAGCTGGTTTTTGGAATCTGCGGCGGCTATCAGATGCTGGGGGAAGAGATTCATGACCCGGACCGGGTGGAACGGGGCGGCCATGTTCAGGGAATGGGGCTGCTTCCGGTGAGTACTGTCTTTCAGGGAGAAAAGACAAGAACCAGAATTCACGGATGTTTTGGCGATATAAAAGGAATCTTGAGCGGACTTTCGGGGGTACATCTGGAAGGGTATGAGATCCATATGGGCAGGACTGTTCTCAGAGAAGGGAATCCTCTCCTTCAAATTCAGGATGATGCACAGAAAGGGACGGGGAAAGCAGACGGTACCTGGCAGCAAAATGTATACGGCTGCTATATCCACGGGATCTTTGATTCGGCTGAAACGTCGGACGGATTTGTGAAGGCCGTTTTAAAAGCAAAGGGATTGGATGCCGGTCAGGTGATTACGATGGATTACAGCCGGTATAAGGACAGACAATATGATCTTCTCGCGGACGCACTGCGGGAAAATCTGGATATGAAATATATTTATGAAGTGATAGAGAAAGGAATGAATATGCCATGCAGTCTGTGATTCGGATCGGAAGCAGAACAAGCCGGCTTGCAGTGATACAGGCCGAAATCGTGAAAAACCTTATCTTGCAGTCGCATCCGGAACTCACGGTTGAAATCGTGACGATGAAAACGACCGGAGATAAGATCCTGGATCGGAGTCTCGATAAGATCGGAGGAAAGGGATTGTTCGTAAAAGAACTGGATCGTGCCCTTCTGGAAGGCAGGATCGATCTGGCGGTTCACAGTCTGAAAGATATGCCTTCGGAAATACCGGAAGAACTGCCGGTCTTTGCATTTCCGAAAAGAGGAGATCCGCGTGATGTGATGGTTTATTCAGAGCAGGCAATGAAAACCGGCAGAGTACAGGTCATTGGAACCGGCAGCAAAAGGAGACAGATCCAGATGGCTGATCAGTTCCCGGACTGCAGATTTGAAGGGATACGGGGAAATATCCAGACGCGGCTTAAAAAGCTGGAGACAGAGTCCTATGACGCGCTTGTACTGGCGGCGGCAGGGCTTCAAAGGCTTGAGATGGAATCCCGTATCGGAAGGTACTTCGATGTGGAAGAAATGATTCCGGCAGCAGGGCAGGGAATCCTGGCGGTGCAGGGAAGAAAAGGGGAAAACTGGATCTGGGAAGAGATACTGGATCATAGGGGGACGCGCGCGGCTGCTCTTGCAGAGCGGCAGTTTATAGCGGAGCTGGGAGGCGGCTGTACTTCACCGGCTGCGGCACATGCAAGGGCGAAAGGGGAAGAATTGTGCCTGTCGGGCCTTTATTACCGTGAGTCTGACGGACAGTTTTTCAAAGAGACGATTACGGGAACCTGCAGGAAAGCGCAGGAAGCAGGGGCGCTGCTTGCAAAAGAAATGAGACAAAAATATGGCGATTGATAAGAAAATCAGGGAGACGGACATGGAGCAGCAAGGAAAGGTATGGCTCGCGGGTGCAGGACCCGGCGATGCCGGCCTGTTAACGATAAAAACAAGAAAAATCATGGAGGAAGCAGATACGATCGTGTATGATGCGCTGGTCAGCACAGAAATACTCAGTCTGATTCCGCACGAGAAAGAAATGATCGATGTGGGAAAACGGCAGGGAAATCATCCCGTTCCGCAAAAAGAGATCAATCAGATCCTGTTGGAGAATGCGATGATGGGGAAGAAAGTCCTTCGTCTCAAAGGCGGTGATCCGTTCGTGTTCGGAAGAGGTGGGGAAGAGGCAGAAGCACTTGCGGAACATGGAATCTCGTTTGAAGTGATTCCGGGAGTCACATCTGCAGCCGCTGTCCCGGCTTATGCGGGAATCCCGGTGACCCATCGTGACTATGCATCTTCTTTCCATGTGATTACGGGGCATCCGAGAAAAGACGGAAGCAGCCGGATCGATTATCCGGCGCTGGTCTCTTTAAAGGGAACCCTGGTTTTCCTTATGGGGATTACTTCCCTGGGGAGGATCTGCCGGGGACTTATGGAGGCTGGTATGGATCCTAAGACCATGGCGGCTGTTATATCCAAAGGTACGACGGCCGGACAGAAAAAAGTGGTTTCCACGCTGGAACATCTGGAAGAACAGGTGATTTGTTCCGGGATCGGTACGCCTGCATTGATCGTGGTAGGACCGGTCTGTTCACTGGCAGGATCGTTTGCGTGGAGAGAGGCTCTGCCACTGAATGGAAAGCAGATCGTCGTGACAAGACCCAGGGAAAACCGGGGGGATCTGGCCGGATGGCTTAGAAAGTTGGGAGCGCAGGTCATAGAAATGCCCACCATATGTACTGAGAAGATCTCGCCGAATGAGAGACTTCATGAAGCGATGAAGACGTTCGGATCGTGTGCCGGTCAGGAATGGCTGGTATTTACCAGCGCGATTGGAGTGCGTGTATTCTTCCAGGAACTGAGGAATATGAGAATTGATATACGGCAGCTGTTTGGGGGACCGGCGGATGTGAAGATCGCGGCGATCGGTGCTGCGACAGAAAGAGAGCTTGCCATGACAGGAATTTTCGCGGATGTGGTACCGGAGAATTTTAACGCGGAGAGACTGGGATACTGTATCGCAGAAAAGGCAGCTGCGGGAAGTCATGTCGTGATTGTGCGGGCTGGGCAAGGCTCTCCTGAACTTCTGCCTCCGCTTACACGAAAGGGACTTATCGTTGAAGACATTCCTCTCTATACGACGGTGTATGCGGGAAATGACGCGGTGACTGGAAGAGTGAAGCATTTGCTTGAAAATGGGGAAATCGATATGGTCACCTTCACAAGTGGTTCCACGGTGAGAGGATTTATGGCTTCTTTTGGAGAAACCGGACTTGACGGTTTGTGTGCTGCCTGCATTGGAGAGCAGACAAGGAGAGAGGCAGAGCGCTGTATGAAGACATCGGACGGGAAAAGTGAGATTCAATTTCTGACGGCTGAAGATGCTTCAGAAGAAGGACTTCTTCAGGCAATCTGTATGTATTTCACAAAGGATACGAAAAGAGAATGAATATGGGAAACTATATTGTAAAACGGATCTTAACAGGTATTTTTTCCCTGTTTGTATTAATCACAGTCACATTTTTTCTGACAAGAAGTATGCCGGGAAGTCCGTTTCAGAGCAGCAATATTGCACCGAATATGGTAGAAGCGATGGAGAAGGAGTACGGCCTGGATGAACCGGCAGCCGTTCAGTACCGGAATTATCTGGCAGGGCTGTTAAAGGGAGACATGGGAATTTCCTATAAGAAGCAGGGCGTGCGGGTGTCGGATGTGATCGCACGGGCATGGCCGTATACCGTGCAAGTCGGAGGACTGGCGATTCTGACAGCGTTTGTTTTTGGGACGGTGCTGGGGATCTGTCAGGCATGCAGCAAAAAGGCGGTCGTGAGAGAAGGAATCTTTTGCGGAACCGTGCTTGGGGGTGCAATTCCAAATTTTGCGGCGGCAATCCTGCTTATGCTGATATTGGGGGTGAAACTTGGCTGGTTCCCGGTTTCCGGACTCTTAACTCCTGCACATTATGTGCTCCCGGTTTTATCGCTTGCTTTATACCCGACTACGGTTGTTGCAAGAATGATGAACCAGTCCATACGAGAGGAGTCGGAAAAAGAATATGTGATCATGGCAAAAGCGCGGGGAATTAGTCCGAAGAAAATTATTATTTGCCATATCCTGAGGCATGCGTGGACTTCGATCCTGGGTTATCTGGGGCCCGCGGCAGCCTATCTCATAACCGGGAGTTTTGTGACGGAGACGGTATTTAACATTCCGGGACTTGGAAGAGAGTTCGTAAATGCAGTATCGGGAAGAGATTACACGATGATCATGGGACTGACGATCTTTATGGGAATGGTTGTCATTATGGTCAACCTGGCTATGGATATCATACGGATGATACTGGAACCGTCAGTAAGGAGGAGCAAATGAAGACTTTCTGGAAAAGCAAATACAGCCGCCTGGGAATCGCGATACTGCTTGTACTGACTCTTTTTACGGTTTTGGTTCCGTTTCTTCCGTTTTATGATCCGGTTACTCAGAATGCAGACCTGAGAAATGCGGGAAGTTCGATGATGCATTTGTTTGGCACGGATAAATTCGGACGTGATATTTTCAGCAGAGTGTGGTATGGAGCCGGAATCAGCATGAAAGTCGGCCTCCTTTCCAGTCTGATCTCATCGACAATAGGGATACTGTATGGCGGGATTGCCGGATATGCCGGAAAGAAAACGGATATGGTCATGATGCAGGCGGCCGATATCGTGGATTCGATTCCGTCGCTTCTGTATGTTATTCTGTTTATGCTTTTTTTCGGGGCAAGTGTAAAAACGGTGATCCTTGGAATCTGCATCTCCGGGTGGACCCGTATGGCACGTGTGGTCCGTGGTGAGATCCTCCGGCTAAAAGAGATGGATTACGTTATGGCGGCACGCCTTGAGGGAGCCGGGACAATGCGGATACTGATCAGACAGATGCTTCCGAATCTGAAGGAAAAAGTAATTCTGAATGCAGTGATGCTTGTGCCGGAAGCTATTTTCACAGAGGCTTTTTTAAGCTTCCTGGGGGTTGGAATTGCGGCTCCGGCTGCCAGTCTAGGCACACTGATCCAGGAGGCCAGAAGCCAGATGCAGCTTTACCCTTCACAGATGATTTGGCCGGTACTGGTGCTGGTCTTATTGATTTTTTCACTGAATCTGATCGTCAGGGAGAATTAGGTTATGAGTTTACTCAAAATAGAGGATTTAAGTGTTAAATTTCATAAAAGGCAGGAAGGAGACGGTGTCGTAAACCATTTCTCACTTGAGCTGAAAAGAGGAGAGGTCACCGGTCTGGTGGGGGAATCCGGATGTGGGAAGACGACAGCGATGAGAGCGGTTCTGGGGCTTCTTTCCCCAGATGCCGAGGTCTCTGTCGGATACATGGAAGTCGAGGGAGAAGAAATTCTGCATGGATACCACGAGATGGGCGGGGGATGCCCGGAAAAGATAAAAAAGCTCAGGGGACGAGTGATTTCTATGGTGTTCCAGGAACCGTCAGCATATCTGGATCCGGCCATGACGGTGGGACGACAGCTGACGGAGACGATAAGAGAACATTTTCGATGTGGAAGGAAAGAAGCCGGACGCGAGGCCTGCAAACTTCTTAATATGGTGGAGATATCCCGTGAAAAGGATATTATGAAGCAGTATCCCTTTGAACTTTCAGGTGGAATGTGCCAAAGAGTTTCGATTGCGCTGGCGCTTGCCTGCCGTCCGTCTGTTCTGATCGCAGATGAACCGGTGACTGCATTGGATGAAGCAATCCAGGGAGAAATACTGCAGCTCCTTTGGAGGATCGCGAAAGAGAAGAATATGGCGGTACTGCTGGTAAGTCACGACCTGCATGCAGTTGCTTCCATCTGTGACAGAGTTCTTGTTATGAAGGCGGGAAGCCTGATCGAGGCGGGGAGTGTGGAAAAGGTCTTCCGGACGCCCATACACGAATATACCAAAGAATTGCTGCGCTGTATGCGGGATCTGGGACAAAGCAGCGTCAGAAAGACAGAAAACAAAGGGGAAGAAATACTGAGGCTGGAGAATGTTAGTAAATCCTATAAAGTGACGGAAGCGGTACGTGACATGAACCTGACGGTCCTGAAAGGGGAATGCTATGGAATCATTGGGGAGAGCGGATGCGGAAAGACGACGCTTGCCCGGATGATTACCGGACTTTTGAGGCCGGACTTCGGTGAGATCCTGTATATGGGAGAGCCGGTTGTACCTTTAAAGACATGGGGAAAAAACCGTCATCAGGAAGGAATCCGTATGATTTTCCAGAATCCGCTTACAGCTCTGAACCCGGCACTGACGGTAGAGCAAATGCTGACAGAGACGCTGCATGCCGGCGGAATAACGGATAAAGAAGAAATGACAAAGCGATATCTTGCGGTATTGGAAAAAGTTGGGATGGGAGAAGCGGTACTGGAAAAATACCCGGATGAATTCTCGGGAGGGCAGAGACAGAGACTTGCTCTTGCGCGTGCACTTCTGGGAAATCCGGAATTTCTGGTCTGTGACGAACCGGTATCTGCGCTGGATCTTCCGGTGCAGAGACAGATCCTGAATCTTCTGAAGGAGATACAGAGAATAGAAGAAATGACATTTTTATTTATTTCGCATGATCTGCATGCAGTGCGGTTTTTATGTCAGAGAATGTGTGTGATGTATCTTGGAACTATGGTAGAAGAGGGAAATACGGAAGAGATATACAGAAAGCCGATGCATCCTTATACCAGAGCACTTCTGGATGCAGGACGCAGGACGGATCCGGAGAACGCAAGTCGGGAATGGGAAGCCGAAAGGTCGGGGTCGGAGAGTAAAAATATGAGAGAAAATAAGTCACAAGGCTGTCCTTATGCCGGGAAATGTCCCGATGCACAGGACGCATGCTATCAAAAACGGCCGAAGCTGTATTCGGTCGGAGGACGGAAAGTGGCGTGTTATATATACGGAACAGTAGAAAAAGAAGGAGCAACAGAATGAAGAAACTATGTGCGGGACTGGCCATGATTCTTGCGGTCAGTCTGATTTGCGGGAGCTGCGGACGAAAGCAGGAAGAAGTAAAAAATGAGGAAAAGGAGATTACCGTGGCAATCAGTGCGGATACCGGATCGATGGATCCGGCCGGAAGTATCGCACTGACCTACCTCGCGTATTCAGTCACTGCACTGGATGAACTTCTGACATATGATTCTGACGGCAGGATCGAGTACCGTGCAGCTAAATCTTATGAAGTGAATGATGACTCAACAATCTGGACATTTCATCTGCGGGAAGATGCAGTGTGGTCAGACGGAAGTCCGGTCACTTCTTCGGACTTTGTAAATACAATGCGGCGTGCGCTGGATCCGGCAAGTCAGAGTGGATATGCCGTCTATCTCTTTCCAATCCGGAATGCAGAGGCAATCTACAATGGAGAAAAAGGGATGGATGAGCTTGGCGTGGAGACGCCGGATGAATATACGCTGATCTTTTATCTTCAAAGTCCCTGTGTATATTTCCTGGATCTGCTGCGCCTTCCGGTTTATACGCCATCCTGTCAAAAATATGCGGCTGAGACCGGAAGCGGTTGGGATAAAGATCCAGCGACCAGTGTCTCAAACGGACCTTTTTATCTGAAAGAATATGTACCGGAACAATATTTTGTGCTGGAAAAGAACGGACAGTACTGGAATGCCGACCAGATCCAACTGAACAGGATCACGTACCGGTTTTTTGCCGACCAGCAGTCCATGGCAAATGCATATGAGGCGGGAGAAGTGGATGTGGCGACGTCTCTCCCGTCGTATGTTATGGAATTATATGAGGGAGACGAAGATCTGGTTGTGACGGATCAGATCGCGACTCGGTACATTTACCCGAATCTGGACGTGGAACCGCTTCAGGACGTGCGGGTCCGAAAAGCACTGAGTCTTGCAATCGAGCGGGAAGAACTCTGTAAAATTGTAGGTGACGACACGGAACCTACCGTCAATCTTGTCGCAAAGCGCATGAAAGATAAGGCAACCGGCAATTATTTTGTGGAAGAAGCGGATCCTCCATTTGAAGAGAATATAGAAGAAGCCAGAGAACTGCTGGCCGAAGCTGGCTATCCGGACGGAGAGGGGTTCCCGACATTGACTTATAATTACCCTTCACTGGAGCTGGATTCGGATACTGCGCAGGTGCTGAAGGAACAGCTGAAACGAAATCTGAATATCAATGTGGAACTTAAGGCGCAGGAGCTGCAGGTCAATTATTCCGACCGCCATGCAGGAAATTTCGAATTGTGCCGGATGAACTGGACGGCAGATTTCGCAGATCCTTATACCTATTTGTCTCTTCTTCTTACCAACAGTACGTATAACTGCAGTGGGGTGAAGGATGACGAGTACGATGCACTGGTAAAGGCATCAGACTCTGAGACGGATCCGGGGAAACGGTCACAGCTTCTTCATCAGGCTGAACAGCTTGCGGTGGGAGAGCAGTTTTATGTGATTCCACTGTTCTCGATGAAAAGTTGTAATCTGATACGTCCTGGAATTACAGGCATTTCACAGATTGCCGCTACCGGGGCACTGGAATACCGGTACGCAGACAGGAGGTAGAAACATGTTCCATCTGGTGACAGGAGGAAGTGGGAGTGGAAAATCGGAATACGCAGAACAGCTGATTACGGAATTTGGAGAAAAAGAGCCCTGGAGAAAACGGTATTACCTTGCCACGATGATGCCTTATGGGGCGGAGACAAAGCAGAAGATAGAACGCCACCAAAGACTCAGAGATGGGAAGGGATTTTGCACGATTGAATGCTATATGGATGTGAAAAATCAGTTGGCTGCATTGTTTGATGAAGAGAAAGAAGAGAATAAGCCGCTGGTTTTGCTTGAATGTATGTCAAATCTCACCGCAAATGAACTGTATGAAGAGAAAGGTGCTGGTGAGAATACGGCTGAAATAATTATGGAGGGAATCCGCTTTCTTGTCGATCACAGCTGTCTGCTTGTGGTCGTGACAAATGAGGTATTTGCTGAGAGTGTACCGGATTCCCCTGAAATGACCGTGTACAAAGAGGTGCTTGGGACAATCAACTGCCGCATGGCAGGAATGGCGGAACTGGTGACAGAAGTGGTTTATGGAATTCCGGTGGAGGTGAAGAGATGAGAATGATCATTGGCGGGGCATTCCAGGGTAAAATGGAATATGCCAGAAAGATATATCCCGGGATCAAATGGATGGATGGGGCAGCATGCTCGGAAGAAGAGCTGCTTCAGTGTGAAGGAATCTGTCATTTCCATCTGTATATCCGGAAGGCAATGGAGGAACATGAAGAAATAAGGCTGCTGGCAGACAGAATCATTCGGGAAAATCCGCAAATTGTAATCATAACGGATGAAATCGGATACGGACTTGTTCCGGTCGATGCATTTGAGCGCAGATATCGTGAAGAAACAGGACGCATCTGCACGGCGCTTGCAGCATTTTCTGAGCGAGTGGACCGAGTGGTGTGCGGCATCGGGCTGCCGATCAAAGGAGGAGACGTGCGGTGAAAATAGAATTGGAGCAGGTAAAGCCTGCGGAGATAGAAAAGAGAAGTTTTGAGATTATTACAGAGGAGCTGGGTGATACGTTCCTCATTCCGGGAACGGAGCCGATCGTAAAGCGATGCATCCATACCAGCGCTGATTTTGATTATGCCAAAAACCTGGTTTTTTCGGATCATGTTGTGGAGCGGGCTCTGGAAGCCCTGCGCGGCGGTGCGTCGATCGTGACGGACACCCAGATGGGGAAATCGGGTATCAACAAAAAGAAGCTGGCTGAATACGGAGGGCAGGTGTACTGCTTTATGTCCGATGAGGATGTGGCAGAGGCCGCAAAAAAGGGAGGAACAACCCGTGCCCAGGCCAGTATGGACAAAGCGGCCGGGTTAAGAGAGAAGCTGATCTTCGCGATCGGCAATGCACCGACAGCGTTGGTAAGGCTGTATGAATTGATCGAAGAAGGCAAAATAAATCCGGAGCTGATCATCGGAGTGCCGGTGGGATTTGTGAATGTGGTACAGTCCAAAGAGCTGATCCTCGGACTAAGGAATACACCTTATATCGTCGCAAGGGGAAGAAAAGGAGGAAGCAACATCGCAGCATGTATCTGCAATGCCCTTCTTTATATGCTGGATCAGGAGGCGTAAACCATGCGAAAGTCTTATTTTCCTATGTTTGTGGATCTTTCGGAGAAAAAGATCGTTGTGATCGGGGCAGGCGTGATCGCAGCACGGCGCATACGGACACTTCTGGCGTTTGCGGAAAACATTCATGTCATAGCGCCTGAGATATGTGAAGAGATACTGAGACTGAAAGAAGAACAGAAGGTTCATTGTTGCAGAAAAAGGTTCGAAGAGCAGGATCTTGTGGAGGCGGACATCGTGTTCGCGGCCACCAACGATCACAGACTGAATGGGCAGATCGTGCGTTACTGTAATGTACATGGAATCCCGGTCAATACCTGTGATCAGAAAGAACTGTGTGATTTTTACTTTCCCTCTATTGTTTTAAAAGATGAAATCGTGATCGGAATCGGCTCCGGTGGGACGGATCCCGGAAAAGTGAAGTCTGTCAGGGAAAGAATTGAAGGAATATTGGAGTAATTTTTGTACGCCATATAAAGACAAAAATATGAGGTTTGTGCAAATTGTTACAGTGTATTTAGTAAAAATAAATAAAAAAGCGGAATAGGGTTTGTATTTTATGTACAAAGGTGTTCTTGCGTGAAAAACATTTGTTTATGTGCGCGACACAAAAACATGGACGTGTAGAATGTGCGTGTAACGCGGAAAAAAGTGTTGAAAATCCGGTGCGTTTTCCTTATGATATAAGTATAGATTAAGGGAAAACATTTCAAGCACGGAGGTTGAAAACATGAACGATAATATGATGTGGGCACTGGTGAAAGAGAAACCGGAGCAGGGACTTTGGATGAAGAGAGTACCGATCCCGGAGGTTGGACCGAATGATGTGAAAATCAAGATCCACAAAAATGCAATCTGTGGTACGGACGTACACATTTATCAGTGGAATGACTGGGCACAGCACACGATTCCGATCGGACTGACAGCCGGACATGAGTATGTGGGCGAAGTTGTAGAAGTCGGAGCCGGTGTACAGGGATTCAAACCGGGTGATCTGGTATCCGGTGAAGGACATATCACCTGCGGTAAATGCCGTAACTGTCTGGAAGGACACAAAGAGAACTGTAAAGATGCCAAGGGAGTCGGTGTAAACAGAAACGGTGCATTTGCAGAGTATCTTGTCATTCCGGCATCCAATGTATGGCCATGCAATCCGGCTATCGATGAAGAACTCTATGCGATTTTTGATCCGTTTGGAAATGCAACACATACAGCACTTTCTTATGATATGCTTGGTGAAGACGTGCTGATCGCAGGTGCCGGCCCGATCGGTATTATGGCAGCTGCAATCGCAAAATTCTCAGGAGCAAGACATGTTGTTATTACCGATATGAACCAGTACCGTCTGGATCTTGCGAAGAAGCTCGGAGCAACAAGAACGGTCAATCTGACACAGGAAAAACTGCCGGATGTTATGAAAGAAATCGGAATGACAGAAGGATTCGACGTAGGTCTTGAGATGTCCGGAAGCCAGGTGGCACTTCATGATATGATCCATAACATGAAACACGGCGGAAACATCGCACTTCTGGGCCTTCAGAGAACAGATGCAACAGTAGATCTGGAAACCGTAATCTTCAACGGACTGAATATCCGCGGCATTTATGGAAGAAAAGTATGGGATACATGGTACAAGATGTCTACTATGGTTCAGGCCGGACTGGATATCTCTCCGATCATCACCCATCGTTTTGACATCAGAGATTACGAAAAGGGATTCGCAGCAATGATTTCCGGAGAATCAGGAAAAGTAATTCTTGACTGGGCACATATCAACGATTAATAGAAAGGGGACCGCAGAAAATGGCACGTAAGAATGATATTTTAAGTATTTATACAAAAGAAGTAGAAGGCATTAAAGAAGCAGGACTTTTTAAAGGTGAAGCTCCGTTCGTTTCTCCGCAGGGAGCAAAAGTAAAGATGGAAGACGGCAGAGAGCTGCTCTGCATGTGCGCAAATAACTATCTCGGACTTGGAGACAGCCCGCGTCTGATTGAAGCAGCAAAGAGAACATATGATGAAAAAGGATACGGAGTTGCTTCGGTTCGTTTTATCTGTGGAACACAGGATATTCATAAACAGCTTGAGAAGAAAATCTCCAGCTTCCTCGGAACCGATGACACGATTCTTTACTCTTCCTGCTTTGATGCAAACGGTGGTCTTTTTGAGACGATCCTGACAGCAGAAGATGCAGTCATCAGTGATGAACTGAATCACGCATCCATCATCGACGGAGTACGTCTCTGCAAGGCAAAACGTTTCCGTTATAAAAACAACAATATGGAAGACCTGGAAGCACAGCTGATAGCTGCAGATGAAGCAGGCGCAAGAATCAAACTGATCGCAACAGACGGTGTGTTCTCTATGGACGGAATCATCTGCAATCTGAAAGGTGTATGTGATCTTGCTGATAAATACAATGCGCTGGTTATGGTTGATGACAGCCATGCGGTTGGCTTTGTAGGAAAACATGGACGCGGAACTGCTGAGTACTGCGGCGTAGAAGGACGTGTTGATATCATTACCGGAACACTTGGAAAAGCACTTGGCGGAGCTTCCGGCGGATATACAAGCGGACGTAAGGAAATCATCGATCTTCTTCGTCAGAGAAGCCGTCCGTACCTGTTCTCTAATTCTCTTGCACCGGCAATCGCAGGCGCAAGCATTGAGATGTTCAACATGTTGGAAGAAAGCACAGAGCTTCGTGACCACCTGGAAGAAGTGACTGCTTACTACCGCAAACAGCTCGTTGATAACGGCTTCGACATCATTCCGGGAACCCACCCATGCGTACCGGTTATGCTGTATGACGAAAGACTGGCAGGCGAATATGCAAAGAAAATGATGGAAAAAGGTGTATACGTAGTAGCCTTCTCTTATCCGGTCGTACCGAAGGGAAAAGCAAGAATCCGCACACAGGTTTGCGCAAGCCATACAAAAGAAGATATCGATTTCATTGTAAAATGCTTCAAAGAAGTTAGAGAAGAAATCGGAAGATAATTACAGATAGATTTTGGAGGATGTCTCTTTGGGGGAAGGAGATGTCCTCCTTTTTATGTATTTCGGAGAAATGGGGTGAATAGTTGCCAACGATGAAGAATGTTCAGTTGTAAATAAAGAAAGGAACTGATATACTGGAAAAGAATGTATTCAAAGTCAGAGATTTGCTTTTGCAAGCTAAATGGTAGTAATTGCGTAATAGATATGATGGAGCATTACAAATGAAAGAATGGAAAGAAAGATTTGATAAAACATCACTGGAATGGGGCAAAAAGGCCTGCATGAACAGAAAGGTTGTTGATTTAACCAGGACAGAGAAAGGGTATTCGGCAGCAGTATTAGAGAGGCAGAGAGTAGAGGTCGTTATCAAAATGAATGATGATGACATTTCGCGTATGAACTGCCAGTGTGCTATCGCGAAAAGTGGGAAAAACTGCAGGCACATGGCGGCTGTGCTTTATGCGATTGAAATGAGAAAAGAGGCAGAACAGAGTCAGAAAAATGAAGAGGAACTCATGAAGCTCTGGAGGGAGAACGAAGAAAAGCAGCATGCAGCAGAAGAACATAAAAAATCGAAGCTTCAGATAAAAAGGAGAAAAAAAGCATATGAAAAAGAAGAATTGAAGCGTCGTGAAGAAGAAAGAGCTGCGGAAGAAAAGAAATGCCTGGAGGAGGAAGAAGCGGCACGCGAAAAGAGACGAATTGAAGAAGAAAAAGCAGCAGAGGAACAGAAGCGCCAGGAAGAAGAAAGAGCTGCAAAGAGGCTTGCCAGAGAGCAGAGAAAAGCGAAAAAAGCACAGCAGGATGAGGAACGAAAGAAAATAGCAGAACAGCGCCGCGAAAAAGAGGCTGAGAGAATCCGTGCGGAAGAGGCCAGGAAGGAAGAAATCCGAAATAAGAAAAAGGAAGAAGCGAAAAGGCGAGAAGAAAAACGGCGCCAGGAGGAAGAAGGAAAACGCAGAGCTGAAGAACTGAAAAAAGAGGAAGAAAAGCGCAAGGCTGAGGAACTTAGAAAGGCAGAGGAAGAACGACTTGCAGAGGAACTGCGCCGGAAAGAAGAGCAGAGGCTGGCCGAGGAGAGAATGCTGGCCGAAGTAAAGAAACGTCAGCAGGAAAGAGCGAGAAGACAGATGCTGAAAAAGGATTATGAGACTTTGGAAAATCCATGGCACGATGACTCAGAAGAAATGGATTCGGAAAAGGCTCAAAAGAGAATGAATGCATTAGAACATTATTCATACTTTAGACCCGAGGTTATCAGAAATGCGATAAAGTTTTCAAAAGCAGAGCAGAGTGAAGCGGAGAAAGTGATCAGAAACGGAAAACTCAGATTAGATGAGATAGGAACCGGTTATAATCAGATGACAAGAGAAATACTGGGACAGATAAGTTTCCGGTGTGAGGAAGACGGAATCGAATTTCCGGTCTATGTCCAGTTTGACAGAGATAAAATGTTGTCTATTCAGTGTCAGTGTCCGGAGTGCCGGATGGATTATTATGGCTGGTATTATTCGAAGAATCAGTTCTGCAGGTATAAGGCAGGAGCACTGCTTGAGACAGAAAGGATTTTAAAGGATCAGAACATCGGAGATGCAACGGACTACAATGGAAAACGGGTCCTTTCTTCTTTTTCAAATAAACGAATGACGAAATTTGTGTCGGATATGGAAGCAGAACCGAAGAATCTGCGTCTGGTGCCGAGACTGGTTATGAAGGATGGAAAACTGACACTGACTTTCAAGGTGGGAGATAACAAGCTGTTTGTAGTGAAAAAACTGAATGAATTCTGTGAGAATGTTAAGAATGCTGCAACGGCAGTGTATGGAAGCAGTACGGATATTAATCATAATATTGAGAATTTCACAGAAGAAAGCCGGAAATGGATTCATTTTGTGAATCAGATTGTCCGGGATGAGAATGCATTTGCGAGGAGAATGATGGAATCAAGAAACTATTATTCTTACCAGAAGCAGGATGTGGGAGGTTCTGTTGATCTTTACGGATGGAGACTGGATGAATTCTATAATCAGATGGGAGGAGAGCCTGTCGAGTACGAAAACCGCGACAAGTCACCGGTGAAAAAGATTTTTCTGGAACCGGGAATCGGTGAACCGAAGATCCAGATGCGAATCAGTGCGGATACACTGGGTACGCACCGGGAATTCCATGGAGTGAGAGTCAAAGGAAACTTGCCGGAATTATTCTATGGAGTAGATACAGCCTACTATATCAGTGGTACTCAGTTTATGAAAGTGGAACCAGAATTCCTCAGCAAAATGGAGCCTCTGACAAGAGCGGCTGACGGTGGCTCAATTGCCTTTTTGGTAGGACGCAATCATATGGCAGAGTTTTTTTACCGTACTCTTCCACAATTGCGTGAAGTGGCAGATATTACGGAAGCGGAACCGGAGAAATTCCGTTCGTATCTGCCGCCGGATGTGCGTTTTCGATTTTATCTGGATGCACCAGGGCAGGATGTCGTATGCCGTGCACTGGCGTGTTACGGAGAACAGGAAGTCTCTCTGACCGACTATTTTGATGATGAATTAAATGAAAACATGGCTGCGTTTCGTGATTATGAGAGAGAACAGGAAACCATAGCATATCTGTTTCAGTATTTCCCCACCATTGATTGGGAAAGTGAAAGTTTCAGTTGTGGAAAAGATGAGGAACGAATCTATAATCTGATGAAGAATGGGCTGGATAAGATGCTGGAGCTGGGCGAAGTGAAATGCACGAAAAGCTTTCTGGGTTACCGTACGATCAATCGAGTTCGTGTATCTGCGGGGGTATCTGTCTCCGAGGGAATGCTGAATCTGGAAATTTCGACTACGGATGTACCGATGCAGGAACTGCTGGATCTTCTGCAGAGTTATCGCACAAAGAAAAAATATTACCGGTTAAAGGATGGCTCTTTCGTTGATCTGGAGAATTCTCCGCTGGAAGCTTTAAATGAGATGATTCAGGGGCTGCACGTGAAACCGAAAGAGTTCCTGAAAGGAAACCTACATCTTCCGATGTACCGGACGCTTTATCTGGATAAACTGCTGGAAGAAAACGAGAGCATTTACAGTAACAGAGACAGCCATTTCCGTAAGATCATTAAAGGATTTAAGACGGTTAAGGAAGCGGACTTTGAAGAGCCGGAGAGTTTAAGTAAAGTGATGCGCCCTTACCAGAAAGATGGATTTAAGTGGCTGCGAACACTGGAGGAGTGGGGATTTGGCGGAATCCTTGCGGATGATATGGGACTTGGGAAGACGCTGCAGGCGATCGCTGTACTGCTTTCTGCAAAACAAGAAGGAAAGGAAGGAACGTCTCTGATCATAGCACCAGCTTCTTTGGTCTTCAACTGGCAGGAAGAGTTCAGCCGCTTTGCACCGGACCTTCGGGTAAATGTGGTTGCCGGTACGCAGAATGAGCGTCGGGATATTATCGAAAACTGGAAGGATGTGGATGTGCTGATCACATCTTATGACCTGCTCAAACGTGATATCGGGTTTTATGACGAAAAAATATTTCTCTATGAGATCATCGATGAAGCGCAGTACATAAAGAATCATTCAACAGCTGCTGCCAAAGCGGTTAAGGTGATACAAAGCAAAACCAGGTATGCTCTGACGGGAACACCGATCGAGAACCGCTTAAGTGAGCTTTGGAGCATCTTCGATTATCTCATGCCGGGATTTTTATATTCTTACGAAGCTTTCCGAAAAGAACTTGAGATTCCGATTGTAAAGAATCAGGATGAGGCTGCAACAAGAAGACTACAGAAGATGACAGCACCTTTCATCCTGAGAAGGCTGAAAGAAAATGTTTTGAAAGACCTTCCGGAGAAACTGGAAGAAATCAGGTATGTCAAGTTTGAAGATACACAGCAGAAGTTATATGATGGACAGGTACTGCATTTGAAACAGGTAATTTCCGAGCAGGATAATCAGGAGTTTAATAAGAATAAGCTGCAGGTATTGGCGGAAATCACGAAGCTTCGGCAGATTTGTTGCGATCCTTCGCTTTGTTTTGAAAACTATCGTGGAGAAGCCGCGAAGGTTGATGCATGTCTGGATCTGGTGCAAAGTGCGATGGATGGCGGACATCGTATCCTGCTGTTTTCACAGTTTACTTCTATGCTGGATATTCTGAAGGAGAAGCTTGATAAGACGGGAATTCCGTATTTCCTGATTACAGGAAGTACCGCAAAAGAAAAACGTCTTGAGCTGGTCAGGGAATTTAACGAAGGAGATACGCCGGTATTTCTGATTTCATTGAAAGCAGGAGGAGTCGGTCTTAATCTGACCGGTGCAGATGTGGTAATCCATTATGATCCATGGTGGAATCAGGCGGTTCAGAATCAGGCGACAGACCGTGCGCACCGAATCGGTCAGACGCGGAAAGTGACCGTGTATAAGATTCTGGCGAAGAACACGATTGAGGAGAAGATTCAAAAGCTGCAAGAGAAGAAAACAGATCTTGCTACCCAGATCTTAAGTGGAGAGAATGGGTATTTGGGAAGTATGAACAGAGATGAATTGCTGGAACTTCTGGATTCAAATCAGGCTTAAAAAGGGGGAACGCAGTTTTGCGTTCCCTTTTTAAAACATTTGTATTTCAATTACTGGTTCAATGTTTCCAGTGACTCATAGAATTCCGGGTAGGAGACATCGACGCAGCGACTGTCCTGTATTGTTGTCGTTCCCTCTGCTGCAAGTCCTGCGATGGAAAATGCCATTGCGATGCGGTGATCCAGATAACTGTTGATGACAGCACCGTGCAGAGGCTTTCCTCCGTGGATGATCATGCCGTCTTCGGTCGGAACCACGTCTGCACCCATGGCAAGCAGTGCCTCCGTCGTTGTTTTGATCCGGTCGGTTTCCTTCACTTTGAGTTCAGCGGCATCCTTGATCACAGTCGTTCCTTCTGCGAAAGCTGCCATTACAGCGATCATTGGAATCTCGTCGATGAGAGTCGGGATGATCGCACCTTCTACCGTCGTACCGTGAAGTGAACTTGATCTTACAAGCAGATCGGCGGTCGGTTCCCCGCTGGCACTGGTCTGATTTACATAAGTGATATCAGCGCCCATAGCGCGGCATACTTCGAGAAGTCCTGCGCGGGTCGGGTTAATTCCGACATTTCGGATGAGCAGTTCAGAGTTCGTCACCAGAAGTCCGGCGGCAATGAAATATGCTGCGGAAGAAATGTCACCGGGAACCTGAATCTGCCGGGCAAAAAGTTCTTCGCATGGCAGAATGGAGGCCGTGGCGCTTCCGTCGACATGATTGATGGTTGTCACGTTCGCTCCAAATCCATTCAGCATCAGTTCCGTATGATTGCGGGACAGTGTAGGCTCTGTTACTTCGGTCACACCATCGGCGTAAAGTCCTGCGAGAAGAACGGCGGATTTGACCTGCGCAGATGCCACCTTGGATTGATAGTGAATATGTTTCAGTTCCGGGTATGTTCCGGAAGCCAGGTGATGATTGATCTGAAGCGGCGCACAGCCATTTCCGTTCTGACTTTCAATATCAGCACCCATGAGGGACAGCGGCTCCATGATCCGTTTCATAGGGCGCGAATTCAGAGAGGCATCTCCCGATAAGGTGGTGGCAAAGGGCTGCCCGGAGAGGATTCCTGAGATCAGGCGGGTGGTTGTACCGCTGTTCCCGACATCCAGTGTTTTCGTCGGGGCGGTCAGGCCATGAAGACCTCTGCCGTGAACCAGTATCTTTTCCGGGGTATTTTCAATCTCGATTCCCATAGCGCGGAAACATCCGATCGTAGACAGGCAGTCTGCACCCTGAAGAAAATGGGTGATCTCGGTCGTGCCTTTGGCCAGTGCTCCAAACATTACGGAACGATGGGAAATGGACTTGTCACCGGGAATTTCGATCTCGCCGTGAAGTCCGTGGGAAGTATTGATTTCCATAATTATCTATATTCCTTTCTTCATAACAGATGTGTTATCTTTCATAAATAATATACCGATGCTTTCTTAGAAGAGCGGAAGCTTTATCGCAGGAAGTTCCGTCGTAGAATTCGATCCTGAGAACGCCCTCTTCAAATTCCCGGTTATTTACGATTCCAATGTTCTTGATATTGACACCGCCGCACGCGAGGATCGTGGCGATCGTTGCAATGCCGCCTGTCTCATCCGGAATATCGCAGTAGATTGCGAATGTCTTCCGAATTGGTCCGGATGCTCCCTCAGGGATCGAGTTCCGGTAATTTCTGGAATGGTCGAATAGGTCATAGATTGCCTGGGAATCGCCTGTGTCGATCAGTGCTTTCGCCTGGGTCAGCGTCTGAATATATTCGCCCAGAATCCGGGAAATATTCTTCCCGTTCTGCAGACAGATATGCTGCCACATCGTCGGAGACGAAGAGGCGATTCTTGTGATATCCTTGAATCCGCCTGCCGCGAGATTTTTCATCAGCTCGTCTTTCGTGTCGGTATCCCGCACGAAATTCACCAGAGATGCGGCAATAATGTGCGGAAGATGGCTGATCGTGCCGGTGATCTGATCATGGATCTGATAATCAAGCACGACAGGAATGGAACGCAGAGATTCCACAAAGTCGGAATAGTTCTGCACCTTTTCGCCGGATACTTCCGGAGAAGGAGTGAGGATAAAATAGGCATTTTCGATCAACAACGGTTTGGAGTTCGCAAAACCGCTCTTCTCGGAACCGGCCATCGGATGGCCGCCTATGAAATATTTTCCAAGCCCTAACCGCTCAATCTCTTCATGCATCGGAGTCTTTACACTGCCTACATCGGTGAGAATCAGTCCGTCATGCAGATAGGGAGTCATGCACTTCAGGTATTCGGTATTAAATGACACAGGTGCACACAGGAAAATATAATCGCAGCCGCGGAAGTTGTCATCGATCGACGTGCAGGCTACATGAATGACCGACTCCTGCGTGGCGAGTGCCAGAGTTTCTTTGTTTTTATCGAATGCAATGATTTCGTAATCCGGATAGTAACGGTGGATGGCCCGTGCAATGGATCCGCCGATCAGGCCGAGTCCGATAAATCCGATTTTTTTATGTTTCATAATTAAAGAATCCTTTCTAAACATTAAATTTCATTTTATATGATAAAACGGATTCTGTCAATAATGCATCGCTTTAAAGCGAAAAAGCATCTGGGGAGATCGATATTTTTGTTAAAAATAAATAAAATAGTTGTAAGTTTGGACATTATTTAGTACAATGTATCCATGAGAAACTTTTTACAAGGAGGCAGCAGCATGAAGGTTTACAGAACGGATGAAATAAGAAACGTTGTTCTTTTGGGACATGGGGGATGTGGAAAGACAAGTCTTGCAGAGGCAATGGCTTATGTTTCAGGAGCAACGAGCCGTCTGGGCAGCATTGACGGAGGAAATACGATCAGCGATTTCGATAAAGAGGAGCAGAAGAGAAAGTTCTCAATCAGCACAAGTCTGATTCCGATAGAGTGGGAAAAGGCAAAGATCAATATTCTGGACACTCCGGGATATTTCGACTTTGTAGGTGAAGTAGAAGAAGCTGTAAGTGCAGCGGATGCAGCGGTTATCGTTGTTTCCGGTAAAGCCGGTGTCCAGGTTGGAACCGAGAAAGCATGGGAACTCTGCAACAAGTATAAACTTCCGCGTATGATCTACGTAACAGAGATGGATGTGGACGATGCAAGTTTCCGTCAGGTAGTGGAAGATCTGACAGCAAGATACGGCAAGGTGATCGCACCGCATTTCATGCCGATCCGTGAGAACGAGAAACTGGTTGGTTATGTAAACGTTATTAAGAATGCGGCAAGAAGATATACCGGTCTTGGACAGAAAGAAGAATGCGAGATGCCGGAATATTCAAAGGAAAATCTGCAGATTTACCGCGAGAAGCTTCTTGAAGCAGTTGCTGAGACGAGTGAAGCATTTATGGAACGTTACTTTGAAGGAGATGAATTCTCTGTAGAAGAGATCCGTTCTGCCATGAGAAGTGAAGTTATGGACGGTTCTATCGTTCCGGTGGCTATGGGATCCAATATTCAGGCGCAGGGTGTAACCAATCTCCTTTCTGATATCGTACGTTTCTTCCCGAGTCCGGAATATCGTGAGTGTGCCGGAATTAACCGTAAGACGAATGAGATTTTTGAAGCAAACTATGATTTTGCACAGCCGAAGAGTGCCTATGTATTCAAGACTATGGTCGATCCGTTTATTGGAAAATATTCTTTCGTAAAAGTATGCTCCGGTGTACTGAAGGGTGACGATGTTCTGTTTAATGCAGAGTCAGATGCAGAAGCTAAGCTTGGTAAGATCTATACACTGAATGGAAATAAACCTGTAGAAGTAAGTGAGCTTTTCGCAGGAGATATCGGAGCAATCGCAAAACTCGGAACAACGAAAACCGGCGATACCCTGTCTACAAAGAACACTCCGATTTCTTTTGGAAGAACTGAGTATTCCAAACCATATACATATATGAAGTATGTTGTAAATAACAAGGGTGATGAAGATAAAGTTTCCCAGGCACTTGCAAGAATGATGGCTGAGGATGTTACGCTGAAAGTGGTTAATGACAGTGAGAACCGTCAGTCTCTGCTTTATGGTATGGGTGATCAGCATCTGGAGGTTGTGGCAAGCAAGCTGGCAGAGCGCTATAAAGTCGGTATTACACTTGAGACTCCGAGAGTTGCATTCCGCGAGACGATCCGCAAGAATTCCGATGTGGATACCAAGTATAAGAAACAGTCCGGCGGACATGGACAGTATGGACATGTTAAGATGAGATTTGAACCTTCCGGAGATCTGGAGACACCGTATGTATTTGAAGAAGAGGTCGTTGGAGGAGCTGTTCCGAAGAACTACTTCCCGGCTGTTGAGAAGGGACTTCAGGATTCTGTTGTTAAGGGACCTTTGGCCGGATATCCGGTTGTTGGTGTGAAGGCTACTCTTTATGATGGATCTTACCATCCGGTAGACTCCTCAGAAATGGCATTCAAGACTGCAACATGTCAGGCATTTAAGAAAGGCTTCATGGAAGCAAGCCCGGTTCTTCTCGAACCAATTGCATCCGTTAAGGTTACGGTACCGGATGATTATACCGGAGATGTAATGGGTGATCTGAATAAACGCCGCGGAAGAGTATTGGGAATGAATCCTGTTGCGGGCGGCTATCAGGTGATCGAGGCTGATGTTCCGATGACAGGTATGTTCGGATATTGTACAACTCTTCGTTCCATGACGGGCGGACGCGGAACATATTCTTATGAATTTGCCCGCTATGAGCAGGCTCCGAATGATGTTCAGGAGAAAGAAATCGCAAAACGCGCTGCTGAAGAAGCATAAGAAATACAAATTAACAGAACAGAAAAAGCCGGACAGTTTGTCCGGCTTTTTAAAAATGATTTCATTATAAATTCGTTTTAATTTACAGTTCATGCTATTGTGCTTTTGTCATAAAAGTGGTATGCTACGTAGGTAAATCTAAAGAAAAACGAAGGGTAGCCTGAAATGAAGATTGTAATTATTGGGGACGGAAAAGTTGGACATAAACTGGCGGCGCAATTATCCGAAGAGAATTACGATGTCGTACTGATCGATCAAAACGAAGGGAAGCTGAAAGAGGCAATCAATAATCTGGATATCATGTGCATCAACGGGGACGGAGCAGATGTTCAGATACAGAGACAGGCCGGAGTGCCGAATGCGGATCTGGTTATTGCCTGCGCGTCTACAGATGAACTGAACATGGTGAGTTGTCTTCTTGCGAAGAAACTCGGTGCAAAGCACACCATCGCCCGTGTGAGAAACCCGATCTATTATCAGCAGATCGACCTTCTGAAAGAAGATCTGAGGCTCAGTATGGCAGTGAATCCGGAACTTGCACTGGCATTTGAGATTTCCCGTGCGCTTCTTTTTCCCGATACGGCCAAGGTTGAGACGTTCATGAAAGGAAAGGCTGAACTAGTAGAATATATTGTAAAAGAACAAAGCAGGCTGGATGGAATGAAGCTTTCTGACATTTATCTGAAGTATCAGATCAAACTGCTCATCTGTGCGGTGCGAAGGGGAAATGATGTGATCATTCCGGACGGAGAATTTGTCGTAAAGGTCGGAGACAGACTTCACATTGTTGCTTCCCATAAATACATTGAAGAGTTTTTCCGATTTGTCGGAAAGAAAAGAAAGGTAAAAAAGGTCATGATCTGCGGAGGCAGCAGAGTGGCATATTATCTGGCTAAACAATTGATCACTCTCGGAATGCAGGTGAAGATCATTGAGAAGAACATGAAAAAGTGTGAGTCACTCTGTGAAGAGCTGCCGAAGGCGACCATTATCTGCGGAGATGCGGCGGATCACGACCTTTTGTTGGAAGAGGGAATCGAAGAGGCGGATGCCATGATCAATCTGACCAACGTGGATGAGGAGAATATCATTCTCGCCTTGTTTGGAAGGACCAAAGGTGTGGATAAGATCGTTGCAAAGGTCAATGAAGACAGCAGAGCACAACTGGTGCAGGAGCTTGACATCGATGCGCTGGTTTCCACAAAGACAGCGACGGCCGATGCCATCATGAGTTATGTGCGCGCTCGTCAGAATTCACTCCGCAGTGTCAACGTAGAGTCCATGTATCAGCTTGTCGGCGGAAGAGTGGTGGCACTGGAATTTATTATCAAAGAAGAAACACATTATACCAATATTCCGCTGAAAGAATTGAATTTTAAAGCGAATAACCTGATCGCCTGCATCGGACGCGGACGGCAGGTGATCATTCCGGATGGTGATGAATGTATGAAAGTAGGGGACAGTGTCGTGATGGTCACGACCGAGAAAAAGGTACAGGATATCACCGATATAATGCTTTAGCAGGAGAATCTAGGCAATGAATAAGAAGATGACAAAATATATCATTGGAAAAATGCTTGGGGTTGAGGCTGTTCTGCTTTTTATTCCGATGATTGTAGGGCTTATGTACAGCGAGAAGGAGTCGGCGTATTTCCTGGTGGCATCGGCACTTCTCAGTGTGTGCTATTTCATATGGGGAAGAAAAGAACCTGAAGATACGATGATCTATACGAAAGAAGGACTGGTCATCGTGGCGACAGCATGGATCTTCTGGTCATTGTTCGGGGCATTGCCCTTCTTCCTGTCCGGATGTATACCGAATTTTATCGATGCCTTTTTTGAGACTGTATCGGGCTTTACCACGACGGGATCCACCATCCTAACGGATATCGAAAGCATGCCGAAATGTATGAATTTCTGGCGTGCGCTGACACATTGGGTCGGTGGAATGGGTGTGTTGGTATTTGTTATGGTGCTGACTTCCCTTGATGAAAAGAACTCGATGCATCTGATGCGGGCGGAAGTTCCCGGACCGGAAGCTGACAAACTGGTTCCAAAGGCAAGAGGGACGGCACAGCTCCTGTACGGCATGTATTTTATTCTGACTGTATTGGAAATCATTCTGCTCCTTTGCGGAGGAATGAGCCTTTTCGACAGTGTGACACATGCATTCAGTACAGCCGGAACCGGAGGATTTAATTCCTACAATAACAGTGTGGCACATTTCAACAGCGCTTATATTGACGGTGTGATCACTGTATTCATGATATTGTTCGGTATCAATTTTAACATGTATTTCTTCCTGCTCATGAAGGACGTTAAGAGTGTGCTGAAAAATGAAGAGCTTCGTGCTTATCTTGGAATTATTGCTGCTGCAGTCATGATCATAGTGGTAAATATTACACCAATGTATCATTCTGTCGGAAAAGCATTCCGGTATGCCACATTCCAGGTGGCAGCGATCATAACGACGACCGGTTTCGTGACCGTGGATTTCAATCTGTGGCCGGAACTTTCGAAAATGGTACTGCTGATCCTGATGATCATCGGTGCGTGTGCAGGTTCGACAGGTGGTGGAATCAAGGTTTCCAGATTCCTGATTCTGATCAAGAGTATCGGGCGGGAACTGAAAACGATGCTGCATCCCAAGGGAGTATCGATCGTAAAGGTCAATGGGAAAAGAGTAAAAGAAGAAACTATGCGGGGGGTGTATGTTTATATCAGTGCATACATAATTATCCTTGCACTCTCGGTTTTGTTGGTATCCGCGAATAATTTTAATTTTGAAACATCCTTTACTGCGGTACTTACGACTTTGAATAATGTAGGACCGGGGCTCGGACTGGTTGGCCCCGTGGAAAATTTCGCAAAATTCAACGGATTTTCAAAACTGGTACTCTGTTTTGACATGCTGATCGGAAGATTGGAGATTTTCCCGTTCCTGATGTTATTTACCCCGACACTCTGGAATAAAAAATTTTAAATGAGGAGGAATTGAATGTGAAAAAGAAAGGAACTGTTCTGGGAGTTGTTATCTTCCTGATTCTTGCAGGAATCTATTATTATCTGGCACTCCCGGCATTTAATATTCATTCGGCGGACGTATGGTACTTTATTCTGGTCCTGGTTGCCGTGGTTGGAATCATTTATGCTCTGAAAAGAGGAATTACAAGAAAAAAAGATATCAGCGAGTCCAAGATTCTGAAGATAATCATCGGTCTCTTTATTGTTCTTCTGCTGATTTATCTGGTTGGAACGTTTCTCTCTTCACCCGTGATCAATGCGAAAAAGTACCAGCAGCTTCTTACGGTGGAAGACGGAGAATTTACACAGGATATCGAGGAGCTGTCCTTCGATCAGATTCCGCTTCTTGACAGAGATTCTGCGCAGATCCTGGGTAACCGTAAGATGGGAAGTATGTCCGACATGGTGTCTCAGTTTGAGGTAGATGACATTTACAGTCAGATCAATTATCAAGACCGTCCGGTCAGGGTGTCTCCACTTCGGTATGCAAGCCTGATCAAATGGTTTACGAACCGTAAGGAAGGAATCCCGGCTTATATCAGGATTGATATGGCAAGCCAGACGACGGAAATGGTGAAGCTCACGGAGGGAATGAAGTATTCAACCAGTGAATATTTTGGAAGAAATATTTATCGTCATCTGAGATTTGCACATCCGACCTATATTTATGGAGATCTCAGTTTTGAGATCGACGATGACGGAGTTCCGTACTGGATCGCACCGGTTTTGAAATACAATATCGGGCTGTTCGGCGGGGTAACTGTAGGACGCGTGGTTCTGTGCAATGCCGTCACCGGTGAAATGGAAGATTATAAGATCGATGAAGTGCCGGAGTGGATCGACCGTGCATATTCCGCCGATCTTCTGGTAGAATTATATGATTATTACGGTTCACTGAAACATGGTTTCCTGAACAGCATTCTGAGCCAGAAAGACTGCCTGAAGACGACGAACGGCTATAATTATCTTGCCATCGATGATGACGTATGGGTATATACAGGTGTAACTTCTGTAAACAGTGACCAGTCCAATGTCGGCTTTGTGCTGATGAATCAGCGGACGATGCAGACGAAATACTATGCAGTCGAAGGTGCAATTGAGGATTCGGCCATGGATTCGGCTGAAGGTCAGGTTCAGAACCTGCATTATGTGGCGACATTCCCACTGCTTCTGAATATCTCGGGTGAACCGACGTATTTCATTGCACTGAAGGATGATGCCGGTCTGGTTAAGAAGTATGCGATGGTAAATGTTCAGAAGTACCAGTTGGTTGCGATCGGTGACACGGTCAGCAAATGTGAGCAGGAGTACAATGAACTTCTCCTTACCAACGGGGTGAAAGAAGCAGAAAAGGATGAACGAGAAGTTCTGGAAATCCAGGGAAAAATCACTAAGATCGCGCAGGCGGTCATTGACGGAACATCGCATTATTATATCATGATCGAAGGATCAGAGGATATATTTGATGTGTCTGTTGTGGACTATATCGATATCATCCGATATGAAATCGGGGATGAAGTAACTGTAGAGTATAAAAAAGGAGAGAAGACGAATACCGTTCTGTCTCTGGAAAAATAAATATCTGCCGGCGAGAATGCCGGCAGATATTTTTCTATGTATAGGAACAAAAAAGGACGCAGCATTTATATGTTACGTCCTTGTTTTTGTTTATTTACAACCCTAATTCAGAATCTGGCAGCCTTCCATGTTCACATCACCGAGCTGTTCATTGGTAGCGCTGATGCTGATATAGAAGTCGATATTGTTGTCCTTAGAAATCTTTTTCAGTTTTTCAATAAAAGAAGGAATATTTTCAAGAGCGATATTAGCATGTTTTAAAATACCGTCAATGAAAATTGCCTGAATATCGTGGTCTGCACTTGTCATACCGTAAATGAATCCCAGGTATTCATCGATGTTCTTAATTACATCGTAATCATCCATGCAGATAGCGCGGATGTTGAAAGATAAGCTGTATGTATCGCGGTGGCTCTTCTTAATAAAGAATACATGTCCGTCGCAACCTTTCACTACTTCATTCGCACGCTCGATCATCTGCTGTGTTTTTCCACTACCCTTTGGGCCTGTTAATAAATTTACCATATCTACAAGTCTCCTTTTTACGTATATTTTGTACTAAAAATGGTACTCTTTCTCTTGGAACCATTATACACTAATCACAAAGGATAAACAACCCCCATTTATTTGCAACTTTTCAGGAAGTGTGCTACAATTAGGCATGCAGACGAAAAGATCGATTGAAAAGAGGATGGAAAATGACAAAAGTAGATATTATTTCAGGTTTTTTAGGAGCAGGTAAAACAACATTTATAAAAAAACTGATCGAGGAGGTATTTCCCGGAGAGAAGCTGGTTCTGATTGAAAATGAATTCGGCGAGATCGGTATCGACGGCGGTTTCCTCAAAGATGCGGGAGTCGAGATTACGGAAATGAATTCAGGATGCATCTGCTGCACACTGGTCGGAGATTTCAGCAAGGCACTTCAGAAGGTTCTTGCCGAGTATCAGCCGGACAGGGTGATTATCGAACCTTCCGGAGTCGGTAAGCTGTCTGATGTAGTAAAGGCGATTGAAGGAGTAAAAGAAGAAGCGGATATTGAGATCGATGGCCGGATCACGGTTGTGGACGGGAAAAAGGCGAAGATCTATATGAAGAATTTCGGAGAATTCTTCGAAAATCAGGTAGAACATGCATCTACGATCGTAATCAGCAGAACACAGATGATGAAGGATGAAAAGATCGAAGAATGTGTGCATATTTTGAGAGAGAAGAACCCGGATGCGGCTATTATCTCAACTCCATGGGAAGAACTCGGAAAAGAAGCAGTACAGCGCGCATTGGAGCACGGTGCCGAGATTGAGGAAATTCTGGAAGAACACCATCACCACCATGAAGAGGAAGAATGCTGCGATCACGAGCATCATCACCACCATCACGAAGAGGAGGAATGCTGTGATCACGAGCATCATCACCACCATCACGAAGAGGAGGAATGCTGCGATCATGAGCATCATCACCACCATCATGATGAGGAAGAATGTTGCGGCCATGAGCACCATCATCACCACCACGAAGAGGAGGAGTGCTGCGGCCATGAGCATCATCACCATCATCACGACCATGGCCCGGATTGCACTTGCGGATGCCACGATCATCATGATCACCATGGACATCACCATGCGGATGAAGTATTTACAAGCTGGGGCAAAGAAACAGCTCACAAATATACCGAGGATGAACTTGATTTTATCCTGAAAGCATTGACCGAGACGGAAGCTTACGGAACGATCCTTCGTGCAAAAGGAATTATTCAGATGGAAGACAGTTCATGGAAACAGTTCGATATGGTACCGGAGGAATTTGAGATCCGTGCAGGCCAGGCTGATTATACAGGCCGCCTTTGTGTGATCGGAACAGATCTGAAGGAAGACGAGCTTATGAAGCTGTTCCATATTTAGGCCGGAGGTGGGAAAGATGATGACACCGGTTTATATCTGTACAGGATTTCTGGACAGCGGCAAAACGACTTTTGTGAAGGATACGCTCATGAGACAGGACTGGATCGAAGACGGTCCGACACTCCTTTTACAGTGTGAAGAAGGAGAAGAAGAATACTCTGAGAGTTATCTGGATGAAAATGGCATGTTTCTCCTTGAAGTAGAAGAAAGAGAGCAATTGAACGGAGATTTTTTTGAAAATTGTGAACGCACGTATCATCCGGTACAGGTTGTCATTGAATACAACGGTACCTGGGATCTCCAGGAGATCATGAATGAAGAGTTCCCGGAAAACTGGGAGATTCAGGGTGTTTATTCTACGGTAAATGGCGAAACTCTGGATATGTATCTGAAAAATATGCGCAATATGCTGATGAGTCAGCTCACCGAATCAGAACTGATCGTTATCAACCGCTGCGGAGAAGGAACAGACCGGTCTGCATTCAGAAGAGCACTAAAGATTCAGAACCCGCAGGCACAGCTGATCTTTGAGGATGAAGACGGGCAGATCATCCCCCAGACAGAAGAGGATCTTCCATTTGATATCAAAGCCGATGAGATCGAGGTCGATGATGTGGATTTCGGAACCTGGTATGTGGATGCATATGAGCATCCGGAGCATTATCTGCACAAAGAGATCACATTTCTGGCGCAGACGTTCCGGCCGAAAGGAATGCCGGATAATCTGATGATTCCGGGAAGACAGATCATGACCTGCTGTGCGGACGATGTGAGATTTTATGGATATCCGTGCAAAATATCCGGAAAACTGCAGTTTGAGCAGAGAGGATGGGCACGGATCAAGGTGCGGTTTGAATATGAATCTGTACGAAGGTTTGCACCGAAGCAGCCGGTACTTTACCTGTTGGAGCTCGAAAAAGCCCAAGAGCCGGAAGAAGTAGTAGTCTATCTTTAAACTGAGGTGAAAATGACAAAAACAGAAGAAAAATATCAGATTTTAAAACAATATTTTGGATATGAAGATTTCCGTCCCGGACAGGAGAAGCTGATCGACAGCATCCTCTCCGGGCGGGATGTGCTCGGAATCCTTCCGACCGGAGCAGGAAAATCACTCTGCTTCCAGATTCCGGCACTTATAATGGAAGGAATCACTCTTGTAATCTCGCCGCTGATCTCACTTATGAAGGATCAGGTGGCATCTCTTAATCAAGTCGGAATTCATGCAGCATTCCTCAACAGTTCCCTTACATATGGACAATATCAGAAAGCACTCGCGTTTGCGGCAGAAGGACGATATAAGATTATCTATGTAGCACCGGAAAGACTGGAAACCGCAGAGTTTTTAAGTTTTGCACTGCATGCAAAGATTTCAATGGTGGCTGTGGATGAAGCACACTGTGTATCCCAGTGGGGACAGGATTTCAGACCCAGTTATCTGAAAATCACGGATTTTGTCGAGAAGCTTCCTGAGCGCCCGGTCATCAGTGCATTTACCGCAACTGCGACGAAAGAAGTCCGTGAGGATATGATCGATATTCTGATGCTGAGGGAGCCGTTACTGGTGACAACAGGTTACGACCGGCCCAATCTTTATCTTGGAGTACAGACACCGAAGGATAAATACAGTGCTCTGAAACAATTTGTGGAAATGCATTCGGGACAGTGCGGGATCATTTACTGTCTGACCAGAAAACTGGTAGAGGAAGTGTGCGTCCGCCTGGAGGACGACGGATTTTCGGTGACTCGCTACCATGCGGGACTTTCCGATAAGGAAAGACGTGAGAACCAGGACGATTTTATCTATGACCGGAAGCAGATCATTGTTGCGACCAATGCATTTGGTATGGGCATCGATAAATCCAACGTTCGCTATGTCGTGCATTATAATATGCCGAAAAATCTGGAATCCTATTATCAGGAAGTCGGACGATGTGCGCGGGATGGAGAACCCGGAGAATGCATATTATTTTACAGCGGGCAGGATGTGGTTACAAATCAGCGGTTTATTGAATACAATCAGGATAATGAAGAACTGGATGATTTTACCCGGGCGATCGTGATGGAGCGTGACCGTGAAAGACTGAAGAAAATGACGTATTATTGTTTTACAAATGAGTGCCTGCGGGACTATATCCTTCGTTATTTCGGTGAGTATGGATCGAATTACTGTGGAAATTGTTCAAACTGCCTGAGTCAGTTTGAAACGGTCGATGTGACCGGCGAGGCGGAAAAGATCACAGAATGCGTGAAGACAAGCAGACAGAGGTATGGAATCAATGTGATTCTGGATACCGTACATGGTGCGAACACCGCAAAGATCAGACAATACGGGATGGACAAAAATCCATGTTACGGGACACTGGCGAAAGTACCGGCGTGGCGGCTCCGTCAGATTTTCAATCATTTATTATTGGAAGAGTATCTGACGACTACGAATGACGAATATATGCTGGTGAAGCTGACTGAAAAATCCGATTCCCTGCTTGAAGGTGAAGTCTCGGTCTCCATGAAAATGGCGAAGGAACAGGAGAAGCCGGGAAAGACTGCGGTGAAAAAGAAGAAAAAAACGGCCGGGGTACTGCTTTCAAATGAACAGGAGACACTCTTTGAGAAGCTGCGTCAGCTCCGGATGGAGATCGCGAAAGAAGAAAAAGTTCCGCCATATATTGTGTTTTCGGATAAGACACTGGTACATATGTGCCAGGTGAGGCCGGAAAACAAAGCGCAGATGCTTAAGGTAAGCGGTGTCGGGGAATTTAAGTATCAGAAGTATGGGGAGAGATTTCTGGAAGTGATATTGAATTGACATACGTAATAATACGTAGTATAATTGCAAGTGAAGAAAGGAGCTACATAAGAATGCCGATAACTCCCAAGGAGATGATAAGACTTCTCAAAAAGAATGGAACAGGCAATCCTAAAACAGGCGGGGATAACAGATAGATAGTATAAAAATGGAGGTGTCTTTATGGGCAAAATGTTTTATCCTGCGATCTTTCATCAGGAAGAAGGTGGATTCTGGGTATCCTTTCCAGATTTGCCGGAGTGCTATACAGAGGGGGATGATATGAAACATGCTTATGAAATGGCAGTGGAAGCACTGGGGCTTGCACTTGTTAGCAGGAAAACGGAAAAAGAAATGATTCCTGAACCATCAAGTCCGGAAAATATTCATGTAGAAGATGGTGTGTTGGTTGTAATCAGTTTTGACATGATGGAATATCAGAAAAAGCATAACTCAAAAGCCGTTAAAAAGACATTGAGCATCCCTGAGTGGTTAAATGAAGAAGCCATGGCGTTGGGAATTAATTTTTCACAAGTCCTTCAGGAAGCTTTGATTCAGAGAATTCAAGCAAAGGGAAGAGGATAATGTACATCACGTATGAGATAATTAAGTCTTCAAGGAAAACAATAGCTGTGGAAGTGCGCCTGGACGGTTCTGTTCTGGTGCGTGCTCCGCGGAATTGTCCACAGTCCAGAATTGACACATTTCTAAAAGAGAAACAAGCATGGGTTCTTGCTAAAGTGGAGGAACAGAAGGAGAAAGAAGCGGATTCGATGAAAATCCAGCCGCTCAGTGAAGCGGAGCAAAGATTATATAGAGATAAAGCGAGAGAAATTTTTGAACAGAAGGTTTCCTATTATGCCCAAATGATGGGCGTCAGTTACGGAAGAATTGCGATTCGCGACCAGAAGACCAGATGGGGAAGCTGCAGCGGCGAAGGAAATCTGAACTTCAATTGGAGGCTGATATTTGCCCCGGCGGGAGTGCTGGATTATGTAGTGGTGCATGAGCTCGCTCATCGGAAGGAAATGAATCATTCCCCACGCTTCTGGAAGGTTGTGGAAGATACCATGCCGGAATACAGGAAGTATCAAAAGTGGCTGAAGGAGAATGGGAGAGGACTTCACAGGTATTAAAATAAAGGACTATAAAAAATGGGAAAAGTATTATTGTTCATATTCGACAACATGACAGATTATGAAATAACATTCATTGCACATCTGTTAAAAGCAGATGCGGGAAAAGAAGTGATAACCATATCCTACGAAGACAAATTGGTCAAAGGTACCTCCGGTTTGCTGTATAAGCCGGATAAAATAGTTGCAGATGTCCTTGATGAGGATGTAGAAGGGTTAATTATCTGTGGAGGATGGTTTGGAGAAATTCGGAAAGAATTGATAGAATTAATTCGAAAACTGGATTCTCAAAATAAACTGCTTGCCGGAATCTGTGGAGCGGGAACTTTTTTTCTGGCAGCAGCCGGAGTCTTAGATAAGGTGTCTTATACTACGCCTGCTATAAACTGGACTGAGAAGCATAGGAAGGTATTTGGTAGTAAGGATCCTTTTCCGAGAGAGAATTATATAGAGAAGAGAGTTGTTGTCGATAAAAATGTGATAACTGCCCTGGGAACGGCATTCATTGACTTTGCAGTTGAAATCTGCAGCTGGTTACAGTTGTTTGAGTCAGAAGAAGAGAAAGAATGGTTTATGCAATTGTATACTGGATTGTAACAAGAAATAGGAGAAGTATTATGTTAATTACGTTAACGGAATTGAAAAATAATCTGGGTGAAGAAGTACCTGAGTTGGTAAATCCTTATCAGAACAGAATTGAAACTGCGAAATCTTTATTTGGAATTTTGCCGGAAGATGCAGATATAAATGAAGCAAGAGAGGAAAGGCTGAATTAATAATAACTGGATCAATCACTTGTTTGTTACATTGAGAGATTGTGATTGATCCAGTTATTATTGCTCGTTACACTAGTGTATTAGTAATCGTACCCCCATCTTAAGATTTCCGGCTTCGGATATTCCACGCCGAAAGTTTCAATTTCAATTTTCTTAATAAATTCATCTGTAATAGGCTGCTTAATTACAATATCAGGCCCTTCTGAATGATCGGTAATGTCACGAAGAGGAACATTTTCAATACGTTCTATTTCCTCAAACCCATCGATAACTCGTCCGAAAGCAGCAAATTTGCCTTGGAGTCTTTCCTTAACATCGTCGGATAATGTAATAAAGAATCCGCAACCATGCGCTTCTTTGCTTGCGTCACCGGCCATGCCAAGAACTCCTTTTCCAAATTGAATTGGATTGTCAAATCCATTAGAAGCGAACTCCCCGTTCAGTACCAGGTCGCAGTCAGGTTCTTTCGAAAAATCATAAGTTGACTGAATGACAAAGCCTGGAACAACACGAGAAATGAGTCGATTAGTGTACATACCCTGCGTTATGCACCAAATAAAACTATTTACTGTGTTTGGCGCGTATTCTGGATAGAGTTCGGCAGTAATAATGCCTTGATTCGTATATATTTTTGCAATTGGATGTTTCATCAAAGTCACCTCGTTCATTTATTCTAATCTTATTATACTACAGAACTCCCAATAATGAAAAATAAAAAAAGACTTTATTGAGAGTAAATGGTATAATGATAAAAGTAGATAATATCCGGAAAGGGAAAAATCATATTGGAAGAGGCTTGTTATGAAGAAATACACAATTGGTTTGATTATAATGCTATTGGCTTTGCTATCGTTAATAGGCTGCGGTAGGGACGAGAAGACAGATTATAGCGAGTACACTTTTTTCACTGATATTGATTGGTGTCGGGAGACAGAAATTGATGTAGAACATATCTGTTTTTCTTCGGATGGCAGTTTCAGTTATTATTATGGCTGCGGGAATCCTGCGAATGATTCTGATTTATGTGAGGGTTATACATATGATGATGAGACCAGTACGATTACGCTGAAATATCCGAAACCAAATGAGTCGATCGTTACTACAATCAGAATAAAGGATTATGATGAAAATAGTATTGAGTTGGATTTTGAAGGGGATATAAGAAAATTTACAAAAGAAAAGTAGTCAGAAACTGGGGAACAAATTCTGTGTTCTTTATGGACGGAGGTATGAGAGAATGAAGGAACTTCTTTTTGGAGCAGCATATTATGAGGAATATATGCCATATGATCGGTTGGAGCAGGATATCGCCATGATGAAAAAGGCCGGTATTAATACGGTGAGAATTGCAGAATCCACGTGGAGTACCTGCGAACCGCAGGAGGGTGTCTTTGATTTTTCACATGTGGAAAGAGTCATGGATGCAATGGAGGAGGCTGGAATTCATGTGATCGTCGGAACGCCTACCTATGCGGTGCCGACATGGATGGTCAAATCCCACCCGGAAGTTATGGCAGAAACAGTGAACGGAAGACAAATATACGGGGCACGCCAGATTATGGACATTACCCATCCGGCATACCGCTATTATGCAGAACGTGTCATCCGTGAACTGATGAAATGTACGGCACACAGAAAATGTGTGATCGGCTTTCAGGTAGATAATGAAACAAAGTATTATGGGACAGCCGGCAAAAATGTACAGGAAAAGTTCGTAAAATATCTGCGCAGGAAATTCAATGATGATCTGGATGCAATGAATCGGGAATTCGGACTGGACTATTGGAGCAACCGGGTCAATGCATGGGAAGATTTTCCGGATGTACGGGGAACGATTAATGGAAGTCTCGGAGCAGAGTTTGAAAAATTTCAGAGATCATTGGTGGATGAATTCTTAGGCTGGCAGGCGGATATTATAAATGAGTACCGAAGAAGTGATCAGTTTATTACGCATAATTTTGACTATGAATGGAGGGGATACTCCTATGGAGTACAGCCGGATGTCGATCAGTACAAAACTGCACAGCATTTGACGATTGCAGGTGCTGATATATATCACCCGTCTCAGGATGATCTTACGGGGACTGAAATCGCATTCGGAGGAGATATTGCACGTTCTCTTAAGAATAGTAATTATCTTCTTCTTGAAACGGAAGCACAAGGGTTTCCGGGCTGGACGCCATACAAAGGGCAGCTCAGACTGCAGGCATACAGTCATCTGGCTTCAGGGGCTAACAGCGTGATGTATTGGCACTGGCATTCGATTCATAATTCGCTGGAAACTTACTGGAAGGGGCTGCTAAGTCATGATTTTCAGGAAAATGATACTTATCGTGAGGCTTGCGTGATCGGACGGGAATTTGCAGAGCTGGGGAGCCATCTGGTGAATCTGAAAAAGAAGAATGAAGTGGCGATTCTTGTCAGCAATGAGTCGCTGACTGCACTAAAATGGTTCGGGATTCAGGCCACTGCAGCAAGTAATGACGGCATAGGATACAACGATGTTGTACGTTGGATCTACGATGTGTTATACCAGATGAATGTGGAGTGTGATTTTATATGGCCGGAATCAGAAAATATCGGTCAATATAAGGTGATATTTGTACCGGCTCTTTACGCAGCGCCGGATGCCTTGCTGGAAAAACTGAATCAGTTTGTTGCGGATGGAGGAAGTCTGGTGGCAACATTTAAAACAGCGTTTGCAAATGAAAATGTGAAAGTGAGCCATGAAGTACAGCCGCATATTCTCCACCAGTGTCTGGGAGTAACATACAGTCAGTTTACATTTCCGAAGAATGTCGGGTTATCCGGACCGATCATCGGAGAGGCTTCCGATGCGGAGGTAAACGTATTTATGGAACTCTTGATACCGGAAGGGGCAGAGGTTCTGGCTTCTTACAAGCATTATAACTGGAAAGGCTATGCTGCTGTCACAAAGAATCATTACGGAAAAGGAACCGCAGTATATCTGGGATGTATGACTGACAATGGGACGTTGAAGGCAGTGATGCAAGATGTGCTCCGGGAGCAGAAAGTGGATTTGCCGGAATATGCTTATCCGATCATTGTGCGAAAGGGAACGAATGATTTCGGTAAAAATGTAAAATACTTCTTTAACTACTCAGCCGAAACAAAGAAGGTGCTTTATTCTTATGAAGATGGCGTGGAACTGTTATCCGGAAGACGGATTGTAGCACAGGAAATGCTGGAGATTCCGGCATGGGACGTAAAAATTATTGAGGAATAATCGGAACATCTTAGCGTACACGGAATCGATTCCGTGTACGCTAATTTTATAATCTATTTCTTTCGTGGAACGATCTCCAGCCAGTATCCGTCCGGATCTGCGATAAAGTAGATTCCCATGGCAGGATTTTCAAAGCAGATGCAGCCCATTTCTTCGTGCAGTTTATGGGCAGCTTCGTAGTCATCTGTCTGAAAAGCAAGGTGGAATTCACATTCACCGAGATCGTACGGCTGTGGATGATCCTGAAGCCACGTCAGCTCCAGCTCAAAATCGCTCTCGTCATTTCCCAGATATGCAATGACGAAATCTTCACCGTTCACACGGCGTTTTTCTTTAAGCCCCAGTGCTTTTTCATAAAATGCAAGGGATTTGTCCAGATCTGTTACATTGTAATTCTCATGATACATTTGAAATTTCATAATGGTCCTCTTTTCCGCGCGGATGCGCATGGTTGGTAGTAGTATAAATGGGGATGCCGATCATTTGGCATCTGTAGATTCTGTCAGCAGGATCCGGTTCTGGTACTGTGGATATTCTGTAAGAAAACGTGTGATGATCTCGGGCTGCTCCCAGTAATGCATGGGATAAATGCGGTCGCAGGATATTTTCTTCAGAAAATACAGCATACCCCGGGCATAATCGTTCTCCTGTCTTGGATCCAGAACAACGAAGGCAGCAGTAAGCGCCGTGCTGTCAAGATCCTGAGCCAGTGTATCGATCTCTTTCCGGTAACTTCCGGTCATCTGCCGGTTGTAGGAGTCGGATTCTTCTTCCCAGACCCAGTCGTTCAGATCACCTGCGTGGTAGAAGCATTCTTCCTTGTCGCGAATGAGAAATGCAACTCCTTTATCCGTAGAAAGATAGGTTGACAGTTTCTGTCCCTGCGGCAGGCTGTAGGTGCGGCGTGATGCAACCGAAAGGAGAGGAATGTCCCCGGGGACGGTTCGCCCTGAAATGTCACGCGACAAAACAGCGTGAATCTGTTCCATTCCCATGTCCTTCAGTAAAGCGAATACGGATGGATGATAATGATCTGCGTGTTTGTGGCTTGATAGTACCAGAATGGGTTTCTGCGGATCCAGTGCCGGGAGTTCTCCCTTAAAATAATCAAACAGATAATAGCAGCTTTCAGTTTCTGCCAGAAAACAACTGTGGTGAATATAGGTCACTTTCATAAGCAAGTTCCTTTCTGTCGGATTTTGATCTACCGGTTTATTTATAGTAACTGTTCAGAGCCAACCTCGAAAACACTTCGTGTTTCCTCAGTGTGGCGTATCCGCCAAATAGATTTGTACAAAAAAGTGCTCACGAATGCAAGCATTCAACGCCCTTTTTTGACAAATCTGCTTGGCTCTGAACAGTTACATTTTACAATATTGAGAGTTTTTTTACAAGAAGGTGTACATTGCTATTTCTATGCAGGATTGGTATAATACGAAGAGAAAGATTCCATTGGAGGAACATGCGATGAAACAGATTTTATATGTGAACTGTACCGTGCGGGGTGATTCAAGAACGGCAGCTTTGTGCAAGAATTATCTGAAGGAACTGGAGACAAAGGAGGAGGCCGAGATTACGGAGCTTCAGCTGGCAGAGTTGGCATTAACTCCATACAGCGCTGCGGAATTGGAAGAGAAGGACCGGGATATAGAAGCCGGAACGCTTGATTCTCCGAAATACGATCTTGCAAGGCAGTTTGCGTCGGCAGACGAGATCGTAATTTCCGCTCCCTACTGGGATGCTGCATTTCCTTCTGTTTTAAAAATATATTTCGAACATATCTATGTGAATAAGATTACATTTGCATATACGGAAGAAAGAAAAAGAAAGAAGACATGCCGGGCATCAAGGCTGGTCTATGTGACAACGGCAAATGGATATCCGCGCAGACATTCCGGTGTGCAGATCTATATGGAAGAATTGTGTGCGATATTCGGAATTGAGGATTTCCGTTTCTACTGTGCCAGAGGTCTGGAGATTCAGCCGGAAAAAGCGGAGAAGATCCTCAAGGAGACTCTGGAGCATATGATCCTTGACCGTGATAAACCGGCAGCGCGCGGAATCCCGGATCTTCAGGTGCCGGAAATTCTGGAATACAAGATCTCAGGCAGGGAGGAAGAGCTGGTGTCCTTGAAAGAGAGAGGATTTGTGGTCAGCTCCCAGTATTATCTGAACCAGATCCCTGGTTCGTTCCCGGATTGTTATGCGCGCAAGACAGTTGCGGATATGCTGGAAAAGGCTCAGTCTCTCTTGCCGGAAGGATATCGGTTTAAGATCTATGATGCCTACCGCCCCATCCGGATCCAACAGGCGTTGTGGGATTATTTCCGGCAGGTCGTCGTGGAACAGAACCCGGGACTTACGGATCGGGAGATCGATTTTAAGACTTCTTTCTTTGTTTCTAAGCCGTCGCTGGATATGGAAAGCCCGTCGCTTCATAACACAGGAGGAGCGGTGGATCTGACTTTGATACTGGACGACGGAGATGATGTGGATATGGGAACAAGCTTCGACAGCTTCAAAGATACGGCGTGGAGCGCATATTTTGAGAAGAATAACAGTAATCTGGCAGCACGAGAGAACAGACGGATTCTTTACCATTCCATGCTGGATGCAGGATTTACCAATCTTCCGAGCGAATGGTGGCATTACGATTACGGGACCAAGTTCTGGGGATATTTTACCGGCAGGCAGCCCATTTATAAAGGAATCGGTGACATAGATCCGGAGAAACAGATCAGGAGAGCACTCTGATCAATCGAGCAGGTCAGACAGAAAATAAGAGAGGGCGAATGCCCGGAAAGGCAGATAATTATGGAAAACAGCAAAGCAAAAGATCAGAAAGTACTTCAGATGATCCGCAGTCAGAAGGAGATGTATGTCATTTTTTCGGAATGTACGAAAATGCCCTATGTAGTGTGTGATCCGGAAACATATGACGATGAAATTCTCATCTATTTCAATGTCGATGAATGCAAAAATAAAGTGAGACAACTTATGAATGAAAAAATTCCGGTAAAAATCGTAAAGATCGAAAACCGGAGTTTCCTCGAGTTCTATGTCAGCCTTTATCCGATGGGGGTTAACGAGATCGTATATGATCTGGGATTGCCGAAAGAAATGAGAATACAGTTGGCGGATCTGGTGACCAGGAAGAACGATGGGAAGATGCCGAACGGACAGGAGCGGATCGAAAATCCGGAATTTCAGCTAACGGCGCTCTACTATATGCAGGAAGCGCGCAGACTTCCGCAGGAAAAGGTAATGGAAAGTGAAGAACTGCGGGAACTGAGTGAAGAGATGATGGCGCATTTCCAAAAAGGGAAGTATTTCGTAGTGTCCAAAGAAGGAAAAGAGATGGTGATCCTGAAGCAGAAAGACGGAAAAGTATTTCAGCCGGTCTTTACGGATGTGCAGGAGCTTGGAAAATTCCTGAGTGTAAACCGAAAGGAAAAGCTGCAGACCGGAATTGTGGAAGCCGGAAAACTGATCGAGATACTGGTGCCGGGAGCCGAAGGAGTGGCGATAAATCCATTTGGTATTAATCTTCAGATGAAAATGCAAAAGAAACAATAACGAAAGAAAACGAAAGAGAAAATAAAAAAATAAAAAATAATCAAAAAGGGACTTATAATTTCCGAAAAAGTATTGTATAATGGATACTATATTAAAATACAACTCAAATGGAGGGTAAAACAATGAAAATTGCAATCGGCTGTGATCCAAATGCAACAGAGTACAAAACAATCTTAACACCGTTCATCGAAAGTCTCGGACATGAATGTGTAGATTTCGGAAGTGATGATCCGATTTATGCAAATACTGCAATCCGTCTGGCTGAGGCTGTAGCAGCAGGAGAGTGTGACAGGGGAATCCTCATCTGCGGAACAGGTATCGGTGTAAGCATCGCTGCAAACAAAGTAAAGGGCGCTTATGCAGCACTGGTAAATAACGTATATCAGGCACAGAGAGCCCAGCTCAGCAACAATGCAAACATCATCACGATGGGTGCACAGGTTACCGGAATTGAACTCGCAAAATGCCTGGTTAAAGAGTACTTAAGCGTATCTTATGATCCGAATTCACGTTCTGCTCCGAAGGTAGCAAGAATTACAGAGTACGAGAACGAAAAATAAGAAAAATATGAGCTGACAAGCGGAAATACCGCCGGAGAAGATGAGCATCGCAAGAAGCAGAAGTCTGATCCGGCGGTATTTTAATTGCCATGCATATGCCAAAAAGGTCCGGTGGACCTTTTTTAATTAAAAGTTTACAATCCTTTTATTGAATATCAGAGGCGCAGGTTCTATAATGTGCATATTAGGGTATAGAAATGGAGATTTTTTTATGTTTTTTAGCGCTTATGGAATGATTGTGAAAGCATTTTATACATTTTTTCAAACGTTGATCTATGTGGTTCCCGCACTTTTGATCGCGATATCCATGCATGAATTTGCGCATGGATATATGTCTTATCTTCTGGGAGATCCCACGCCGAAGATGGACGGAAGGCTGACACTGAATCCGTTCCGTCATCTGGATGTATGGGGAACACTGTGTCTGCTGGTTTTTCATGTCGGATGGGCGAAGCCGATCCGGGTCAATACGCGGAACTATAAGAATAAACGAAGAGATATGATTCTGGTGGCGGCAGCGGGGCCGTTGATGAATTTTTTGCTGGCGTTTCTGTTCATGCTGCTTTACGGACTGATCTACAAATTCGGAACCAGCGGAGTGATCTTGAATTATCTTTATGTGCTGAGTTATTATGGGGCACTGCTGAATGTAGGACTTGGGGTATTCAATCTGATCCCGGTGCCGCCGCTTGACGGGGCAAATATTCTGGGAGAGATTGTGCCTGCGGTTAACAGATTTTACAGCCGTTTCCGGCAATATGGCTGGCTGATCCTGCTGCTTTTACTCGGAACAAGAGTGCTGTATGTTCCGATGGAAGCGATGATGAACGCGATACTGGGTGCGCTGAAGAATGTGGTATGGTTCATACTGCGAATAGGCGTTGCCGTGGGAAGCGGCGGAGGAACCATTTTATAGTGAACCAGGGGGAGTGAACATGGGGGAATTACAAAATAATGCAGTGGAGATCATCCGTGAAGTCAAGAAAGCTGTTGTCGGGAAGGATGATGTGATCGAACAGATCATGACAGCGATCGTGGGAGGCGGACACATTCTGATCGAGGATATGCCGGGAGTCGGGAAAACGACGATGGCACTTGCATTTTCCAAAGCGATGGGAATTCAGGAAAAGAGAGTACAGTTTACGCCGGATGTGATGCCGGCGGATCTGACCGGTTTTTCCATGTATCAGAAGGAAACCGGAAGATTTGTTTACCAGCCGGGAGCCGTGATGTGCAATCTTTTCCTGGCGGATGAGATCAACCGTACTTCTCCGAAGACGCAGTCAGCGCTTCTGGAAGTTATGGAAGAAGGCTGTGTGACGGTGGACGGTGTGACGAGAAGTACCGGGAGACCGTTCGTGGTCATTGCGACCGAGAATCCGGAAGGATCGGCGGGGACGCAGCTTCTGCCGGAATCACAGCTGGACCGCTTTATGATCTGTATTCGGATGGGGTATCCGACGGTGGAGGAAGAGATAGAGATCCTAAAGCGTCGTCAGATGGGCAATCCGGTGGATGAGGTGCAGAATGTGACGGGAGCGGAGCAGATCCTCTGGATGCAGGAAGAAGCATCCCGGGTGTTTATCCATGATTCCGTGTTTGAATACATCGCGAGCCTTGCGAAGGCAACCAGAGAACATGAACTGCTGACTGCGGGACTCAGCCCGAGAGGAACGGTGGCATTAGCGGCGATGAGCAGAGCGAGAGCGTGGCTGAAAGGCAGAAATTATGTTCTGCCGGGAGATGTCCAAACGGTATTCGGAAGCGTTGCGCTTCACCGGATCCACCTGAATACCAAAGCGAAGGTGGGACATGCAAGACCTGAGGAGATCCTGGAGCAAGTCTTAATGCAGGTGAAGGAGCCGAATGTAAGGAAGAGATAATGTTTCGATAAAAGCGGGGAGCATGGGGAGACTATGATCAAACGGGTATGTATTTATATGGCGGTGGTATTGCTGACATTATACTGTTTTTTCCTCTATGAGGATGAAATCGTGGCAGCCATGCTGGTGGCCGAATTGATTTATTTTCCGCTGGCGTTCGGGTATCTTAGGCTGCAGAAGAGGAAGATCATTGTCGGCCTGGATGATGTTCTGCCAATTGCGGAAAAGAATCAGGAAATTCCGGTCCGGATGACTGTAAAAAATGATTCCGTCTGGTTTGCAGCGCGATTTCTAATCGGGCTGTCCGTAGAAAATGAATTCACCGGAGAGTCATTCCGGCATGAAGTGGCCGGTACTGTGAAGGCGGGACAGGATCACAAGGATGTGTTCTCTCTCCGGTCAGGAAGATGCGGAAATCTTTCGATCAGCCTGGAAAAATGCTGGCTGTATGATATTCTCGGTATATTAAGAACAGACTTGATAAACAGAAAGAGAACGGCAGTGGGGAGGTGTCCGGTGACGACAGCACTGCGGCAGTCTGTGGGAATTCTGCCGGAATGTCATCTGATTCCGGTGGAAGTGACAAGGCGCACACGGGAGTTTATTGCGGATGCAGATGAGTACTCGGAACGGGAGAGCGGAGATGATCCGTCAGAGACTTATCAGATCCGCGGGTACAGGGAACAGGATTCAGTTCATGATATCCACTGGAAACTGTCGGCAAAGGCAGATGAACTTCTGGTCAAGGAACATGGGAGACCGATGGGATGTGTGGTCTTGCTATGGCTGAATCTGGAAAAAAAGCCGGAACAAAAGAGGAAGCATCTGAAAAAAGGACAAAAAAAGGGAAGACGTATTGCCTCCGGAGTACTGGAGACGGCAGCCTCCATTTCTTTTTCGCTGGTAGAAGCAGAGTGCGTGCACATGGCGGCATGGTATGAGAAGGCAAACCAGAGAATCTGTAAAAAGAGGATCAGTCGGTTGGAACATGTATATGAACTGATGAACCGATTGCTCTTTGTGGAGGAATACGACGATCAGGATGAGGTGGAAGCTCTGTATGATGAAGCGTTCCGCGGAGAAAATTTCAGTACGAAGGTGGAACTGTGCTCAGACGGCACCTTGCTGGTGCAGGGGGAGAAAAGATGTGTCGTTCCGTCAGACGAGGAAAAGATCGCCTGGGACGAGATGTATCTGATTGTATAGTTTCAGAACAAGGGGACAAAATGACTGGGTTAGAGATAATTGACCGTTCAAATAGAAATCAGACAGCCGGATATGCGGTAAAAGAAGCAGCAGCGGTGTATGGAATGCTGGTGCTGGTTTTTGCCGCATATTTTTCTGTTTTTGAGGTTTATAACCGGATTGCGGAAGTATTCCTTCTTCCGATTCCGGCGGCGGGGATTGCAGTCTGGGCGGGCAGAAGGAAAAACAGGATATACATTTGCTTTCTTGCCGGAGCATCTGCAGTCTTACTGGCAGTTACGCCCTGGAATTTTATGAATGGGCTTTCCTGTTTCGCAAATAGTTATATTCTGCTTAACAACGAATTCTATGGGGTGAGCCAGCCGCTTCTGGAGGTGGAGAAAGTTCCGGCAGATATGCTGGCGGCACTTCTGGGAATCCAGATTCTTCTGGCCCTTCTTTTGAAAATGGCAGGCATCTCCCGGCAACGTGCGATTGGCAACGTGCTGGTGATACTGGTAAGCATCCTTCCGGTGGCAGCTGCGGCCACAGTTGGGAAAATGCCGTCGGAAGCAGCTTCATGGTGCCTGCTTGGTGGGACGATCCTTTATTTTTATTGGAGAAAGTGCGGAAGTGTGTCATGGAGGGAAGGGGCCGGAATCCTCGTGACTCTGGGGATCCTGTTCGGATGCACGCAGGTGTTCATGCCGTTCATCCGGTCCTATAAAACAGAGAATGAGGATCGCCTGATTGAGGTCCATAACAGATTGACGGAGATGCAGCAGATCGATGTACAAGGTATTCTTGAGGAGCGTTTTGGGAAAGAGGGAGCGTATTCCGGTGGCGGAATTGCAAAAGGGAATCTGGAAAATCTGAGTGAATTTAAGCCTTCCGGTGAGAAAGCGCTGGAAATCACTGTCACGGAAAAACCTGGGGAAACGCTGTATCTGAGAGCATATACCGGAGTGAATTATACCGGAAAGGCCTGGGAGAAGGAGTCGAATTCGGAGTTTCGGAAAGGTATGCCGTCGGTCTCAGGCGAAGCCGACCGCAGAGCGCTGATGAATGAGCCGTATACGAGAATCAGCGAAGGAGCGGCAAGTCCCAAACAGCAGACAATCACCATCCGCCGGGAGGGCGCTTCTTCCGATTACTCTTATGTGCCGTATTTTGCAGAAGTGAAACAGAACGATAAAATTTATCTCGATTCCTGGGTGAAGGGAAGATGGACGGATGAGCGGGAATTCCCTTATTTCCAGTTGAAGGATGCAGAAGGTATATCGTCGGAGGATCTGGCCAAAGAGTCAGAAATCTGGGAGGAATACAGGACATTCGTGAAAGAAGAATACAGCTTGATTCCGGACGGACTGGAGAAACTGAAAGCGTTAAGCCGTTCGGTGGAGCAGAGTAATGTGGATCGGTTGTCAGACGAAATCAATCGACTTTTTGAAGAGACTCTGGGACTTCGTTACAGTAAGTCACCGGGCGAAGTGCCGGAAGGAGAAGAATTTACAGAGTATTTCCTGACAGAGAACCGGAAAGGGTTCTGTGTCCATTTCGCATCGGCGGCAACACTGATCTACAGGGCGTGCGGATATCCGTCGCGGTTTGTTGAAGGGTATGCAGTCCCGACCGGTGCATTTATCCGGGAAAATGACGGGACTTACCGAGCTGTGGTGACGGATGAGATGGCACATGCGTGGTGTGAGACATTCGATGATGAGATTGGATGGGTGGTACGGGAGCATACGCCGTCATATCTGGTTGAGAGCGATGTGGCAGGCGGAACAGATGACTGGGAAGACGAAGCGCCGGAGGACACGATGAATGAAGATGAACCGGAGAATGAAAATCAGCCACAGGAAGAGAATCAGCCGACACAGCCTGAGATGAGTGCTGATGACACTTTGACAGCGGCGGATGATACGATGCAGAAGATGGATGGCGGGGAAAACCGTGATATTGAAAAAGGTGGAAATGAGTCGGATTCACTGAAGATCGTTTTTAGAAAAGTCGCAGTTGGTACAGCGTCAGCTGCAGGAGCGGTATTTCTGGTCATGTTTCTCTTTGTCATTTTCAGAAGTCTCGGAAGACAGAAACGTTATGCCGGTTTCCGCAGGCGTAGAGAGAATCAGGGAATTGCAAACCTGTATCAGGCAATGTATGAGATATGTCTGTTTGACGGTATGGAGCCGGATCCGGAAAGTGAGCGGATGACTCTGGAAAAAATGAAAGTACATTTCACGCAGCTTACAGAGGAAGAGTGGGAGTGGATGTATCTGTGTGCGGAAAGGGCAGCATTCTCCGGGGAGGAGATCTCAAAAGAGGAACTGAAAAAGATGTTTCGGCTATATCAGAAATTCCGCAGGGCATATCTGAAGACGCTGAGTAGAAAAAAGCGATTTTGGTTTTTATATGGAAAAGGATTGTAGAAGCGAAAAACCGGAACGGCAGATGGCCGGTCCGGTTTTTGAACTCTAAGGTTCGGTTTTGGTCGTCGCTGTTCTGGCGCTGATGCCATTGATCTCTACACGGTCATCGACTGCGATAACAAGGCATTTGCGCCCGTCTATGATACGGGTCTCTACAAGGTCGGCGCATTCCGGGTTCACCTGAATGGTAATATCCGGTGTTTTGATCTCGAATTTCTTTGTGTTAGCGACGTTGGCGGCCAGAAGAGAAGTGTTCTCTCCGGCAGCGGCATC
>JBJENH010000100.1:0-2282 GCA_051880095.1 Bariatricus sp. | reverse complement strand
TTCACATGAATTAGCACAATTCTCGCGCAGATTTTGAAATAATGCGCGAGAAAAAACTAATTTATGGAGATTTTCGCTATTTTCGTTTTTCGGGAGGCTGCGAAATTATGAAATGCGCGAAATATAGAAAAGAACTGGTAAATTTCGCGCGAGTCGTTGCCAGGCTCCGGTGGAGCCTGTTTGGCAACGACGGTCGCGAAGCGTAGACCTCGAACTTCGAGGCCAGGCTGGGCCTCGTTAACAAAAAAGCACCATGCTTTTGCATGATGCTTTTTTGCTAATGAAGAGCGCGAGACGGGACTCGAACCCGCGACCCCGACCTTGGCAAGGTCGTGCTCCACCAACTGAGCCACTCGCGCATATGTCAGACACATGACACATTATAAGATATAAATCATGGGATGTCAAGAGAAATATGCTATAATCGAGGATTTCTTGTGATAGAACCTTACCTGTGGTATACTAGCCGCAGAGGAGATGTTGACATTAGAGGAACAGGTATTATGGAAAGGAAGTACTAGCTATGAGTAAAGAAAAAGGTTTTATTGCAGAATTTAAGAAGTTTATCATGCGGGGAAATGTGATGGATATGGCAGTCGGTGTTATTGTCGGCGGTGCATTTACAGCGATTGTGACATCACTGAACCAGGATATCCTGACGCCGATCCTTGGAATCTTTGGAGGAATCGATTTTTCCAATCTTTCTATTACGCTGGGGAGTGCAGAGGGAGCACCGGTGCTTGCATATGGAAATTTTATTACGGCAGTTATTAATTTCCTGATCACGGCGCTTGTGATATTCTGCATGATCAAAGGATTAAACAAGCTGAATGAAAGATTCAGCAGGAAAGAAGAAGAACCGGCTGCGCCGACAACAAAGGTCTGTCCGTTCTGTAAAAGTGAAATTGCCGTGGATGCTACAAGATGTCCGCACTGTACATCCCAACTTGAAGAAATAAAGTAAGCAATGGGGAGAGAGTATGAAAAGAGTAAAAGAAGAAAGCCAACAGAAAAAATGTGTTGAAGTACACTATTATAATGTAGTGATCTATGTTGAGATTCAAAGCGGAGAGGACGAATATCTTATTTCTTATTTAAGAAGATTGATCGCCCGGGAGGGGCAGGTCACGCTGAGAATGATTCTTAATTGGTGCCGTGGGCATAATCTGAAGACGCATACCAGATTCCGGATCCGATGGGATTTCCCGATTCAGGCTAACCTTATGAATTTGATCAGCTACTTAAGAGTGCTGTGGGAATTCGGTCGTGATGGGGAATAAAACGAAACGCCGGTCATATATTATACAAAGTGTGCAGGAAGGTATGTCTTGAGCAACCGAACAAAAATTGTGGTTTTATACATGAAAGAAGTGATCTACACCGTGGTGTTTGCGGTTCTTGCGGTGGTACTGATCGTTCTTCTGTTTTTGATGTTCCGAAAAAACGAAGAAGTGAGCAGTTCTGCGCTCTACCAACCGGGGGTATATACTTCCAGTATACAGATGAATGATGCGGTGCTTGATGTGGAAGTGGTGGTAGATGAACAGCGGATCAATGCTATCGCGTTTCGAAACCTGAGTGACGAGGTGGCCACTATGTATCCGCTGATGCAGCCCTGTCTGGATGTGATCAGTCAACAGGTCTATGACAGCCAGTCTTTGGAAAATATCGAATTATCCCAGGAGGGAGAATATACATCGGAAGTTTTGCTAAAGGCAGTAAAAAATGCGGTGGAAAAGGCAAAGATCAGGGAAGAGTAAGAAAAGAGACTACAACGGAAGAAAAGGAGAGAAGTATGAACCTGATAGCAGCAGTAGATAAAAATTGGGGAATCGGATATGAGAATAAGTTATTGGTAAGTATTCCGGATGACATGAAATTTTTTCGGGAGGTCACCACGGGAAACGTAGTAGTGATGGGCAGAAAGACCCTGGAAAGCTTTCCCGGAGGAAGTCCGCTTAAGAACAGGACGAACATTGTACTGTCCAGAAATCCGGGGTTTGCGCCCAAAGGCGTAATCGTGGTCCATAACCCGGAGGAATTAAAGGAAGAACTGAAGAAATATGATAGCAGTGACATCTATGTGGTGGGAGGGGAAAGCATTTTTTCGCTCTTATTAGATTGGTGTGATACAGCTTACATTACCCGGATCGATTATTCCTATCGTGCGGATGCTTATTTCCCAAATCTGGATGAAAGACCGGAATGGGAGGTGGTGACCGCCAGTGACGAACAAACGTATTTTGATTTGGAGTACAAATTTTACAAATATAGGAAAAATA
>JBJENH010000099.1:0-2302 GCA_051880095.1 Bariatricus sp. | reverse complement strand
TGAAAGAGGAGGGTCTGATTGAAATGGACAAATCCGACAAGACCAGGGAATGGAGCGTTTCACTGTCTCTGACATAATCTTCATAAAATCAATATTCTTTGTACTCTGTCCAATACTGATTCTGATAGATATCTGTCAGACAATACGCATAGATAGCATTGTCTTCTATGCCCCCATAACTCACGGTCAAACCATCTGATACATTTATGTATTCGGGAAGACATATTGTTGTCTCCCTGTTTTCTGTCAATGAATAATAATCATAGGCAAATTCTATTTTGTCATTCTGCGCAAATTCAAAAATATCATACTTGGAAAATACAGACCAGAAATCTCCTTCTTCTGCCGGCTGATATCCCAATATGATTCCGTTCGGGGCATCTTTCCCATCCCAGTATGCTACCAGATTAATGTTTTCTGTTCCATTTAACCGTGCTGGTATATATCCCATATTATACCATGTTCCATCACTGAATGTTCCGGAATCGATATTATTGAACGCAACTGTAGTTCCGTTTACAGATACCCATCTCCCATCGTATGTCAGACTCAGCCTTTTTCCTTCCAGATTGTATCTCGGATCCATTCCCAGATCAATAAATCCTTCCTCATCATATATAATAACATTCAGTTCAATACGGGCAATAATACTCCAGTCCTGCTCTGACAATTCCAGAAACTCACCGTTTTCCTGCGCTGCAAGAAAAGTATCCGGATTCAGCTGAGGCAGTTCGTCCGCAATCTGCCCTCCCGCTTCCTGATCATACCAGGTCTCACCGCTGTAGGACTGGGATTCCTGAGCAGCCGAACTTCCAAAACCGGATGAAATTGTTCCTGATGTATAGTCAGCCAGGTTGTCCCAGGCAGAAAACTGCCCTGGATAACGCTGCTGCATAATAAGAGTGCTGGAAACAAAATCCGAGAAAAAGCCCTGATAATCCGCATTGTTCATTCCGATAGAATTCAGTTCATTCAACATAGAACTGTACACGTCAAATCGTCTGTACGGGTAATAAAACGCGATCCCCTTTGACTGCATGGTTGCTCTTTTGTCTGCAACGGCATTATCAAAAGCTTCCTTCAGTTCTTCATCAACATCAATACCTGTATAACTTTCTACTGCTTCCAGAAAACTCCAAAGATCAATCTGATCACAGCTTTCACCGCCATATTCAAATGCTTTACTTCTTATGTCCGCCAAATACAGATACTCCCTGTCCCACGCATTTCTTATTTTGCCAAAATATGAGCACAGAGCATCATAAAGAGCCGGAATCCGCTTCAGATCAATAACTGACAGCGTCTTCTTTTCCATTTCATAACGGCTGTATCCCTGGGCGGAGGCATTTACAAGTCTGCCCTGCTCCATATAAGTATCTACAATATTTTCTCCCAGCTCAGCTCCTTCCATGGAAGGCCGGGCGGCAAGCGCATTCAGCCAGCCGGTATATTCCCAGCCGGTGCTCCTGCTGGTTTCCTCTGATGCGATCAGATACTGACCATAGGGCGACAAAGCATACGCCAGCTCCAGCGTACCCATAAGGCAGGCATCAAAACCGATAAATTCAAATTCCGTACCGCCGTCTCTGAATGCTTTCTGCAAATCACTGATCATCATGGATCCATCCGACGGAAACATCTCATCAATGCCAAAGCCTCCCAGCGTACCGCCGCCGTGATCCCACAGGATGATTCCGTATCTGTCAGCAGGGCAGATTTCCTTTCCCCAGCGTATGAAATCCGACAAGGTGTCTGCTTTCACCATGCTGATCCTGCCCACATCCTGCACCAGACGGATATTGTTTTCTTCAAAAACAAAACGCTGAACTGTCCCTCCTTTAATATCACTTCTGTGCCAGATGCTGGTACCTCCTGTCTGCATTACCAGCCTGATTTCCTGCCCAAGCTGTGCTGCCAGGATTTCCTCAATATCCGCACTGGCGCTTCCTCCGTAGGATTCCAGATCCGAACCGATACAGTAAAACATGATCGTCATTTCCGCTTTCTTTTCCGTACTGATCTGTTCTGCGTTTTCTCTCCCACCATCCGACGTAAAAGCAGCTGCAGAAGCTGATACGGAATCCTGCGCAGAAGCAGTCACAGAAACCGGTACAGAATCCAGGACAAATGAACGCTCTGTCACAGCCGACGGATCAGCGAATGAAAGCAGCATACTGACAGTGAACGCCAAAAATTCACATAACGCTCTCCATACTATTTCCATCTTTTTCCCCCTTATTTTTTAATATAAAAACCGGATGAAACCATTTACAGAATCATCCGGTTTTCTTCACATTCTAAT
>JBJENH010000098.1:55939-61117 GCA_051880095.1 Bariatricus sp. | reverse complement strand
GCTTTCCAAGGTCGCGTTGCCACTCATGAAACAAAGAAAGACTGGGGAATCATGCGAGCATGATTCTCCAGTCTTTTTTTGTTTCACTCGTCCGGCTATAGACGGAAGTTAAAGTCGGCGTATGCGGAGCAGCCGTGTTCGTGGATGTCGAGACCGTCGAGTTCTTCTTCTTTGGTGACTCTGAGGCCTACGGTTTTATTGATGATCGTGAAGATGATGAATGCCATTACGAATACGTAGGTTGCGGTTGCGGCTACGCCGGTCAGCTGGGTGGCGAAGCTATAGTCCGGGGAGAAGATTCCGGTCAGGAGAGTTCCTACGGCTCCGCAGACTCCGTGGACACTGATAGCACCTACAGGGTCATCAATTTTGACTACTTTGTCGAAGAATTCTACGGAGAATACGACGAGTACGCCTGCGATTGCTCCGATGATGATTGCTGAGACGTTGCTTACGCAGTCACATCCGGCTGTGATGGCAACTAATCCTGCGAGGGAGCCGTTGAAGGTCATGGATACGTCTGGTTTGCCGTAGCGTACCCAGGTGACGATCAGTGCTGCGAGGGTAGCGGCTGCTGCGGCGAGGTTGGTTGTCATGGCGATGTCACCGATGTTGGTTGTTGCGGCTGTTGTAGAACCGCAGTTGAATCCGAACCAGCAGAACCAGAGGATGAACACTCCGAGTGCTGCGATGGAGAGGTTATGTCCCGGAATGGCTTTTACTTTATCGTCTTTGCCGTATTTTCCGATACGAGGTCCAAGAATTTTAGCACCTACCAGTGCGCAGATACCGCCGACCATGTGTACAGCTGTGGAACCGGCGAAATCGTGGAAGCCCATCTGTGAGAGGATACCGCCACCCCAGATCCAGTGACCGGATACCGGGTAAATAAATATACTGATTGCTGCACTGTATAAAAGGTATGCAACGAATTTGGTACGTTCTGCCATTGCACCGGAAACGATGGTTGCGGCTGTCGCGCAGAATACTGTATGGAAAATGATGAATACGCCGATCGGGAGACCGTTAAATAATCCGTCGGCATCGGCAAGCTTGGTGGGGTCAAAGAAGCCGCTTATACCGATGAATCCATTCAAGTCATCTCCGTGCATGATCGCAAAACCGAACAGGAAGAAGAAAAGGCTTCCCAATACAAAGTCCATCATGTTTTTCATTAAAATGTTACCAGTATTTTTTGCTCTTGTAAAACCTGCCTCGCACATTGCAAATCCTGCCTGCATGAAATATACCAGAATTGCACCTACAATAGTCCAGACTACGTTCAGGAGAAGCTCCGTTGCTGCTGTGGCCTCCAGGCCGCTTTCAATTAATGCTGTTAATCCCATAATACTACCTCCTCTTGCTGTCATTAAAAAAGGATACCTGATGCATCAAATGCACAGCTATCCTCATTGATAACAAATATGTATTTTTTTATGTGTACCATTTTATTAAAGAGCTGCGGTACCGCGCTCACCAGTACGGATGCGGACAGCATCTTCCACTTCATATACGAAGATTTTGCCGTCGCCGTAGGTTCCGGTCTGGATTTCCTCGACAATTTTCTGAATCAAAGGTTCTGCAACGGAAGGTTCAACGACTGTTTCAACCTTTACTTTCGGGAGCAGATTCACGCTGTATTCAGCACCGCGATAAATCTTTCTGTGCCCTTTCTGATTGCCGTATCCCATGATGTTGCTGATCATAACGCCGTTTGCGTTGGAAGCGTCAAGAATCGCTTTCAGATCTTCAAGCTTCTCCGGCTGGATAATGATTTCCAGTTTTTTCATAATTACACCCTCCTTTTCTGGAAAACAAAAAGGCGCTTTCCGTGTTAGGAAAACGCCCTTGTTTTTGGATATCCCTAATTATACACAAGGGGAGTGATTTGTCAAAGGTATTTTTATAAAAATTTTATAGTTTGTAAATCATGACCATAAAAATCCGAAATGAGAGGAAAAAGTTGTGAAAATCGCAAGCGAAGATTTTTTGAGGATAGAGGAAGAAAAAGAGCAAAAAATAAAGAAAAAAATGACGGCTGTTGACGGATAATTTGTCATTTGCTACAATAAAAAATAGGGAAAATTGGTGCTGAATTAATAAGGAGGAGAAGATGGCATGATAAGTCTCACATTTGGGGAGCAGGTAAAGATTGTTTTAAGTAGAAAAGGTATGACGATCAAGGAGCTGGCAGAACAGATTGAAGAAAGAACCGGGAAAAAGATGTCCCGGCAGAATCTGACACAGCGGCTTGGAAGAGATAATTTTCAGGAGCAGGATATGCGTATGATCGCGGATATTCTGGGATGTTCGTTCCAGCTCAGTATTCTGGCCAGTCAGGAAGCGGCAGAGCGGGCATCTGTAATTGAAGAAGTTCCGCCGACCAGCAAGGAGCTGGACAAGCTTGCGGCAAAGAAAGAAAGAAAAGCAGCGCGTGCGGAAGCGAAGGAAGCGGAGCGGGATATTACCGTGGGCGAGATCGTAGATATGCTGGAAGAACCGCAGGAAAGCGCGTCTGAGGCTGCAGCGGTTGAGGAGCCGGCAGTTCAGGAAGTGGCAGATACAACGGTTGATACAGAGCCGGAAGAAGCAGTGGAGGCAATATCTGAACCTGAGGAAGAAAAGACGGGCGAGGATGAATCAGTTGAGAAAACGGAAGGCGTGGAAGAACAGGCTGCTTACGAACCGGAAGCGGATACAATAGAAGAAGTTCCGGAGGAGCCGACATCTGAAGAGCCGGCAGCTGAGGTACCGGCAGCGGAGGAAAGAATACCGGAAGCTGTTGTCGAAGAAACTACGGATGTACAGCCGGAAGTGAAGCAGGAGGAAGCTGCAAAAGAGGAAACGGCGAAGAACGAGCATAAGGAATCACGTTTCTCCAGAATTACAAAGATCATTTCTTCACCGAAGAGAGAAGAAAAGCGTCATGATAAAGCTAAAGATTTCCAGCCGATCAAGAAACGGGCTGATGAGGATGAAGATCTTGTAAATGGCGATGTGAATCCATATACAGGTCATGAATATCAGTCGAACAGTGTTCGGATGCATCCGAAGCGCATTGGCTATGTGCAGGTTTATGACCGCAAGGAACATAAGTGGACAGATATGACGGAATGGGCATTCCTTGGATTTGAAGAGCGTAAAAAAGCAACGCTTGGCAAGGATTATGAACCACCGATCTATCTGGATTAATGACAGAGGGCTGTTATGGAGTGGGAAAAACTTTTATCAGCAAAAAGGGACCGGCAGAGAGTACATCATGCCGGTTCTGTTAAATCTACAGATTTGCGCAGCGAATTTGAGAAAGATTATCATCGGATTATAGGAAGTGCGTCTTTCAGAAGACTTCAGGACAAGACGCAGGTATTTCCTCTGGATAAAAGTGATTTTATAAGAACTCGTCTGACGCATTCGCTGGAGGTATCATCATTTGCCAAATCTTTGGGACAGAATATCGGAGAAAATATATTGACGTATGGTCTGGATCCGGGATTTAGCCCGAGAATGAAAGAGGATATCTGCAGTATTTTGCAGTGTGCGGGCTTGATTCATGATATAGGCAATCCGCCGTTCGGGCATTTTGGAGAGCTCGCCATTCGGGAATGGTTTGCGGAGAATCTTGGAAAACTGGAATTTTGCGGGAAAAAGGCAGAAGAACTGTTAGATCCGCAGATGCGCGAAGATTTGTATCATTTCGAAGGAAATGCGCAGGCGCTGCGGCTGGTGACGAAATTGCATTATCTCGTGGATGAGCGGGGAATGAATCTGACATATGCGCTTTTGGGGAGCATTATCAAATATCCGGTATCTTCACTTGAAATTCAGCCGGAGAGCGGGAATATTAAGGATAAAAAGCTCGGATATTATTATGCAGACCGGGAGATTTTCTATGATGTACAGGAGACGACCGGAACCAACGGAAGGCGTCATCCGTTGACGTTTATTCTGGAGGCTGCGGATGATATCGCATACAAAACGGCCGATATTGAGGATTCATTTATCAAAGGATTTATTTCGTTCCATAAATTGAGAGAAGAACTGGAAGCGCTTAAGAATGAGACAGGAGAAGAATGTGGTCCGTTTGATGCGTTGTACGAACTGGATAAATTCTATGCGAGAGGAAAAGAGCGGGGAGAACGCAAACCGGAGGAGTATGCGGTCAAGAACTGGATCGTTCGCATGCAAGGGTTCATGATCAGTTGTGCAACCGATGGGTTTACATCAAATTATGAAGCGATCATGGACGGAAGATACGAGCATGATATTTTTTATGGTACGTATGGGGAAAAACTGATGGATCTGCTTGGAAATCTGGCATTTCGTGAGGTGTTTACTTCAGCGCAGATTTACAAAATGGAAATGAAAGAGTCGGTTATGCTGAATTTTCTGATGGATAAATTTTCATCGGCTGTCATGAAGTTTGACAATCCATATGAGGAACCGGGAACGATTGACAAAAGAATTATTTCTTTTATATCAGATAATTATAAAAGTGCATATTATTTTCACAGCAAAGGGAAGAGTGAATCAGAAAAGCTGTATCTTCGTCTTCTGCTTGTGACAGATTATATCTGTGGAATGACAGACAGTTATGCGAAACGTCTGTATCAGGAACTCACAGCGATTTTTTAGGAATGATTTCGGAGACTTCTGAATAAGTTAAAGTAGGTATGTTTTCGAAGGAGTACACTCTGACTATGAAGAAATTTATCCGGTATCTATATGAATATCAAAATGGGAAACGAATCAGAAATGTGGGCTTTGTGAGGACAGAGGAATCCGATGATTCGGCAGTGATCCAGATTTACGGACAGGGATTTCCGGTGTCGGATGGGCAGACACTGGAAATTTTCCTTTTTTATCTGATGGGAAATCAGACAGTGGGAATATGCATGGGTGAAATTCCGGGAACAAGATCTGCCTTTGGGTATCGTCTGACATATACGTCAGACGATGTCGGAGGGGCTGATATATTCAAGAATATTGAAGGATTGATTCTCCGGAAGAAAAGGAACGGCGAAGAAGAATGGTATGCGGCCGTTTGGAATGAACGCCGGGTTGATGTTGAAAATATGATAAGTCGGGAGGATATGTTGCGGCGGAAGACGGAGGAGGAAGAGAAGCAGTCTGAGGAAGAAGTGGCAGCAAATCTGGAACTCCCGGAGGAGGAAGTGCCTA
>JBJENH010000098.1:0-55839 GCA_051880095.1 Bariatricus sp. | reverse complement strand
CAGTCTGAGGAAGAAGTGGCAGCAAATCTGGAACTCCCGGAGGAGGAAGTGCCTACGAATATGGACCCTTCGGAGCAAGAAGAACCGCCGGAAAATGAGAAACAGTCAGAGCCCGCCGAGACGCCGGAAGATGATAGGGAGCCTTTGACGGAAGAAGTGACAGAAAAGGAAGAAAGATACAGAGAGCAGATTTTCAAAATCAGCAGACAGGACCTCTCTCAGCTTCCGCGAAGAGAATGGAGGCTGGCCAACAATCATTTTCTGCTTCATGGATATCATAATTATCATCATCTTGTTTCGTTCCGCAAAGACGGCAGGTGCTGGCTCGGGGTTCCGGGAATTTATCATCCCAGAGAGGAGTATGCAGCCGGAGCGTTTGGTTTTCGGCAGTTTATGAAACCGGAAGAGGGGGAAATGGAATGGGAAGATGGCGAGCGCAGCCCGTCTGAAGATTTTGGATACTGGTGCCGTGAAATCAGTAATGTGGTGAAAAAACAAGGAGAGTAGAGGATGAAGAAACAGCTCACTGAAGATGAGAAATATATGAAAGAAGCCATCAGGCAGGCAAAAAAGGCCTGGGAAATCGAAGAAGTGCCGATCGGCTGTGTGATTGTTTATGACGGGAAAATTATCGGGCGCGGATATAACAGGCGCACTACAGATAAAAATCCGCTGGCACATGCAGAAATCCTTGCAATTAAGAAAGCAAGCCGGAAAATGGGCGACTGGCGTTTGGAGGACTGTACCTTGTATGTGACACTTGAACCCTGTCAGATGTGCGCAGGTGCAATCGTACAGGCACGTATGAAGCGGGTAGTGGTTGGATGCATGAATCCGAAAGCAGGATGCGCCGGATCGATATTGAATCTTCTTCAGGTCGCAAAGTTTAATCATCAGGTGGAACTGGAGAGAGGCGTGCTGGAGGAGGAGTGTTCTTTGATGATGAAAGGGTTTTTCAAAGAACTTCGTGAAAAACAAAAACGGAAAAAAGAACTGGAAAAAGAAAATCTCTGATTGGAAATTGTTGATTCCAATCAGAGATTCTTTTAAGGTTGTGTTTTTTACAGTTTTTCGTTGTTGAGAGTCATATTCTTGTACTCTGCAACAGAACGGTCAAATCCTTTGATGTGGTTGTAGAGCCAGTCAACGACATTCTTCTGAACCTGTGCAACAAATGCTTCAGACGGGCCTTCCTCTTCTTCGAGCATAGCGTGAAGTTCGGAAACGACCTGACGGAGTTCTTCATGTTTCTGCTTATGTTCAGCAATTCCCGGGTATCCAATCTCTTCCTGAAGCTTTTCTTCAGCTGAAAAATGGAAATCGGTGTAGTCTGCAAGGTAACCCAGTGTCTGGATTGCAGTTACTTTACCGGAGCTCTGCTCACAGCTCTTCAATAAGTCATTAATTTTGTCAATCAGCTCTTTATGCTGAGAGTCGATCATCTCATTACCAGTTACTAAAGTTTCGTCAAATTCTGCGTACATCGCAATTTCCTCCTTGATTTGCATCGACATTTCAGAAAAATAACATCTGAAGTCGGTCCGTATTATATAGAATAAGCGTAGTTGATTATCGGGGGAAAGTCAAGTGATACTGATAAGAAAACGAGATTATTTTTCGTGCGCTGTGCGTCGAACAATTTCCCCCCAAACGGTACTCCGGCTGTAAACTCAACCCAGGCTACCTTACGGCACCCAGAAGCATCTGCTTAGTGCTGCTTCGTTCCCGACCTGACACGGTTCACAGAGATCCGCCGCGTAAGACCCAGATATCAACGCCACGAACCGGAGGCAGCTTTGACAAGAAAAGCCCTCGGCACAGCATCACCCCTACTGTAGCGGATTGTAGGTACAGGGTACCGCTAACACCCCGGCTGCACGGAATATAATTGTAACGTGTTTTCGCCGAAATGTCAACGGTTACGCTTTCTTTTTATAAACCTTTTATAAATATTTGCCTGCAATTTCTTTAAAGCGTTCCGGATTTTCTGCGTACCAGTCGTCATACAGCATGCCTGAGGCGGAGATTTCATCGCCCAGATCTTTGAAGAATGCCGGGATATCTGTTTCCAGAATCGTTCCGAGCTGTTCGCCGAACTTCTCTTTATCCTCATAATCCTCACCATTTACTGTCATGACAAATGCAGATACTGGTTTCCCGTCGACTTTCTTCATTCCGCCGCGGAAGCCGATCTTTCCGATCTGATGGGTGCCGCAGGAAGAAGGACATCCGGAAATGTGAATCTGCGGAAGAACACCGTCTGCAAAATTCCATTTTTCGGCTTCTTCTACCAGAGTGGCAAGGAGCGCCTGTGAATCACGGACACCGACCTGACAGATGGAAGCGCCGATACATGCAACGGAAGATTCGAAGACGGTCCTTGCACTGTCGGAAGTAAGTTCAAGAATCTGCCTGGCTTCTTTTCCGGTACAGTTTATGATATAGGCGCCTTCGTCCGGAGTGAGGCGGAGTTCAACGCCCTCCATTTCACAGATTGCATCGCAGAGATGGGCGAACTGTTCCGGAGAAGGGCATCCGCCGATCGGATGATACTTGACGGCGAAAAGTCCGTCCTGTTTTTGAGTGATAATCCGGGAAGAAACGAGTTCAGAACCGTCGCCGCTTTTCGCGGAAGTATGATCAGAGATATGAATCGTCAGATCCGGGCAGTCTGATTTTGCTTCTTCCAGCTTCTTTGTATATTCTTCGCGTAATCTGTCACCGAGGACATCCTGCATGTAGCGCGTCCTTGCCTTGGCGCGGTTTTCATAATTTCCATAAGTGGTGAATAAGCGAACCATAGCTTCAATATAATATAGAATCTGGTCAGGACGGATATTTGTGGCTACCGGAACACCCATTTTAGGATTGTTTCCCAGACCACCTGCGCAATATACGTCAAAGCTTCCATCTTCACGTGCACAGAAACCGAGATCCCGGAATGTCGCGTGGGTCTGATTGGCAGGGGAATTTGAGAAGCAGACCTTCAATTTGCGGGGGAGCTTCACAGTCTTAATCAGCCCCATCAAGTAATCAGCAGCTGCATTTGCATATGGCATTACATCAAAATATTCGCCCTTTTCCACTCCGCTTAGTGGAGAAACCATAACATTTCTCGGAAAATCACCGCCGCCTCCACGGGTAATGATGCCGGCGTCAAGTGCAGCGACCGATAATTCACAAACGGTATCTGCGTCGAGATTATGGAGCTGAATTGTCTGACAGGTGGTAAAATGTATTTTGTTTATATGGTATCTGCGGATTGCATCTGCTATGAATCCGAGTTTGTCTTTTGTGACGCGTCCTCCGGACAGGCGGAGACGAAGCATGCTGGATTTTCCGCCACGCTGGGCATAGCTGCCGAATCCTCCGGAAAAGCCTTTGTACTCAGGGACAGTTACTTCCCCTGCGTAGAATTTTCTGGTGACTGCTTCAAATTCTTCATAGTCTTGTTGCCATTTGTTTGTCTGCATAGTTATACTCCTTTGTTAAAGAATTTAAGATATCTATATAATAGCCAGTTTGTATAAAAAAATCAATTTACTTTCAATATTTTACAAATGACTCAATTTGCTATATAGTGAAGAGTAACAGGTGTGTGAGGAGGCAGAGTATGAAGATTTTGTTAACCGCCATTAATGCGAAATATATACATTCGAATCTCGCTGTTTATAGTCTGAAAGCATATGCTGAGGAGCAAATGCAAGGAACGGAGTCGGGAAATGATGTCAGGATAGAAATTGCAGAATATACGATCAACCAGCAGACGGATGAGATACTGAGAGATATTTATAAAAGAAAGCCGGATATGTTATGTTTGTCATGCTATATCTGGAATCTGATCTATGTTGAGGAGATTGTGTGCGAAATTCGTAAAATTCTTCCGGATGTAATCCTGTGGCTTGGCGGTCCGGAGGTGTCTTATGATGCGGCAGATGTTCTGAGTCGTCTCCCGGAGGCAGATGGGGTGATAATGGGAGAAGGTGAAAGGACTTTTGCAGAACTTCTGATGCATTATCAGACTTGCAGCCGGAATCAGACGGAAGAACTGTCCGCTATCCCGGGAATCACTTACCGGAAATTTTCAGGTGGAGAATGGACGAAAGAAATAGGTGAAAATGATTGGCGGCCGGTGATGGATTTAAGTGAAGTGCCGTTTGTGTATCATAATATGAAAGATTTTGAAAACAAGATCATCTATTATGAATCGAGCAGGGGATGCCCATTTTCATGCAGTTACTGCCTGTCATCGGTGGACAAATGCCTGAGATTCCGCAGTCTGGAACTGGTGAAAAAGGAACTTCAGTTTTTGATCGATCAGAAGGTTCCGCAGGTGAAATTTGTGGACAGAACGTTTAATTGCAGGCATGACCACGCGATGGCAATCTGGAATTATATCATGAATCATGATAATGGGATCACAAATTTTCATTTTGAGGTTTCCGCAGATTTGTTAAATGAAGAAGAACTGGAACTGATGAGTCGGATGCGTCCGGGGCTGATTCAGCTGGAAATCGGGGTGCAGTCTACAAATCCGGAAACGATCCGGGAAATACACCGTACAATGCGTTTCGAAGAAGTGGCGCGGATCGTGAAGAGGATCAATTCATTTGGCAATATTCATCAGCATCTGGATCTGATCGCCGGGCTTCCGTTTGAGGATTATGAAAGCTTCGGAAGATCATTTAACGATGTCTATGCTCTGCAGCCGGAACAGCTTCAGTTAGGATTTTTAAAAGTGCTGAAGGGGTCCTATATGGAAGAGCATAAGGAAGAGTATGAACTGTCTGCAAAGAGTCTTCCGCCCTACGAAGTCCTGCACACAAAGTGGCTTCCTTATGATGATACACTTCGGCTCAAAGGGATTGAAGAAATGGTTGAGGTGTATTATAACAGCAGGCAGTTTTGCTATACGCTGCCTTATATCATTCGTTTGTATGAAAGTCCGTTTGCATTTTTTGAGAAGCTGAGCTGTTTTTATGAAGAGAGAGGAATGAATCTTGTGAGCCATTCCAGAGCAGCACGTTATGAGATACTTCTGGAATTTGCAAAGGAGCAGGATCCCGAACATTTGGAGGAATATCGGCAGCTGATGACGCTGGATTATTTTCTCAGGGAAAATGCGAAAAACAGGCCGGAATTTGCGGGAGAAGAGCGGATTTCAAAAGAAGAGGAAAAGGAATTCTATGATCAGGAGGCAAAGGAGCACAGCTATCTGGCCGGATATGAAGCATATGACAGAAGGCAGCTGCGGAAAATGACTCATCTGGAGGCGTTTACTTTTGATGTGCTTGGCAACATGAGCCCTGAACGGGTGATTCTTCTTTTTGATTATCAGAACAGAAGTCCGCTGAATCATCAGGCTGCAATACAGATTATTGACAAAAAGGCTGATGAAAAAAGAGAATCTTGTGTATTGCAAAAATGAAGTAAAGAGTATAGAATGTAAAGAAATATGCTTTTAGAGGTGAAAAGAATGTTCAACCGTAAGAAGACACAGAGAATAGCAGCGGCGATCATCCTCGTGGTCATCGCGGCAATGGTGGTTACTATGGTACTGCCGTATTTGATTTAGGAGCGGTAAAATAAAAAGTGAAGCAAAGAGGGGAAACTGGCGATGCCGAAGCGTAAAAGAAAACCGCATTTGAGTAAAAAGGCGAGAAGACGGAAAAGACAGAGAATCGCTTATCTGAGCGGTCTGTTTGTGCTGTGTATTTTACTGCTTTGTGGTATCTCCTATGGTTTGCTTTATCGTTATGTGAATAAAACAGAAGAAGACAAAATCTGTGATCACATTTATATAGGGAAAGTGGAAGTATCCGGCATGACGACGGCGCAGGCCAAAGCAGCCATAGAGAATAAAATGGCGGAGTACAGACAGCTTATCGTAACCCTGAAGGTGGGGGAACAGACTTCCGAGACTACGCTTGGTGATCTTGGAATTGAGATGAAAGACGTAGATAAGCTGATAGAAGAAGCGGTTTCTTATGGAAAGGAGGGCTCTGTCTGGAAGCGTTTCCGGCAGATCCGAAAGCTGGGAAAAAGCGATCTAGTGCTTGATGACATGTACCGGCTGGACAGTGAAAAAGCGCAAGCGGCCTTAACTGAGAAGGCACTCCCAATGGAGACTCGTGCCGTGGATGCTACGATTACGCATAAAGGATCCGGATTTGTGATTACGGATGAAGCGTCAGGGAATAAGATTCAGATCGAGGAGTCTCTGGCGAATCTGGAAACATATTTGAATGAGAAATGGAACTATAAAGAGATCACTCTGGAGCTGGTTTGGGAAGCGGAAGCACCTTCGGTGACTCGAGCAGATCTGGAAACGATTCGGGATGAACTGGGATCTTATTCCACACAGGCAGGGTACGGCGACCGCGTGAAAAATATACGAAGAGCGGCAGAGATTCTCAACGGAACGCTCTTGATGCCGGGAGAAGAGCTTTCGGTAGAGCAGGCTCTGGCACCGTATACAGAAGAGAACGGTTATGTGGCAGGCAGCGCCTATGAGAACGGCCAGGTCGTCCAAAATATCGGCGGGGGACTCTGCCAGGTGTCTACAACACTGTATAACGCAGTTCTTTATTCGGAGCTGGAAGTTACCGAACGCTATGCACATTCTATGATCGTGAATTATGTAGATCCGTCAAGAGATGCGGCAATTGCAGAAGGCGTGAAGGATTTTAAATTTAAAAATAATTATGACACGCCGATTCTGATCGAGGGTTACGTTGACAGCAATAATAAGGTCCGGTTCTATATTTATGGAAAAGATACCAGAGATGAAGGACATTCGGTGGAATTTGAAAGTGAGACACTTGAACGCACGGAATATACAAAGAAATATGTAGAAGATTCGGACAGTGCGATCGGTTCGATGGAAGAAGAGGGAACGGCGATCAATGGACGAACGGCAAGGCTTTGGAAAGTTGTATATGAGAATGGGCAGGAAGTCAGCCGTGAGGTCATTAATAACAGTACATATAAAGCTTCGGTAGTTACAGTGAAAGTCGGAACGGCTTCAGGAAGTGAAGAAGCCTCCCAATTGGTAAGAACTGCAATTCAGAGCCAGAACGAAGATAAGATCTGGGAAGCGATAAGTCAGGCAAGAACACTGGAGAATGGTTCCGGGGAAGGAGAATAACGGATGAAACCGGGAAAGATATCGCAGACCGTTTACAGACGGTCCGTCTTGAAACAATTGAATACAGACGTGCATGCGGCGTTTTTCCCGCCGGCTAAGGAGGAATGCTGTTATGGCATTCAGGCTGATCCGGAAGAGAAGATCCTTTTGTCCGGTGTTTCACTTTATGGGAATGAAAAGGATCTGTGCGTATTTGCGATGGCGCAGGCCTGCAATGCACTTGCAACAAGGGGAGCAGATCCGAAAGGAGTCAGCATCCAGATCATGCTGCCTGAATTTGCCTATGAATCCAGATTAAAAGCCATGATGCAGGCCGCTTCTGAAGCCGCGAGCGAATATGGCATAGAGATTCTTGCGGCTGATGTACAGAACGTTGCCGGAATCCAGACGACGGTTGTAAATGTGACAGCCGCGGGGACGGCAAAGCAAATCCTGCAGAGCTGCAAGGCCCTGGCGGGACAGGATATCGTACAGATCAAGTGGATCGGCCTGGAAGGAACGCTAAGAATATTAAGGGCCAGGCGGGAAAGCCTTGCAGAGCATTTCTCATCTGCCTTTTTAAAACAGACGGCATCTTATGAAAAAGAGCTCATTTCACTCAAAGAAATGAAAGCTGCTGATGCCATAGGCGTATCTGCCATGCATCAGATTGCAGACGGCGGAATCCTTGCCTCACTCTGGGAACTGGCAGAAGGAGCGGATATCGGTCTTTCTGTAGATATGAGGAGGATTCCCGTAAAACAGGAAACAATCGAAGTGTGTGAATATTTTCATCTCAATCCCTATCAGCTTACCAGTACAGGAAGTATATTGGTTATCACGCCGAAAGGGGAAGAGTTGGCAGATACGCTTACAAGGGAAGGAATGGCGGCAGCGGTGATCGGGCATACGACGGCGGGCCGTGAAAGAGTCATCCTGAATCAGGGAGAGGTACGTTATATTGACCGCCCTGCGCCGGATGAACTGACAAAGATTTTAATTTAGACCGGATCAGTATGATCCGTTATCAAGATATTCTGGAGGATAGAAGTATGGAAAATAAAGAAACAAGAAGAGCAATTCTGAATTATATTGAACGCAACAGCAAAGCGGACCTTGGAGAACTCGCAATTATGCTGGGAACCGATGAAGTAACTGTAGCCAATGAAATCGCAGTCATGGAGAAAGAAAAAATCATCTGTGGATATCATACGATCATTGATTGGGACAAAGCAGGTTCAGACATGATCACAGCGCTGATTGAAGTGCGTGTGACTCCGCAGCGGGATCAGGGATTTGATAAAATTGCTGAGAGAATTTACAATTTTCCGGAAGTTACTGCCGTGTATTTAATTTCCGGCGGTTATGATCTGATGGTCATTCTGGAAGGATGGACGCTGAAAGGGGTTTCCCAGTTCGTGTCTGAGAAGCTCGCACCGATTGAATCGATCATCGGGACATCTACCTATTTTATCCTGAAAAAATACAAAGACCATGGAACGATCATGGTACCGCAGAAGAAAGCAGAAAGGATGTTGGTGACACCGTAATGAGAAATCCATTATCGCAGAAAGTAGTACAATTGGAGCCATCAGGGATCCGTAAATTTTTTGATATTGTAAATGAAATGAAAGACGCTATTTCGCTTGGTGTGGGTGAACCGGATTTTGATACGCCCTGGCGTATTCGTGAAGAAGGTATTTATTCACTGGAGAGAGGACGTACATTTTACACGTCGAATGCAGGACTCAAGGAACTGAAGATCGAGATTACAAATTATCTGAAAGACAGGGTAAATGTAGAATATGATCCATATAACGAAGTCCTTGTGACTGTCGGAGGCAGTGAGGCAATTGATATGATGTTCCGTGCCATGCTGGATCCGGGAGATGAAGTGCTGATCCCGCAGCCGAGCTATGTGTCCTATCTGCCGTGTGCGTTTATGGCAGACGGAGTGCCGGTTGTAATTCCGCTGAAGAATGAGAATCAGTTTAAATTGACGGCGGAAGAACTGGAAGCAGCTATTACGCCGAAGAGCAAGATCCTGGTCATGCCGTTCCCGAATAATCCTACCGGAGCGATTATGACGGCAGAGGATCTGAAGCCGATCGTGGATGTGGTGATCAAGCATGATCTGTTTGTGCTGTCCGATGAGATTTATTCCGAATTGAGTTATATGGGAGACCATGTCTCTATTGCAAGTTTCCCGGGAATGAAGGAAAGAACCATTCTGGTCAACGGATTTTCGAAAGGGTTTGCCATGACCGGATGGAGACTGGGATATGCCTGTGGACCGGCAGAAATCATCGGACAAATGACAAAGATCCATCAGTATGCAATTATGTGTGCACCGACAAACAGTCAGTATGCAGCGGTGGAAGCGCTCAGAAACTGCCGCCAGGAAGTGACAAAGATGCGCGAAGCGTATAATCAGAGAAGACGTTTTCTGGTTCATGAATTGAGAAGAATGGGGCTGGAATGCTTTGAACCATACGGTGCTTTTTATATTTTCCCAAGTATCAGAGAATTTGGAATGACTTCGGAAGAATTCGCAACAAGATTCCTTGAAGAGGAGAAGGTGGCAGTCGTTCCGGGCACCGCTTTCGGAGCCAGCGGAGAAGGATTTGTGAGAATTTCTTATGCATATTCTCTGGAAGATTTGAAAGAAGCGCTTGGACGTCTGGAACGGTTTATTACAAGACTGCGTACACAGAAAGCAAAAGAAGTCTAACTTTCATGACAGAGGAGAACAGGGATGCTGAATATTGTATTGTTTGAACCGGAAATACCTGCGAATACAGGCAATATCGGTCGCACCTGTGTTGCGACGAACACCAGACTGCATCTGATAGAACCCCTTGGTTTTAGGCTGGATGAGAAGAGCCTGAAGCGGGCGGGAATGGATTACTGGAAAGACCTGGATGTCACAACATATATTGATTATCAGGATTTTATGGAGAAGAATCCGGGGGTGAAGATCTATATGGCGACCACAAAATCTCCGAATCTTTATACGGATGTGCATTATGAACCGGACTGCTATATTATGTTCGGAAAAGAAAGTGCCGGAATCCCCGAGGAGATTTTGGTCCATCATAAAGAGGATTCGCTGCGAATCCCGATGGTGGGCGATATACGTTCGTTAAATCTGGGGAATTCAGTTGCGATCGTACTGTATGAGGCGTTGAGACAAAACGGTTTTGCGGGGATGAACACAGAGGGGCATCTTCACAGACTGGAATGGGATGATTAATTAGAATTATCCCGGATTACAAAAAGAACAGCCGGAAAACAGATGAGGATTTGTCTGTTTTCCGGCTGTTTTCTATTGATAATTTTATTATTACTGCGCAGGGTTACTTCTGCGTGTCGGAATGTGGAAATCTGGATGTTCTCCCAGCCAGGTGGTCTGCGGCATGCAGGTCATCATCCACATATCCTCTTCTGAAATGGAAAAATCAAAGATATCCATATTGCTCTTCATATGCGCTTCGGTTGAAGCTTTCGGAATCGGGATGATTCCTTTTTGAAGAAGAAAACGAAGGTTGATCTGGGGGATACTCTTCTGGTATTTTGCTGCAAGCTTCGCAAGAAGCGCATTGCCGGCCAAAGCATTTTCACGGCCACGGCCGAGTGGGCTCCATGCCATCGGACGTATGTCGTGAGCGAGCAGGTAGCTCACGGCTGCTTCCTGGGAGTATCCGGGATGAAGTTCCAACTGGTCGACCACTGGTTTGATTTTACATCCGGAAAGAAGATTATCCAGATGATGAGGTAGGAAATTACTGCATCCAAGGCTGCGGATTTTGCCTTCTTCCTGCAGCTCTTCCAGTGCACGCCAGGTTTCAAGATCAAGTTCTTTCCAATTTTCATCTTCGGCACCGGTCTGACGCGGCCAGTGGATCAGATAAAGATCCACATAATCCATCTGGAGCCGCTCGAGCGTGGCGGAAAATGCCTTTTTGGCATTATCATAGCCCATTTCATCAATCCATAATTTGCTTTCGATAAAGAATTCTTCCCGCGGAATGCCGCTTTCTTTTACAGCCTGTCCGAGCACTCTTTCTGTCTCGTAGATGGAGGCTGTGTCGAAGAAACGGTAGCCTGTACGGATGGCAGTGCGGATGATTTCAAGATTGTCTCCGTCCTTTTCGTTGTAAGTTCCGAAGCCGAAGCAGGGGAGAGATGTACTATTGTTTAAAATATAACAGTCATTGATTGAATTCATATGCAACCTCTTTTCAAAAAAATCTGATTTTATTTTAAATGTTATATGGAAAAAATGCAAGTTCTATTATGTACGCAAAAAAAAACAATATTTCTCCATCTTTCTATGATTTTACCAAAATATACCCCTGGTTTCGGACAACATTTTTTGAAAAATGTATAAAAAAAATTAAGCTTTAGAATTAAATTACTAGACATCGGACACGAAACCAGATATAATAGGGTACAGAGAAATCTCAGAAAGTGGGGAATTAGTATGAATTATAAGCAAAGCGTGTTCCGTACCTTGGCCTTGATTTCACAGGTGGGTATAAGTATACTGGTTCCCATTTTGTTGTGCACGTTTCTCGGAGCATGGCTGGAAGAGAGAATATCTTTTCCGGTTTTTATCCCATTAATTATTGTTGGTGTGCTGGCGGGGGGAAGAAATGCATATTATTTAGTCAGACATGCAAATGAAGATCCGGAAGACAGAAAAGAATAGGATTGGCAGGAAGAAGGGAACGGGTATGGAGAGATCAGATGAGAGAGTGTTGAAAGACATGATCATGACTATGATCATATACGGAATTATAGTCCAGATTATCTGTCTGTTTATACCGGGAGATCGGCTGAGGATGGCGGCAGGGCTCTGGATCGGAGTGGCTACCGGGATCGGTATGGCAATCCATATGAAGCAGTCTTTGGATGAAGCATTGTATCTTGACGAGAAAGGCGCCTCAAAGTACATGCAAAAAGCGTATGCGAAAAGGTATATTGTAGTGATTGTTCTGTTTATAGGGGTCACTTACTTTAACTTTGTTAATATATTAACGCTTATTGCTGGAGTAATGGGATTAAAAGTTGCAGCATATTCGCAGCCGATTATGCACAAACTTTTTCAAAAGCTTAAAAATCTTAAGTAAAGGAGGTTGAAAATGTGGGAAGTAGCTTAGGGATGCTGGCGGCGAAAGAACCGGATTTCCAAATCCACGGTCTCGTTAAGTTCGAGCTGTTTGGACAAGAGCTTTGGCTAACCACCACCCATGTCAGTATCTTGATCGTGATCGCGTTAATGCTGATATTTGCGCTGGTTGTCCGTTCTAAGCTAAGTAATGCGGAAGGCAGGCCGGGAGCGTTACAGAATGTCGCAGAGTTTATTGTTGAGATGCTCGACAATATGACATACGGCAGCATGGGTAAAAAACTTGGAACAAAGTATCGGAACTACATCGGAGTATTGTTCCTGTTCCTGATTGTATCGAATATTTCCGGACTTTTGGGACTCAGGCCGCCGACGGCAGATTATGGTGTCACGTTGCCGCTTGGTCTTATCAGTTTTACTTTGATTCAGTACAACAATATCAAGTACAACAAAGTCGGAGCATTTACAGGTTTGTTCCAACCGTTGCCACTCTTATTCCCGATTAATTTGATCGGTGAGATCGCAGTGCCGATTTCGCTTTCACTGCGTTTGTTTGGTAACGTACTTTCCGGAACGGTTATCATGGGACTTTTATATGGACTTTTGTATAAGATTACATGGGGCTGGCCGGGAATTTTACACGTATACTTTGACCTGTTCTCAGGTTGTATTCAGGCATATGTGTTTGCAATGCTGACAATGGTATTTATTAAAGATAAGGTACCGGATTAGCAGATGCGAAAACGATTCAAATCCAGAAAGAGATTAAGACAAAAAAGAAAACAGGAGGAAGATTATTATGAATATTACTAACGAAGGTTTAATTTTAGCGTGTTCAGCAATTGGAGCAGGTCTTGCGATGATCGCAGGTATCGGACCTGGAGTTGGACAGGGTATCGCAGCCGGACATGGTGCATCAGCAGTAGGACGTAACCCGGGAGCAAAATCTGACGTTACATCTACCATGCTTTTAGGACAGGCCGTAGCAGAGACAACCGGTCTTTATGGTCTGGTTATCGCATTGATTCTCTTATTCGCAAACCCACTGCTTGGAAAGCTGTAAAAAAGAGTGGTTATGCCTTGACAAAATAAGAGAAAGGAGGCCAGGCTTTGGAGCGTTTATTTAACTTGGATGCGCAGCTTCTTTTTGATGCAGCCGTAATGGCCTGCAGTATGTTTGTACTGTTCACGTTGCTCTCTTATCTGTTGTTTGAGCCGGTCCGTAAGGTGCTGGAAGATCGCCGTAACAGAGTTGCAGCAGAACAGGAAACTGCAAAGAAAGAAAAAGAAGAAGCTATCGTATATAAAGAAGAATATGAGCAGAGATTAAAGGAAGTCGATAAAGAAGCTCAGGAAATCCTGAGTGAAGCCCGCAAGAAAGCGATGAAGAACGAAGCAAAGATCATCGCTGAGGCGAAGGAAGAGGCGGCCCGCATCATTGAACGCGCGAATGTTGAAATTGAACTGGAGAAGAAACGTGCTCTGGACGATATGAAGCAGGAGATGATCTCGATTGCGTCAATGATGGCTGGAAAGGTTGTAGCAGCCTCCATCGACACCACTGTTCAGGATAGTCTGATTGACGAGACATTGAAAGAAATGGGTGAACAGACATGGCTAAGTTAGTATCAAAGGTTTACGGCGACGCCCTGTTTGAAGCTGCCCGTGAAGCCGGACGTATGGATGATATGTATGAGGAAGTACTGGAACTTCAGAAGCTTCTTAAGGAGAATGAAGAACTTCAGAAGATGATGGAGAATCCGAAAGTCATACGCGAGGATAAGGAAAATGTCATTGAAACCGTCTTCCGCGGTCGGATTTCCGATGAGATCGTGGAACTGATGAAACTGATGATTGCCAAAGGGCGTTACAGTAATATTGAATCCGTGTTCGATTATTATATCGGACTGGTAAAAGAAGAGAAGAAAATCGGAATTGCCTATGTGACCACAGCGGTAGAGCTGACAGATGGGCAGAAGGATGAAATAGTCAGACGGCTGCTTGAGACAACCAGATACGAATCGTTTGAGATGTATTATGCGGTTGACGTATCACTGATCGGTGGAATGGTCATTCGTATCGGTGACCGTGTTGTGGATTCAAGTATCAAGACAAAGCTGTATGAACTGTCAAAGAGCCTGAGAAAGATTCAGGTTTGATTTATCCTTGAAAATTTAGAGAAAGAAGGTGGATTCGCTCCATGAACTTAAGACCAGAAGAGATTAGTTCTGTGATTAAAGAACAGATTCAGAGATACGCGTCTGAGCTCAATGTTTCTGACGTGGGAACCGTTATTCAGGTAGCGGATGGTATTGCGCGTGTCCACGGCCTTGAAAATGCGATGCAGGGAGAACTTCTGGAGTTCCCTTCTGAAGTATATGGTATGGTGCTGAACCTGGAGGAAGACAACGTTGGTGCCGTTCTTCTGGGAGATCACAAGAACATTAATGAAGGGGATACCGTTAAGACAACCGGACGAGTTGTTGAAGTTCCGGTAGGCGACTGCATGCTGGGTCGTGTAGTAAATGCACTTGGACAGCCAATTGATGGCAAGGGACCGATTCAGGCGGATAAATACCGTCAGATCGAACGAGTAGCACCGGGTGTTATTACCCGTAAATCAGTAGATACCCCTCTGCAGACCGGTATTAAAGCGATCGACTCCATGATCCCGATCGGACGTGGACAGCGTGAGCTTATCATCGGTGACAGACAGACCGGTAAGACTGCCATTGCGATTGATACGATCATCAATCAGAAAGGGCAGGGAGTAAAATGTATTTATGTAGCAATCGGACAGAAAGCTTCTACCGTTGCTAATATTGTAAAGACACTGGAGAGCTATGGCGCTATGGATTACACCACCGTAGTAGCTGCGACAGCAAGTGAACTGGCACCTCTGCAGTACATTGCACCATATTCAGGATGTGCAATGGGTGAAGAATGGATGGAGAAGGGCGAAGACGTTCTGATCGTTTATGATGACTTGTCCAAACATGCAACTGCATACCGTACACTTTCCTTGCTGCTTCGTCGTCCGCCAGGACGTGAGGCTTATCCTGGAGACGTTTTCTATCTGCATTCAAGACTTCTGGAAAGAGCTGCACGCCTTTCTGAGGAACTTGGCGGAGGTTCCCTTACCGCACTTCCGATCATTGAGACTCAGGCAGGTGACGTATCAGCATACATTCCGACCAACGTAATTTCTATTACAGATGGTCAGATTTACCTGGAAACAGAAGCTTTCAACGCCGGTTTCCGTCCGGCTATCAACGCGGGTCTTTCTGTATCACGAGTTGGTGGTTCCGCACAGATCAAGGCTATGAAGAAGATTGCAGGTACGATCCGTACAGACCTTGCTCAGTATCGTGAGCTGGCATCTTTCGCTCAGTTCGGTTCTGATCTTGATGCTGATACGGCAGAACGTCTTGCACAGGGCGAGCGCGTTCGTGAAATCCTGAAGCAGCCACAGTATCAGCCGATGCCGGTTGAATACCAGATCATTATTATTTACGCTGCTGTTAAGAAGCTGATTCTTGATATCCCGGTTGAGGATGTTCTGCGTTTCGAAAAGGGATTATTTGAATATATTGATACAAAGTATCCGGAAATTCCAGAATCTATCAGAACACAGAAAATTATGACTGAGGAAGTAGAAGAGACACTGAAGAAGGCAATCAGCGAATTTAAAGAAGAATTCTAGGAAGAGGTGACAGATCATGGCATCTATGAGAGATATCAAGCGGCGCCGGAACAGTATCCAGAGTACGCAGCAGATTACAAAAGCCATGAAGCTTGTTTCTACCGCTAAATTACAGAAAGCAAGAAGCCGTGCCGAGGATTCGAAAGCATATTTTAATTGTATGTATCAGACAATGACCTCGTTGCTTGCAAAGGCAGGCAATCTGGATCATCCGTATGTGAAGTCAAACGGTTCCGAGAAGAAAGCGATCGTTGTAGTTACTTCCAACAGAGGTCTTGCAGGAGGATACAATTCAAATATCGTAAAACTGATTACCGGCAGTGATTTTAAGAAAGAGGATGTTCGCATTTATGCGATCGGAGGAAAAGGACTGGAGCTGCTGAGGCACAGAGGGTACGAGGTGGTTGCCGATTATTCGGAGATCATTGAAGAACCTGTTTATGATGATGCTAAAGTGGTTGCAACCCGTCTTCTTGACGATTTTGCCAAAGGTGAGATCGGAGAGATCTACCTTGCCTATACTTTCTTTAAAAATACGGTCAGCCATATACCGACTCTGATGAAAGTGCTTCCGGTTGAAGCACAGAAGGCAGAGGAAGGGGAAGAGGAAGCAAATGCAGTGGACAAGATTACTCCGATGAATTTTGAACCGGAGGAAGAGGAAGCTGTCCGGCTTCTTGTTCCAAAGTATATCAGCAGCATTCTGTATGGCGCTTTTATAGAAGCGGTTGCAAGTGAAAATGGTGCCCGTATGCAGGCAATGGATTCTGCTACAAGCAATGCAGAAGAAATGATTAGTGATTTGGAATTGAAATATAACAGAGCCCGTCAGGGTGCTATTACTCAGGAACTTACGGAGATTATTGCCGGTGCGGAAGCAATCGGTTAGTAATTGAGTAAGGGCCTTGTAAGTAAGGAGGAAAAAATGGCAGATAAGAATATAGGGAAGATCACCCAGGTTGTCGGTGCCGTACTTGACCTCAAGTTTTCAGAAGGAAAATTACCGGAAATCAACGAAGCGGTTGAAATTACGAGAAAAGACGGAAGAATCCTTGTGGTAGAAGTTGCACAGCATCTGGGTGACGACACAGTAAGATGTATTGCCATGGATTCAACGGACGGTCTGGTTCGCGGTATGGATGCCGTAGCAACCGGAGGACCGATTTCCGTACCAGTTGGCGAAGCAACACTTGGCCGTATCTTCAACGTACTTGGTAAGCCGATCGACGAAAAACCTGCACCGGAAGATGTAGAGTATATGCCGATTCACAGAAAAGCTCCAAGTTTTGAAGAACAGGCAACAGAGACCGAGATGCTGGAGACCGGTATCAAAGTCGTTGACCTTCTTTGCCCATATCAGAAGGGTGGAAAGATCGGTCTGTTTGGAGGTGCCGGAGTAGGAAAGACGGTACTTATCCAGGAATTGATCACAAATATTGCTACAGAGCATGGTGGATATTCTGTATTTACAGGTGTAGGAGAACGTACCCGTGAGGGTAATGACTTATATGGTGAAATGACGGAATCCGGAGTTATTAAGAAAACAGCCATGGTATTCGGACAGATGAACGAACCGCCTGGAGCTCGTATGAGAGTAGGTCTTACCGGATTGACTCTTGCTGAGTACTTCCGTGATAAAGGTGGAAAGGACGTACTTCTTTTCATCGACAATATTTTCCGTTTCACTCAGGCAGGTTCTGAGGTATCTGCGCTGCTTGGACGTATGCCTTCAGCCGTAGGTTACCAGCCGACACTGCAGACAGAAATGGGAGCTCTTCAGGAGCGTATTACTTCAACGAAGAGTGGTTCTATCACATCCGTACAGGCTGTATATGTACCGGCCGATGACTTGACTGACCCGGCTCCGGCTACAACATTCGCCCATCTGGATGCGACGACCGTTCTTTCACGTGCCATCGTAGAGCTTGGTATTTATCCGGCTGTAGACCCGCTTGAGTCTACATCCCGTATCCTTGATCCGCATATTGTTGGCGAGGAACACTATAAAGTTGCCCGTGGTGTACAGGAAATTCTTCAGAAATACAAAGAACTGCAGGATATCATCGCAATTCTTGGTATGGATGAACTTTCAGAAGACGACAAGCTGGTAGTTAACCGTGCTCGTAAGATTCAGAGATTCCTGTCTCAGCCGTTCCATGTAGCTACACAGTTCACCGGTCTGGAGGGACGTTATGTTCCGATCAGCGAGACGATTCAGGGCTTCAAGGAGATTCTGGAAGGAAAGCATGATGATATTCCGGAAGGATATTTCCTGAATGCAGGTAATATTGATGACGTGCTTGCCCGTGTGAAATAGGAGGGACGTCCTATGGCAGAAAAGTTTAAACTGAGTATTATTTCTCCGGACAGAGTGTTCACGGAAGGTGAAGCTGAATTCCTGGAATTCACCAGTACAGAGGGAGAACTCGGCGTATATGCTCAGCATATCCCGCTTACTACCATTCTGGAGCCATGCGTGATGAAGATTCACAATGACGGAGAAGTGAAGAAGGCAGCGATTCTTGGAGGTTTTGTAGAGATCCTGAAAGACAAGATTACCGTACTTGCTGAAGATGCCCAGTGGCCGGGAGATATTGATGTAGCCCGTGCGGAAGCGGCAAAGAAACGTGCGGAAGATCGTCTTACTGCAAAGCAGGAAGGAACAGATATGCTTCGCGCAGAAGCGGCACTGAAGCGTGCAATTGCACGAATTAATACGGTGGATTAATAAAAATAAAAGGGAGCTTTTGGCTCCCTTTTGTTGTTCAGTTATTTAGCCTGATACGGCGGGTCGGCAGGATAACCGCTGCCAATTTTCTGCATGGCACGTTGTACGGAATCTCTAGAATTTTTCCAATCTGCATCCTGAAAACGATAATCGAATTTCTTCTGGAACCAATCAATATCCTCCTGTATACGTTCCAGATTTTTCTCCATCTGCGGAAATAGAACAGATCGCAATTCTTCCTGCTTTTTATCATTTAAGTAAAGCGAGGAAGCGTCCAGCAGTTCCGCAAAATGCGTAAGGCAAAACCCCTTGCCGCTTTTTACAAGCTCCATGAATTCGGGTTCTCCCTTTTTGAAAAGTTCAAAAAAAGTTGCCAGATAGCGGTCATGAGTCTGGTGCATATAATCACAGATATAGCAGGAATTGTTCTGCTTCCGGACCCATGTACTTACGTTATTACTTCCGCTTACGGAAGAAGTGTTTTTGCGGAAACGATCGGCAAGATTCGGTTTGGCGGAAGAAGAATAGTGTTTCATTTCTTCTTTCAGTTCACCGGAAAGTTTTTTCAGATGCGTTTCCAGAATTAAGGCGCTGCCCAGCCTGTTGCCATAAGAGAACATTTTCTGATAATGTTCGCGGCAAAATCCAGCTTTATCTGTTGCTGCCCGAATATCATCCCGCATGTAGGAGGCACCAGAGCCGAGAACAAAGTCGAGAGCATGCTGCTCGAGATTTCTTTCAATGAAACAAAACGGGCATTCGTCATCGGCACGAAATGCATCCATTAACGGAATGGTGTATAATTGCTCTTTCATATGTAAATTCCTTTCAGTATAATAAAATAAAGGGTTTATATAATATTTATTTTACTTTATTGGATATCGATATACAATCATGTTATGATAAGATAATGAAAATAACTGCAAAAAGTTCAGATAGATGTATCAGAAATGGAGGAACAGAATGAAATCGTTGGTTATAGCTGAAAAGCCGTCAGTGGCCCGTGATATTGCACGGGTATTAAAATGCAGTAAAAAGCTGAATGGAGCAATTGAAGGAAACGGGTATATTATAACCTGGGGCCTGGGGCATCTGGTAACACTGGCGGATCCGGAAGACTATGATGCGAAATATAAGGAGTGGAAGATGGAGCACCTGCCGATGATGCCCGATCCTTTCAAGTTAGAGGTGATTGGACAGACCGGAAAACAATTTTCGGCTGTAAAAAATCAGATTCATCGCAAAGACGTAGAAGAAATCATTATAGCCACAGATGCAGGGAGAGAGGGAGAACTGGTGGCGCGCCTTATTCTGGAAAAGGCGGGAAGCAGGAAACCAATCAAACGACTTTGGATATCTTCTGTTACAGATAAAGCCATTTTGGACGGATTTGCGCATCTGAAAAACGGTCATGATTATGATGCGCTTTATGACGCCGCAATGTGTCGTGCAGAAGCTGACTGGCTGGTCGGTATTAACGCGACACGCGCATTAACCTGCAAATATAACGCACAGCTTTCCTGCGGCCGTGTCCAGACGCCGACACTGGCTATGATCGAAAAAAGAGAAAAACAGATTAAGGAATTTACGCCGGTTCCGTTTTATGGAATGACGGCAAAAGCGGATGGACTGACATTCACTTGGCAGGATCAAAAATCCAAAAGCTACCGCTCGTTTGATAAAGAGAGAATGGAGAAAATGTTAGCGCATTTAAGCGGAAAAGAAGCCGTGGTGACTGCAATGAAGAAGACGCCAAAGAAAACACCGGCGCCGCTTCTGTATGATCTCACAGAACTTCAGCGGGATGCAAATAAAAAATATGGATTTACAGCAAAAGAGACACTGAATATTATGCAGCGTTTATACGAAAATCATAAAGTGCTGACTTACCCGAGGACAGATTCCCGTTATCTTAGCAGTGATATCATTCCGACTCTGAAAGACAGACTGGCAGCGTGTCAGATTGGTCCATATCGAAAGCTTGCGATGATTGCCTCGAAACAGCCGCTTCCGGGAAAGCCTGCGTTTGTAAATGATGCGAAAGTATCGGACCATCATGCAATCATTCCAACAGAACAATCCGCACAGCTTAGCCATATGTCAAATGACGAATGGAAAATATATGATTTGGTGGTGAGAAGGTTTCTTTCTGTGTTCTTTCCGCCGTTTCAATACGAACAGACTCAGATAACCTTAGAAATCGCAGGGGAACATTTTATAGCGTCTGGGAAAATCGTGAAAAATTTGGGATGGAAAGAAGCATATGGAGATCTCCGGCCGGAGGAGGACGAAGAAGATGATGAAGAGGAGCAGAGCTTAAGAGAACAGAATCTGCCGGAAATGAAAGAAGGAACTCGAATCAAAGGAGTTCGCATCTCAATGACCGAAGGAAAGACGAAGCCCCCGGCACCCTTCAATGAGGCAACACTCCTTACTGCCATGGAAAATCCGGTTGCATTCATGGAATCACATGACCGTAAAGCAGCACAGACACTGGGAGAGACCGGCGGACTGGGAACGGTTGCCACAAGAGCAGATATCATCGAAAAATTATTTGGAAGTTTTCTTCTGGAAAAACGCGGGAAAGATATTTATCTCACATCCAAGGCAAAACAGCTTCTGGAACTGGTGCCGGATGAACTGAAAAAGCCGGAACTTACAGCAGATTGGGAAATGAAATTGTCACGGATCGCGAAAGGTCAGCTGAAAAAACAGACCTTTATGAAAGAAATTGAATCATATACAGAAGAAATCCTTGATGAGATCAAAAGTGGTGAGGGAACTTTCCGGCATGAAAATCTGACAAATACAAAATGCCCGAGATGTGGAAAACGTATGCTGGCAGTGAAAGGAAAAAACAGTGAAATGCTGGTGTGTCAGGACAGAGAATGCGGATACCGCGAAACCGTTGCGAAAACAACGAATGCCCGCTGTCCGGTATGTCATAAGAAAATGCAGCTTCGCGGAAAAGGCGAAGGTCAAATCTTTGTATGTACGTGCGGGCATAAAGAAAAACTGACTGCATTCCAGGAGAGGCGCAAAAAAGAAGGCGCCGGTGTCAGCAAAAAGGATGTGCAGAAATATCTGAAAAAGCAGAAGGAAGAGCCGGTTAATAACGCATTTGCAGATGCATTTGCCAAATTAAATCTGAAATAGAGAGCAGGCACCATTTGGGGGTATTCACATATAATAAAGTATATTCTGATGAAATGGAAGTGCCGGAAATGGACATAAAAATGCCTTATTATATGACATACCCGATGCCGTTTTTGTTTGATGATGAAAAGGAAGCAGATCGAGATTATGAATATTTGAGGAGCATGTATCCGGAACTGGCGAAGCAGATCATCCCTTATGTCGAGGAAGAATGTGATCGTCTTGATTATGAAGGAAGTATGATCTTTGATGAGTATCCGGATAAACTTCAGCTCCGCTTAATCTGCAGCAGAGTATATGATAAAGTGATGGAACAGGAGAAAATCAAAGAATGGTCTCTGGCGGAAAATCAAGTACAGGAGCAGGTAAGAAGACCGGTTCCCGGACGAAGAAAACCGGACAGAATCAGGGATATTATAGAACTTCTGACATTTCACGAGTTGATGAGAAGAAGAAACAGACACAGAGAAGAGAGAAGAAAGCGTTACTGGTAAATAGAAAGCCGCTTCAAACTGTTGTAGAAAAAGATTGATAAATTGCAAGGGTGTATGCTATAATAGCTGGGCGGCAAAATCAGAGGAGTCATGTGAACAGAAAAAATGCGGAGGTACATATGAAAAATATTATTTTTATCGGAATGCCCGCAGTCGGCAAAAGTACAGTTGGAGTCGTTGTGGCAAAGCGGCTCGGTTATGAATTCATAGACACTGATTTGCTGATACAGAAACAGGAACAAAGGTTGTTGAGGGAGATTATTGAGCAGGTAGGAATTGACAATTTCCTTAAGATTGAAAATCAGGTGAACAGAGATATTGAGGCGGAACATGCAGTTATTTCGCCCGGAGGAAGTGTCGTTTATTGTGAAGAAGCCATGCGTCATTTTAAAGAGACCGGTATTGTTGTCTACCTGCAGGTATCTTTTGAGACGATAAATGCCCGCCTGAAGAATGCGAAAAAACGCGGTGTAACGCTTCGGGAGGGTCAGACACTTAAGGATCTTTATGATGAAAGAATCAGCCTTTTTGAGAAGTACGCAGATATTACAGTTTCAGAAGAGGGGCTGGAACTGGAAGAAACAATAGAAAAGGTACTTGACGAACTGGAAACTCTGGAAAGATAATGGAAAAATTTCGAAAATGTTACGAAGTGATTACGTCCAGTTCACACATTAATAGAAAAAATTTTACAAAATTATATTAGTGTGCTATACTATTCAAGAAAGAGATGAAAAGTACAAGAGTATCCTCATACATTTCTTCACAGTTGTGGCAAATTTATAATAGTATGAGGTTTTTTGTTTTTGAGATAATAATAGATAAGTGACATAGATAACAACATTTAAGAGGGAAGAAAACGTCTGTAGAGGTGGAATATGGAACAGTATATAATTAAGGGTGGCAATCCATTGGTTGGCGAGGTTGAAATTGGTGGAGCAAAGAATGCAGCACTCGCTATTTTAGCTGCGGCAATAATGACGGATGAGACTGTGATGATCGATAATCTTCCGGATGTAAATGATATAAATGTATTATTGGAAGCCATTGAAGGGATTGGAGCCAGAGTTCAGAGAATCGACCGGCATACAGTTAAGATCAATGGAAGCCATATTACAGATTTTGATATCGAGTATGATTATATTAAAAAGATAAGAGCTTCTTACTATTTACTGGGAGCCCTGCTTGGAAAGTATAAAAGAGCGGAAGTTGCTCTTCCGGGCGGATGTAATATCGGAAGCCGTCCGATCGACCAGCATTTAAAAGGGTTCAGAGCGCTTGGGGCATATGTGGACATTGAACATGGGAAGATCATTGCCGAGGCAGATCATCTGAGAGGAAAACACATCTATTTTGACGTGGTCAGTGTCGGAGCTACAATCAACGTGATGATGGCTGCGTCCATGGCAGATGGCCTTACAATAATGGAAAATGTGGCAAAAGAGCCGCATGTTGTTGACGTTGCGAATTTCTTGAACAGTATGGGTGCGAATATTCGTGGAGCAGGAACGGATGTTATTAAGATTCGGGGGGTGTCTAAGCTTCATTCCACAACGTATTCCATTATTCCGGATCAGATCGAAGCCGGAACATTTATGTTCGCGGCAGCAGCGACCCGCGGGGATGTAACCGTATTGAATGTAATTCCAAAGCATCTGGAAGCTACGATAGCAAAGCTTGTTGAGATCGGCTGTGAAGTAGAAGAGTTTGACGATGCGGTTCGTGTGGTTTCGAAAGGAGCTCTGCGCAATACGCAGGTGAAGACGCTTCCTTATCCGGGATTCCCGACAGATATGCAGCCGCAGATCGGCGTTACACTTGCTCTTTGCAAAGGGACAAGTACGATTACGGAAAGTATTTTTGAAAACCGTTTTAAATATTTGGATGAGCTGACAAGAATGGGCGCGAATGTCAAGATTGAAGGAAATTCCGCGACGATTGAAGGCGTGGATGGATTTTCCGGAGCCAGAGTCAGCGCGCCGGATCTCAGAGCCGGAGCAGCACTGGTAATCGCAGGACTCGCGGCTGAAGGAATCACGATCGTAGATGATATTGTCTATATCCAGAGAGGTTATGAGCGCTTTGAAGAAAAGCTCAGAGGCCTTGGCGCACAGATTGAGAAGGTAAGTACAGAGCGGGAAATCCAGAAGTTCAAGCTGAAAGTATGTTAACAGTACTGAGAATATCATAAACAAATGTATACAGATATGAAAACGTAGGGAACACAGCTGTAAAAATGTTGTGTTCCCTATTGACGTATATAACAACAAGTGATATGATGTGTAGCGGAACAGAATAAAGAAGCTTTCTCTTATTCAGAGTGGTGGAGGTACAAAGGATCTGTGAAGCCACGGCAACCCCATTTCAGCAATGGAAGGTGCCAACCTGAGCGAGTAATCGAACAATAAGAGGATTGATGATGAAATATCGGATCAGTCCTTTTGGGACTGATTTTTTTTGACACATCGGATCCGTATGGATACTCCGGTATGTCAAATCCTTAAAAGGAATACGATTTTGTGTACAATCATATAAGAGAGAGTGTCAAGAAAAAGAAAGGAAAAGAAGATGGAAAGAGTATTATTTACTTCAGAATCAGTAACCGAAGGACATCCGGATAAGATGTGCGACCAGATTTCAGATGCGATCCTGGACGCACTTATGGAGCAGGATCCGATGAGCCGTGTAGCATGTGAAACCTGCACAACGACAGGACTTGTTATGGTCATGGGGGAGATCACAACAAATGCCTATGTGGATATTCAGAAAATTGTGCGTGATACAGTGAGAGAAATCGGATATACAAGAGGAAAATATGGATTCGACGCAGATACCTGCGGAGTTATCACTGCGATTGACGAGCAGTCGGCAGACATTGCGCTCGGAGTTGACAAGGCTTTGGAAGCAAAAGAAAATAAAATGTCAGATGAGGAACTGGAAGCAATCGGTGCAGGTGACCAGGGAATGATGTTCGGATACGCGTCCGATGAGACGGAAGAATACATGCCATATCCGATTGCACTGGCACACAAGCTTGCGCTCCGCCTGACGGAAGTGCGAAAGAACGGAACACTGTCTTATCTTCGCCCGGACGGCAAGACACAGGTTACTGTAGAATATGATGAGAACGGAGTTCCGGCACGTCTGGATGCAGTCGTATTATCTACACAGCACGATCCGGATGTGACTCAGGAACAGATTCATGCAGATGTGAAGAAATATATTTTTGATGAAATCCTTCCGGCAGAAATGGTTGATGAAAATACCAAGTTCTTCATCAATCCGACCGGACGTTTCGTAATCGGCGGACCACACGGAGACAGTGGACTGACCGGACGTAAGATCATTGTAGACACTTACGGCGGAATGGCGCGCCATGGCGGCGGAGCATTTTCCGGAAAAGACTGCACAAAGGTAGACCGTTCAGCAGCATATGCGGCAAGATATGTTGCAAAGAATATTGTGGCAGCAGGACTTGCTAAAAAATGTGAGATTCAGCTCTCCTATGCGATCGGTGTTGCCCAGCCTACTTCTGTCATGGTCGATACATTTGGAACCGGAAAGCTTTCTGATAACAGATTGGTGGATATCATCCGTGAGAACTTTGATCTTCGTCCGGCAGGCATTATCAAAATGCTGGATCTCAGACGCCCGATCTACAAACAGACAGCTGCGTATGGACATTTCGGACGCAATGACCTGGACCTTCCGTGGGAAAGACTGGACAAGGTAGAAGAACTGAAGAAGTATTTATAGAATTTTTAGAAAAATTTATGGGCGCTTTGATGTGAAGCGCCCGTTTTTGTGCTATTCTATATTCAGAAATGTGCAGAAAGGACAGATTTGAATATGAAGTTACGGACGAGGCTTGTGATTTCATTTGTGACGATTATTACACTTCCAACGATATTGACGGCGCTTCTTACATGGGGGATCGCGCAGTATCAGATTGGTGTGATCGTGAAGACTTATGGAAGCAGTGGAACAGAATATAAGAGTTTTTCGAATTCGCTGGAGTTCCTGGGACAGATGCCGGAGGTCAGAAGTTTTATCCTGCATACTCTGTTCTCTGTTTTGATGATTCTTGTACTTACGGCAGTGATTCTGATCTTCTGGGTTTACGGAGGAATCATCAGCCCTATTAATAAACTGCAGGAAGCGGCGAAGAATATTAAAGAAGGCAATCTTGATTTTGAACTGAAACCGGAGAAGGATGATGAGCTGGGGCAGCTTATGCAGGCATTCGAGGAGATGAGGATCCGTCTTAAGGACAACGCGGAAGAGAAGTTGCGGTATGACAAGGAGAGCAAGGAACTGATCAGTAATATTTCTCATGACTTGAAGACACCGATCACAGCGATCAAGGGATATGTGGAAGGAATCCGGGATGGCGTGGCAGATACACCGGAGAAGATGGACAAATATCTCGGAACCATTTATAATAAAGCCAATGAGATGAATCTTCTTATCAATGAGCTGACGCTCTATGCGAAGATTGATACGAACCGAATTCCCTACAATTTTGCACCTTTGTCGGTGAATGCGTATTTTGACGACTGTGCGGAGGATCTTGCGATGGAACTGGATTCCAAGAATGTGGAGTTCGGGTATTTTAACTATGTGGAGGATGATCAGAAGATCATCGCCGATCCGGAGCAGCTTAAGAGGGTTATCAATAATATTATCAGTAACTCACTTAAGTATATGGAGCGCGAACATGGACTTATCAATCTCCGTGTGAAGGATGTCGGGGACTTTATTCAGGTGGAGCTGGAAGACAACGGAAAGGGAATAGCAGCAAAAGACCTGCCGAATATATTTGACCGTTTTTACCGGACGGATGCTTCCCGGAACTCATCCAAAGGAGGAAGTGGAATCGGTCTTTCGATCGTTAAGAAGATTATTGAAGATCATGGAGGAAAGATCTGGGCAACCAGCCGTGAAGGAACGGGAACAGTGATGTATTTTGTGATCAGAAAATACCAGGAGGTACCAAACGTATGAGTAGAATACTGATTATTGAGGATGAAGAGGCAATTGCAGATCTTGAGAAGGATTATCTGGAATTGAGCGGGTTTGAAGTGGAAGTTGCAAATGACGGAGTGACCGGTCTCGACAAAGCGCTGAATGAAGATTATAACCTGCTGATTCTGGATCTGATGCTGCCGGGAGTTGACGGATTCGAAATTTGCAGAAAAGTCAGGGATGAAAAGAATACACCGATCATTATGGTTTCGGCCAAAAAGGATGATATCGATAAAATTCGGGGGCTTGGTCTTGGTGCTGATGATTATATGACAAAGCCGTTCAGCCCGAGTGAGCTTGTTGCCCGGGTGAAAGCGCACCTTGCACGTTATGAACGTCTGATCGGCAGCGCGGTCGAAGAGAATAAAGTGATTGAGATCCGGGGACTTAAGATCGATACGACGGCGAGAAGAGTCTGGATCAACGGCGAGGAAAAACCGTTTACAACAAAGGAATTTGATCTTCTCACATTCCTGGCAAGTCATCCGAATCATGTTTACACAAAAGATGAGTTGTTCAGCGAAATATGGGATATGGAGTCGATCGGAGATATCGCGACAGTAACGGTTCATATCAAGAAAATCAGAGAAAAGATTGAATACGATACTTCCAATCCTCAATATATTGAGACAATCTGGGGAGTAGGATACAGGTTTAAAATGTAATATGGAAAAATTAAAAAAAATCAGATTAACAACGACGCAATTACTTGCAACCGGGTTTCTGGGGATTATTTTATTGGGCGGCATCATTTTGTGGCTGCCCATTTCCAATACCCGGCCAATTTCATTTATCGATGCGCTCTTTACGGCGGTCACATCGGTATGCGTGACCGGACTTGTCACAGTGACTCCTGCAGTACAGTTTACCTTATTTGGGAAAATCGTGCTGTTGATCTTGATACAGATCGGCGGACTCGGGATTATTGCCTGCGTGACAGCATTTTTTATAATAATGAAAAGGCGTATTTCGCTGAAAGAGAGGGTTGTGATTCTGGAGGCTTACAGCATGGAATCGTTATCCGGGATGGTCGCCATGATCATGAGAATCATAAAAGGGACTCTCTTTGTGGAAGGGATCGGAGCGCTGCTTTATGCAATCCGTTTTATTCCGGAATATGGACCGGTGAAAGGACTGGGATACTCGGTTTTTCATGCGGTATCCGCATTCTGTAATGCAGGGATCGATATTCTGGGAGATTCCAGTTTTATTCCGTATGTGGATAGTGTTGTGGTGAATTTCACGACCGTTTTTCTGGTTGTACTCAGCGGGCTTGGATTTACGGTATGGCAGGATCTCGGACAGAACCTGAAGAAAGTATGGAAGAAAGAACTGGCACTCGGGAGGTTTTTTAAAAAACTCAGATTGCATTCAAAAATTGTTCTGATTATGACTGCAGTGCTGATCGTGTCAGGCACCCTGGTTTTTCTGCTTCTGGAATACGATAATCCGGGAACGATTGGCAATATGAGCACGGGAGAAAAACTGATGGCGGCATTGTTCCATTCGGTGTCAACCAGGACGGCAGGATTTGCAACGGTTCCTCAGGCGGAACTGACACAGGGAACGATGTTTACAACCTGTATTCTGATGTTTATCGGAGGATCTCCCGGCGGAACGGCAGGCGGCGTGAAGACAACAACGATCGCGATGTTGATCCTCTGCTGTGCAGCTGTGCTCCAGAATAAGAAGGACGTGGAATGTTTCGGAAGAAGAATTCTGGCCGATAATATCAGAACGGGAATCTGTGTGGTCATTCTCGCGTTTGTATCACTGCTTGCAGGAACGACACTACTCACAGTATTTGAAGGAGATGCCGAATTTATACGGATTCTGTATGAGACAACTTCCGCGATAGGAACAGTGGGGCTGTCGGCAGATCTGACAGCGAAGCTCTGCACGGCAAGCAAATTTGTAATCATGGTCATGATGTATATCGGAAGACTGGGACCGATTACATTTGCGCTTGCATTCGGAACCGGCAGAAAATCTAAGAATCACATCCGTCAGCTTCCGGTTCAGGGGATTTTGATCGGATAAAAGAGCGCGCCAATGGGCAGCAGAAGGAGTGGGAAAATGACAAAACAATTTGCAGTATTAGGACTTGGCAGTTTCGGATACAGTATGGCTATCACTTTGGAAGAACTTGGCTGTGAAGTGGTCGCAGTAGATTCTTCAGAGGACAAGGTACAGCAAATCGCGGATGAAGTATCATATGCGGTCTGCGCAGATATTCAGGATAAAGATCTGATCATGGCGCTGGGAGCGAGAAATCTGGACGGTGTGGTTGTTGCAATTTCTGAAAACCTGGAAGTAAGCATTCTGGCTACGCTTCTGGCGAAAGAACTGGGAGCGCCGTATGTACTGGCGAAGGCGCAGAGTGATATTCATGCAGATATTTTGAAAAAGCTTGGTGCCGACAAAGTAGTATTTCCGGAACAGGACATGGGAAGAAGAGTTGCCAAAACACTCGCAACCAAGAATTTCACAGACTGGATCTCACTTTCAACGGATTTCAGCATGGTAGAAGCGCCGGTCCCGGAAGCGTGGGTCGGCAAATGTCTTCTCGAATTGAATGTCAGGGAGAAATTCGGAATCAATGTTGTAGGAATCATCCGTGATCAGCAGGTTACGGTAAATATTCAGCCACAGGAATGCTTCGCATCCGGGGATATGATGATCCTGGTTGGAGAGAATAAAGTTTTAAATGATATCAGTAAAGGAAATTTAGTATGATAACCAGTACGGGAAATAGCAGAGTTAAGCAGTTGATTCAGTGGCAGAAGAAGAGAAAGGCCAGAGACAGAGACGGCGTGTTTCTGGTTGAGGGAATCCGGATGTTCGTGGAAGCACCACGGGAAAATGTTCGTGAGCTCTATGTGTCCGAGAGTTTTTTCCGGAATCAGCGAGAAGAACTGCGGCTGGATGGATGGGGAGAGAAGCTTGAGATCCTTTCGGATCATGTATTCGAACATGTATCAGATACCATGACTCCGCAGGGGGTGCTTCTTGTGATGGAACAGCAGAAATACACCCTTGAAGAGGTGCTTTCAAAGGGAAGTGAAAGAGCGAAAGCGGAACCGCTCCTGATGGTACTGGATAATCTTCAGGATCCGGGAAATCTGGGGACGATCCTGCGTGCCGGAGAAGCAGCCGGAGTGACGGGCGTCATTCTCAGCCGCGATTCTGTGGATATCTATAATCCAAAGGTCATTCGTTCTACGATGGGATCCATTTACAGAATGCCGTTTGTTTATGTAGAGCAGCTTCCGGAAGTGGTTTCCAAGTTGCCCGGCATCGGGATCCGGACCTATGCGGCCCATCTGGAAGGAAAGAACAGCTATGATAAAGAGAATTATAAGAAAGGAACCGCATTTTTGATCGGAAATGAGGGAAACGGTCTGCGAAAAGAAGCGGCAGACGCGGCAGATATTTATGTGCGAATTCCGATGTGCGGAGAGGTGGAATCATTAAATGCAGCGATTGCCTCATCGGTTTTGATGTTTGAGGCTGCAAGGCAGAGAAGGGAGTAAATATATGAGACCTGTAATTGATCTGGAAAAAGAATATGGCTTAGTATTCGACGGAGGAGGAGCGCGCGGAGCATATCAGATCGGCGCGTGGAAAGCGCTGGAAGAAGCAGGAGTAAAAATTCAGGCAGTGGCAGGTACATCAGTGGGCGCATTAAACGGCGCCCTTGTCTGTATGGGAAATCTGAAACAGGCAGAGGATATTTGGAAAAAAATGTCGTTTTCGCAGGTGATGGATGTCGATGATGAGCGGATGGAAGAGATATTCGACGGAGAAGTCCCCGTCAGAGAATTCCTGAAAACGGTTTGGGCAAAACTCTCTGACGGTGGAGTGGACATCACTCCGCTTAAAGAATTAATTCACGAATGTGTGGATGAGGATAAAATTCGAAACTGCGGGAAGGAATTCTGTCTTCTTACATTTTCCCTGTCGGATTTTAAAGAACTGGATCTAAGCGTAGCGGATATCCCGGAAGGGCTGCTCGAAGATTTCCTGCTTGCCAGTGCGTATCTTCTGGGATTTAAAAATGAACCGCTCCATGGGAAGACCTATATTGACGGCGGCGTCATTAATAATGTTCCGACGAATTCGTTGATAAAAAGAGGATACAAGGATATCATACAAATACGGATTCTGGGACCGGGGCGCGTACCAAGAGCCGTTCTTCCCGAAGATGGCAGCTTTTATGAAGTGATACCGCGTGTAAGTCTGGGGAGTATTCTGGAATTCTCCGAAAAACGGAGTCGTCAGAACCTGAAAATCGGCTATTATGATACAAAAAGAATGATTTTTGGGCTGGAAGGCTCAATTTACTATATTGAACAAACACACGAAGAGTGTTATTATGTAGAAATAATGAAACTTATCAGTGAATTGGAAAAGGCAGAATACCGTATGAAGCTGAAGCTTCCCATTGCCTGCTCTGATAAAGAACTGTTTCTCGGCATGCTGGAAGCAAGTGCAAAGCTGATGAGAGTTCAAAAATACAATATCTACAAGGTAGACGAACTGTGGGATATCGTATGTGAACGTTTTGAACGTTATTCTGAAACAAGGCTGACACAGCTTCCTGGTTTTGTTTACGTAATTGTGGGGATAAGAAAGGAATACAAGATGGACTTAAAAGGAAGAAATTTTTTGACACTGAAAGACTATACCCCTGCGGAAATCGAATATCTGCTTGATCTTGCGGCAGATCTGAAAGAGAAGAAGAAAAAGGGAATACCGGTAGATAAACTCAGGGGTAAGAATATTGCGCTGATTTTTGAAAAAAGCAGCACAAGAACCCGTTGCTCTTTCGAAGTTGCGGCACATGATCTTGGTATGGGAACTACGTATCTTGACCCTTCATGTTCTCAGATTGGAAGCAAAGAAAGTATTGAAGATACAGCCCGTGTACTCGGAAGAATTTATGACGGTATCGAATACCGTGGATTTGGACAGGAGATCGTGGAAGAGCTTGCTGAAAATGCAGGAGTACCGGTATGGAATGGCCTGACAAATGAGTATCATCCGACCCAGATGCTTGCAGATCTCCTCACGATCAGGGAGCATCTCGGAAGAATCAAAGGTTTGAAGCTGGTCTATCTTGGTGATGCAAGATATAATGTGGGAAATTCTCTGATGATCCTCTGCGCAAAGATGGGTATGGATTATGTGGTTTGTGCACCGGAGAAATATTTCCCGAATCCGGAACTGGTTGAAGAATGCCGGGAATACGCAAAGGAATCCGGTGCGACGATCAGTCTGATCGAGGATGTAGAGGAAGCAACCAGAGGGGCGAACGTGATCTATACAGATGTATGGCTTTCTATGGGAGAACCGGATGAAGTCTGGACAGAGCGTATCAAAGATCTCAGAGGATACAAAGTAACCAAAGAAGTGATGGCAAATGCAGATAAAGATGCGATTTTCCTGCACTGCCTGCCGTCGTTCCATGATCTGAAAACGAAGCTTGGCAAAGAAAAATGCGGTAAGCATGGTATGACGGAAATGGAAGTGACGGACGAAGTCTTTGAGTCTGAACAGTCTGTTGTATTTGATGAAGCTGAGAACCGTATGCATACGATTAAAGCGGTGATGGCAGCAACATTGGGTGCGGAATTATAAATATATGAAAACAGAAATTTTGAAAATGCTCCGGCAGACGGAAGACTATCTGTCGGGGCAGCAGATTTGTGATACATTTCATGTGTCAAGAACGGCAGTCTGGAAGGCGATCAACCAGCTGAAAGAGGAAGGGTACGAGATCGAAGCGGTTCGGAACCGCGGATACCGTCTTGCTTCCTGTCCGGATGTGCTCTCAGAAAAAGAAATTGCTAGCTGCATGAAGTCTATGTGGGCAGGCAGAAACCTGGAATTCTGGAACGAGATAGATTCCACCAATACCAGGGCAAAAGAGCTGGGAGAAAAAAGGGCGCCCAGTGGAACGTTGATCGTTGCAGAACAGCAAACTGCGGGAAAGGGAAGGCGAGGCAGAAGCTGGGTATCTCCACCCGGCAGCAGCATTTATATGGCGCTTCTCCTGCGGCCCGACGTAGAGCCGTCACGCGCACCGATGCTGACACTTCTGATGGCATATTCGATCGCTGAGGCCTTAAGAGAAAGTGAACAGATCGATGTTCAGATCAAATGGCCGAATGACCTTGTATTAAATAAGAAGAAAATCTGCGGAATCCTTACAGAGATGAGTGCAGAAGTAGATTATGTCCATTATGTTGTGATCGGTGTGGGAATTAATGTGAATACAGAAGAATTTCCGGAAGAAATTGCCCGGATGGCGACATCGCTTCGCGTTGAAATGGGCAGAGAATTTCGCCGGGCTGAGATTATCTCTTCTGTCATGCAGAAATTCGAGATCTATTACGAAGCATTCTGTAAGGATGGAAATCTGTCATGTATAGTGGATGGCTATAACCGTATTTTAGTAAACAAGGACAGCGAAGTGCGGGTTCTGGAACCCGGTAATGAATATAACGCAAAAGCACTCGGAATCGATGAAACGGGTGAATTGATTGTGGAGAAGGAAGATAAAAGCCGGGCCAGAATATTTTCCGGTGAAGTATCCGTGCGCGGAATTTACGGGTATGTATAATAAAAGGAGAAATGATCATGTATCAGGATAAAATTGTCCTTTGCGGGGCAAATTCATATGAAGAGAAATATTATCTGAATCCGGATTTTGAAAATCTGCCGCAGCATATCAAAGATGAACTGAAGATTATGTGTGTATTGTATGTTCATGATGTGGGCGGGATCCTCACTCTGGTTTTTGAGGAGGACGGCGAGCTGTGCTTTGAAGTCACATCCCAGGAGGGAGATCCGATGTTTGACGACATAGGAAGTCAGCTCAAGATCAAACAGATTCAGCATGATGAAGAAAAGCAGGAACTTCTGAATCAACTCCAGCTTTACTACAAAGTATTCTTTCTGGGAGAAGAACTGGAATGACAAGAACACTGAAAATAGGAAATGTGGAATTAAAGAATCGCTATATACTGGCGCCGATGGCAGGAGTAACAGACCTGCCATTTCGTTTACTGTGTAAAGAACAGGGCGCCGGACTTCTGTGTATGGAAATGATCAGTGCGAAAGCACTGCAGTATAAAAACAGAAATACAAAAGCACTGCTTCAGATCGATCCGAGAGAGTATCCTGTTTCGCTGCAGCTCTTTGGGGCTGATCCGGACATCATCAGTGAGCAGGCAAAAGCAATCGAGGAGCTGCCTTTTCAGATACTGGATATCAATATGGGATGTCCGGTACCGAAAGTTGTAAAAAACGGAGAAGGCTCGGCACTGATGAAAAATCCCGGGCTGGTGTATGACATTGTTTATAAAACGGTAAGAGCGATTTCAAAACCGGTTACGGTTAAAATACGGAAAGGCTTTGATGAGGAACATGTAAATGCGGTGGAAATCGCAAAGGTCATTGAGGAAGCAGGAGGGGCAGCGGTTGCAGTTCACGGAAGGACGAGAGAACAGTACTATTCCGGGAAAGCAGACTGGGACATTATCCGGCAGGTGAAAGAAGCCGTTTCCATTCCGGTTATCGGAAACGGAGATGTGACAGGAGCTTTGGCTGCCGAAAAGCTTCTGAAAGAAACCGGGTGTGACGGTGTGATGATCGGGCGGGGCTGCCAGGGGAACCCATGGATATTCAGAGAATTGAATGAATATGAAGCAACCGGAGAAGTACCGGAAAGACCGTCACCGGAAGAAATCAAAGAGGCCATGCTGCGTCATGCGCAGCTTCAGATCGAATTTAAGGGAGATTATCTGGGAATTCGGGAGATGAGAAAGCATGTGGCGTGGTATACAAAAGGCATGGAAGGCTCTGCAAAGCTCCGGGATGAAATTAATCGTGTTGAAAGTTACGAGGAGCTGGAAATATTGCTGGATGAGAGAATTTGCCAGAAAAAATAGAGAGAATCCGGTGAAACCGGCAGTAAAAATGATTGACATGAAACACGCAATTATGTATAATAATGAAATTGTGAAAGTATCTTTATATAAACATCATTTCTGTACAAGATATGATGTTTATTCTAACATAAAGATATTGTTTTAGTGATAAGAGGAGATGGAAAGTATGGAAGCAAAGAAGACACTACTCACTTATACAGGACTGAAAAAACTGGAGGATGAGCTTGAAAATCTGAAAGTTGTCAAGAGAAAAGAAGTCGCTGCAAAGATTAAAGAAGCAAGAGAGCAGGGAGACTTGTCCGAGAACGCTGAGTATGATGCTGCAAAAGATGAACAGCGTGATATCGAGGCACGTATCGAGGAACTTGAAAAGATCCTGAAAAATGCTGAGGTCGTTGTAGAGGATGATGTGGATCTGGAAAAGATCAGCATCGGATGTACTGTAGACGTATATGATAGAGAATTTGAAGAAGAGATGGAATTCAAGATTGTAGGTTCTACAGAAGCGAACAGTCTTGCGGGAAAGATTTCCAACGAATCACCGGTAGGAAGGGCTCTGATCGGAAAGAAAGTCGGAGATATTGTGGCTGTTGAGACACAGGCCGGTGTGATTGAATATGAGGTTTTAAAGATTAACCGTTCTATTTAGTGAATGAAATGTAAGTGCCGAAGGCAGCAGTTTCTTATAAGATGCCTGCAGCATGCAGAGAGGAGAAGAAGAAGTGGGAGCACAGCAGAATAACAACGGGCAGGAACAGGACATTAATCATTTGAGAAAGGTACGCCGTGAAAAACTGGCGGAACTTCAGGCAAACGGACAGAATCCGTTTGAGATCACCAAATACGATGTAACCCATCACAGCATGGAAGTAAAAGAACATTTTGAAGAATTGGAAGGCAAGCATGTTGTACTTGCAGGACGTATGATGTCCAAGCGTATCATGGGAAAAGCATCCTTCTGCAACATTCAGGATTTACAGGGAAATATCCAGTCTTATGTTGCAAGAGACAGTATTGGAGAAGAAGAATACAAAGCTTTCAAAAAAATGGATATCGGTGATATCGTAGGTCTGGAAGGTGAAGTGTTTAAAACCAAGACCGGTGAGATATCAATTCATGCGTCTGCAGTGAAACTTCTTTCCAAGAGTCTGCAGGTACTTCCGGAGAAGTTCCACGGTCTGACCGATACGGATATGCGTTATCGTCAGAGATATGTGGATCTGATCATGAACCCGGAAGTAAAAGATACATTTATCAAACGTTCTAAGATCATCAGTTCTATCCGTAAGTACCTTGACGGACAGGGATTCATGGAAGTAGAAACTCCGATGCTGGTTGCAAATGCCGGCGGAGCAGCTGCAAGACCGTTTGAGACACACTTTAACGCACTGAACGAAGACTTCAAACTTCGTATTTCTCTGGAACTCTATCTGAAACGTCTGATCGTAGGCGGACTGGAAAGAGTATATGAGATCGGCCGTGTATTCCGTAACGAAGGTCTGGATACCAGACATAATCCGGAATTCACTCTGATGGAATTATATCAGGCTTATACCGATTATAATGGAATGATGGATCTGACTGAGAACATGTACCGCCATGTGGCACAGGAGGTTCTCGGTACAACAAAGATCGTATATAAAGGTGTCGAGATGGATCTCGGAAAGCCGTTCGAGAGAATCACCATGGTCGATGCAGTTAAGAAATATGCCGGTGTTGACTGGAATGAAGTGCATACACTCGAAGATGCAAGAGCCGTTGCAGATGAACATCATGTAGAATACGAAGAAAGACACAAAAAGGGCGATATCCTCAGTCTCTTCTTCGAAGAATTTGCAGAAGAACACTTGATCCAGCCTACTTTCGTTATGGATCATCCGATTGAAATCTCTCCGCTGACCAAGAAGAAACCGGAGAATCCGGAATATGTAGAACGTTTCGAGTTCTTCATGAACGGCTGGGAGATGGCAAATGCTTACTCTGAGCTGAATGACCCGATCGATCAGAGAGAACGTTTCAAAGATCAGGAAGAGCAGCTTGCTCAGGGAAATGACGAAGCCAACACTACGGATGAAGATTTCCTGAATGCGCTGGAGATCGGTATGCCGCCTACAGGTGGTATCGGATTCGGTATCGACAGAATGTGCATGTTGCTGACCGGCGCAGAGGCGATCAGAGACGTACTTCTGTTCCCGACGATGAAGACCCTCGGTGGCGCTGAGAAGAAAGCTGAGAAAGCGCAAGAAAAAATTGATTTTTCAAAGGTAAAAATCGAGCCATTATTTGAAGAAATGGTTGATTTTGATACATTCAGCAAATCTGATTTCAGAGCTGTAAAGGTGAAAGAATGTGAAGCAGTGCCAAAGAGCAAAAAACTTCTGAAATTCGTCTTAGATGACGGAACAGGTGTGGATCGTGTGATTTTAAGCGGTATCCACGAGTACTATGAGCCGGAAGAGTTGGTAGGAAAGACTTGCATCGCAATCACAAACCTGCCTCCGAGACCGATGATGGGCATTGATTCCTGTGGTATGTTAATCAGTGCAGTACACGAAGAAGACGGAAAAGAAGGATTGAATCTTCTGATGGTGGATGATAAGATTCCGGCAGGAGCAAAACTGTATTAATGTAAATGAAAGCACTTCTTAGATTTTTTGGTCTGAGAGGTGCTTTTTATTGCATAATAAGTAAATTTGGATAAAAATATGTCACACATAACAATTTTATGTATATTTCCTTGAAATCATGTTATACTTAACATAAAAGGAGGCTATTGTTATGAATAATAAAGATATGAGTTCTATATTTGAACAAATAAATAATTTAAAGAAACCTGCTTCTGAATCAAAAGAAACAATTATAGAGAATGAAAAGGATACTTTGCGTGAATTGTTAAATGGAGTATCAGAGGAAATCCAAAGAGTGTTGGATCAGAATAATTTCACACAGGAAGATTTGTGTCGGATTACCAATATGTCTCAATCTAACATCAGTAAAATACGAAATGGTAAAGTTGTTCCAAGAATAGAGACCTTGCAGAAAATTGCATCAGCTACACATACAAGACTTGTAATTAGTTTTGAGAGTATTGAAGGAGATGATTAATAATGGCACATATTAAATCGATTGAAATAAATCAATTCAGAGGTATTCAGCAATTAACGGTTTCAGATTTTTCTGATATTAATCTTCTGGTAGGAGACAATAATAGCGGTAAAACAACATTTTTAGAGGCGATACAGCTACTATTTGCTAAATCGCACCTAAGTTCTATTAAGAGTGTTATCAATCAAAGAACAGTACTCAACCCTAATAATAACAGCTTTTATACTTCATTTATCAAAATGTTTAATATAGAGGAAAATAAAGATCAGTTGCAACTTGATATTTATGCGGAAAGTAATGATGGACCGCTTAAGTTTGAACTTAGAGGGTGTGAAAGAACAGTTTCCGGGGATGATGCTCTTCAGTTATCAACATTGTCGGCTCGGCAAAAAGCACAGTATAAAAGAGCGTCAGCTTATATTCCTGAAACGGCTAAACTATTTACAGGAAGTATTATCACCCAAATGGGTAACAAGCTAGGAGAAGAAGATATACGTTGTACTTCTTTGGATAATGTAATTTCAGTACCTATGATAAAAAAAGAAGTTTATTATATCCAATCTTTTGGACATATGCGTTATGATTTGCTACAGAATATTGTAGAAAATCCGGAGTATAAGAGGTTGGCAATCGAGATCTTGAGGCAATTTGATGATTCTATTGAGGATATTTGTTATACAAAAGCAGATGATGGAACATATTTGGAGACCATTATCACAAAGAATGGGGTAAATATGCCTTTTTCTGTTTATGGTGATGGCACTAAAAAAATATTATATATTCTTAATAAATTATTTGATGCTACAGATTCGATATTAATGATAGATGAAATAGAAACAGGTTTGCATAAGAAATACTATGATACATTGTTCCCGGTTGTATTTGCATTGGCAAGCAAGCTGAATGTTCAATTATTTATTGCAACACATAGTATTGAAGCCATTGATGCAATATTAAGATATGGCAATTATGAAAACAATAACAGTAAAAATGATCCAATAAAGGTTATTACACTTAAAAAAGTTGACATAAATAATGGCAAGGGAAGTAATATAGTTGCTCGAAATGTTACTGGTAAATATGTATACGATAATAGAAAAGTATTTGAATTTGAGGTGCGCCTATGATGATAGAACTAATGCTTGTTGAAGGCGTATCGGATGTGATGCTAATAAGTTATTATTTACAGAATGTGTATGGATGGAAGCATGAAAAAAGTAATATATTAGGAATAGATCCGCTTGATGAACATGAGCACATCGAAAGTCTTTCCAAAGATGAAAATCAGCTCGTTTTATGTGGTGTTGGAGGTAATGGTAAGTTTGCACACTTTGTTGAACAACATCATGTAAATGACATGATAGTTGAGCGAGATATATCTTCACTTATGGTCGTTACAGATAGAGATGAGGACTCGAATGCAAAAATCGGAAGAATAATAAATAGTTCACTTGAACGTATATCTATCAAGGCAGGTGAGTGGATTGATAATTGTATTACAGATTCATTTGGACAGCCGAAGAACGTAAAAGTAATAATCGATGCGTTGAATGACATTCCAGAACAAACTGATTTAATCCAGGAAGTAGTTCAGTTTGTTGAGTCTCTGAAAGAGGAGTTAGTCCCTGAATTAAACAAGATTAATAAAGCCAATAAAGCTACTGTCGGAACTTTTTTCAGCATTCGATACCCTCAAAGTGCTATGAGATTCTTTGGAATATATATTTCAAAAATCGATTGGTCAAAATCAGAATCTTTAAAAAAGTTATTTTTACCATTCATATATTTGGGAGAGGAAAAACCATAGTATTATACGAATAAGCATCTTTTCCTGTATTTGCTGGAGAATGCTTCTTGTAGGAGAAAAGTCGTTTGAAAAAGTTGATAAAATTTCAAAAACTCCCTTGAAAAAATTCAACCTTTCAGTTTATTAAAAGTCAGACAAGTTAAGGAGATGAAAACGATTCTTAAACACCCTGAAAAATATCATGTAAACAGTGCAATCAAGCTGGGAGATTATAATGTGGGCAGGTCAGGACAGATACTGACACTTCCGCTGTATATGGCATTTTTGTTAAGGACGTTTTGATCGTTTCTTAGGCGAAATCATGGTATAATATCATTGCGTAAAATAATAATCTAGCAGGAGGACAAAGAATTATGTTGGAAACAGGAACAACAGCTCCGGATTTTACCCTTCCGGACCAGAATGGCAAGAATCATAGTTTAAAAGAATACAGAGGAAAAAAAGTGATCTTATATTTTTATCCGAAAGATAATACTCCGGGCTGCACCAGGCAGGCGTGTGGGTATTCTGCCTTGCAGCCTCAGATTGAAGAAAAAGGCGCAGTTGTGTTAGGTGTCAGCAAAGACACTGTGGCAAGTCACAAACGTTTTGAAGAAAAGCAGAATCTTTCCATTACGATCCTGTCTGATCCGGAGCGTCAGGTGATCGAGGCTTATGATGTCTGGAAAGAGAAGAAGAATTATGGCAAAGTTTCCATGGGAGTGGTGCGCACAACCTATCTGATTGATGAGAACGGTATCATCATTATGGCAAATGATAAAGTGAAAGCAGCGGATGATTCAGAAAAGATGCTGGAAATATTGAGCCAATAAGGAGATGCATAGACGGCATCGGTGTAATAGCAGGGAAGAGGAAGGAGAATAAATAGATATGGGACATTATCTGAATCCGGGAAATGAGGGATTTAAAAGGGCTTTGCGAGCCCGCATCTATGTCGATAAAACGGAAATGATAGAATATGTGAACAGTGTGCTGGGAACAGAAGATGGCTTTATTTGTGTCAGCAGGCCGAGGCGTTTCGGAAAATCTATGGCAGCAAATATGCTTGCAGCATATTACGACCGTTCCTGTAATTCGGAGACACTGTTTAAGAATTTGAAAATATCCGATAAAAACGGCTATAAAGAGCATCTGAACCAGCATGATGTTATTTTCTTGAATATACAGCAGATACTAAGCGGAGCGGGAAGTCCGGATAAAGTTACCGATTTTGCCCAGAAAGTTGTCCTGAAAGAGCTTCAGGAAGTATATCCGGAATATATTTCGGAGCAAGACAAGCATCTTCCTACAGCCCTGGCTAATATTTATGCAGGAGACACTAGAGATAATAAGGGCTTTGTTTTTATACTGGATGAATGGGACTGTATATTTAGAGAAGCAAAACAGGATACAGAGGCTCAAAAAAAATATCTGGATTTCCTGAAAGATTTGTTTAAGGACAGAACTTATGTAAATGTAGCATATATGACAGGAATTCTCCCTATTAAAAAATATGGTACACATTCGGCGCTTAATATATTTGATGAATTTTCTATGACGAATCCGGATGTATTGACGGAGTTTGTAGGTTTCACAGAAGAAGAAGTGAAGGAATTATGCTGTCGTTTTGATAGAGATTTCAATGAGGTTAGAAGGTGGTATGATGGATATATTTTCGATAATGATGTCCATATTTACAATCCCAAATCGGTTGTTGATGCCATGAAAAGCAAAAAATTCAAGAGCTTCTGGACAAACACGGAAACCTATGAAGCATTACAGATATACATTGATTTGAATAAAGATGGACTGAAAGAAGCACTTGTGGAAATGCTGGCAGGAGGAAAATGCAGGATTGATACAGGAACATTTCAGAATGATATGACCTCTTTCAAAAGTAAGGATGATGTTCTGACACTTCTGGTTCATCTTGGATATTTAGCGTACGATGAAACAATATCTTCTGTATTTATTCCGAATGAAGAAGTGCGTGGAGAATTTATCAGATCAGTGAGAAATAGCAGACGGCCGGAGTTAATTAAGCTATTGCAGGCATCCGAACAGCTGCTGAAGGATACTCTTAATATGGATGAAGAAAAAGTAGCCGCAGCGATAGAAGCGGCTCACAGCGCAGCAACAGCACCGCTTTTTTATAATAATGAACAATCTCTCAGAAATGTCATTCGCAATGCATATATCAGTTGCATCGATGAGTTCAGTGAGATACAGGAACTGCCTTCGGGTACAGGGTATGCGGATGTAGTGTATTTGCCTAAGAAAGGGTCTCCGATGCCGGTTATGATTGTAGAACTGAAATGGAACCGGACTGCAGATAGTGCCATAGAGCAGATTAGAGAACGGAACTATTCCCAGATGTTTGAAGGGTACGGCGGAGATATTCTTCTTGTGGGAATTGCTTATGATGAGAAAATGAAAAAGCATACATGCAAAATTGAGAAAATACCAGCGAATCCGACTGGGGTGTGAACAGCAACGGATACTTGTGATGAGTCCGTTTTATTGTACAGCAATTAAGCTATTCTATGATCAGGAAATAAGAAATCATTCATACAGAGCCTCTGCGGAGGAAGAAAGGTGGACATTATGACAGATTATAGACATGATAACAGTTACGATAATACGAATCACTACAGCGATTGCACAGGTCCTTATTGCAATTGTGACGAACGGCGCAATGGAAGCCGCCAGCCAAAAAGCGGAGATGGAATTTTGCTTGTACTGGCGATTGTTTTGGGACTTATATGTCCCCCGATTGGTTTTGTACTTATGATGATTTTTGCATTCAGGTAAAAGAGGATAAGAGGTGACAACAGTTTGGAATTTGTAGACATTGTAGATGAATATGGAAAACCCACAGGAGAGACGGTGGAAAGAGCGAAAGCCCACTTGGAAGGAATCCGGCATCGCACGGCACATGTATGGATCATCCGCAGGAATGGAAAAGAGACAGAAGTGCTGCTGCAGAAGCGTTCTATGGAGAAAGATTCATTCCCGGGGCAATTCGATACATCTTCTGCTGGACATGTTCAGGCCGGGGACGAGCCACTTGATTCCGCGCTGCGGGAGCTCCGGGAAGAACTGGGCATCGCAGCCGACAAAGAAGAACTTCGTTTCGTGGATACTTTTAAAATTCAATATGAAACGGAATTCTATGGAAAGATGTTCCGGGATAACGAAATTGCATTTGTATTTATATACGAAAAACCGATAGATATTTCAGAACTGATACTGCAGGAAGAGGAATTGGATGCGGTGGAATGGTTTGGACTGGAGTTTGTGTATGAACAATGCCGTGCACATAATCCGAAATTCTGCGTTCCGATCGGAGGGCTTGAAGTGATACGAAATGATTTGAAAGGTGGAAAAATCCATGGATCATTTTGAAATTGAAATAAAGCTGCCTGCAGATGATGGAAGGCCTGTTGACGGAACTGGGGCTTTCTATGCGGGATACAGTAAGAACATCTTATTTGAGTATGTTGGCCGGGGAAAATAGGATAACAAGATTCGAAAGTAAATATAGGAGAAAATGAAATGAGTGAAAACATGATTATTGGAATTGCGGGCGGATCCGGGAGCGGGAAAACGACATTGACCAATCAGATCGCGGCAAGATTCGCGGAAAGTGTAACGATTATAAAGCATGATAATTACTACAAAGCACATGATGATATGGATTACGACGAACGAAGCCGTCTGAATTACGATCATCCGAATGCATTTGATACGGAACTTATGATCAGCCATTTGAAAGCGTTGAAGAAGGGCGAGAGTATTGAATGCCCGCTTTATGATTATACGATTCATAATCGCAGCAAAGACACGATCCGGATCGTGCCGAATCGGGTTATTATTGTGGAAGGTATTTTGATTTTTGAAAATAAAGAATTGTGTGAGCTTATGGACATGCGGATTTTTATTGATACGGACGCGGACATCAGAATCATCCGAAGAATTCAGAGAGATGTTATGGAGCGGGCAAGAAGTCTGGAATCTGTTATCAATCAGTATATTGAGACGGTCAAACCGATGCATGAGCAGTATGTGGAACCGAGTAAAAAGAATGCCAATGTGATCGTGCCGGAGGGCGGCTACAATCAGGCGGCGATGGAAATGATTTTCAATCATATTAAAACATATTTGCAGTCGGCATAAGTTGAAGGAATTTGCAGGAAACGAAAAATAAAGGACAAGAAGTTCTCGATTGTGGACAAAAATCATTGATACCCGATAGGGAAAATGCTAAAATATAATTGTTTAGGTGCATTATGCACTACAGAACGGAAAAAGATTTAGGAGGATTATAGTTATGAATATTAACAAAAACAAGGAAGAGGCAAAACTGACGATCGCGCTGGAAGGAAGACTGGATACCACAACTGCACCGCTTTTGGAAGGAGAACTGAAGGATTCGCTTGCAGATATTACGGAACTTGTTTTTGATTTTTCAAAGTTGGAATATATCTCATCCGCAGGACTTCGCGTACTTCTTGTTGCTCAGAAAGCGATGAATAAGCAGGGAAGTATGGTTATTAAGAACGTGAATGATGTGATTATGGAAGTTTTTGAAGTGACTGGATTTTCCGATATTCTGACGATCGAATAAAAGAAACAGACAGGAAACGACGGAAAAGGAGGTGCCGGGATGAACCAGACAGGTACAGCAAAAGAGATTACGGTCGAGGCAACAGTGGACAATCTGGATAAAGTGACATCATTTGTTGAGGAAGCGCTGGAAGAAAGCGGCTGCCCGATGAAAGCACAGATGCAGATTAATATTGCGATTGATGAGATATTCAGTAATATCTCCTATTATGCTTATCAGCCGAATACGGGTGATGCGACGGTACAGTTGGAAATGTCAGAGGAACCGGCGGCAGTGACGATCACTTTTATCGATCAGGGCATTCCTTATGATCCGCTTTCACAGGAAGAACCGGATACATCGCTTTCAGCTGATGAAAGAAAAATAGGCGGACTTGGGATCTTTATGGTGAAGAAGAGCATGGACGAGCTTTCGTATGAGTATAAGGAGGGAAAGAATATTCTGACAATGAAGAAGATCTTGCGATAGAAGGCTGGCACAAAATGATTATGCAGAATGGTGAAATTTAAACGGAGGTAATTCACATGGACAATGTTACTATTACAAGGGAGAACGAGAAAGCGGTGATTCATTTAAGCGGCCGGATTGATTCTTCCAATGCAGCGCAGGTCGAAGAAGAAATGATGAAAGTCGAGAATGGCGTTCCGGTAATGATCGATCTTGAAAATCTGGAGTATCTTTCAAGCGCCGGATTGCGTGTGATCTTAAGACTGCGCAAGAATCATCCGGAACTGGAACTTAAGAATGCATCAACCGAAGTGTATGAGATTCTGGATATGACCGGATTTACTTCCATGATGCCGGTTTCCCGTGCGTACCGCAGAGTATCCGTGGAAGGATGCGAAGTGATCGGTCAGGGTGCAAATGGCAAAGTATACCGCATTGATCCGGATACTGTAGTCAAGGTATATCTGAATCCGGACTCCCTTGCCGATATTGAGCATGAACGTGATGTCGCACGAAAAGCGCTGGTTCTCGGAATCCCGACCGCTATTTCTTATGATGTCGTGAAGGTGGATGACCATTACGCATCCATGTTTGAACTCTTAAATGCCAAATCATTTTCAAAGCTTTTAGCGGAAACACCTGAAAATATCGATGAATATGTAAAGATGTACATCGATCTTCTGAAACTGATCCATTCTACGGAAGTACCGGCAGGACAGCTCCCGGATCAGAGAGAGATCGCGATCGGCTGGACGGAATTTTTGAAAGATCATCTTCCGGAAGAAATCTATGAAAAACTCCATAGAATGATTTTAGAAATTCCGCATGATGACCATATGATTCATGGCGATTATCATACTAAGAATATCATGCTCCAGAATGATGAAGTAATTTTGATCGATATGGATACTCTTGCAATCGGTCATCCGGTTCTGGAACTGGGCTCTATGTATAATGCGTATATCGGATTCAATATGCTTGACAAGAACAACGTACTGTCATTCCTTGGATTCCCTTATGAAGTGGCGGAAGCATTCTGGCAGAAGAGTCTGGCACTTTATTATGGAACCGATGATCAGGAAGTTCTGAAAGAGAAAGAAAATAAAGCTAAAGTTGTAGGATTGATTCGTTTGCTTCGTCGGACGATCCGCAGACACGGAAGTGCTGAATTGATCGAGATTTACAGAAATGAACTTTGCAAACTGGCAGAACAGGTGGATACACTGATATAATGAATAGCAATAAAATTTTTAAAAATCCGGATCTGCATATGCATTCGATTTATTCTGACGGAACGGATACGCCTTCTTCTTTACTGCAAAAAGTAAAGGCGGCAGGAATCGATCTGTTTTCTCTGACTGATCATGATTCTTGTGACGGATGTGTTGAGATGCAGAAAGTATTGCAGCCTGATGATCCGGCATTTATTTATGGTGTGGAATTTTCCTGTCGCGACGGGAAGGGGAAATACCACATTCTCGGGTACGGATACGACCCGGAAAAGTCTTCCATTATTGAAGCTGTACAGATTACCCATTCGGCTCGGTTGGATAAAGCCAAAAACCGCCTTAAGTATCTGGAAGATCAGTATGGTTTCGTATTTTCGGAAGAAGAACAAAATGAATTTTTTGCACTGGAAAATCCCGGGAAGCCGCATCTTGCGAAAATGATGCTTGCAAGGGGATATGTCACAGAGAAGTCGGAGGCTTTTCGGATCCTGGGCGGATACCATGGAAAGGAACGATATCTGTCCCCGGAGGAGGCGATTGATGCCATTTTATTTGCGGATGGAATTCCTGTGCTTGCACACGGAATTCTGGCGGACGGGTCAAAAGTGCTTACAGAAGAAGAAACCGAGGAACGTATTTCCAGACTCAAAGTCAATGGTCTAATGGGAGTGGAATGCTATTATTCGGGATTTACAGATTTACAAAAGAATATTATGCTGAAATTTGCAGAAACTTACAATTTATTTGTCACTGCAGGAAGTGATTATCACGGTGCGAATAAAACTGTAAAAATAGGGAATACGAATCAACCATCGCCGGAAGTGATGCAGAGATTTTATAAAGCGCTCTCCAGATTATTATAGTTTTATATGTTAAGAAAGTTTTAGCATTGGGAGTTGGAAAATATGGTATCACAAAAGATTTTGATTGTGGATGATTCGTCTTTGAATCGCGACATTCTGACTTTTATGTTGGAAGGTGCATACCAGATCGTTGAGGCGGAAAACGGACTGAAAGCGATTGAGCAGTTGAAAATGCATGGACATGAATTTTCACTGGTTCTGCTGGATCTGATGATGCCGGTATGTGACGGATATGGTGTGCTGGCCTATATGAAAGAAAGCCGACTGACGGAAGAGATACCGGTCGTCGTTATTTCGGCAGAGACAGATCAGTCTATGATCGGCAAAGCTTATGACATGGGCGCGGTGGATTTTATCAGTCGCCCTCTGGAACCTTATATTGTACAGCGAAGAGTAAAGAATACACTGGCATTATATGAAAAACAGAGAAGGTTGACTGCTATTATAGCAAAAGAGATTCAAGAAAGAACAAAGAGTTATGACCGTATGCTGACATTGTTGAGCCAGATCGTGGAATTCAGGAATCACGAAAGCGGGCTTCATGTTCTGCATATAAAGATTATCACCGAGATGCTTACGAAGCAGATTTTAAAGAAAACGGATCAGTATCATCTCAGTGAGACAGATGTGCAGATGATCAGTATGGCATCTGCACTGCATGACATTGGTAAGATCACCGTTCCGGACGAGATCCTGAATAAGCCCGGGAGGCTTACGGAGGAAGAATTCGAAGTGGTCAAAGGCCACTCTGCAGCAGGCGCTGATTTGATTAAAACACTTCCGTCTTATCAGGAAGATCCGGTAATAGGAATCGCATATGATATTTGCCGCTGGCATCATGAACGTTATGATGGAAAGGGATATCCGGATGGACTTTCAGGGGATGAGATTCCGATATCTGCGCAGATTGTCGCTTTGGCTGATGTCTATGACGCACTCACTTCAATACGCTGTTATAAAGCGGCATATACGCATGAAAAAGCGCTGGAGATGATTCGGAACGGAGAATGCGGCGCATTTAACCCATTGCTTTTGGAATGCCTGATGGAAGTGGAAGAACGCTTAAAAAATAAAATGAAGCTGGAAACAGTTGACCCGCTGGAAGCGGTAGGAAAATCAGTCAAATAATTCCGGCAAAAGGAGAAAAACGATGACAATTCAGGAATGCTACCAGAAATTGGGCGGAGATTATGAGGCTGTATTGAAAAGATTGATGAGCCCCAATCTTGTCCATAAATTTATAGGCAGATTTTTAGAAGATGACAGTATTAAGAAATTATGTGAAGGAATGGATGCCGGGAACCGGGAAGAAGCATTTCGCGCGGCACATACTCTGAAAGGAGTATGCCAGAATCTTGGTATAGGGACACTTGCGGCTTCTACGGAAAAAATCACAGAAGTTCTGCGCAAAGAGCAGGAAATGATTCCAGAAGAAGCGGCTGCACTTCTGGAAGATGTCAAGAGAGACTATCAGGAGGCAGCCGACACAATTCGTGTTTATTTAGCGAGCGAATCTTAAGAGTGTTTCCCAATGTGGTATTCTCTTTTCAGAGCAGCCATGAGATATCTGGAGGCTACATCAACGATTAAGAAACCAATGGCAATTGCAAGGCAAGTTGAAAGTAAAGTATTTGTCTGAGCGATTGCCATTTCTTGATTCCTGCTTACATAACCGGTCATCATATAATAAAGATTCGATCCCGGTATTAATGGAAGCACGGAAGCCGTAAGAAAGACTGTCGACGGAGCTTTATTTACCCTTGCCATAGTAAAGGCATAGAAACCTACAAATACAGCAGCAGTCAAAGTGGCAACAAAGTTGCTAGGGTTAAAGTGATATACCAGAAGGTAAATTCCCCATGTGAGGAAAGCGCCGACGCTGGAATAAAGCACCTGACGGCCTCTGATTTTGAAGCACAATGCGAAACCGGTACATCCGACTGTACAGGAGAGCAGTTGGACAATGACATTGCGGTTCAAAGCTGCACCTTCAAAAGAAACTTCATTTAAAAGCAGCATCGCAAGACCGATACCAAAAGCGATACCGGCAGCACCGAGCAGAGAATTCATGACATTGATCAGTCCGGAAATAAAATCCCTCTGAAGAAGATCACGAATTCCGTTCGTCGTTCCAAGCGCACTGATCAGAAGCATCACCATTCCAAGGATGATCCGCTCCGGATGAACACCAATACCGAGACGAACCAGAAAAATAACGAGTACCTCCAATAAAAAAGAAAGAATCATATTATAGATCAGCAGGTTGCTCTCGCGTCTGCCAAGCCAGTTACCTGCAATTACAAGCACAATAGAAGCGATTGCCGCGGCAATGCCGTCCATCAAACCGCAGCCAAAAAAAACAGCAAATCCGATTCCACCCATAGCAGTTGCGATATACTGAACTGCAGGGTGCTGCGGTTTTTGGTCCATTGTATCAAGATATAGCCGACGCAGTTCCTTCGCATCCGGAGTATTCTGGCAGACATATCTTGAAAGATTGTTCAGGTGATCAAGAAGATCGAAATTCGTACTCACCGTCTCAATATGACGAATCTGAGTCAGAATCTCCCCGGCGGGAGTTTCTACAGTAATCTGGATATTGCTTGGAATCACAAAAACATCGTATCTGACAAAACCATAGCTTTTGCACATACGATAAAGACTATCTTCAATACGGAAATTCTCCGCACCACTTTTGAGCATCGATTCGCCGATGTCAAGGATTCCTTGTAAAATTTTGGGATAATTCATATAAAAGTCGCTCCTTTTCTTAGTGACTGGGGGACGGGTACATAGTCACCCGGTTCCTCTCTATTATAAAATGAAAAGAATCGGTAGACAATAGGGGAGCAATGGAGATTTTTGAGAAGATATGAGGAAATGTAAAACTGAAAGAAGATTCAATACGGACTATAGCAAAGGAGATGTGTATTATGAATTTTACACAACGCTTGATAACTGATTTCGAGGATGATGCGGATCGCCGTATGTCATCAATTTGTCGTATCATGATAGTATTAATGTTTGTCGTGATGCTTCTAAATAAGCTGCATGTGTTTAAAATTGCGGATATGATTTACCCGACATTGATCATTGCAGTAGTGATTCTATTTGTTCCAACTTTATTGTATGACATTTTCCATGTGCGGAGTAAACTGGCGAGATATTTTGTACTGACCCTTGTGGTTTCCATGTCCGGATTATTGTATGCTATTTTGTCTTATCATGTGATTATCATGCTTGTATTTCCGGTGGCAGTATCGTGCTTATATTGTGACAGGAAGAGTGTTTTATATACGACGATCCTGAGTATTCCGATAATGGCAATCAGTCATTTGATTGCATACTATTTGAAGATCGTGCCGGACGAACCGCTGGTAACACTTCATGGAGTGCTGGTATACGGAGTCATACCCAGAGAGATTGAGTTCCTGGCAATATCAGTTATTTGCATCAGTGTGACGAGTAAACTTCAGGGACTGATAACTGATTTGATCAAAAAGAATCTTGAATTATATGAGGATCAGCAGACGGTTATTAGTTCGTTAGCGGAATTAGTGGAAGCGCAGAGTCATGAAACCGGACAGCATGTAAAACGCGTTGCCGCTTATACGGAAATATTGTGTCATGCCTTAGGATTATCAGACGAGGAGACCTGGAAAGTGAGTATTGCAAGCATGATGCACGACGTGGGTAAAATAGGTGTCCCTCAAGAAATATTACATAAACCGTCGAGGCTGACAGAAGAGGAATTCTCGGAAGTTAAGAAACACGTGGACTATGGATATCGATTGTTATGTAATTCCCCTGGAGAGATCATGCAGATCGCGGCACAGATTGCACATGAACATCATGAACGCTATGATGGAACGGAGTATCAGAGTCATATGAAGGGAGAAGACATTTCGATTTATGCCAGATGTGTTGCGATTGCGGATGTGTTTGACGCACTGGTAAGTCATCGGTGTTATAAGAGTGCATGGGAACCGGAGCAGGCCCGGGCGGAAATCGTGTCACAGGCGGGGCATCAGTTTGATCCGAAATTGATTGAAGTATTTGATCAACATTTTGATGAATTCCTTGAGGTGATGAAACAGTTTCCGGATGAGGAAAACTGTGAAAAAATCTCCGCCTAAACCCAGGGAGGAAAGATATGAACAGGGAAGAATTCGTAAGAGCAATGAAATGTGTAAAAGGAAAGACAGACAAAGTACTTTCTGTTACACCACAGGAAGTCTGGATTCGCGCAGAACTTGCGGAAAAATTTGCAGGAGAGAAATATGGGGTGCGGCTGTTTGGAAGAATTTATAAGCAAAAAGAATCGTCCGGAAAGTGGGCTGTCATTTTGCATCCGAATCAGCTTAATGGCAGTATCATAACCAATAATATCGGCTATATCTATTATGAACTTGGCTATAATATTCTGGCGCCGGATCTGCGTGGATTCGGGAAAAGCGAAGGACGCGTGGCGATGGGATTCCTGGAAAGTCTGGATGTCTATGACTGGATGAAAAAGCTTCATACTGATTATAAAGTAGAGCAAGTGATCGTACACGGATTATCCTTAGGCGGAGCGGCAGTTAATTATCTCTCCGGGCTTGATACATTTATGGAAAATGGGCCGGTGAAAGTGGGAAAATTACAAGCACTTCCCGAACTGCATGTCAAAGGACTTATCGTAGACAGCAGTTATGTGGGAATGAAACAATTTGCATGTAAATCATTTTTTGTTTGGAGTGGAACCGGACTGACAAAGGATAATTTTGATTATTACAGCGATGCGTCTGAGAGCCTTCGACATTCAAAAACCCCGATGATGATCATACATGGGAAGAAAGATTACTTTGTAAAGATGAAAAATGCAGATCGGATCGAGGAATGTGTGAATGTAGATTGTAGAAGGTGGAATGTAGAAGGCGAAGGGCATGTTTTTGTGCTGCTTGGGAGAAGGACGGGAGAATATCGGGATAGAATAAGAGGATTTTTGGAGTGACTGGGGGACGGGTTCATAGTCACAATTGTGACTATGAACCCGTCCCCCAGTCATCCTTTTTACATAAAAATAAAGTTGTTATGCTTCTTTTTTTACAATTAGGTAATATGATAGCAATTGTTATGGCAGGCATTTATCGCTTGTGTTTAAGGAAATGATTGTTTCAGGAGGAAGAGTAACAATGAAGAGAAGAAACAGAAAGATGATAGCTTTGTTGGCTGCAGTGTTGATGGCAGTTCCTGCGATGAGAACGTATGCGGGGGCGGCGCCGGATGGAAAGACGGTAGCTTCCGGGGAGGCTTATGAAGCGTGGAAGAATTCGGTATGGGAGACGATGAAAAATGACTGGACTTGTGTGGCTATGACACCGGGAGCAGATGAGTCAAAGATGAATTTTGCATGGTATTCAAGAGAGGGAGAAAATGTATCGTTTCTTTTCGGGCAGCAGGCAGATTTGAGTGATGGCCAGGTTGTTCCGGTATCCCAGAGTTCGACAGGTCAGACTGATAATGAAGGTGTATCCTATTTGAGTAATAAGGTTACAGTCAGCGGACTTACGGAAGGAACTACATATTATTATCAGGTAAGTGGAAAAGAAGTGGAATCTTTTGTGACTGGATATGCTGATGAATTTACCTTTGCATTTGTGGGGGATCCTCAGATTGGTTCTTCGAACGAGATGAAAGCGAAGAAACCGGAGAACCTGACAGAAGAGTTTTATCAGGTGCAGGAAGAATCGGTCGCCAGCGACAGTTATAATTGGGCTACAACACTGAATCAGGCGCGGGTAAATAATCCGAATACTGCTTTTGTGGTATCTGCGGGCGATCAGATCCAGACAAATGCAGCGAAAGTTGAGAGTACTACGATCAGTGAAATTGAGTATTCCGGATATTTGTCACCGGAAGCATTAACTTCGCTTCCGGTTGCGACGACAGTTGGAAATCATGACGCAGATAATGCCAATTATCAATATCATTTCAACGTGCCGAATTTGAGCAGTTATGGTGACAACGGTTATGCAGGCGGTGATTATTATTTTACATATGGAAATGTATTGTTCATGATGTTAAATACTCAGGATACGAATAATGCGGAGCATGAAGCATTTATCCGTCAGACTGTCGAGACCAATCCGGATTGTCAATGGAAGATTGTGACACTGCATCAGGATATTTATGGTTCTGCCGAGCATTCCAATGAACCGGAAATCGTGAACTTGCGGTATGCCCTGACTCCTGTATTTGAAGAGGTTGGGGTTGACGTAGTACTTACTGGACATGATCATGCGTATTCAAGAAGCAAATTCCTGAATGGAGATCAGGAATCAAAGCAGGTAACTTATACAGATGATGAATTTGATGAGATGCTTGAACGGGATATTGATGCGGGGGACAGCAATGAGCAGCTGACACAGTCCCCGGGAAATATTTCTGAGGATACCGAAGATCCGCAGGAACAGGCATATCTGGCATATTTGTATGATATCATGGATGAAAGCAGAATTACGGATGACAATACAGAATATGCAATCAACCCGGAGGGAATCCTTTATATGACGGCGAGTAGTTCATCCGGAAGCAAATATTATGATCTGGTTGACCGTCAGCAGTCATACATCGCAAGCAGATGGCAGGAAGATGTGCCGACATATTCGCTTATTGATGTTACGGAGACTACATTAACGATCAATACATACCGCACCGATTCCAATGCAAAGATCGATTCTTCTGTCACGATTGTAAAGACAACTGACAAAGAAGCGCTTGCACTGAAAGTCGCAGAGATTCATAATGCAAATCTGCAGGAAGCAGAGTATACCAAAGAAAGCTGGAGCCTATTGCAGGATGCATTATCTGTGGCAAATGCAGTGTTGGCAGATGAGAAAGCAACTGAAGCAGTGGTGGCAGATGCAGCTGAAAAACTGGATGCGGCTTACGCTGGGCTGGTAAAAGTGGAACCGACGATCAAAGAAGAAACTACACAAAATGGAGACACATCGGGGACAGGTAGTGCTGATACGAGCAATGCCCAGAACAACAAGACCAGTGTAGTAAAATCCCCCGTTAAGACAGGGGATGCATCCCAGGAGAGGGCATTTGTTATTATTTGCATCCTGGCGCTCTGTGTTTGTGCTGCAGCATTGTATCGTTGTAGAAGAGAACGTTAGACATGGAACTTACAAAGAGGATTAAAAGAGCCTGCCTGGTTGTTCTTTTTCTTGTAATTCTGCTCGCCTTTGGCATATGGCTGAATCAGGTGGAAAAAACAGAAATTCTGGAGACAGAAGGACGAACATTTGAAAAGGCCCGTGTTGTGGCTATCAATAAGGACAATCTGTTAAGTGACGGTTCCAGAGCCGGATCGCAGGATGTGGATGTAGAAATCAAAACTGGTGCGCACAAGGGAGAAATCCTGAGTGCCTCCAGTTCTTCTTCTTATTTATATGGAGCGGACTGTACCGTAGGGCTAAAGGTAATTGTAATTATCAGCGAATGCGAAGGAAATATTTCGGTCAGTGTATATAATTATGATCGAGGAGCACAGATTTATATGATTCTGGCAGTTTTTCTGATCGTGCTGGGAATAATCGGCGGAAAAAAAGGATGGAAATCCGCCTTAGGCCTCATTTTCACATTTGTATGCATTGTGTATTTTTTTCTCCCGATGGTTTACCGTGGAATTTCTCCGATATGGGCAGCATTATTTATTGTTGTACTGATCACCGTTGTGGTGATGTATTTGATTGACGGAACTTCAATCAAATCATTGTGTGCCATGGCAGGAACCATACTTGGAGTCGGAATTGCGGCTTTACTTGCATGCCTTTTCGCCAGAATTTCATATATTACAGGATATAATGTAGATGATATAGAAAGCCTGATCTACATTGGACAGATGACAGGAATCAAAGTCGGCGAGTTAATGTTTGCAGGTATTCTGATCTCTGCGTTGGGAGCAGTTATGGATGTGGCAATGTCCGTGGCAAGTACGATCAATGAAATTCATGAGAAAAGGCCGGAATTAAGTGTAAATGAATTATTTCAGTCCGGAATCAATGTAGGAAGAGATATGATGGGGACGATGTCAAATACTCTGATTCTGGCATTCGCAGGTGGATCATTAAACACACTGATTTATATTTACAGCTATCGATACAACTACTATCAGGTATTGAATATGTATGCGATAGGGATTGAAATCATACAGGGAATATCGGCAACATTTGGAGTGATATTGACGGTGCCGCTGGTTTCGGTGATCGCATCTATCGGGGTGGCGAGGAGGTGACTGGGGTGACTAAGGGACGTGGTGTGACTAGGGGACGGGTTTGTAGTCACAAAAGTGACTGCAAACCCGTCCCCTAGTCACACCCGTCCCCTAGTCACCCTCTAGCCACTCCCAACTTTTTAATAATAATGTAGAATACAAAGAATAATTGTGCTATAATTGGTTCAAAGTGGCTATATG
>JBJENH010000097.1:0-2333 GCA_051880095.1 Bariatricus sp. | reverse complement strand
CCCTCTGAGTGAAAAACTTGTTTTATTTTGATGTTTTGTTAAATCAATAATATATCAAAGTAAAAAAACAAGTAAAGGTCACAGAATATTCAGAAAGCCATGGGACAGATTTCTTGTCTTTCGGAAAGGAAAGTGCTATGATAATCTTAAGTATCGGCTTAATTTGAGATATAGAATACCGATGAATATAGAAAGCGAGGAAGAGATTATGGATTATAAAGAGGTACTTGAAAATGCAAGAGGCGCGATCGGAAATTATTGTAAAGCCTGTCCGGTATGTAATGGAAAAGCATGTGGGAAACAGATACCGGGACCGGGAGCCAAAGGTGTTGGTGATACGGCCATTCGCAACTATGAGAAATGGCAGGAAATCCGTGTAAACATGGATACCATCTGTGACGGAGGAGAAATAGATTCATCCTGTGAGCTGTTCGGACAGAAGTTTGCGTATCCGTTTTTTGCCGGTCCGGTTGGCGCAGTGAATTTACATTATAGTGATAAATATGATGATATTTCCTATAATCAGGTTCTTGTGTCTGCGTGTGCGCAGAACGGAATTGCAGCATTTACCGGAGATGGAGTGAATCCGCTGGTTATGGAAGGAGCGACTGCTGCAATCAAGGAGAGCGGCGGCATGGGTGTTCCGACTATCAAGCCGTGGAATCTGGAAACAATACAGGAAAAAATGCAGCTTGCAATCGAATCAGGAACATTTGCGGTTGCCATGGATGTAGATGCAGCCGGACTTCCGTTCTTGAAAAATATGACACCGCCGGCAGGAAGCAAGAATGTTAAGGAACTTGCCCAAATCGTGAATATGGCAGGTGTGCCGTTTATTGTGAAAGGTGTTATGACGGTCAAAGGAGCGCTGAAAGCAAAAGAAGCAGGAGCAGCAGCAATCGTGGTTTCCAACCATGGAGGACGCGTTCTGGATCAGTGCCCGTCGACAGCAGAAGTTCTGGAAGAGATCGCAGATGCAGTAGGAGATTCCATGAAGATTCTGGTGGACGGTGGAATCCGTTCCGGAACAGATATCTTTAAAGCACTTGCACTCGGAGCAGACGGAGTTCTGATCTGCCGTCCGTTTGTTGTTTCTGTGTATGGCGGTGGAGCTGAAGGCGTGAAGACCTATATTGAGAAGCTGGGAGCTGAACTGAAAGACACGATGCAGATGTGCGGGGCACATTCTCTGAGTGAGATCACCAGAGATATGGTGCGTTACTGCTAAAAAAAGGAGACACAAAACATTATGGGAATGAAAGTGAATGCAGAACTGCCGCTGCCGGCAGACCTGAAAAATGAATATCCGTTATCGGAAAAGCTTAAAGCGATCAAAGCGAAAAGAGACGCGGAGATCAAAGATATTTTTACTGGAAAATCCGATAAATTTGTTGTTATTATCGGACCATGTTCGGCAGACAATGAAGATTCCGTATGCGAATATGTGAATCGTCTGGCTGAAGTAAATGAAAAAGTTTCTGAAAAACTGATGATCATTCCAAGAATTTATACGAATAAACCGAGAACAACAGGAGAAGGATATAAAGGAATGCTGCATCAGCCGGATCCGGATAAGGCTCCGGATCTTCTGGCAGGGATCATCGCGATCCGCAAAATGCATATCCGGGCGATTGAAGAGACGCATCTGACCGCTGCCGATGAGATGCTGTATCCGGAAAACAGAAGTTATCTGGATGATATCTTATCTTACGAAGCAATCGGAGCGCGTTCCGTTGAGAATCAGCAGCATCGTCTGACTGCAAGCGGAATGGATATCCCGATCGGCATGAAAAATCCGACCAGTGGAGATTTGGGAGTAATGCTGAATTCAGTTGTGGCAGCTCAGAGTGGACATCGCTTTATTTATCGCGGACAGGATGTATCGACAGACGGAAACGAGCTGGCACATGTAATCCTGCGTGGCGGTGTTGACAAATACGGAACCTGTATTCCGAACTATCACTATGAAGACTTGAGAAGACTGGAAAGCCTGTATTATAAGAAAGATTTGAAGAATCCGGCGGTTATCATAGATGCTAACCATTCTAACTCGAATAAACAGTACAAAGAGCAGCTGAGAATTGTAAGCGAAGTGCTGCACACACGGAAATACAATCCGGATCTTCGCGGACTGGTGAAAGGGGTTATGGTAGAGAGCTATCTGCTGGAAGGTCGCCAGGATATCTGTTCTCATATGGAATACGGAAGATCGATTACAGATCCATGTATTGGATGGGAAGATACGGAAAAATTAATTTATAAGATAGCAGAAGAATGTTAAAGAGACAGCGGGGAGACAGCGAGAGACAGCGGGGACAGAGACAGCGGGGACA
>JBJENH010000096.1:0-2338 GCA_051880095.1 Bariatricus sp. | reverse complement strand
TCTCTGCCAAAGACTGGTGCATCCGAGTCCTTCAGGAAAAATCCGATCCGGTTCCAGATCTTTCTCTTCCAATCCATTACTGCATTGAATCTACTTCAACCTACCATCAGCCTATCCTTTTGGCTTTCGGTGGTACTCCCAGCATCGTTAATCCAACACTTGCCGGTGCTACCAAACGCAAAACCGATGTACTGGATGCCCAACTGCTTGCCACACATGATCTGATCGGTGTCTGGCGTGAAAGCTACATCCCTTCCACAGATATCAATGAATTACGTGTTCTCGTATGGGAACGTGACCGGTGTCTCATGGAATCTACCGTTGCCAGCAGACGTATCAATAACGCATTAGTCCGTTTCGGTTATACCCTGGGCCGTGACGGCAGCATTGCCAAGGAGGGGATCCTCCGCGATATCGTAGAAGCGATTCTGAATGGAGAAGCTGAACTTCCTGGAAATCTCTGTCCACTTGGCATTCCTTCGGATGTCCGCGAAGTGATCATCTCTGAATATCAGAAGTATGATCAACTGCGTGAACTTTCAGAATACTGGCGTGTTAAAGCGGAAGAAAAAGTTCTTTCCATGGAATGGGAAACAGGTTTCGGTACTCTGTCCGGTTCCGAAATGCTTTCCCTGCTAACAACGGCGCCACAGGTAGGAACATTAACTGCCATCACCTGGTTGGTACATATCATCACTCCACGAAGATTTCCAAATTCAAAAGCTCTTGCTGCCTACTGCGGACTCGACCCGAGTCTCAAGATCAGCGCCAAACATGTGACCAGCACCCGCAAACGGGGCGGCAACAAAGAACTTCACAAAGCACTCGTGTCCTGTGCGGACCGTCTGATCCGAAATCACACAGAGATGTTCGGCAGATGGGGCTATAACCTCTATAACCAGACCGGTAAATGGAAAAAAGCTGCAAATGCTGTTGCCCGTAAACTTGCCGTAGCACTGTACTACATGATGAAGACCGGACAGCCGTTTTCATATGAAAAATACAATCTTGTCAAAGACTTACATGTCCTGGATATTCCTATTACAGCGCTTCCATCCATTGAGCCTGATTTCAAAAGATACATCCGTATTCTTCAGGAACATGACATTAACACAACTTCGCAGCTTGTAACTGCTTACCTTTCCTGCTCACTTGGTTCCTGCAGGGGACTTGGAAAGAAGTTCTTTTCCGTTCTCCGCGTCTTCTTAAATGAGCAGCACAAATACAAACGTATCTATGATGAACTTCATTCTGATAACAATAAGAAAGAGGAGAACAAAATCAATGAACAAAAACAATCAGAGCAACCGTAACACTTCCAATTATTCAGGACTGTATCTATTCGGCAAGGTCATTGACCGTACCAGGAGGAAAGTTCCGAAAGACAATCCAACAACTGAGATCGTTACTTATCTTGTACAAAGCAGCCGTGACAGTAAGTTCTACGTTGATGATTACGCCCCTAATTCCTATTATGAGCTCGGTGCTGAAGTATCCTTTCCAGTATTCATCAAAGCCTATAATCGAAAGAATGGTGAAGCATCCTATATGCTTAACATACAGAAACTAAGTTCTTCCCGTGGAGAACATTTCTAATTCAATTTTTTGCAATTTAATACGGTCATGTTTATCCTATCCGGAATCCATGACCGTATATCTGTCTTCAATATTCATTTTCAAATCCTTTTCCGGAGTCACTTTCTTATCTGACATGCGGAGACGAACTACGTCTCAAATCGGCTCCTCAGCAATCAATCATCCCATTAACGGCAATAGATCATGGCGCATAATATCATTGCCATCAGGATCCAGAATTCTGATATTTTCGTTGATTGTCTGTAGTTTTTGGTTATATTCTACCTTTGTCTTCGCTACAACATTGATCGTGGCGATTCTGTCGCTGCTGCTTCTTACGCCCATGGCGATGAATCCCTGAGGTCTGATCGCATGGTATTCGTTGATGAATCCGCAGGCTTGCATCTCCTCGAATCCCTCCAGCTTGCAGAACTCGCCGGGCTTACAATAAATGAAGTCATTCACCACATATGTATTGCCGGTGTCCGTGACTTCAATATCCGGGATCTTGCCCAGAGACAGATCAATGGCAGCACTGATGACATCCACACCGCAGGAGTATTTAATCAGCAGATATTTCGTATTGCCGCCTGTACGGGCACAGAATTCCAGTACGGAGATTCTTTCCCCATCATTAATCATCTGAATCAGCAGCGGCGCATTCACCAGGCCAAAGGCATCTGTGATCTTTTGTGCCACTTCCTCGATCTGTTTCATGATTTCATCGTTCGCCTTCACAGGAACCTTTCCACGATAAATCACA
>JBJENH010000095.1:0-13377 GCA_051880095.1 Bariatricus sp. | reverse complement strand
ATACGTAACCATGTTATCGCCCTCCTTTCTTTCGTCCGGAGGGTGTTCCCTCCGTCAAGAAGGGTAAGCCGCCTCGCTCTAGTACAGCGAAAATTAAGTTTTGGATAGTTTGACGCAGAATATTTTTCTGATAGTGCTGCTTCCCAAACGCAGGCGTAGCGGTGGCTACGTCGAGGCTTGGGGAGTAGTGCTATCAGGAAAATAGGCAAGTCAAACTACCAATTACTTAATATTCGCTGTACTAGTTTCCCATGCGAAGAGTTTAGCATATTCCTCTCAATGTTTCAACAATACGTTTGCTATCTTATAAATCTTTGTACAGTATTACATAAATTCATTTTTCCACCGCATCATTTCAGTTCCATCCAGATCTTTCCATACAAATTCATCCTGCTCCAGAATCATATACCCATGGTGGCTTTCCTCTTTCGGAATGGAAACAGACCCCGGGTTCATATAAACATACTCTTCATGCTCTGTGCATTTCGGCACATGGGTGTGTCCGTTCAGAAGGATATCTCCTTTCTGAATTGGAGGCAGATTCTTTTCATTATATACATGTCCATGCGTCGCATAGATCGTCGTTTTTCCATCGCATACGATGCAATAATCCGCCAGAATCGGGAACTTCAGTACCATTTGATCTACTTCTGTATCACAGTTTCCTCTCACACAAAGGATCTGATCCTTCCGGGCATTTAAAAGCTCAATAACTGCCTTCGGTGCATAATCTCTCGGCAGATCATTTCGCGGCCCATGATACAGGACATCGCCGAGAAGCAATAACTTCCCCGCCTGTTCTCTGTCATATGCCTCCAGCATTTTTTTACAATAATATTCCGACCCGTGAATGTCGGATGCGATCATCCATTTCATTTTTCTTTCCTCATCTTTCTATCTTTTATCCACTGAACCAATTCCAACACGATCATGTTCTAATACTCTATCCCGCGCCGGGCATAGATTCCCTGATCGAATGGGTGCTTCCTTTTTGTAATCTCAGAAACATAATCTGCCAGTTCCAGAAGCTCCGGTTCCGGATTCCTTCCGGTCAGAACGACCTCCAGGCCTTTCGGGCGTGTTTTCAGAAACGTCACAGCCGCTTCATGATCAATCATCCCATATTGATAAGCTGCCATAAACTCATCCATGACCAGCATATCATAAGGCTCTTCCTGTATTTTCCGAATTGCGTCGTCCAACAGCTTCACATAGGCTCTTCGTGCCTCTTCCTGCTCTTTCATGTCAAGTGTCTTAAAGAAGCCGAAGCTTTTCATCATATGCATCACCTCGATTTCCGGAATGAGATCCAGGATCCGCAGTTCTCCTGAATTCTCATTTTTCAGAAAACGTACGAACAACACCTTCAATCCACAGCCTGCCGCACGGACGGCAAGTCCTGTTGCCGCTGTCGTTTTCCCCTTTCCGTCTCCGCAATAAATATGGATCATTCCGTTTTCCATCTGTCGCTCCCTTCCTTCCACTCACACAGTTTTCCGCTCTTTTGGGCTTCACACAGAAGTTCTGCCATCCGCCGGTTTCCCTCTCCGATCGAGACGCCTGCATTGATAATATACTGACAGGAATTGATCATTTCTTTCGCCTCCTGATATGCCGCATCACGGATGAGGCAAAATGGTTCTTCAACGATCACCTTTGCCGCAAGCCTTTTTGCCACATGATAGTCCACATCGTTGCGGTATAAAATTCCGGCGGCAAACGGAATATTCTCTTTCTGCAGTTTTCTGTATACCGGAATACCTGTTCCGCAGGCAGATATTACCAAAACACTCGGTTCTCCTTCCGGTTTTGGAAGCTCAATACTTCCGAAACATGGATCGTAGGATCCGTTATCGATTCCGTAGAGTTCCCGGATTACTTCTTCCTGAAATACTTCTTCCGGTTTTCCATAGTCAAAAATCTTGTCACCCTTAACACAGAGGATCTTATCCGATATTTTCTGTGCCAGATCGATTTCGTGAAGCGACATGACGACCGTGATTTTTTTCTCCTTTGCCAATTTCCTGAGCATCGACAGAAGTTCGAGTTTATAATGAATATCCAGATAGGAGGTCGGCTCATCGAGAACCAGCACCTCCGGCTCCTGGCAAATTGCACGTGCCAGCATGATCCGCTGTCTCTGCCCGTCACTGATCGCCTGAAAGTTCTGATTTTCAAGTTCACGGACATGTACTGCTTCCATCGCTTCCTCTACTATTTCTTTATCTTTCTTTGTGAGGATCCCCAGCCTTCCGGTGTAAGGATACCGACCGGTTTCCACCACATCGCGGCAGGTCATCAGTTCTGTCTTCATCCGCTCCGTCAGCACCACCGCCATTTTCCTGGCAAGAATAGCATTTTCCATAGCATCGATCCTCTCATCCGCAATGGAGACATTTCCTCCGAGCATTTTGATCTGTCGGGTAATACTTTTTAAAATAGTTGATTTCCCCGCACCGTTTGGACCGATCAGTGTTACGATCTCCCCTTTTTGAATCTCTATACAAATATCGCGGATCAGTGGTTTCCCATGATATCCTACCGTCAGATTCTGCAGCTTAACATATGCATTTTCCATCATTCTCTCCCCTTCTGTCTGTGCAGCATCATAAAAATGACAACCGGTGCACCGAAAATGGAAGTAACCGTACTGATATTAAGTTCCAGCGGTGCAAATGCCATCCGTGCGATCAGATCACATCCCATGCAGAACACCGCTCCTCCCAGAAATGTTCCCGGGATCACGATCAGCGGCCTTGCTGTATTCAGCATCCGCTTTACCAGAAACGGAACCGCGATCCCCACAAAAGAAACCGGTCCGGCAAATGCGGTCACACAGCCCGACAGCATACTGGACAATAGGATCAGAAGCACACGAAAAACCCGGATATTGACTCCTGCGCTTCGCGCATAAGCTTCGCCCAGCTGATAAGCACCGATCGGCTTGGAACAGAGAAAGGTGATGGAAACTGTGATCAAAACCAGCACAAAGGCGACTTTCACGTTGCTCCAGCTCATCCCGGAAAAACTTCCCTGAGACCAGCCGTGCAGATTCACGATATCCGAGTCCTCCGCAAATGTAACCACAAAATCTGTAATCGCAGAACAGATATAACCGATCATGATTCCGGCAACCAGAAGGGTTGCCATATGATCGATCTTTCTTGAGATCAGAAGGATGAATCCTGTCGCGATCAGCGAACCAATAAATGCAGCTATAATGAGCGTATACGAAGAGACTCTGCTGTAGTACTTCAGAAATACGATCATCGTCAGGGCGACCACCATTTTCGCGCCCGAGGAAATGCCGAGCACAAAGGGGCCTGCGATCGGATTGGCAAAAAAGGTCTGAAGCAGAAACCCGGACAGAGAAAGGGCACCTCCGAGAAGCGCTGCCATAAGAACTCTTGGCAGACGAATTTTCCAGATAATACTGTAATTCGCATCCTGCTTTGCCTGTCCAAATAGAATATTCAGAATCTCAGAAACAGAAATATGCACATTTCCCGTATTAATATTCAACACAATAATCACACAAAATGCAGCCAGAAGTCCGGCAAACACCATAGAATACCGGAAACGTCTTCTCATCTCTTCCATCCGTACCGGCTTATTCTTTCTTTTCTCCATGGTTCCTCACTTTCTCATATCCTGATATCATCATGACACTTTATATAGAAATGTCATCTCCTCCGTTTTTCCACCGGTAAGCATCAGATGAATGTCTGTAATCAGATTTCCGACAATGTCTGTCGCCTGATACAGGTACTTTCCGGTGCACCACACATTTCCTTCCTGCACCGCTTTAAAATCCGCAAACAGCTCACTTTTCGCCAGAAGGTCCTCCATCGATTCTACCGGATTATCGATCGATGAATTGTAGATCAGATAGTCCGCGTCGGCTGCAGATGCGAAAAATTCTTCCATTGAAATACTGACCGACGCACTGTTATTTTCCGTATTTTCAAGATCATCGAAAACATAACGTCCGCCCGCGATCTCGATCATTTTCGGAATGTAATCTTCCGACTTTCTGACCACGACGGTTCCATCGGTACTCACATAGAAAAAAGCAACCGTCTGCTCTGTATTTTCAAAGTCCTTCATTTCTTCGATTACTTTGGACTGTTCCTTGAAAAATGTCTCCGCCTGTTCTTCTATGTCCAGCATCGCGGCATAGACCTTGATCCACTCCGTTCTCCCAAGCGGATGCGTCTCATAACTTGACCGGTCAATAAATACCGGAATTTCAAGCATCTCGATCATCTCCTGCACCTTCGGAGTATGCAGGATCATCGTAGATTCAATGGCCAGATCGCATTCCTCATCGATCAGAAGTTCATAATCCGGCTCACTGTATTTTCCCGCATAAAGGATGGCGCCGTCTTCCATAGCCTGCACAGCATTTTCAATATACCAGCCGGATTTTTGTGTCCCGCTCAGGCGGATCGCATCCAATGCATCAAGCGAATCAAACAATGCCATCACCGATGTCGCCGCAAGATAAATATGATCCAGCGGCTGATGTAAAATCACGATTTCTTCTTCCAAATCCGACGGAATGTCCCTGCCCTCCGGTACCAGAAGATAATCTTCCCCTTCCCGGATCCGGATCAGTTTATAGCCATCCTGATAATAATATACCCCGAAGCCCTGCGCATAATCAAGTTCCATCGCAGATTCATAAGTAAGTCCCTTGATTTCCAAAGGCCCCAACGTCTCTTCTGCTTCTTCCATTTCCGGCATCGTTGCCTCTTCTGTCCCACATCCTGAAATTCCGGAAATCAGTACCATAATAAGTATCATACATAGGAACCGTGCTGCTCTCTTTTTCATCGTACACCTCTTTCCGCTTTCGATCCGATTTGCGAAGCACAGATCTCCCATTCAAAAAAGCCTGCCTTTCCTATACGAAAGCAGACTTCCCCCTGAAATATTCTGCAAATCTACACTTTCATCGGAAGCTATTCGCATTCTTCTCAGCAGGTCTCCTGACTTACAGCTCATCGCCCGGTTATGCCTTCTCGCGTTGGATTCGCAATGGCTTATCTATAACCTCGCTCCCTGTTTACAGTGGCCGGACCGCTCAGGATTTGCACCTGATTCCCTTTTAACCCGGCAGATCTTAATCATCTGCCCGGCACTGAAAAGCCCCATATTGAACACCCTCACTATAACATATCCCCGCCTGCATGGCAACCGCATTTTTCCCTTGAAATCCTTTCGAAATCCATTGCCTTTTATCCGGTAGATATAATATAATAAGCAGGACACTGTCACTTGTTATCCCATAACAAAGGAGAATCGAAAATGAGCATTTTGAATGTTGAACATCTTTCCCACGGCTTCGGTGACCGCGCCATTTTTCATGATGTGTCCTTCCGTCTTCTGAAAGGCGAGCACATCGGACTTGTCGGAGCCAACGGAGAAGGGAAATCTACTTTTTTTAATATTGTTACAGGAAAACTCCAGCCGGACGAAGGGAAAATCGAATGGGCGAAAAATGTCCGCGCCGGTTATCTTGATCAGCACACCGTCCTTGAAAAGGGCATGACGATCCGCGATGTGCTGAAATCCGCCTTTTCCTGGCTTTTTGAACTGGAAAAGAAAATGAACGATATCTGCGACCGCCTTGGGGACGTGGATGAAGATACCATGATGGCACTTATGGAAGAGCTGGGAACCATTCAGGACACACTGACCATGCACGATTTCTATGTGATCGATGCAAAGGTTGAAGAAGTTGCACGCGCGCTGGGGCTTCTCGACCTTGGGCTGGATAAGGATGTCACCGACTTGAGCGGCGGTCAGCGTACCCGTATCCTGCTCGGCAAACTCCTTCTGGAAAAGCCGGACATCCTTCTTCTGGACGAGCCCACCAACTATCTGGACGAAGAACACATCAACTGGCTGAAGCGTTATCTCACCGAATATGAAAATGCGTTCGTCCTGATTTCCCATGACATTCCGTTCCTAAATGAAGTAGTAAACATCATTTATCATATGGAAAATCAGGAACTGAACCGCTATGTCGGAGATTACGACAATTTCCAGAAAATCTACGAAGTGAAAAAGGCACAGCTTGAGGCTGCCTACAAGAAACAGCAGCAGGAAATCAGCCAGCTCAAAGATTTTGTGGCGCGCAACAAAGCTCGCGTTTCTACCCGGAATATGGCCATGTCCCGCCAGAAAAAGCTGGATAAGATGGATGTCATCGAGCTTGCCGCCGAGCGTCCAAAACCGGAATTCCATTTTCGCCTCGGCCGGACACCGGGTAAATATATCTTCGAGACCAAAGATTTCGTCATCGGTTACGACGAACCCCTTTCCAGACCGCTGAACCTCACGCTGGAGCGTGGTCAGAAAATCGCTCTGACCGGGGCAAACGGAATCGGAAAGACCACGCTGATCAAGAGTATTCTCGGTCTGGTTCCTCCGCTTTCCGGTAAATGTGAGCTGGGCGAGAATCTTCTGACCGGCTATTTTGAACAGGAGGCAGACCACAACAACCGAACCACCTGCATCGATGAGATCTGGGAAGAATTCCCTTCCTACACGCAGTATGAGGTGCGCTCCGCGCTCGCCAAATGCGGACTTACGACCAAACACATCGAAAGTCAGATTCGCGTCTTGAGCGGCGGGGAACAGGCAAAAGTGCGCCTGTGCAAGATCCTGAACAAAGAAACCAATGTGCTGATGCTGGACGAGCCGACCAATCATCTGGATGTGGATGCCAAGGATTCACTGAAAAAGGCACTTCAGGAATACCGCGGGACCCTGCTCCTCATCTGCCATGAACCGGAATTCTACCAGGATATTGTAAATGCGGTGTGGGACTGCTCCAAATGGACGACAAAGATTGTGTAATCGTTATTCACACAATTTCATATTTCGGTAGACGTAATTTGAAAACTGACTCAGGGCCATGCTCTCCGCATGGTCCTTTTTGATGCAGTAATACAGCGAAACGAAACTTTCTTCTTCTACCGATACTGCAGCAAGCTGCGGATCCAGTTCCCTGCACAGAAAACGGAAAGTCAGGGCCACGCCGCCAAGGTTCTTAGGCAGATCATGATAGAAAGAATCATAATCATTTGAGGTAAAATCAATATTGACAGAATGATAAAATTCCGGCCAATACTTCGCAAATCGCTGTGACATGCGGTGACTTTCATCCGGTATGTAAATCTGCATACCGCTGAGTTCTCTCATACTGATCGACGTCCTGCTGCTTAAAGGATTGTCTCTTCGCATGACTGCCACCAGAGGACTTCTCACAACCAGATAGGTATCGAATTCTTCCTTATGAACCGGCCAGTCCAGAAAAGCCGCATCCACATTTCCCTGACAGAGTGCCTCCTCGCACACAACATCAGACTGGAAATCCAACTTCAGTTTGATCCCTGGGTTTTCCTGCTGGAACTTCATGAAAAAATCCAGTCCGAATGCCTGCTTAATGCCCGGGCAAACGGCGATCCGAATCATTTCCTGATGATTTTTCCTGTAATCATCCAGTTCGCGCATTCCCATTGAATAGGACTCCCAAACCTTTTCAAATCTGGGCAGCAAAAGCATCCCTTCCTCCGTCAACTCCACTCCTCTATTATTGCGCACAAAAAGTCTTGCACCTACTTCATTTTCAAGAGATCTGATCTGGCGGCTAAGTCCCTGTTGACTGATATGCAGTTTTTCACTGCATTTCGATATATTTTTCTCTTTACAAAGCATCACAAAAGCTTTGATCGTCTGAATCTGCATGGTAATCCCTCATACGTTTTCTTTTATTATACACCCTTCAATCGTCTAATACAACATTACGTTGTGGCTATCTGTACAGTTTGTTTCTTTTGTTTCCATTCCGTTCGTTTCATAATGAAAGTATAAAATAATGTCCGTGAGTAGATCATACAGATAACCACGGCATTCCATTTATCCCACTACTAAAGGAGGAATGAACATTGAACAACGAATATGATGTCATCGTAATCGGAGCCGGAAACGGAGGCCTCTCCGCTGCGGCGACCACATCACGCGGCGGTTTGAAGACGCTGGTACTGGAACGTCACAATCTTCCGGGCGGCTCAGCCACAAGCTTCGTCAGGGGCCGCTTTGAGTTTGAATCCGCATTGCATGAGCTGTGTGATCTCGGAACCGAAAAACGTCCGGGTTCTGTAAGAAATCTCTTTCAAGAATATGAAGCAGATATGAAATGGCACATTGAAAAGAATCTGTTTCATCTGATCGTTCCGGGTAAAACAGATCTTGTGCTTCCCACCGGACTCAAAGCATTTACCATGAAAATGGAAGAACTGGTACCCGGATGTAAAGACAGTGTAAAAGAACTCCTTCGCCTGGGTGCACTTGCCGCCGAAGCACAGAAATATGCCATGAGTCCCAGGAAAAATAATCTGGTCATGATGACAAAATATGCTGATTTCATGCGGCTTGCATCCATTTCCACCCGAGAAGGATTTGAAGCCATCGGCATGCCCAAAGAAGCTCAGGATATCCTGAACACCTACTGGTGTTATCTGGGAGCTCCGCCGGATCATCTTGATTTTCTGACCACAGTTCAGATGATCTATAAATATGTCCATTTATACCCCGGACAACCGGATAAAAAGTCACATAATCTGTCTTTAACACTTGTTGATGTCATTCGCAGAAACGGCGGACAGATCTGGTATAACTGTGAAGTGGACAAAATCCTTTTCAACGGAGGAAAAGCAGCGGGCGTTCGTCTGGTCAGCGGAAAAGAAATCCGTGCAAAACACATTATAGCAAACTGTTCTCCGACTACTGTTATGGGGAAAATGCTGCCGGATGATATGAAAGCCCCGACAGAATCCGTCAAGCTCGCAAATGCCCGTGACATTGCACTAGAACTTGAAACCATGTATGTAGGGCTGAACCGAAGTGCTAAAGAGCTTGGAATCACAGAGTATTCCACACTGATCATGTCAGATTCGGATCCGGACGATCAGTTTAAAAAGGCAAACGGAACAGATAAAGGTGTTTTTATTGCAAACTGTCTGAACGTAATCATCCCGGAAGCTTCTCCCAATGGCACCTGTACTTTGTTTTTCACAACATTCGGAGACTCCCGTTTCTGGGGCAGCGTGAAACCGGAAGATTATTATAAAGTAAAAGATCAACGTATGAAAGACTGGGTGGATTATTACGAAAAGACGACCGGAATCATCATCCGTCCTTATATAGAAGAAATCGCATTTGCCACGCCTGCTTCTTTCTGCCGTTACCTAAATACGCCGAACGGAACTCCTTACGGTTATCAGGTATACAAATGGGACAACATTATCAACCGACTCAACCGGATCAATGAAGAGCAGATGTTCCCGGGACTCCGGCTCACAGGTGCCGCCTGCGAAAACATCGACGGCTACAACCTGTGTTATGCAAACGGAAATATCCAGGGCAAAAAAACACTGAAAGATGCAGAGGAGGACATTTGATCATGGCAAAAAAACCTAATTTACATTCCATCAACCGATTAAGGTTTTTAAAAAATAACGAAGAACGCCTGCAGCGTATCGAGCAGGCTCCCTCTACTCCCATTCCGTCAGAATTTCCTGTCAATGCATTATCCAAAGCACTCCATCCGGACAGACAGTATGTGACTGTCTCCGAGATCAAAGAATGGGATGAAAACTGTAAAAGCTTTACCTTTATAGCCGATCCGTCCCGCGGCACAGAACGTCTGGCTTATTTCAAAGCAGGCTCTTATCTTTGCCTCTTTCTGGACATTGACGGTATGAAAATCACTCGTCCATACTCTATTTCTTCCTCTCCGAAGGAAGCACTGGAAGGGAAATATGTACTCACCGTCAAACGGGTTCCCGGCGGAATCGCCTCAAACTACATGCTGGATCATTTCCACACAGGAGACAAAGTCGTAATGACCGGTCCTTTAGGCGAATTTGTCTATTTACCGATTCGTGACGGAAAAACAGTGATCGGTGCAGCAGGCGGGAGCGGCATTACACCGTTTCATTCTTTTGCAAAAGCGATTGCTGATGGAGATGAAGATTTTAACCTGATTCTTCTCTATGGCTCCAGAACCGAAAAAGATATTTTATTCAAGGAAGATTTTGATGCTTTGGAACAAAAATCTGACAAGATTAAAGTCATTCACGTACTGAGTGATGAGGAAAAAGAAGGCTATGAACATGGTTTCATTACTGCGGAGTTGATCGCTAAATATGCACCGGGCGAAGACTACTCCATTTTCCTTTGCGGTCCGGCAGGTATGTATGAATTCCTGGATAAACAGATTCAGACATTGGGACTGGAACGCAAGTGGATCCGTCATGAACTGCAGGGAGAAATACATGATCCACAAAAACTCCCGGATTATCCCTGCAATATCGAGGTACCCGAAACGGTCAAACTTACGGTAACAATCTGCGATCAGACACGGACGATCACTGTCAGAACGGATGATACCATTCTGCAGTCTCTTGAGAAGAACGGAATTGCCGCACCGGCTCATTGCCGTTCAGGAGAATGTGGATGGTGCCATTCACTGCTTTTATCAGGAGATGTTTACACTCCGAAGAAACTGGAGCACAGGCGGGAAGCCGATCTGGATTTCCATTACATTCATCCCTGCTGCACCTTCCCGTTAACCGATGTGGCAGTAGAAGTCCCATATGCAAAATAATAGAATTGAAACATAAATCACAAACTGGGTACAGCAAGATCCGCTGTACCCAGATAAATTACGACATTCCCCCGTATCTTCTCTTTAATTCATTAAATACCTCTTCCAGCGCAAGTCCTTCTTCCTCTGGTCTTCCCACCACAACCAGCACAGCCCCGGCCTCCTTTGCAGCCTTAACTTTTTCCGGGAATCCCCCCGCTTTGCCGGACTCTTTCGTGACAAAATATTTCGCATCCACATGCCGGAGCATTGCCAGATTCATTTCCTCCGAAAACGGTCCCTGCATGGCAATCAGATGTTTCCCCTCAAACCCAAGCCGGATACTGTTCTCCACCGTTTTTCCCGTCGACAGAACCCTCGCAAAACATCGCTCTTTATAATTGGGGATGGAAGCATACTTTTCCAGTTCCTTACTCCCCGTCGCAATCAGAATATTCCCCTCCGTTTTCTCCAGATATTCCACCGCCTGCTTCACAGTACACGTCCACACGACCTCTCCGGTCTCTACCGTGAGTGCCTCTTCACACTCCCTCCGAAGACACCTCAAATACTCTGCCCCCGTATTCTCACATGCATTACGAATATTCCGTGTCACAAGAACCGCAAACGGATGAGTCGCATCAATCACAAGCTCAACCTTTTCTTTCCTAATAAACGCTTCGATCTGCCCCTCATCCATTCTTCCAACAAAAGTCTGTATATTATCACACTCATCCAGACACGTTTTACCATATTCCGTTGCCACACTTACAAGGACCTGAACCTTTAATCCCCCGGCAAATTCTGCCAACTCCCTGCCCTCCGTCGTTCCTGCAAAAATCAAAATCTTCTCCATTTTTTCTCCTTCGTAGGGACGGTTCTTTTGCCACGACCATCGCCCTTTGGCATACTTTATGGCTTCTTCTGAAATTGATTGAATTATTTTCAAATTGATGGCTAAAACCATATTCAGATTGCCCGAAATCGCTGCCACATGCAAAGGTTTTGGCAGTAATATCCATACAATTCATAAACAACTAATACATTTGTTTAAAGACAAGGCTTTTGCCCCTACATCATGGCAAAAGAACCGTCCCCAAGATCATTTCATCATTCATTTTTACAAAACCATACTTTTCATATAAAGGCCTGCCCATATCTGTTGCTTCAAGCGAAATAACATTTACTCCTCTTGATTTTGCATCACTGACAAGCAAGTCCAGTGTTTTATATGCTATGCCCTTTCTTCTATAATCCGGATCCGTATACATGTTCATAACATATGCTTTATTTCCACTTGGATTATGATAAGTAGGCATTACTCTATAATAACTAATTCCTCCAGCACCTATAAACTTCGTATCGTCAAAAACCAGATATGCCGTATGAGCCCCCTCCCGTAAAGCCTTAGAATAATACTCATATGATTGTTTTTCTACTTCTGTCATATCAATATCAGCGGACAATTGATTCGCGGCTCTCAACACCTCTATTCTTGTTTTTGTTAAAATCTCGATATCTTCTATAGTTGCCTTTTTGTAAATCAGTTTCATGAACTACCTCTCAGAATTTCTTCCATATTCGTACAATATTTCACACTATGATTAGATTTAAATATGCATAATATCAATATAACTCAAACAGTGACTGCTGAATATACTTCTCCGGAAACGCATAAAGATATTCAAAACATTCCTTTACATCACTCATAATGCCATTCTTTCTACATATTTCTTTAAACACTCCCATAAGCTCCCGATTACGGGGACTTGGTAAATCATACGCATTTCCATACGTTCTGATATATTTTGCCTTCATACCGGGGAAATGTTTATCCAGTGCCTGATAAAAATATTCCCGATCCCCTTCTCTTAACGTGACCCCCATCCCAAAGCAAATGATTCCTTTGACGCCTGCGTCGATACAGTAATCCAGAATTCCTTTAATATTATCTTCCGTATCATTGATAAACGGTAATATAAGAGAAAGCCAGACAATTGTCGGAATTTCAGCTTTTTTGAATTGCAGCAATGCTTCATATCTCTCTTTCGTCGTGGATACATTCGGTTCCAATATTCTGCAAAGCTTTTCATCAAAAGTCGTCAAAGTCATTTGAACAACCGCCTTCGCTTTATCATTTATAGAACTAAGCAAATCAATATCCCTTAGAATTCTGACCGACTTCGTCTGAATAGCTACACCATACTCATATTGGTCAATCAGTTCAAGACATCTACGCGTCAATCTAAGCTTTTCCTCCAGATGAAGGTAGGGATCACTCATTGCTCCTGTCCCAATCATGCACCGTTTTCTCTTTGATCTAAGTGCCTGTTCTAACAGTTCCGGCGCATTTTCCTTAACTTCAATATCCTCAAAGGCATGAGTAAAACCATAACATTTACTCCTGCTATCGCAATAAATACAGCCATGCGAACAGCCTCTATAAATATTCATCCCATTTTTAGCTGAAAGGATCCCTTTCGCCTTAACATAATGCATTACTTCACCTCAGGCATCCGCCGCAGGGACGGTTCTTTTGCCACGACCATCGCCCTTTGGCTTACATACTCAACATCTATTTTCGTATCATGGCTTCTTTTTCAAATGAATAAAGCATTTTCCATTCCCTTTATTAGAAGCCAAAGGGCGCTCCTCGTGGCAAGATGCTGGGGTCAAAAGCCCTGACATCGAACGTCCCTTTTTTGCTTTTTATTGCT
>JBJENH010000094.1:2694-13384 GCA_051880095.1 Bariatricus sp. | reverse complement strand
TATTGTAATAACCCAACCCTCTAAATCTTGAACTTTCCTTTATGAACAGTATTTTCCAACGATGCGTATAAAGCTAACATTTTCGATGCATAATATACATTTTTATGTAATATTTATGCATTTTTGTATTAAAAAAAGGCAGGAATTCTCATTCCTACCTCTAAATTATTATCTCTTCTTCTATTTTTCTTCAGTTAATGACCATTTGTTAATGATCTGCAGCATATCCACAGCTCTCTCGTACTGTTCATCTACATCCTGCTTCAACGCAATAATGAAATCATCCAATCCGTTTTCCTTCCTTCTCTATATTCATATAATAAGGAAGTGTGTGTTTATAATTTTCAAACTCATCATAAGGTATGACCATCGGAGAAATAACAACGTCATGCTCCAGGGCAACATCCGCAGAATAATCCCAAACTGCCTTTAACTTATTTTGCAAATCCAATCGGTCACCTTTGACAACTGCTGTGATATCAATATCGGATTGATTATCATAATCACCTCTGGCATAGGAACCATACAAATAAATCACGACAATATTCTTTCCAAAGTAAGTGCGATAACAATCCACCATTTCTTTTGTAATCCTGTCAAGCTCAGTTTCTGAACACATTTTATTTCTCTCTTCCCTTGTGTTTTATACCAAGTATTGCTCCTATTTAAATAATACACGCTACAGACCTAAAGATGCCAATACACTATACCACAACTAATACGCCCGAATCTTATCCTCTTCATCATCCGTCGTATTCTCAATTTTAACAATCTTTATATCATAAGAATAATCGTCACTGACTTTCACCGACACGGTATCGCCAACCTTATGTCCGAATATTGCTTTTCCGATTGGAGATTCGGTGCTGATATATCCGTTCAGCGAATTTCCGCGAATGGAAGTGACCAGTTTGAATGTTTCTTCCTCGTCATCTTCCGGGAAATAAACGGTGATCCGGTTATTGATTCCGGCCACTCCGTCCTCGGACTGATCTGATACGATCACTGCCGTTTTCAGCATTCTTTCCAGATAACGGATACGGCTTTCGTTTCGGTTTTTATCTTTCTTGGCCGCGTGATATTCGAAATTTTCGCTTAAGTCCCCGTGTGCTCTTGCTTCTTTTACTGCTTCTATCGCTTCCTTTCGGACAACAAGCTTACGGTATTCGATTTCCTCCTGGATTTTTTTTACATCACTTTCTGTCAGCTGCTCTCGCATGATATCTCTTCCTTCCTATTATAATGTGTTTTGAATTTCAGGTTTCCTCTGTAATTCGTTTAAATACTCTTCGACATTCAGATATTGCACCTCATTTATTTTTTCATTTTTCCCACGGTAAATAACATATTTTCCGGTAATCGTACCATATCGAAATTCTGTTTCTTTACATTTCTGCTCATCTACTAAATGCCTGTATTGTGCAGGGACTTTTTCGGTGCTATGTTTGATTTCGTATATTTTGCAACTTTCTTGTTCGGGATCAAAGACAACCATATCAAATTCACCTATTGCAAATTGTAATCTGAACACTTCGCAATTCTTTTTTGCGATTTTTGTCTCAAGCAAGACTATATCTTCCATCATTCTGCCTTTGATTTCATCAAGAATACGCTCCGTCACCCTGTTCCTTTCTTTTAATGACATGTCCCTGAATTTGTCATCTTGCATAAGTGATTTGATAAGCGCTTCTGCCTGGGAATAGCGCATACCGGGTTGCGAAAATACAGTACGTGTTTCCTTGCGGTTATAATCTGACATCCATCTGTTTTCAATTTCGACGGTCAGATCAAGAAGCGCCAGGTATTCTTTTATCTCAATTCGATGAACATCTTGTATCTCAACATTCTGTTCATCTCGATTTCTGATTTCCAGTAAATTCTTCAGCGTCTCATTTACCCTTGCAATATCAATCCGATCTAATATATCATTAGGGTTTTCGCGATCCTTTCTGAGATTTCGTGCGGAAATACCTAAATCACTGGATTTAAAATCTCTGGTGAGTACCTCTAATGTAAATCTATGGTTAATGTCTTCTACGATTCTGTTTATGACATTTGTCAATTCGTTTTTCTCATATAATTCCCACAAAGAACGGAAATGTCCTTCATACTGATAATTCTTTAATGAATGCTGAATATTACGAGCAATTGCACTATCAACATATTCATCTGTGCTTTTCTTGTTTGAAAAAACACCATCATTATAATGATTTCCGCTAATGCTCATAGTTCCACCATAACGTATATAATCATCAATTCCGGTGATTCCCAACACGCGCTCAAATTCGCGATATGGAATAAATGTTGTATGACACAGAATGCATCGGTCATACAGCTCATCATCCTCTGCAAATAGAAAGCCGAGAGAATCTGTTCCGGATAATACAATTTTCATTCCACTTGCAGCAAACACATCAGAAAAAAGAGCCGCACCTTCTATAAAATCATTCATGAGTGTGACTTCATCTATAAATACATACTGATATCCATGGCTTTCGAGATATTTCAAATCTCTATTTACATCATCCAGGTTTTTTCTTTCCTGTATCTGCATAAATACCGTTTTATTTCTCATTTGCGGCTCCATATCCGCAATCAACTGTCGAATCAATGTAGTCTTTCCGGTTCTTCTCAGACCATATAGAATAAATACTCTGTCGTGAATATCTCCATACACATACTCCCGAAGCTGTTCGTAGCATTCACGTTTCTTCCATTTTTCGACAGGCTTCACAAAATTAGCAAGTTCTGCGCCAATTCGCACGGCACAATTATATGGATGCGTGTTCTCATCTACTTTATATATGGAATTCTCCATATTTTTTATCAGATTCTGAAGCTGTTTCCGACGTTCAATTTTTTTTATTAATTCTTTTGCTTCTTCTCCTTTGATTCTTCTTGAGCGCTGTTTCCCATTTTCTCTCCATTGATAATAGGTGTACTCTTTTCCATTAATTTTCTTGTAAGTGATACCACCTGTAGGCAGTGTTTCTATTTCATCAATAATTCTTCTATATTCTTCATTTGACATGTGTATCCCTCCTTACAAGACTATTTTAACTTTTTTAACTTCGCATGTAAAGTTAAAAAGTTAATTCTATTTTCCATCCACACGTTACCGCAAATAGAAAATCCGATGCTGCGTGGCCTCGTTTTCTCCACACACCATCGAATTTCTTTTTAGAAGAAGATCTTCCTTACATCATTGAACATAACAAATGCCATGAGTCCGAGCAGGAAGACCATTCCTGTCAAGTGTACATATCCTTCTTTTTCCGGCGGAATCCGTTTGCCTCGTATGACTTCGACGATCAGGAACGCCAGTCTTCCTCCGTCCAGTGCCGGGATCGGCAGCAGGTTCATGACGCCAAGATTGGCGGAGAGGAGGATGGCAAGTCTCAGCATATTGACAAATACGAGCAGAGCGCCGCCTGATTTGGTCTGTTTGTAGGTGTTGTCTACAATATTGACGACTCCCACCGGTCCGGACAGCTCGCTCACTCCGACTTTGCCGGTGAACAGCATCCGAAGGCCGCTGATCGTGGAATCGATCCAGTACCGAACCTCGAAAACACTGTATTTGAGCATGTCGACGATACCGGCTTTTTCATATCCGGTGCTTGTGATTCCGATCATATAGTATCCGTCTTCGGTTTTTTCCGGTGTGAGAACGACCGAATGTTTTTCACCGTCACGGAGATAAACGATTTCCTGTTCTTCTCCGGCGTGAAGCTGTTCGTAGACGGAAATGTCACGGAAAATAAATATGTGTTTGCTGCCGATTTTCACGATCTTGTCGCGCGCTTCAAGTCCTGCTTCATAGGCCGGGCTTCCCTCGGTTACGCTTCCGATGACCGGCTTATCGACACCGATGATGCCGATGAAAATAATACTGCAGATGAATGCGAGTATGAAGTTAAAGACCGGGCCTGCCGCGATAACGGAGATCCGCCGCCACGGGGATTTGCTGTTGAAGCTTCCCTCGCTCAGATCATCGACTTCATCTTCTCCCATCATGCATGCGCCTCCGATGGGAAGGAGTTTCAGACAATAATCGGTATTGCCGATTTTTTTGTGCAGAAGAGTCGGACCCATTCCGATCCAGAACTCATCTACATCGATTCCGTTCTTTCTGGCCAGGATAAAATGTCCCAGTTCATGGAAGAACACGATAAAACCAAAGATAAAAATCGCAAGTACGATTCCCATTTACTACCTCCTGCTTCTGATTCTTTCATAGGTTGCCGCTTCTGTTTCCAGTATTTGTTCCACAGTCGGGTTTTCAATCGTCTTATGCGCTCTCATACAATCCTCGATAATCTCTATAATTTCCAGGTATTTGATCTCCCGGTTCAAAAACTGGCTGACTGCCAGTTCATTTGCCGCGTTAAATACGGTCGGCAGTGTTCCCCCTGTCCGGCCTGCCTCGTAGGCGAGTTCCAGACCATAAAACGTATCCATATCCGGTTCTTCGAAATCCAGATGTCCGATCTTCCAGAAATCAACTCTGTCTCCGGGAAGGTATCTTCTCTCCGGATAATAGAGTGCGTACTGGATCGGCAGCTTCATATCCGGCGTGCCGAGCTGTGCGATCACCGCACCGTCCACGAATTCAACCATGGAATGGATCACGCTCTGCGGCTGTACGACCACCTGCACGTCATCGATATCTACATCGAAGAGCCATTTTGCCTCCATCACTTCGAGTCCTTTGTTGACCATGGTGGAGGAATCGATGGTGATCTTGCGTCCCATTGCCCAGTTCGGATGTTTCAGTGCATCTTCGACTCGGATATTCAGCATATCCTCCTGTTTCTTTCCGCGGAACGGTCCGCCGGATGCGGTCAGAAGGATTTTCTTCACTTCGCTCCGTCTGCTTCCCTGCAGGGACTGGAAGATCGCGCTGTGTTCGCTGTCCACCGGAAGGATCTTCACACCCATTTTCTTAGCCAGCGGCATGATGATGTGCCCTGCCGTTACCAGTGTTTCTTTATTTGCCAGTGCGATATCCTTACCCGCTTCGATGGCTGCAATCGTGGGCCGGATGCCGATCATTCCGACGATTGCCGTGACCAGAATCTCGCTTCCTTCGATCTGTGCGATTTCCAGAAGTCCGTCCATTCCGCTTACGACCTTTGTGCCCGTGTCACGGATCCGGCTTTTGAGTTCTTCGGCTTTCTCCTCAGCCCATACGCCGACGAGTCTGGGATGGAATTCGCGGATCTGTTGCTCCAGCAGTGTGATATTATTTCCGGCTGCAAGAGCAAGCACTTCGATATCTTTATTCTCTCTTACAACTTCCAGGGTCTGTGTTCCGATCGACCCTGTAGATCCAAGTATTGCTATTTTCTTCATTTGCGCCTCCTGCCTGTATGGCTTTCTATTTCCAAACTTGTTATGGTCCGCCGTGCAGCACTACATGATTGCCATTGCCATAAAGTAAATAACAGGTGCTGTAAAGATCACGCTGTCAAATCGATCCAGAATACCGCCGTGTCCCGGGATCAGTTTTCCGTAATCTTTGATGTCATGGTCTCGTTTGATCGCTGACGCTGCCAGATCTCCGATCATGGAGATTATGCCTCCCACGAAACAGATCAGTGCGAACTTGGCCGGGCTGACCGTCGTGCCGCCCCATCTGTTGATGGCGAGTGCGTAAAGCGCTCCGAGAAGTGCAGCTCCTGCAAGTCCGCCGACTGCGCCTTCGATGGATTTCTTCGGGCTCAGTTTCGGAGCCATTTTGTGCTTTCCGATCAGTACGCCGACACAGTAAGCGCAGGTGTCACATCCCCAGGAGCAGAGGAACACGAGTCCCACGAGGAACAGTCCGTCTTCCAGGTTTCTCGTCTGGTAAATGAAGGACAGCATGACTGCCACATAGAGGATCCCAAAGTAAATCATCGTTACCTGATCCGATTTAAATTTCGGAAATGAAAATACATAGACCGCCATCACAACGACCAGTGCTGCGATAAATACCATGACCTGAAGCTGGAAATTGCCGGGAGCTGCAAGGATCACCACGTAGTAGGCGATTGCTGCCAGATATCCAGCAATTCCAAGCGAATTCTTCTCACATTTTACAACCTGATATAGCTCCTTAAGTCCGATCAGACTGACCAGAGCCAGTGTAGTCCACAACACATATCCTCCGGAATAAATAGTAAGAAATGCGATGATGACCAGTACTATTCCGCTGAGAAGTCTTGTTTTAAACATTTTCTTCCTCCTTTATCTTACCGTATCGTCTGTCTCTGTTATTATATTGCATAATAGCCTTTTCTAATTCTTCTTTTGTGAAATCCGGCCACGGAACGTCGGTGAAATAGAATTCGGTGTAAGCCAGCTGCCATAACAGATAATTGGATAATCTAAGCTCGCCGCTGGTCCGGATCAGCAGATCCGGGTCCGGAATTCCGTGGGTGTCCAGATAGCTTTCAAACACTTCTTCAGTCACTTCATCGGAAGTGATCTTTCCTGCCTCGCAGTCTTTCATCATTTTCCGCATGGCACGGACCATCTCGTCGCGGCTGCCGTAGTTGATCGCAATCTGGAAATTCAGCCCGTCGTTATTCTTCGATGCTTCTTCCAGTTCTTCGATCCGGGTACGGATATCGTCATCCAGACGGGTCTTGTCTCCGATCACCCGTACCTTCATGCGGTTCTTCTCCGCCGTTTTCAGACAGGTCTTCATATAATTGCGAAGCAGTGTCATCAGTGCGTCCACTTCACTTTGCGGACGGTTCCAGTTCTCTGTGGAAAATGCATAGACGGTCAGATATTTGACTCCCATCTTATATGCCACTTCACAGATCTTCTCTACATTCTTACTCCCCTGAGCATGACCGTAATTTCTCGGCATCCCTTTCGATTTCGCCCAGCGGCCGTTGCCATCCAGGATAATTGCGATATGCTGTGGTACGTTCATACTTTTTCCTCCCGTTCATTCCAGATAAAATTCCGTCCTATGCACTTTCTCTAAAACAGAATAAAGGGGCTGCAGGTTTCTTTGCTGCCCCTCCTCTTCCTATCACAACTTGTTATACAGTCATAACCTCTTTGGATTTTGCTTCTACAGATTTGTCAACTTCCTTGATGTATTTGTCAGTCAGTTTCTGCAGATCTTCTTCCATATCCTTGATCTCATCCTCTGAAACTTCGGTGCCTTTTAATTTCTTAAATGCATCGTTTCCGTCGCGGCGGATGTTGCGGACTGCTACTTTAGCTGCCTCACCTTTCTTCTTAACATCCTTCACGAGTTCTTTTCTTCGTTCCTCAGTCAGTTCCGGGAATACCAGACGGATCACGCTGCCGTCGTTTGTCGGGTTGATTCCGATGTCTGACATCTGGATTGCCTTCTCGATTTCACGGATCAGCTTCTTCTCCCATGGCTGGATCTGGATCAGACGAGCTTCCGGTACGGAGATGTTCGCAACCTGCTGGATCGGAGTCGGTGTTCCGTAATAATTAACCGTCAGTTTATTCAAAATATTCGGATTCGCTCTTCCCGCACGGATCGATGCAAGCTCTCCATCCAGATTCTTCAGTGTCTTCTGCATCTTCTCCTCGTATACTTTACATCTTTCATTCATGGTTTCTTCCTCCTCTAATTCAAGCGTTCTATACCGTAACTTTCGTACCGGTAAAGTGTCCGCTCATAGTCTCAACAATACTGTTCTCTTCATTCAGTCCGAACACAAGCATCGGCATCTTATTTTCAAGACACATGATGGATGCGGTCAAGTCCACTGCCATCAGCTTCTTATCGATGATCTCCTGAATGGAAATCTCATCGTACTTCTTCGCTTCCGGGTTCACCTTCGGATCACTATCATAGATTCCGTCGATCGCCTTTGCAAGGAGCATTGCATCCGCCTCGATCTCGATCGCTCTTAATACTGCCCCTGTATCCGTTGAAAAATACGGGTGTCCTGTTCCTCCTGCGAAGAAAATAACCTTTCCTTCGTTCAGCGCTTCTACTGCGGCATCCTTGGAAAATAATGTGGTAAATGCACCGCAGACGAACGGGGTAAATACTTCTGTCTTCATGCCCACATGACGGAAAATATCGGATACGTAGATACAGTTCATGACCGTTGCCAGCATACCGATCTGGTCTGCCTTCGTTCTGTCGATCGTCTCGCTGGTTCTTCCTCTCCAGAAGTTACCGCCTCCGGTCACGATCGCCACCTGAATGCCCTGGTCCACAATCTTCTTCACCTGCTCCGCAACACCGATACATGTCGCTTCGTCAAACCCTGTCTTCTTATCACCTGCAAGCGCTTCTCCGCTTAATTTTAAAAGTACTCTCTTCATCTGTCTTCTTGCTCCTGTCTTTTCAGTTTGCATATAGCTCGCACTATGTAAATAGTATAGCATACCTGTTTTTAAAATGGAAGTTCTATTTCTTTCCTGCTTCTCTTTCCCTTGCACCGGAAGGGTTAATAGATTAATTCTGTAAGATAATAATTCTGTAATATTAAGAATTATTTTGTATTGTTCTGTATTGTACTGTATTGTTCTAAACTTTCTGATTCTTGGAGGTGTTAATCTACTGCGATTACGGGCTATTATGCAATTATGTTCTTGTGGTACGTAACTTGCTTCTGGTACTACGGACCATTTCATTTTTATGTTCTTACGGTACGTAACTTGCTTCTGATACTACGGATTATTCTACAATTTTGTTCTTGTGGTACGTTACTTGCTTCTGGTACTACGGACCATTTTACATTTTTGTTCTTGTGGTACGTTACTTGCTTCTGGTACTACGGACCATCCTACAATTTTTTTCCTTATGGTACGTAACTAACCACTGGTATTACGGACCATTTTGCATTTTTCTCCTTGTAGGACGTAACCAACCACTGGTATTACGGACCATTCTGCATTTTTCTTCTTGTAGTACGTAACAAACTTCTGGTACTACGGACTATTCTGCAGTTTTCTTCTTGTGGCACGTAACAAACTTCTGGTACTACGGACCATCCTACAATTTTTTTCCTTATGGTACGTAACTAACCACTGGTATTACGGACCATTTTGCGTTTTTTCTTCTTGTGGTACGTAACAAACTTCTGGTACTACGGACTATTCTGCAGTTTTCTTCCTATGGTACGTAAGCAACTTCTGATATTACGGACCATTCTACAGTTTTGTTCTTGTGGTACGTAACAAACTTCTGGTATTACGGACCATTCTACAGTTTTTACTTATGGTACGTAACTAACCACTGGTATTACGGACCATTTTGCATTTTTCTCCTTGTGGGTCGTAACCATCCACTGGTATTACGAACCATTTTGCATTTTCTTCTTGTAGTACGTAACAAACTTCTGGTATTACGGACCATTCTACAGTTTTTTACTTATGGTACGTAATTAACCACTGGTATTACGGACCATTTTGCATTTTTCTCCTTATGGGACGTAACCATCCACTGGTATTACGGACCATTCTACATTTTTCTTCTTGTGGCACGTAACAAACTTCTGGTACTACGGACTATTCTGCATTTTTCTTCCTATAGTACGTAACCAACCACTGGTACTACAGACCATTCTACATTTTTGTTCTTATGGTACGTAGCATGCTTCTGATACTACGAACCATTTTACACATTTCCACTAAAAATCCGTAACAAGCCTCTACTTCTACGGACCATTCTAAAATTTTCTTCTCAGAATCCGTAACAAACCTCTACCACAAAGGGCGCTCTTTCCAGTCACCAGTTCATCCTTACGGCTGAACTGTTTTTCTATCCGGAAGCTGTGCAAGTATGATCGCGGCAAACATCAGCACGCATCCGCAGATTTCTCGCGTGCTCATCACCTGTCCAAGTACCACCCATCCGGCCAGCACGGAGAACACGGATTCCAGGCTCAGGATCAGGGAAGCCACCGTCGGGTCCGCATCTTTCTGAGCTACGATCTGCAAGGTATAGGCAACTCCGCTGGACATCACACCGGCATAAAGTAGTGGAACCGCAGCCGCAAAAATGGCGGACAGTGATGGTTTTTCAAAGATAAACATCGGAACCGCAGAGAGAATTCCCGTGACCCAGAACTGGATGCAGGACATGCGCACGCCATCCACCAGCGGTGAGAAATGATCGATCACCAAAATATGGATGGAAAATACAACCGCGCACAGCAGTACCAGAAAATCGCCTTTGCTGATGGAAAGCTTCTCGGTCATGCAGAGCAGATACAATCCCACAACTGAGATTGCTACGCTGATCCACACCTTCACACCCACTTTCTTCTTCAGGAAAATCCCGAAGATCGGCACCAGCACGATGTAAAGTGCGGTGATAAATCCTGCCTTTCCGACGGTCGTGTATTTCACACCGAACTGCTGCAGATTGGATGCCACACAAAGCGCGATTCCACAGCAAATTCCTCCTATGAGAAGGGTCTTCTTCTCTTTTTCTGACATCGCACGCTTTTCCGTCACCCCTTCTTCCTTCATTTTCAGGCGGTCCAGAAACCAGATGCACGGAATCAGTACGATTCCTCCCAGGATCGACCGCACGCAGCTGAACGTGAATGGCCCGATGTAATTCATCCCTACGCTCTGCGCTACGAACGCGACGCCCCAGATAAATGCCGTCAAAAACAGCATTGTAATATTTTTTAAGCTCATTTTCTTCATGATTTGTTACCTTGTGTATCCTTTAGATTCTATTTTT
>JBJENH010000094.1:0-2594 GCA_051880095.1 Bariatricus sp. | reverse complement strand
GGATAGACCTCCTTGCGGCTTTCATCTATATAGATTCCGGGATATTTTGAAAGATAGATCAGCTTGTCTGCCCCAAGCCGGACTGCAATTTCCAATGCCGTCTCCTTCGGGTCGATATACTCGGATTCATTATCAATATCATTCGGAACGATGACCGGAATGTAATCGTTATCCAGCATCATATGTAACGTCTGCACGTCAATTCCGCAGATGCCGATCGCCTTCACTCCACAGAGTTCCAAGAGTTTTGCGATCCGCTTGTTCTCACGGAATTTGTCCATTCCCATCCGCGTGTCATGCACAACGACCGGATACATGCCTACGCTCTTAAGAAGAACGATGTCCTTCATCAACTGCTGTTCTTCCATCCCGCTCAGCCACTCGCTGCAGCCGTATTCGATCACGATAATTTTCTGGCTGAAATCGCGGATATACGGAAGCGCATCAATCAGAATCTCCGCCTTCTTCTCCACTTCTTCTAAGTATTTATCCATTTGTGACACCTCACTTTTATTCTTTAAATTTCACAATCAGGACTATCATATCACAAACTCTTCCTATACACAAAGAATTTCTTTTCTCAGATCTTCATATCGCACGCCAGAAACAATTCATCTACAGCCTTCTCGTAAATATCCAACTTCTGTGCCTTTTTTATTTTCTTCAGATATTTGCCGGAATCCGGGAACATTTCTCCCATGTATGCCCAGAGTTCTTTCATTTTAAACAGAACCGGCGTATCCCCGGAGTTCACTTCTATATATTCTTCCAGAAGGCGGTCGTGAAACTCATGAATTCTTTCTTTTCCCGGAGCCTCTTTACCTTTTATCATTCCGATCAGTCCGGGATTTCGTAGAATCCCCCGCCCCATCATAAGCATTTCCGTCCGCGGAAATCGTTCTTTCCATTTTGCATAATCTTCAACCGTGAAAATATCTCCGTTATAACAAAGCCGGTTTGCGCTCTCTTCTGTCGCTTTTTCGAAGGCTTCCAGATTCGGAGTATTCTTGTAATAATCCTGCTGTAGCCTCGGATGAACGATCAGTTCTTCCATTGGAAAACGATTATAGATCCGAAGCAGCTCATCAAACTCTTCTTCATCCCATTTCCCAATCCTGGTCTTGACGGAAATCCTCATGTCCAGCGCTTCAAATATTTCATCCAGGAAGCGTTCCAGTTCATCCGTTTTGATCAGGAAACCCGATCCGCGGTATCGGGATACCACTGTTTTGGACGGACAGCCCAGATTGAGATTCACTTCCTGATATCCGAATTCCTCTTTTAGTTTCTGCGCACAAAAAATAAACTCTTCCGACCGATTCGTTAGAATCTGCGGAACAGCATACATTCCTTTATTATGCTCCGGCAAAATATCATTCAGCTCCCTGGAACTGAATTTCCCTTTCTGATTCGGTGTCAGAAAGGGAATGAAGTATTTGTCAGCCGGTTCGAACAATTCATGGTAAGTTCTCCGGTAAATGTATCCCGTGATTCCTTCCAACGGTGCCATATAGTATTTCATATGGGTGTCCTCTCTTGCTTTTTATTTGCTTTTCCCCATCCCATAAAAAATCAAGTCAATGGGGCTTTCCGCTATATTTGTATACCTACGACTATTTTGAATAAACTGCGTCATTTTTAGAAAGAAGATAAACACAGTACTGATTCATACTGATGCCTTCTCTCTTAGAATGCTCTGCAAGGGAACGATGCAGACTCCGAGGCATCCTTATCTTGAACTGGCCAGAATACTCTTCCAAGCTATCCGGCTCATGTATTTCGATTCCTTCTTCAAGTGCTGCTTCTACCCATGCTTTCTTCGCATCCATAGCATTTGAAATTGCAGATTCCAAAGTCTCGCCACAAGTAATACATCCCGGAAGCTCTGGATAAGAAACCACGAATCCTCCTTCGTCCTTATCCTCAACAATTTCCATACGATAATTCATTGCCAAATAATCATTCAGCGTTTTCATCATTGTTCGCCTCACTTTCCACAATCTGCTTTACCATTTCTAGATATACTTTTTTGATTGGTTCATGCTTAGGTATTGTAATCGGCTGGCACCCAGGCTTTCTAAATGTGTAATGACTACTCCCACCTATATTATATGTGGTGTCATATATGGTGTCAAATCTTTTTTATTATATATTAATTTCCCGGACCATCGATGCAAGATTACAAAATATCGTCGATACATTAGCTTCATATAACCATAGTAATTACCATATTCCTCATTGCCTTCACAAATAATGCAGATTTTATGCTTATCAAAGAACTGCAAGCACAAAAACGGGAAGCCTTGATTTGTAAGGCTTCCCTAAGGATAATATCTATCTGCGCTCCCTCAACTTATCCAATATCGCCATAACATCCGGCTGCGTTGGAGTAAATTTGATACCACGCTTTAACATACCCATTACTTTTTTCGCTTTCTGCTCAATTTTTCTGGCAGTATGCTCACTCGTCAACATCAGATGATTTCCGGCGATTGTGTATTCCCGTTCTATGTATTCTTCCGTTATCGGGAACATATCCTGTATCAGAAATGCACTCTCCCGGCTGTCGTCCAGTTTGACGATATGGAGAATGT
>JBJENH010000093.1:8463-13411 GCA_051880095.1 Bariatricus sp. | reverse complement strand
CCGGGCGAGATCTACGGTTTCATCGGCCATAACGGTGCCGGAAAGACGACAACGCTGAAGTCTGTGGTCGGCATTCAGCAGTTTGATTCCGGTGAGATCACGATTGGAGGGACATCCATACAGAAGGATCCGCTGACCTGTAAACAGCAGATTGCCTACATTCCGGATAATCCGGATCTATATGATTTCATGACAGGGATCAAATATCTCAATTTTGTCGCTGATATTTTCGGTGTATCCTCTGAGGTGAGACAGGCACGTATCCGGAAATATGCGGATTTGTTTGAACTGACGGATGATCTCGCACAACCCATTGCTGCGTATTCTCATGGCATGAAACAGAAACTGGCAATCATTTCGGCATGGCTTCATGATCCGAAGCTGATTATTATGGATGAGCCATTTGTTGGCCTGGATCCCAAGGCATCTCATCTTTTGAAAGGAATGATGCGTGAGGTATGTGATCAGGGCGGAGCAATTTTCTTCTCTACACATGTGCTTGAGGTGGCGGAAAAGCTCTGTGATAAGGTGGCCATTATCAAAGGCGGAAAGCTCATTCGTTCCGGAACGATGGAAGAAGTTAAAGGAGATGACTCTCTGGAAGAAGTATTCCTTGAATTGGAGGGAGAATCATGCTAAAGACACTTGTAAAAAAACAGATGATGGAAATTTTTCGTGGATATTTCTATGACGCGAAGAAGAATAAAAAGCGTTCTAAACTATCGATGATTGGATATATGATCTTGTTTGGAGTTATTATGATCGGCCTTCTGGGAGGAATGTTCACGTTTCTTTCTCTGACACTCTGTCCGGCTCTCTCATCTGCCGGAATGGGCTGGCTTTATTTTGCAATCATGGGGATGCTTTCTATTTTCTTGGGAGTATTCGGAAGTGTGTTTAATACATACTCAGGATTATATCTTGCAAAAGATAACGATCTCCTTCTTGCGATGCCGATTCCTGTGCGTACGCTTATGGTATCACGCCTGCTGGGAGTCTATCTGCTGGGATTTATGTATGCGGTGGTAGTTATCGCACCGGCAGTCATTGTGTATTGGATCGTGGCTCCGGTTAATGTTTCGGTTATTCTGGGTGGAATCGTATTGATCGTTTTGATTTCGATTTTTGTACTTACGCTTTCTGCGGCACTCGGCTGGGTTGTTGCAAAGATCAGTCTGAAACTGAAAAATAAGAGTTTTATCACCGTAGTTGTATCGCTTGCTTTTTTGGGCGCATATTATTTCTTCTATTTTAAGGCGCAGTCCATGATAGGTGATCTGATTGAAAATGCGGCAGAATACGGAGGAAAGATCAAAGGGAAAGCATATTTGCTTTACTTATTCGGAAGAATCGGAGAAGGGGACCTGCTGGCGATCGCTCTGATGGCAGCGATTATTCTGACATTGTTTGCTGTGATGTGGACTTTGTTGTCACGGAGCTTTCTCAGGATAGCGACAGCTTCCGGCAAAACTGCCAGAGCAGTATATAAAGAAAAAGCGGTCAAGATGAGAAGTGTTTCCCGGGCTCTTCTTGCGAAAGAATTCGGAAGGTTTACTGCGAGTCCGAATTATATGTTGAATTGCGGACTTGGCATTCTGATTCTGCCGGTTTGCGGCGTACTTCTTCTTGTAAAGGGAGGCATGATCATCAGCATTCTGAATCAGGTGTTCGGTGCAGGATCAGGGGCGACTCCCGTATTGGTATGTACCATGATCTGTGTGCTGGCTTCTATGAATGATATGGTGGTTCCGTCTGTTTCACTGGAAGGAAAGAATATCTGGCTTGCACAGTCTCTTCCGGTTACGCCATGGCAGGTCTTGCGCGCCAAGTTATCGGTTCAGTTGTTTCTGACGGGAATTCCGGCACTGTTCTGCCTGGGATGTACTCTGTTTGTACTTCCATATTCACCGGTTCAGATTCTTCTTGTGTTCTTGACGGTAAGTGCTTATGTTGTATTTTCTGCTCTTCTTGGACTGACATTGGGATTGAAAATGCCGAATCTGACCTGGACCAATGAAATTGCACCGATTAAACAGAGCGTGGCCGTGATGGTGGCGATGTTTGGTGGCTGGATTTATTCGGTGGCCTTATGTGGTGTCTACCTACTGTGGGCATACAAAATCGGAATGGAAATATATCTGACCATAGTTGCTGCATTAACACTGTTGATTTCCGCAGGACTCTATGCCTGGATTAAAAAGAGAGGAACAGAAGTGTTTGCGGCACTGTAAAAAAGCGATGTATAAATAAGCGTACATACTTGCCAATCACATTCTTTTGCGCAATAATATAGGAATGTTGAATCGGAGGTATGAGGATGGAAATTACATTATTGATTCTGGAACAGATGATCCAGTTCTTTTTGATGCTTCTCATGGGTTATCTGCTTGTGAAGACCAAGCTGATACGAACGGATGAGAGCAGGACACTGACGATCGTGCTGGTTTATCTGGTGTCGCCATGTGTTATTATTAATTCATTTTTGATTGAATACACGGAAGAAACGATAAAAGGACTTTTGTTAGCTTTTGGCGTTGCGATTGCCGTTCATATTTTGTTTCTTCTGATTATAACAATCTGTGGAAAAGTATTTAAACTGAATGCAATTGAGAAAGCTTCTGTTATGTATTCCAATGCCGGAAATATGATTATTCCGATTGTAATGTCGGTTCTGGGTAAGGAATGGGTGTTGTATTCCAGTGCGTATGTTTCCGTACAGTTGGCGCTGCAATGGACTCATGCGCGGAATATGATCAGCGAGGAAAAAGAGATCAACTGGAAGAAGATTTTTGGAAATGTCAATCTGATCAGTATATTAATAGGAATTGTCCTGTTTTTATTGAAGGTTCGTATTCCGGAACCAATTACGAATACATTGGACTCGGTCGGCAGCATGATGGCACCTTGTGCGATGTTTGTTATGGGAATGTTGATGGCAGGGAACAGCCTGAAAAAATGTTTTATTAATCGACGCATTTATCTGATTGCGTTCCTGAGACTATTTGTGTGCCCGGTTCTGGTGCTTTTGCTTATGGTTGCGACTGGAATCACAAGACTCCTTCCAGATGCGCCGACCGTTTTGTTTATCTCTTTTCTTGCGTGTACGACGCCGACTTCGGTGACTACGACACAGCTTGCGCTGCTTTATCGAAAAGATGCAGCATATTCTACAGCTATTAATATTGTTTCGACGGTATGTAGTCTGGCAACGATTCCGCTTATGACAATGCTATATTGGAAAATGATTGGGTAAGATCCGAACTTAGGGTTTTACCCATTTTTTCTTTGGAATTTCTTAAGGGTTTGTGTCTGAAAGGATTAAGATATGGGGGCTATAATGGGCTCATCAAAGGGAAAATACTTTGAAATATCTTAAGAGGAGTAGAAATATGGAGGATTTTCAGACGAAAACAGGAATGGAATCAGATAAGAAATGCAATGTATTGGAATTCCTGGAAGAAACTGAGAGAAAATATCCGGACAGAACAGCGGTGGATGATGGTACGGTCTGTCTTTTGTGGAGAGAACTGAAAGATCTGTCGCAGAGAATGGGAACGCTGTTCTGCGAAATGTGCGATCAGGGGGAGCCGGTCGTCATATTGGCAGAAAAGAGTGCAAAGACACTTGCGGCTATGTTCGGTGTGGTTTATGCCGGATGTTTTTATGTGATGGTCGATCCGTCCCAGCCGGCGGCGAGAGTTCGGGAAATATTGAAAATACTCGAACCGCAGCTTGTTGTATTGAATAACGAAAATGAAATGCTGTTGGACGAGGCTGGTTACACAAAAAGAAAGTATATTCTCCGGGATACTATCGAGAAAGAGGCCGATATCGGGCGTTTGCGGCAGATACGCCGGCAGAGTCGTGGTACCGATTTGTTGTATGGGATTTTTACATCAGGGTCGACGGGAACACCGAAGGGAATAGTAGTCAGCCATCAGGCAGTGATTGATTTTATCACTCATTTTGTAGAGGAGTTTGGATTTCATGATAAAGACAGAATCGGGAATCAGGCGCCGTTCGATTTTGATGTGTCAGTAAAAGACATTTACACAAGTATATCAACAGGTGCTGCGCTTGTATTAATACCGAAAGAATTATTTTCATTACCTTCGAAGTTGTTAGATTATCTTTGCGAGAAGGAAGTGACTGTTCTCATTTGGGCGGTATCGGCACTTAGCATGGTGACGGCATTGAAAGGACTTGATTATCGAGTGCCTCGCAGCGTACGGCTGATTGGATTCAGTGGAGAGGTCATGCCGGTCAGGCAGCTTAGGATGTGGCAGAAAGCATTGCCGGATACTGCGTTTATCAATCTGTATGGTCCAACGGAAATCACCTGCAACTGTACTTATTATCCGATTAAGCGGATGTATGCAGATGGGGAAAAGCTTCCGATCGGAAGAGCCTTTCCGGGGAGAATGGTGTTCCTCATGGATGAGCAGGAGCAGATCATACAAATGCCGGGGAAAATCGGAGAAATCTGTGTGGCAGGGGAATCCTTGTCTGAAGGGTATTACAGGAATCCGGAGGAAACGAAGAAGAGATTCCGGAAGTTCAAATTTTCCGGACAGAAAGAAGAGGGATGTTACCAGACCGGAGATCTGGGATATTACGATGAAGAAGGACTGCTTTATTTTTCCGGCAGGAAGGATTTTCAGATCAAACATATGGGACACCGGATTGAACTGGAAGAGATCGAAAGCACACTGAATCAGGTGGAAGGTGTAGAGCGGAGTTGCTGTCTGATGGATGAACGGAGAAACAGACTGATCGCATTTTACCTGGGTGAGGCGGAGCCGGGAGATGTCAGAACATATTTGAAAAAGCATTTTCCGGTGTATATGATCCCCCACAAAATACAAAAAACGGAGGAAATGCCGTTAAATAAAAACGGAAAGACTGACAGAAATTATTTCAGAAAAAAACTGGAGGTGGGAATGTGATG
>JBJENH010000093.1:5059-8363 GCA_051880095.1 Bariatricus sp. | reverse complement strand
AAAATGCGATGGAAAGGAAGTGTTATGCTGGAAATGGGGCGTGCACTTGCGGCAACCTGCGGGTACTATCTTACCACGGTCAGAGATACAAAGAAAAACGGGGATCATTATTACTGCATCGTAGACGGAGGAATTCATCAGATCCATTATGACGGGCAGATCCGTGGCATGTATTTGCCAAGGATCCGCGTCAGTCCTGAAAAAAGTCAGGGAACAAAACGCGAATGGACGGTCTGTGGATCTTTGTGTACGGTGAATGATGTGCTGGTACAGAAGGCTGAACTTACAGATCTGAAAGCAGGGAATGTGTTGATATTTGAACGGGCCGGAGCATATGCAATGACGGAGGGAATGGCTTTATTTTTAAGTCATGAACTGCCGCAGGCTGTGTTCTACAGCAAAGAGATGGGCTGGCGGCTCGTACGGGAAGAACATCAGACTTACGAATGGAATATGGAAAGGGAGACAAAAGATGGAAAAATTATTGGATATATTAATGGAGATTGATGACAGTATTGACTGGAAAGCCCAGAAGGCGCTTGTAAATGACAGATTTCTGGATTCATTTGCGGTGATTTCACTGATTGCGGAACTGGAGGAACAGTTTGATATTGAAATTGAAGCAGCGGAGATTATCCCGGAAAATCTGAATTCTGTGGATGCGATCTGGAAGATGATACAAAGGCTGAAGGAGAATTAACATGGCTTATCATACGTCGATCTATTTATTTGTGTTTCTGCCTGTCGTGCTGTTGGCTTATCAGCTGACACCGAAAAAGCTGCGGTGGATGACACTGCTTCTCTCCGGATATGTGTTTTTCTGGACGATTAGCGGAAAACTGGTCCTGTATCTGATTGGCACAACCTTATTTACTCATTACATCGGCGTCTGGATGTCCTGGATGAAACTGCAGTGTGAGACTGCAGTTTCCGGGCTTTCTAAGGAAGAGAGCAGCATCGTAAAGAAAGGATATAGGCAGAAAGAGAAATGGATTCTTACAGGCGGAATTCTGGGTTTGATCTCAATACTTGCATATCTGAAATATTATAATTTTTTTGCAAAGAATGTAAATGCTATAATGGGTGTTTTAGGGGGAGAATTTGTCTTACAGACGAAAGAGCTTCTTATGCCCATCGGAATTTCATTTTATACGCTTCAGGCAATCGGCTATATGGCGGATGTGTACTGGGGGAAAATCAGCGCAGAGCAGCATCCCGGAAAGCTTGCTCTTTTTCTTGGCTTTTTCCCGCAGATTATGGAGGGACCTATCAGTATGTATTCACAAACGGCTGATGCACTCTGGGAAGGAAGACCGATAACCGGAGAAAATCTCTCAAAGGGCAGCGTGCGCATTCTCTGGGGGCTGTTCAAGAAAATGATTATTGCGGATCGTCTTTATGTATTGGTACAGGCTGTCTTTGAACACTATCAAATGTATCATGGTGTCATGATCGCAGCAGCGGCAGTTGCCTATACGGTTCAGCTCTATATGGAGTTCTCCGGATGCATGGACATCATTATCGGAAGCGGAAGGATGTTCGGCGTTGTGCTGCCTGAGAACTTCCGTCAGCCTTTTGTCTCGAGAAACGCGGCGGAATTCTGGAGACGCTGGCATATTACACTTGGGGTATGGTTTAAGACTTATGTGTTCTATCCCGTCTCTGTTTCTGGTCTGGTAAAGAAATGGAATAAATTCGGGAGAAAGCATCTGGGAAAATATTTGACAAAGCTGGGTGTATCGGCTTTTGCGCTGTTCCCGGTATGGATCTGCAATGGTCTCTGGCATGGAGCCAGATGGAGCTATATATTTTACGGAATGTACTATTTTGTAATTTTGCTGGGTGGTATTGCAGTCGAACCAGTGAGAGATAAGATGATCCATGTATGCCACATCAATGAAAATGCGTGGTATTTCCAATCACTCCAGATTGTCAAAACATGGGTGATCATTTTTACAGGAGAATTGTTCTTCCGGGCGAATGGACTACGCGCAGGTTTTGCGATGTTCCTTAGTATGTTTCGGGATTTGGAACTGTATCGGCTGTGGGATGGAACCTTGCTCACTTTTGGACTTGACAGGGCGGATTATCTGGTCATTGTGGCCGGATGCGTGGTCGTTGCAATCGTAGGAATGATAAAAGAAAGGAATCTGCTGGGAGAAGCTGGACTTCAGAAACTATGTCTGCCGGTAAGATGGGCGGTCTATTACGGACTGATTCTGGCAGTCGTGATTCTGGGCGCATACGGGATCGGTTATCAGCAGGTGGATTTGATTTATGCAGGATTTTAAAAAAGTAGGAAAACGGGTAGGAAAAGGCATTCTCTTTCTGGCAATTCTGGTTGTCATCTTCGCTGTGATTGCAAATCGAATGGAGATTGCCCTGATTAAAAATGACAATCTCGTACAGAGCAGGAACAAAAGTCTGTTTCGAATCCAGAGGGAACCCAAAGACAGCATTGATGTGATCGTTCTGGGAGACAGCCTGAGTTATGCGTCTATTTCACCGATGGAATTGTGGGAAAAGCATGGAATTACAGGATATGTATGCGGACAGTCAGGACAGAAGATACAGGAAACCTATCATATGCTGGAAACTGCTTTTGAGACGCAGTCTCCGAAGCTTGTCATACTGGAAACGAATACTTTGTTTCGGGGTAGAACGGGGCTGGAAGGGATCAAGGAAACCATAGAGGCATGGGAAAATTATTATATTCCGATTTTTCGCGGACATGATATCTGGAAATCTTTTCTAATCGACAAAAAATATCCGGAAGAGAGTTATAAAGGGTTTTCATTCCGCTGCGATGTTCAGCCGTATAAGAAAGGCAATTACATGCTGGAAACAGAACAAAAAGAAGAGATGCCGGATACAGTGGTCAAATATATGGAAAGCATTCAGAAACTCTGCCATAAAAAGGGAGCCGAACTTCTTCTTGTGGGAACCCCATCCCCGGTCAACTGTAATTATCGAAAACATAACAGTGTCAGTGCTTATGCGAAGTCTAATTCTCTGGATTATCTGGATATGAATCTCAAGCTGGATGAAATAGGGATCGACTGGGAAACGGACAGTCTGGATAAGGGAGATCATCTGAATCTGTCCGGAGCGGAGAAGGTGACAGAATATCTGGGAGATTACCTGGAGGAGCATTACGAACTTCCGGATCACAGAGGCGAAGAAGAATATAAGAACTGGGAAAAAGAGGCACAGGAGTACGAACAGAAGGCTGAATTACATTTGGAACAAATGGCGGCAAAGTAAAGGAATCGTAGGGATAGTCTGCGCATATAATGTGAAAAAG
>JBJENH010000093.1:0-4959 GCA_051880095.1 Bariatricus sp. | reverse complement strand
AAAATCTATGTTATCAATTGTTCAAACTATCAACGCTTATCTGTCGGACTATATTCTGGTATTCCTTTTGGTGGCAGTAGGACTCTGGTACACTGTCAAGACTGGGTTCGTTCAGGTGAGGTATCTTGGAGCCGGTCTGAAGAAAATTTTCGGAGATATCTCTTTTAAGGGCGGAGCACACGGAGGCGGCATGAGTTCGTTTCAGGCTGTAGCAACAGCAATCGCTGCCCAGGTAGGTACGGGAAATATCGTAGGATCTGCAGGAGCGATTCTTACCGGTGGACCGGGAGCCATATTCTGGATGTGGATCATTGCATTCCTGGGAATGGCAACGATTTATGCAGAGGCAACTCTTGCACAGAAGACGAGGATCAAGGATTCAGAAGGTAATATCCAGGGAGGTCCGGTGTACTACATAACCAAGGCTTTCCAGGGCGGATTAGGTAAATTCCTGGCCGGATTCTTTGCGGTTGCAATCATTCTGGCGCTTGGCTTCTTTGGATGTATGGTACAGTCCAACTCCATTGGTTCCACAATCCACACAGCATTTGGCATTCCTTCATGGATCGTTGGTGTTGTTCTGGTTGTGATCTGCGCTTTTATCTTTATGGGTGGGGTAGACCGTCTTGCTTCTGTTACTGAAAAACTCGTTCCGATCATGGCGGCTGTTTTCTTATTAGGAGCGCTTGGCGTGTTGATCGTCCGTATTAAATACGTTCCTGCTACATTTTTAATGATCTTCCAGTATGCATTCCAGCCACAGGCGATCATTGGCGGCGGCTTGGGAGCAGCTTTAAAAATTGCTGTCAGCCAGGGAGCAAAGAGAGGACTTTTCTCAAATGAAGCCGGTATGGGTTCTACACCGCATGCTCATGCACTTGCACAGGTTAAGAATGCACATGAACAGGGAACGGTTGCTATGGCAGGTGTGTTTATTGACACATTCGTTGTTTTGACTTTAAATGCGCTGGTTATTATTTCTACATTATATACAGCTGATGGGCCTCTTGCAGAAGGATATACAGGTGGTGTGGTAGAAACATTAAATAAAGCGAATCTGGCACAGACCGCATTCGGAGTGGTTTATGGACAAAAACTGGGATCCGCTTTCGTGGCAGTCTGCCTGTTCTTCTTCGCATTCTCCACGATTCTCGGATGGAATCTGTTCGCGAAAATTAATGTGAACTATCTGTTCGGACCGAAAGCAACAAAGCCGTTCCTTATGATTGCTCTGGTGTTTATTTTCCTTGGAACACTTGCATCAAACGATCTTGTATGGGAACTTTCCGATATGTTTAACCAGTTAATGGTTATTCCGAATGCAATCGCTCTGTTCGCGCTGACGGGTGTGGTTGTAAAGAGTATGAAAGAAGATGATAAATAAAAAGCCGATACATGCTGCATCGGCTGAGAGAAAAGAGAGGATCTATATAAAAGGTGTCGGCCCTTTGGGCGGGCACCTGATTTTTTAGGCGGACATCCTGACATCCATACAGAGTCGGTATCATCTATGATTGCCGGCGTCCTTTTAATTTATGCTTTAAGTATAATAGTAAAATATGGAAAGAATGTGACCATGGACTTAAGAAATTTTGAAAAATATTAAGAACATCTAAAGTACTTATAAAAAAAGTATTCTCTATATGATTCGGCTTCAGAATACGGAAAGAATCGCTTGACATATATAGATTGCCGATATATAATGAAAATGCAAAATATATAGATTGCCGATATATCGAAGATCAACACATGAAAGGGGAAGTATTTATGGCAGTAGATAAAAGTTTAATTTCCGGAAGCACAGCAATGCTGATATTGAAGCTGTTGGAAGAGAAAGATATGTATGGCTATGAGATGATTGAGACGCTTAGGGAGAAGTCGAATAATGTCTTTGAACTGAAAGCGGGGACTCTTTATCCGCTTCTGCACTCAATGGAAGAGAAGGGATGGCTGACTGTTTATGAACAGGAATATGGCGGCAAGCTTCGTAAATATTACCGGCTGACCAGGGAAGGAAAGAAACAGCTTGCTACAAAGAAAGCAGAGTGGAAAGAATACTCCACGGCAGTTGTGAATGTGCTGGGAGGTGTGCTTTATGACCCGGCTTGATTATCTGAAGCTTTTGACAGAACAGATTCGCTGCAAAAAGGCAAGACCGATGATTGAAGAAGAATATCAGGCCCATATTGACGATCAGAAGCTGGATTTTATGGCGCAGGGCATGAGTGAAGCGGAAGCAGAAGAAGCGGCAGTGAGGGAGATGGGAGATCCGGTGGAGGCAGGCGTGCAGCTTGACCGGATTCATAGGCCAAAGATGGATATGAGGCTGATCGCTATGATTGCCGTACTCGGGATATCGGGAGTTGCTATACAGGTTTTCCTGGAGAGAACAGCAATACTCTGCGGAGCAGGTGATTATCTCGCAGAATCCTATAATCCGGCAGGGCTCAAGTGCATTTTGTGGACGGCAGCAGGAAGCATTTTGATGTTGGGAGTGTGTTTTGCGGATTACACGCTGCTTGGTAAATATGCATTCCGAATCTGGGCTGCAATGATGATACTGCTGGCAGTATATCGGGTATTTGGCAGAACCGTGAATGGAATATATCCAAAACAGGGACTGTTTTACTGTGTTCTGGTTCCGGTTTTTGCAAGCATTGTTTTTCGCTTCCGCGGAGCAGGAAAACAAGGGATGATGAAATGTATTCTCATATTGGTATTATCAACTGTGATTCCGCTGGTTTTTAATTCAAGTGTGTATATGGTTTTATTCTATATGACAGGAGGATGTATTTTAATACTTGCCGTTCATAAACGGTGGTTCGGAAAAGAGAAAAAGCGACAGTACATGTTAATGGCTGGAGCGACGGTCTTGCTGCCTGTGGGAATTTTGGGAATCATGATGTCTGCAGGTCAGGTCTTTCTTGCGGCGTATCAGAGCGATAGGTTGAAGCAGGTATTCAGCTTTCAGTCTTCCAAAAATTATTTATATCAGATTGTTTTGGAAAATCTGAAAAATGCAGCAGATGCAGTTGCGGGAAGAGAAGGACTCATAATTGATGAATCAACAAATATGGTTTGGAGTGAAGTGAGAAGTGATTATGTCTGGGTGTTTATTTTTAAAGTGCTTGGAACATGGCAGGGGATTCTGTTCACGTTTGCATTGGCAGGGTTCCTGGGGGCTTTAATATGGATCGTACGAAAACAAAAGAATCAGCTCGGCTATATGGTCGGAATGGCATGTGTTTTGATGATGACCGCGGAGATTCTGGTGTATCTGGGGATGAATTCAGGAGTTTTTTATCCTGTATCGGTGTATATGCCGTTCTTTAGTTATGGAGGAAGTAATATGATGGTTACCTATTTGTATATGGGGATTCTGCTGTCTATTACCAGAAATCAGAATGTGGTGAAAGCGGGATAATCAATAGAATGACGGACTTAATGCCTTGTACATTGTATGCAAAATAGTACAAGATTGTTAAAAAAATGACTGGGAAAAGAAGAAAACTCATGTTATGATGTGAATCAGAAGCGAGTTACATTATTATGATTGAGAAAAATTCTTTTGGAGGGTAAGAAGTTGAGAAACGCAGACGCAAATGTAATCAAGATCAAACATGAAGTACTGGAAGAAGTAGCACGTCTGGCATTTGCCGGAGAACTTGAGGAGCATAAGGACGATATTGCAATGAAGTTGATTCCGGGCCCGCTCCCGCAGTTTCGCTGCTGTATTTACAAGGAACGTGAGATTATCAGACAGCGTGTACGTCTGGCTGAAGGAAAAGCGCCTGGAATCAAGGATGATGGAAACGTAATACAGGTTATCAGCTCAGCATGTGAGGACTGCCCGATCTCCAGTTATGTTGTAACAGAAAACTGCCAGAACTGTCTGGGAAAAGCCTGTATCAATGCCTGCAAATTCGGTGCGATTGAAGCGGGACGTGACCGTTCCCACATTGATGCTTCCAAATGTAAAGAATGTGGAAAATGCGCACAGGCCTGTCCGTACAATGCAATTGCTCATTTGAAGAGACCATGTAAATTCAGCTGCCCGGTCGATGCAATTTATTATGACGAAAATGGTATTTCGATTATTGACGATTCTAAGTGTATTCGCTGCGGAAAATGTGTACACAGTTGTCCGTTTGGAGCAATCGGATACAAATCCTCCATCGTTGATGTGATCAAGGCAATCAAATCCGGCAAGAAGGTATATGCAATGCTGGCACCGGCAACAGAAGGACAGTTCGGTGTGGACATCACCATGGAAAGCTGGAAAAAAGCAATGAAGGAAGTTGGATTTACGGACTTCATTGAAGTGGGACTCGGCGGAGATCTGACGGCGAAATATGAAGCAGAAGAATGGGTAGAAGCATACAAGGACGGACGTAAGAAAGTTACCTCCTGCTGTCCGGGATTCGTTAATCTGGTGCGCAAGCATTATCCGGAGCTGAGCGATATGATTTCTACAACGGTTTCTCCGATGTGTGCTGTTTCCCGCCTGGTGAAGGCAAAAGAACCGGATGCAGTTACCGTGTTTATCGGACCATGCCTTGCGAAAAAATCGGAAATCGCAGATCAGAGGATTGAAGGAAATGCAGACTATGCGCTGACTTACAGTGAAATCCGTGCAATCATGCGTGCGAAGGGCGTTGCTCTGGAACCGGCAGACAATACCTATCAGGAATCTTCCGTATTTGGAAAGAGATTCGGAAATTCCGGCGGTGTTACGGCTGCTGTAATGCAGAGTATGAAGGAAGCGGGAGAAGAACTGGATATTAAAGTGTACAAAGCAAATGGTGCAGAAGAATGCAAGAAAGCATTGCTGCTTATGAAAGTCGGACGTCTTCCGGAGGACTTCATCGAGGGAATGGCTTGTGAAGGCGGATGTGTCGGAGGACCAAGCGCATTTAAAGATCAGATGCTCGCAAAGAAATCCAGAGATTCGCTGATCAA
>JBJENH010000092.1:0-2408 GCA_051880095.1 Bariatricus sp. | reverse complement strand
TTTGCCATAGGGGAGAAGGCTACCAGCCCAACACCTAATTCTTCTAGCACAGGAAACAGAGTTTCGTAATGGCGCGCCATCATGGAATAACGGTTTTCTACCGCTGTCACAGGACAGACTGCATGCGCACGACGTAGATAATCCTCGTTCGTCTCTGAAATTCCCCAATGCAGGATTTTTCCTTCTTTGATGAGTTCTGCTATCACTTCAGCGACCACTTCCGGTTCTACTGCCGGATCGATCCGATGCTGAAAATACAGATCGATATGATCCGTCTGCAGGCGTTTCAAAGATCCTTCTACAGACGAACGTATCGTCTCCGGACGGGAATCCGGGATCAGCGGATGGTTCACCTCGGAACTACTCATATCAAAATGAATGCCGAACTTGCTGGCAATCTGTACATGGTTACGAAACGGCTTAAGCGCCTCACCTACCAATATTTCATTTTGATGAGGATCCTCCTGTGTACCATAGACCTCTGCCGTATCAAAAAAAGTATAGCCAATATCAAATGCCGCCCGAATCATTCGAATCGCCTCCTTATGTTCAGTTGGGGCACCATAGGCATGACTGAATCCCATGCAGCCCAGACCAACAGCGGAGACTTTTAAGTTTTTTCCTAATGTACGAATTTCCATTTTTGTCACCTCTTATTTTTTTCTCATTCCATGAATTCTTATGCTATGTAAATTGTAAAACATAGTGAGCATCATTAGAAGTCTCCCTTTGTTATGCAGTGTATACCTAAAGGTATTCGCCTTATTTCAAGCAAGCTTCGGACAAAAAATATCCCAGAGAATTTCTCCGGGATATTTTTATTTACTATTTTTTCGGCATAATCCAGAATTTCATAACCGGATAACTCAATGCAACCTGTACTACAATATTTACCACATTTGCCAGAGTCGGTACAAGTCCTTTCGGAAGTCCCATGCCCATAAACAGATCCTGACTGTATGCCGGCAGCGCAGCCGATACAATTACAAGTATCACCGCCAAAACAACATACTTGGGAACCGCTTTTCCAAATGCAGCATTGGATTTGAATACCAGATTCTTCTGTACAAAAAAGTTAACCGTCTGTGCTGCAGCGGTTGCCACCAGAAAGCTCAAAAATCCACATAGTCCCAGATCACTTTCAATGTTTGTATAATTAAAAATAAAGAATTGGAATGGTCTGTCTGCAAACGATGTAAATATAAATCCGGTGCACAGCCACATTACTATGAAGTTCGTAATTGTTGCGCAGTTAGAAAGAAGATTAAATAAGATAAATTCCCAAATATTCGGATGATCTGCAATCCATTTTTTTATCGCTGTCATTTCGTAACCTCCATAAGTAATTTCCTGTATTTTTTATTTTTTCTGGCATTTGCAAAGAATCCCACGATCACCCTCTTCATTCCTTTGAAGAAATGACCATTTACTACCTGAACCATCCCCTGCACCATTTCCATATCCACCGCTCCACCGGTCATCTTGGCAATTCCACGGAATGGCATATTATAGATAAAGAGAATATTCAAATCCGGTTTTCCTTTTGCCTCACTCTTCTTTTTCATGTTGGTCAGTATCCGATAAATGAGTCTGGCAAGTCCGCTTTTTGCATAATACATCTGACAGATTGCATCATTGACGCCCAGTTCTCCTGCCCATTTCCCATGAGGAATCGGATGTCCCAGAAGATGCTCAAATTCGGAATCCGGAACTTTCTGAATCAGACCGGAGCAATAAGATGGAATCCGCTCCAGATCATACGGAAGTACTTCCGTTGTTCCGGTCTTCTTTAACTCAACACTTAAACGAATATCCGCTACACTTGCTCCAATCATGATCTGATATGTTCCGCCTTCAATCTCCCACTGATTTGTTTTCGCATTCCAATAACGGAATGTTTTGTCGTCAAATGGAATACTGACTTTTTTGCTTTCCCCGGCTTTCAGGAACACTTTTCTGAATCCCTTTAGTTCTTTTGTCGGTCGAAAGATTCTGGTTTCTGCCATTCCCACGTACATCTGTGCCGTTTCAGTCCCATCAACATTACCAGTGTTAGCCAGCGTAAATGTCACTCCGGACGGATCGATCTGAATATCAGAATATTCAAAATCCGTATAGGAAAGCCCATATCCGAAAGGATATTGTACTCTCACCTTACTGGTGTCAAAATACCGGTATCCCACGTAGATTCCTTCTCTGTGCTCTGCATTTCGTTCTGCACCCGGGAAATAACGGAATGCCGGAGTATCTTCATAACGAATCGGATAAGTCTCACTTAAGCGTCCGGATGGATTCACTTTTCCGGTCAGAATATTCAGCATGGCCGTCGCTCCTGCCTGTCCATTCAGATAACCATGCAGAATCGCCCTGCAGCAATAATGCCACGGCATCTCGATGGATGAACCTGC
>JBJENH010000091.1:0-13693 GCA_051880095.1 Bariatricus sp. | reverse complement strand
TCCTGATTCATCAGTGAAAACGCATGTGGTCCTAACAGCATACCCGCAATCAGCCATCCCAAAATAGCAGGCAGCTTCAGCTTCGATATCAGCTTTCCTGCCAAAAACGCCAATATAACAGCCAAAATCAATTTCACAAACATCAAAATCATTTCGTTACACTTCCTTACTTCTTACTAATCTCCAACTCAGATTTCTCAGAAATCCTCCATTTTCTTTGCAATACCATACATGATAATATCCAACAGCTCCGATAATCTGCTCTCATGGGTCTCGATCACTTTTTGTATATCTTCATTTTCATAATACATCTCCCGGAAATAGCCGTTGTACATCTCCTGCATCGTCATCAGACACTGGATCGCTTTCTCAACACTTACACCTTTTCTCAATTCCATCTGAGACAGCAATTCTGCATACCGTTCTTTTAAGCACTCATCATAACCAATTCTCAATTCTTTCAACTCTTTTAGCAAATGCCTTGGCGGCATCAAAACACTATTAAAGAAAATCTGTGCATAATGCGGATTTTTTTCGAAGAAGAATTGTCTTGCATTTAAAAGTTCTTTCAGCTTTTCCTCCGCACTGTCCGAATGACAAACTGTGTTCTTAATATGTCTCGTCATTTCTTCATAACATTGTTTCACACAGATTAAATACAATTCATCTTTATTTTTGAAATTGTGATAAATCAATCCCTTAGATATATGATTATCACTGCATATCGTATTAAGAGAAGCTGCTTCATAGCTTTTCGTACCGAATTCTACGATTGCCGCCTGAATGATTTTTTCGCAAGTGAGTCTGGTCTTTTCTTCTTTCTTCATAACGCCCTCCTTTTTCTTGACCACATGGTCAATAATACTACAAATAAACCATGTGGTCAATAATATTACATCGTTTTTATTCTCCAAATTCTTCAAAAACAAAAAAGCAAGCATATTCCGGCTGAACTTTTTTTCAAATTCCAGGCAGCCACAATATACTTGCAAATTTTATTTTAATTTATGAACCAATCAGTACTTTTTTTCCACGGAAAGCAAAACCATATTTCCGAATCTTCTCCTCGGAGATACCGCGCGCAATAAGCTGTGCCGCATACTGCTTCTCTTCGATCTGCCGAAGTGCTTCTTCCACCGTATCCTTCAGCGTTTTCTCATCCTCCGTATCCTGAACCTTGAATTCCATGATAATCGCATCATCCGCTTTTGGATTCTTCGGTTCCAGTATCACATCATATCTTCCGAACCCGCTTTCTCCATTGGATTTCACAACATATCTTCCCTGAAGATCCACGATCAATCCAAGCACAAATCCATGATAGAACCGCTCCGGTTCTTCTCCCGATGGTCGGTTTCCGGTATCGAAATAACTGAATGTACTTAGAGCGACGCGATTCATATATGCGTTCATTGCTTTCTTATCTCCAAGCAGCAGAGCTTTGATAAAATCATTGTAATCCGGTTCCACGCATTTGAACCATCCCCGTACCATGGTGTTGAACATTCGCTCAACTTCATAATTGGTAAGCGCCAGTTCATACTTCGCCTCTTCCCCGTATTCCAGTAACTCCTCCCGTTCATAGCTCAGTACTTTCAGATAACCACTTGCAAGAAGCAGACTCCAGATTGCAGATTCATTATTATCGAGTTGATTATATACAATCTGTTCGTCAATTGGCATACGAATTGTTTCACCGCAGAGAAGATTTTCAAATTTCTCTTTAATTTTGCGGTTTCCTTCCCGAAGCAGTTTCCCAACAAGACTATTAGAGCTGGTGTTAGCCCAGTATGTCCTAAAATCCTTTTTATCAAGATAATTCAAAATCGACCATGGATTGTAAATATCTTTACATTCACCAAAGATAAATCCGTCATACCAGTATTTTACCTGTTCTTTCTTTTCTGACAGTCCACATTCGTCCAAGGCTTCAAACACTTCATTTTCAGTGAATCCAAAAGACGCAGCATATTTCCTTGAAGTAGTCGTCACTACTTCCAGATTATTCAAATCTGAGAAAATAGATTCTTTACTTACTCTCGTGATTCCTGTCATAATGGCCCGCTCCAACCACGGATTCGTTTTAAAAGTAGAATTAAACATACTCCTGGTAAATGCCACCAGATCTTCCCAATATCCATCCACATAGGCTTCCTGCATGGGCGTATCATACTCATCAAGAAGAATAATGACTTTTTTTCCATAGTATCGATACAGATAGCTCGATAATTGGTAAAGCGCCGATGTCGCATCAGGATTCCTGATATCTTCTGCCAAAATTCGATCATAAAAACTTCGGTCTGCATCTGTTAACGCATCTGTATCTTTTAAAAACGAATACTTAATAAAAAGATTTCTAATAATCTCACAGATTTTTGCTCTTGTATCTTCGTAGTTTACTTCTTTCACTCTCGCAAAAGACAGACTGATGACAGGATAAGTTCCCTGTATCTCTCTGTATTTTTTGTCATTCCAAATTGATAATCCTTCAAAGATCTCTCTCTGATCTGCATAATCTATAGAGAAAAAGCGTTCTAACATACTCAAATTAAGCGTCTTACCAAAACGTCGCGGACGATTAATCAATGTGACACTGTCACCGCTCTCCCACCACTCTTTAATAAAAGAAGTCTTATCAATATAAAAATAATTCTTTTGTATCAGATCACCAAAATCCTGAATTCCTATCGCTACAGTTCTTGCCATTAATCTCCCACCATTTTCTTCAATTCCGCCAATCTCATTTGAAACATCTCTGCTTCTTTTTCCATATCCCCAAACTTCTTCATATCCATTTCACGAACCATCCGAAGCCCGATATGTTTTACCGCTTCTTGTGCCGCTTCTTTCTGCGACATTTGTTCCGGGAAAACAGTCTGGCACTTTGCACCTTCCAGATCATCATATGCCAAAAAACACTGATTAAAATCCATGAGCGGATACAAAGACACATACTCATTCGTACGGTTGTCCACCAGAAATCCCCAGTTCTCCGGATGCCGGTCCGTATTTCCGGTCAGATAGTCCAAAATATTCATCCCATAATATGTAACAGGATCCATTTCTTTGCAGACTTTCAGTGTATCCAGATCATGATTACACGCATAAATATCGAATGCCATTTTAGAAACCATAGAATATTCTTTCGAAGTAATGATATCACTTTCCGATACGATTTCTCCGTCATATTCATGTTCGCGATAAATGACCTGCGGAATGTCAAAGCACTGGCAGATTTCACTTGCCAGTACTTCTCTTTTCACCGCTTCTGCTTCTCCGTCTTTTAATAACTTAAATCCCGAATCGCCTCGGATCCAGGCCTTGGGAAAGCATCCTCTTGTAGATAAATCCGGCGCCAGTTCCTGATTCGTAACCGTCATCTGGCGCCCCTTAAGAGTGAGTTCGACAATCGCTTCATTCAAAGGATTATCATATAAATTTATTTCATCAAATGTTGTTCTGTCCCCTTCGTTTCTCACCCAGTATACATCCGTCAAAGAAACACAGCGGTACGACAGTGATATATTCGCCCTGTCTTTATCCGTAACTGCCTGCATAACTCCGATACTGTTCAAAATATCTTTTGCGTATTTTCGATCCAGAGACAATACTCTTGATGCGCACCAATGATTGAAATTATTTACATTATTTACAAGCACATCAATGTCATTGTCATCTTCCACATCCAAATATAAATCATACGGCATAAACGATTCTTCAAAGATCTCTGCCTTTCCGGAAGATGAAATCTTTGCCACTATTTTCTCCATATGCATAATTTCATAAACAGTTACTTTTTTCAAGGGCTTCCCTACCATTTCTTATTCTTCAATACAATAGCCGATTTCGGTCCCATCATCAGTGACAGAATACCATCCTTCACCACATACTCATCAAATGCGCCGATGTATCCTTCTTCATAAGAATACATAACCCGCGCCATATTGGAACCGTCTTTCACTTCCGCAGGCAAGACATTGACATGGATCTCGCGAAGTGCATCCGCACTGTTGATTATGACAATAATCTGTTCATCTCCCCAGAATCTTCCGTACGCAAGAAGTCCCGTCCCCCATTTCAGCATTTTAAGAGAACCTTTCTTCAGTGCAAGATTTTCTCTGTGAATACGAATCATTTCCCGGTAAAAACTGATCATCTCTTTGTTTTCGTGTCCCCATGGATAGGTTCTGCGGTTATCCGGATCTGTAAAGCCACAGACTCCGGCTTCATCTCCATAATAGAGAGTAGGCGCTCCGATCCATGTCATCTGCATCACAATGGCTGCACGCATAATTGCAAGATCAATCCCCTGACTCGCCGCTTCCGGTCCCAATTCTGCGACTCTTCCGACCTTGTGGTTTGTCCTTGTGAGGAACCGCGAATGATCATGGTTGGATAGCTGGTTCATCGCCGTCTGCAGAGACGGTGTCATCATACTTGCCATATGATGCTTCATCGCACTCACGAAATTATCTGCATTTCCCAGAAGGTCTTCACGGTATTCATCACTGTGTTTTTCCATCCCGGTGAGAAACCAGGTCAGCGGTTCCATAAATGCGTCATAGTTCATGACCGTATCCCATTCATCACCTTCCAGCCACTCTCTCGGATCTCCATAATGCTCTGCCAGAATCAATGCATTCGGGTTTGCTTCTTTCACAACCTTACGGAACTTTTTCCAGAATTCATGATTGTATTCGTTGCTTCTCCCCAGATCGGCCGCGACATCCAGGCGCCATCCATCAACATTATAAGGCGGTGAGACCCATTTCTTTGCTACACTAAGCACATATTCTTCCAGCTCTTTCGAATCTTCATAATTCAGCTTCGGAAGTGTGTTATGCCCCCACCATCCATCATAACTGGCATTCTTCGGCCAATCACTGTCTTTTTTGTTATGGAACAGGAAATAGTTCCGATACGGGCTCTGCGCACTCATGTACGCCCCAGGCTGGTATCCTTCTGCCTGCTCATAGATCATCTCCCGATCCATCCATTTGTTAAACGAGCCGCAGTGATTGAATACTCCATCAATAATAATCCGCATTCCGCGGCGGTGGATTTCTTCAACCAGCCGGATAAACAGCTGGTTGCTTGCTTCCAGGTTTTCTTTGTCCGTCGTCCGAATCCGGTATTTATCCGCATGAAGATTACTCTTCTCCCCTGGTTCCAGAAGTCTTCCGCCATCATTCACAATTTTCCCCACATGAGGATCAATATAATCGTAATCCTGTGTGTCATACTTATGATTAGACGGTGAAACGAATAACGGATTACAATAGATCACTTCCACTCCCAGACACTGCAGATAATCCAGTTTATTCATGACTCCCTGGAGATCTCCTCCGTAGAACTCCCGCACATCCATTGGCTGCGGATAGCGCTCCCAGTCTTCCACCTTTTGTACCTGCTCGCCTATATAGAAATACTCTCCACTCTGAACATCATTGGATGGGTCTCCATTGCAGAAACGGTCCGTATAAATCTGATACATGACCGCCCCTTTTGCCCACTCCGGTGTGGCAAATCCGGGAACAATCCTGAAATCATAGTATTCTGCATAATCCTCTCTCGCTCCCCACTGGTTGTAATAGCAGATTTCCTCGCCTTTCGAAATTTTAAAATAGTATTTGAATTCTTCATTGCCAAGCTGCCAGTCAATGCAGTAATAATCAAATGCACCTTTTGAGATCATTTTCTTCATAGGAAAACTCTCATCTTTGATACACATCTGTACTTCATCCACATCGTCCTTTGCCGTCCGGAACCATAACTGAATCCACTCGTCTACTTCCGGTTCCGGCGGGCTAACATATGCCTCAGTCCCATCGCAAAACAATGCTTCTTTATTCATAATGTTCCCTCAATTCCTAATCAAATAATGCTTCAAATTCTTCCCTCGTAATCTTTTCTTTTTGAAGTAGAAGTTCCGCACAGGCATTCAGAACATCTTCATGCTCTTTAATGATCTGTTTCGCCCGTGCATAACACTCGTCAATAATTCTCTTCACTTCTGAATCGATCGTAGAAGCGATTTGTTCCCCATATGCACGCGATGAATGTGCCAGATCTCTTCCCAGAAAGACTTCATCACTGTCATTATCGTAATTTACAAGTCCCAAAGCTTCCGACATACCGAATTTTGTCACCATAGATCTCGCATAAGCAGTTGCCTGCTTGATATCCTGGGACGCTCCGGTCGTAATATCATCGAATACCATCTCCTCAGCGGCTCTTCCGCCAAGCGCAACGGTAATATCCTGAAGCATCTGCCCTCTGGTATTGAACATCTCATCTTTTTCCGGCAATGGCATCGTATAGCCGGCCGCTCCCGCTCCGGTAGGAATGATGGACACACTGTATACAGGTCCCACATCCGGAAGTACATGGAACAGAATTGCGTGTCCTGATTCATGGAATGCTGTGATCCGTTTCTCTTTCTCTGAGATAACACGGCTTTTCTTCTCCGCCCCGATTCCGACTTTCACGAATGCATGACGAATATCTGCCTGCTGCAGATAGACACGTCCTTCTTTTGCTGCGGTGATTGCTGCTTCATTCAGCAGATTTTCAAGATCCGCACCGGTAAATCCGGCCGTCGTCTGGGCAACCTGCTTCAGATCCACATCTTCCGCAAGCGGTTTTCCCTTCGCATGAACCTGAAGGATTTCAAGTCTTCCTTGCACATCCGGTCTTCCGACAACTACTTTTCTGTCAAAACGTCCCGGACGCAGGATTGCCGGATCCAGAATATCTACACGGTTTGTCGCTGCCATCACAATGATTCCCTCATTCGGGCCAAAACCATCCATCTCGACCAGAAGCTGGTTCAATGTCTGCTCTCTCTCATCGTGTCCGCCGCCCATGCCGGTTCCGCGGCGTCTTGCCACTGCGTCGATCTCGTCAATAAAAACAATACACGGCGAATTGCGTTTTGCATCTTCAAAAAGGTCTCTCACTCGGGAAGCACCTACTCCGACAAACATTTCCACAAAGTCAGAACCGGAAATTGTGAAAAACGGAACTCCGGCTTCACCGGCTACCGCTCTTGCAAGCAATGTCTTACCGGTTCCCGGAGGTCCTTCCAGAAGCACCCCTTTCGGAATTCTCGCGCCGACCTGAATATATTTGCCCGGAGCTTTCAGGAAATCCACGATCTCCTCCAGCTCTTCCTTTTCTTCCTTCAGCCCCGCGACCTGACTGAACTTCACCTTATTCTCTGCCTCCGTACTCATCTTCGCACGGCTTTTTCCAAAATTCATTGCTTTCGCATTCGCTCCACCCTGGCGGTTCATCATCATCACCAGAAGAACAAGTGCTCCGATCATCAGAAGTGTCGGGAATATCGTTGTCGCAAACCAACTCTCCTGTGGTACAGAATCCACAGTACAAATCACTTCATCATAAGAGCTCAGAAGATCCTGCGCTTCATTCACATCTGTAACATACAGTTCTTCCAACACCCCGTTTTTCTTTTCAATCCTTAATGTGCCATTCGGTGCTACCTTGTCCGGCTTCACTTCTACCTTCTTAATATTATCATCCTTCAGATCTTCCTGGAACTCCCGGTAAGTATAAGCCATCTCCTGTCTCTCGGCCTGATTCATGAACCAGTATGCTCCCATCATAAGGACAGCGCAAAGAAGAAGCATCAGCCCGCTGATTCCTCTTGTCTTATTACTATTATTCAATTACTGCTCCTTCCACCAATTACATCTCTACGCATCCGATGTATGGTAAATTTCTATATTTCTGTGCATAGTCCAGTCCAAATCCTACCACGAACTCATCCGGGATATTAAATCCCACATAATCAACATGCACATCCTTCACACGCCGTTCCGGTTTATCGAGTAAGGTACAAAGGCGCATGCTCTTCGGACCTCTTTTCTGGAGGATCTCCAGCAGATAGGAAAGCGTACGTCCTGAGTCCACAATATCCTCAACCACAATAACATCCTTGCCTTCCAGTGATTCATCCAGGTCCTTCGCAATCTTCACAATTCCACTGGAAGAAGTTCCGTCACCATAGCTGCTGACACTCATAAAGTCCATGGAAACCGGCACAGTGATTCTCTTTGCCAGTTCACACATAAAGAAGACGCCTCCTTTAAGTACACAGATCAAATGTACCTGTTTTCCTGCATAATCCTCGCTGATCTTTCTTCCTAATTCTTCAATTCTTGCATTCACTTCATTTTCCGGTATTAAAACCTTAACTTTCTCTGCCATTTAGGTACCTCCATTTATCGTAATCTCCAAAACAGTCTTTGTCTGTTCCGTCACTTGATACGCCTTACTTTGACGATATCCCACAATCCAGAGCACATTCTCATTTTCTGCAATCAGTGGAATCCTGCCTCTTTCGTCGGACGGAATTTTCTCATTCACAAAATAGGATTTCAGTTTCTGCGTATTTCCTTCTCTGTCAATCGCAATCCTGTCTCCTGCCCGTCTGCTGCGCACAAAGACGTTCTCTTTTATTATATCATAATCGAACCATTTCGTGTATGTTTTTTTCGGAATACTGGCAACTCCCTGTGTGAACGGAAAAGTTCTGCAGGAAACCTTCCATTTTCCATATTCAATTTCCCTTCCCGGTGCATCTTTAGATCCCGGAATCCATATCAATGTATCTTCTTCTTTCCTTTCTGCCGACTTGTCCCTCCCCTCATCTTCCAGGAACAGATCCATTCCGCCATATGTCCGTATTGCCCGCATCTTATAAGGAAGATCGATTTTCCTGCCCGTCTGCTTATCCAGCAGTTCTCGCATTTGAATCACATGAACTTCATCCAGATCCTTTTCTTTCTTACTGAGACAGATCATAGCCTGTCTCAATACCATTCTGCCGATCAGCTCATCCTGCCTGCGGAACTCCTGCTCAATAATATGGATTCTCCCACGTTCCGCTTGCACGCATGTCCGATATGCTTCCCGCGTCTGACGCTCCAGATATTCCTGTACTTCCCGGAGTTGTTCCATCGCTCCGTTTATATGCTCTACGGTTCTCGGGTTAATATTCTCTGTAAAATACGGTATGACGTGATTTCTTATCCGGTTTCTTGTATAAGTATCCTCCAGATTTGTCGCATCCATACAATAAAGTATTCCTTTTTTCTCCAGAAACTGTTCTATCTCCGCTCTGTTCACACACAGAAGCGGGCGAATGTAATCTCCCTTTACAGGGCAGATCCCGCCCAGCCCCTTTATCCTGCTTCCTCTTGCAAGGTGCAGGAAAAATGTCTCCGCATTGTCATCCTGGTGATGTGCCAGCGCTATCCTGGTTCCGCCGTATTTTGACATAACTTCGCGAAATGCTTTCCTTCGGAGTTCTCTCCCGGCTTCTTCCTCAGAAAGCTTTTCCTTACGAGCATATTCCGGTACATTGACATGAAACACCTCAAAAGGAAGTCTAAGTTTCCGGCAGATGTCTCTGACATATTCCTCATCTGCATCTGCCGCCTCACCGCGGATCCCATGGTTCACATGGACAACAACCAGATCAAATTCCATACTCTTTCTCAATTCTTCCAGCACAAAAAGAAGGCACATTGAGTCTGCGCCTCCCGAAACACCCGCTACCACGGTATCCCCTGCTGTCAGCATATTCCATTTTTCCATAAATTTTCTTATTCTTCTTAGCATCATAATTTTCCTTTTGTACGCTTTTCTCCCCTCGCATCATTAGAGTAACACATCTCCCAGATTCCTGCCACCAAAACCGTCATATCATCTTTCGGCTCCCCGTCTGACAGTTCCAGAACACTTTGCAGGATATAGTGGGCCAACTCTTTGGGATTCTCAAGCGGTGTCCCTCCAATGATCAGATCCAGAAGCTTCTCCTGCTCTCCCGGAGGCAGCGCATCCAGTATTCCGTCCGTGACCATCACAACGATATCCCCCGATTCCAGATTCCTTCTGAATTCCCCGCTTTTCTGATTCTGCACGACTCCAAGCGGAAGATTTTCTGAATAAATATGTTCTATCCGCTCCTTCTTCCGAATAAATGTAGGTGCGGCGCCGGCTTTTACAAATTCACATTCACCGCTGTACAGGTCAAAAATGCTCATGTCTACCGTAGAAAAGCAAACTTCTTCCCTGCCCATAACCAGCGCTGTATTCATCATAGACAATGCTGTCTGCCTCGGGAATCCCGCCTTCAGAAGTTCTTCCAGCATGTCCACGATCATCGCACTTTCCCTGGAAGCCTGTTCTCCGGATCCCATTCCGTCGGAAAGGATCGCAGCTTCCTGCCCTCCGGGCAAACGCGTCATCAGAAAACTGTCCCCGGAGATCTTCTGACAGCCCTTTCCGATTTTCGCAATACCTTGCATCGTATAATATCCCGGGCCCTCTACACAGATTACTGTGCAGTATTCCTGGCTCAGAACCGGCCTTTCCTCGCTTGCCGGACACATTTTCCGTCCGACGCAGTCCGAAAGAATCTCCGAAAGCCTTTTCGTTGTCATACATACCCCTTTTTCTGTTTTGCCTGTAATATGAATCTCATATCGCCCCTGTGGATTCACAAAAAACACAGAACTCAGCATACGGACCCCTGCTCTTTTTAAGTGCATCTTCAGTTTCTTTTCCAACGGCGGGTCCTGAAAAATACTTGCATCAAGCTCCCGGGTCGCATGCTGGATCAACTGTGCAAATGTATCCAGCTGAATCGCACATCCTTCCCGGTTTAACACGATTTTATTGTTCCACATCAATTCTTTCTTGGCTTCCTGGAACACCTCCAAAGTCGTCCTGAGAAACCGCGGTGCCTGAATACAGCTTTTCTGAAGTTTTCTCTTCATCTCTACATTCAATTCTGTTCCATATTTTTCAACAGTACAAAGCAGATCATAAATGAGCAGATCCGTCTGTTCCCTATTTTGACTTGTACAATGTTCTCGCCGTTCACAAGAAGCACACACCCGATCTTCTACACGGCTGATCATGTCCTGTACTTCCTGTGTATCAAAACCTTCTCTGGTCTCCTCCATTTTCAAAAATGTATCTGCCAGATGCCTGAGGGACTTGGCAAACTTGTCCGCCTGTGTGACATACGGACTTTGCATCACCATCGCTTCATTTCTGTTCTCTTCCATCTGCCTGCCTCCCCTTCTATAATGCAAAGAGCTCTGGAATCTCTTCCAAAGCTCATCATTCGTGAATATGCTGTTAATTCTCCGCCTTAAACAGAATCTCGTTCTGTTTGATCAGTCCCAGCTTTTCTTTCGCAACATCTTCTATATATTCATCTGTTCCCACATATTCTTTCAGTTTGTCAATCTCCTCCGAGCGTTCCATCTCATCATCAAGCTGTGCCATGAGTTCTGCCTCCTGAGCCATGTATTCTTTGTTTCTGGACTGTAGTGTCATTCCATGAATGACGATCACAGCACTCAGCATTACAATAATACTGCTGATAGCCAACACACTTCTCTTATGATTCTGAAGCCTGCTCTTCGGATGCCGGTTCCGGCTTTTCCGATTCTTCTGCTTTAAGCTTCCCATTATATATACTCACCCTTCACTGTTGTTCCCAACCGTTTTTTCCCTTATTAATCCTTACTCAAAACCTGCAATTTAAAATAATATTATCTTTTTTCCCCGGATTTATCAATACTTTTTCCGTTTTTTTTCTCCATCAAATCAGATAATTTTTGATCGATTTTTTTCGCGAAAACAACAAAAATGTGCATCAAAATCGCTCCAATCACAACACCTAGTACAAAATACCACCTTATTTCACCATTACTTGTGTGGTAAATTTGCACAAAAAAGTACTGAGACGCAAAAACCCAATATACGAAATCTTCTATGTTGATCAACCACAATGCATGACGAAAAATCCTTCTCAGCGCTCTGAGGCTCAAATATACAGCAGTCACCAAAATTCCGGTCATAATCGCATGGAGGAACACGAAAAATTCTTTCTCAATTCCAAGCATATTCGATTACCGGAAGAGTTTTGTCAAAAAGTTATCACCCTGTTTTCCCGCCGCATTCACATTGGAATATGCAACACTGTCAATATTTCCCGACAGGTCTACTTCACCCTTTTCCAGACTGAGGCGGTTCACATGCATGTCCGTTCCTTTTACCATCAGCATACCCTGATCCGTTTCCAACAAAATCTCATTCAGATCAAAGGACAATACATCCAGCACTCCCGTCACCATACTGGTCTTTCTATTGTTGATCACAAGCTTATGATTATGCGTCTTCGGCATCTTACTTTCTTCCAACACTATCCCAACCTTTCCTTCTATGATGCATGCGTCTCACTTTGCGCCATCAGGCACGAACCGGAGCGTCTCCGGACATTCAGTGCCTTGATATCATTCTATGAACAAGTTGGGCGATATATGTTAAAAACTTTGTAAAATTACAAATATCGGAATAATTCGGAAGCTTCATCCTTCTTTGTCGTTTCCTTGAGATCGAGTACTTCCACTTTTACAGTCTTCGTCCCAAACTGAATTTCAATAATATCCCCTTTTTTCACTTTAACAGATGCTTTTGCTACAGTTCCGTTCACCATAACTCTGCCGGCATCACATGCCTCATTTGCCACCGTTCTTCGCTTGATCAGGCGGGACACTTTCAAAAATTTGTCTAATCTCATAATATGATCTCTCCTATTAAAAATAGAGAGCGGCATGCGCTCTCTATTTACATTCATCAATCCAAAACCAATTATGCGTTTACAGCATCTTTCAAAGCTTTTCCTGCTTTAAACTTCGGAGCTTTGCAGGCATCAATCTTCATTGTCATACCGGTCTGAGGATTTCTTCCTTCTCTTGCAGCTCTTTCACTTACTTCAAATGTTCCAAAACCTACTAACTGAACTTTTTCCCCTTTTTTCAGTTCTTCTGTAACTACATCAACAAAAGCTTTTAATACTTTTTCTGCATCTTTTTTAGAAACCTCTCCCTGCTCTGCCACTGCTGCCACTAATTCTGTTTTGTTCATGAATAATTCCTCCTGTATCATAATCACTCGAATACCCAACTGTATTCTGCCTCGTACTAAAGGCTGACTGCGTACTTGCAGAATGCCCTATGTAAAGTTATATCGGGTTTTACAGCCTTTGTCAAGCCTAAATCCTTCTAAGAAACGCTGAAATACAATTCTTTCCGGACGAACCTTTTCTACAGCATTTGCTCTACCATTGCGAGCACTGCTTTTCCAAGTTCTTCTGATTTAGAATCTGCATCTTCAAGAGAAGTTCCCTTAATTCCATAATAGAATTTTACTTTCGGTTCGGTTCCTGACGGACGAACACATACCCACGCATCGTCATTCAGTTCATAGTAAAGAACGTTGGATTTCGGAAGGCCTGTAGGTGTTACTTCGCCGCTTGCCAGATCTTTGATCGTATCTGCCTGATAATCTCTTGCCTTCTGTACCTTGTATGCTCCAATCTCAGCCGGCGGATTATCGCGCAGTGTCTGCAGGATATTCTGGATCTTCTCAAGTCCTTCGATTCCCTTCATGGTCATGGACTTGATGTCATCCTTGTAATAACCATATTTCTCATACATTGCAACCATTGCATCCCACAATGTCATATCTTTTGTCTTATAATAAGCAGCTGCTTCGCAGAGAGCCATTGTTGCTACGATTGCGTCTTTATCTCTTGCATGTGTTCCGATCAGACATCCATAGCTTTCCTCAAATCCGAAAAGATATT
>JBJENH010000090.1:0-2445 GCA_051880095.1 Bariatricus sp. | reverse complement strand
CGAGGTCGGTGCATTCGGGTTCGGAAAGATCACACCGCCATTCTCCCCGTAATAATCTTCTTTCACAATGCGGAACTCATCATCGAGCGGCTTGCATTCATATGGAATACGATACAGATCTGCCCATACTTTATAGAAAGAATATGTAATATCCGGGAAAAATATCGGTTTCTCTGAATTAAAAAATGTCAGGAAACACATGGCAAGTACATCATCCGATCCGACTCCCACAAAAACCTGATCTTTTCCCACATGATAATAATCAGCCAGTGCGCTTACCAGCAGATCCGCTGTCGGATCCGGGTAAAGGCGAAGCGTATCCATATTCTGTTCCAGTTCCTTCATAGCCGCAAGCACTCCCGGTGCCGGCGGATACGGATTCTCATTGGTATTTAATTTGATCACCTTTCTCTGCGGCTGCTCACCTGGCACATAAGGTTCTACTTTTCTGATATTTTTTTCAAATGCTTTCATCATTCATGCCTTTCTGTATTTTGTTCTTTCGCAAGTGTCACATATCCCTTTTCCACCAGAAAAACCGGCTTATAAGAAAGCTTTGCCTTCCTAAGTCCCTCAAGGCCGACATCATCTTCCCGGTTCACATAACGGTATTTCCCCATCAGCTCATGTTCCACAAACTGCTGATTGATCATCGTGTATGAGCCTTCAACTTCCGCATATGCCTTCTCGATATGGACAACGAAGGTATCATCATTCACTGCTTCTCCGATCGTAAAAGCAACGATCTCACCGTCCACTCTCAAAGCTCCGCCTGCGAGGCCAAGTTCTTCAAAAAGCCTGAGGGAGTTGAGCGTTACGCACATCTCCGCATTCTTTTCCTCATCGGCTTCACATCCATTCTCACTGCGCCATCTCAGAGCCATCTGGAAGCACTCCTCCAGATTTTCCTTTGACAATGCCTCATAACTCCAGTTTCCCTCATGCACCTGGCGGAATTTATTGATATGGTTCCTTTTACTGTGGAGTTTTTTGCCGGAAAGCGTTGCCAGCTTTTCCGTCTCATAGACGTAATCGGCTTCATCCCTGTTGAATTCACACACAAATTCTCCCGGGAACCACATTTCCAGTTTTTCCATGTTCTCTTTCGTGATGCCATAAAGGCAAAATCTTTCCCCATCCTCTTTTGCCTGGCTGACCAGTTCCGGTATCACATTTCTTACATCTTCATCTTCACCTGCCGGAAAAGCAAATCCATATCCCGCACTGTTATCCCGGAATAAAAGGGTGCGCTTATATTCCGTAAACTCCACGTTATAATGTCTTGCCCACAAAAACACATTTGCAAATGTCCTGTCACAGCTTCTGCTCGGATATTGAAGGAAATACCGGGAAATCAGTTCCTGATCCCTTAATTCCGGTCTTCTAAATTCTGCTTCTATCATAAAATCACTTCTATTACTCCTCTTTGTTCAATGACTCCGTACCAGTATACCACAAAATCTGTCCTTTTTAGACATAAAATTGCATTTTTCAATAAACAAAGCCCTTCTATAGCTCTTTTTTATTTTAAACGGATCACAAACACCGGAATCGGCGGATCATTTTTGCGATTATAATAACTGTTCACAAGTACCAGCCACTTTTTCGAGTCCAGTTCTTTCAAATACGAAAGCAGCGCTTCCTTTTCCTCATACCCGGTGTCTCCCCCACTGTAAATACAGAGACTCATCACACCGCCTTTTTTCAAAAGCCCAAGTCCCTGCTCCACTGCGATCAGACTGGTCTCCGGTCTCGTTGCCACCTTGTGGTCTCCTCCCGGAAGATACCCGAAATTAAACACCACCGCAGAGGCCTCTTCCTGAACATACTTCGCCATGTTCTCGTGACCATCCAGTATCAGATCCGCACGGCCTGTCAATCCGGCATTTTCAAGCCTAAGCCGCGTCTGTCTGACTGCCGCTTCCTGCACATCAAATGCATAGACCTTTCCGCCTTCCCCGACAAGCCGGCATAAAAACTCGGTATCATTCCCGTTTCCCGCTGTCGCATCGATACAACAATCATTTTCCCCCACATATTCTTCCAGAAAATGATGACAATATTCTGTAATCTGAAATCGGCTCTGCATCGTTTCACCTTCTCTTATCCTGTCAGCTTTGTTCTGACATAGTCTCTCCCGTGTTAACTCTGAAAATGCATATGATACAGGGATTCATACACCCCCTTCTTTGCCAGAAGTTCCTCATGAGTTCCCTGTTCTGCAATTCCGTTCTCCGTGAGCACCAGAATCCTCTGTGCATTGCGGATCGTCGTAAGTCTGTGTGCGATCACAAATGTCGTCCGATTCTTCGCAAGCTCTTCCAGTGATTGCTGTACCACTTTCTCACTCTCATTGTCCAGTGCAGATGTCGCCTCATCGAAGATCAGAATCGGCGGGTTCTTAAGAAAGACTCTCGCAATAGATAATCTCTGTTTCTGTCCTCC
>JBJENH010000089.1:55977-64968 GCA_051880095.1 Bariatricus sp. | reverse complement strand
AAGTATTTAACACACTGACAAGAAGAAAAGAAGAATTTGTACCTCTGGAGCCGGGGAAAGTCAAAATGTATGTCTGCGGTCCTACCGTGTATAATTTTATTCATATCGGAAATGCCAGACCGATGATCGTATTTGACACGGTAAGGAGATATTTTGAATATAAGGGATACGATGTCAATTACGTTTCCAATTTCACGGATGTGGATGACAAGATTATTAAGAAGGCAATTGAAGAGGGCGTATCAGCTCAGGAGATTTCTCAGAGATACATCGCAGAATGCAAGAAAGATATGGAAGGGATGAATGTGAAGCCGGCAACCAAACATCCGCTTGCAACCGAGGAAATCTGCGGTATGGTGGAAATGATCGCGGATCTGATCGAGAAAGGTTATGCCTATGAGAAAAACGGAACCGTTTATTTCCGCACCAGACGATTCAAAGATTATGGTAAATTGTCTCACAAGAATCTGGATGATCTCCGCTCGGGCGGACGTTCTCTGTTGGTGACCGGTGAGGATGAGAAGGAAGATCCGCTTGATTTCGTACTCTGGAAGCCGAAAAAGGAAGGCGAACCGGCGTGGGAGTCTCCGTGGTGCGATGGACGTCCGGGATGGCATATTGAATGCTCTGTGATGTCTAAAAAATATCTCGGTGAGCAGATCGACATTCATGCGGGCGGTGAGGATCTGGTGTTCCCGCACCATGAGAATGAGATCGCACAGAGTGAAGCTGCCAACGGCAAAGAATTTGCAAGATACTGGATGCACAATGCATTTTTAAATATTGATAACCGCAAAATGTCCAAATCTCTTGGAAACTTCCGTACTGTCCGCGAGATCAGTGAGCAGTATGACCTTCAGGTGCTCCGTTTCTTCATGCTGAGTGCCCATTACAGAAGTCCGCTGAATTTCAGCGCTGACTTAATGGAGGCTTCTGCAAACGGTCTGGAACGAATTGTGAATGCGGTGGACAATCTGAAACATCTGATGGGAGCAGCCCAGACGGAAGCGATGACCGAAGAGGAAAATGCGGCATTTGCGCAGACGGAAGAGTTCGTAAAGGGATTTGAGGCTGCTATGGATGATGATTTCAATACGGCAGATGCGACCGCAGCGATCTTTGATCTGGTGAAATTTGCAAATACCACGGCTTCGGCGGAAAGTTCAAAAGAATATCTGAAGAAGCTGTTTGATCTGATTGTGAAGCTTGGAGATGTGCTCGGGCTGATCCTCGACAAGGAGGAAGAGCTTCTGGATGCAGACATTGAGAAACTGATTGAAGAGCGTCAGGCGGCAAGAAAAGCAAAGGATTTTGCAAGAGCGGATGCGATCCGTGATGAACTTCTGGCAAAAGGAATTATTTTGAAGGATACCAGAGAAGGAGTACAATGGAAAAAAGCATAGGATTTGACTGGAAATCCTGTATGTGCGACGTTTTGGAACTGAATGAGGTGGATATCGCAGGATATTCACCTCTTACTTTAGCATATATAGGAGATAGTGTATACGATTTGATCATCAAGACAATGGTTGTCAGCGAAGGCAATAAACAGGTGAAAAAGCTGCACCAGGAAACCAGCAGTATGGTACAGGCTTCGGCGCAGTCGGAGATGATGCGTGTGATTCAGGAGCATTTGACGGAGGAGGAACATGCTGTATACAGGCGGGGAAGAAACACGAAAACGGTATCCCCTGCAAAGAATCAGACCCTTACGGATTATCGGCGCGCGACCGGTTTTGAGGCGTTGATGGGATGGCTGTATCTGAAAAACGAATGGCCGAGAATGCTGGAACTGATTAAAATCGGACTGGAACATTTGAATAAAAAAGAGGAAAAAATGCAGGAGACAGGTTCTGCAGTCAGGGAGAACGAGTGATGATAGAAGAAAATGGAGTAAAAAGCCAGTTGATCGAGGGGAGAAATGCGGTTATGGAAGCATTTCGTTCCGGAAAACCGATTGACAAAGTGTATGTTCTGGACGGATGTCAGGACGGCCCGATCCGCAGCATTGTGCGTGAAGCGAAGAAGCATGATACAATTCTCAATTTTGTGACAAAAGAGCGCCTTGCCCAGATTTCTGAAACAGGGAAACACCAGGGCGTCATTGCGATGGCGGCTGCGTACGAATACGCACAGGTGGAAGATATGCTGGAACTTGCAAAAGAAAAAGGAGAGGATCCGTTCCTGATCCTGTTGGACAACATTGAAGATCCGCACAATCTTGGGGCGATCATCCGGACGGCTAATCTGGCGGGAGCGCACGGTGTGATCATTCCAAAGCGGCGCGCAGCAGGTCTCACTGCTACGGTGGCGAAAACTTCAGCCGGTGCACTGAATTATACGCCGGTTGCCAAGGTTACCAATCTGGTGAAGACGATGGAAGAACTGAAGGAAAAAGGTCTCTGGTTCGTCTGCGCCGACATGGGCGGAGATATCATGTATCATGTGAATCTGAAAGGGCCGATCGGACTTGTGATCGGAAACGAAGGAGAAGGAGTGAGCAGGCTGGTTCGCGAGACCTGCGATATGACAGCTTCCATTCCGATGAAGGGGGATATCGATTCCCTGAACGCTTCGGTGGCAGCCGGTGTGCTTGCCTACGAGATCGTGCGCCAGAGGCTGGGCTAATCGTATGGAATATGAAAAAATGACGGACGAGCAGCTGATCAGCCGGCTGCGCGGCGGTGAAAAGCCGATAATGGATTTCCTTATGGAAAAATATAAGGGACTGGTACGCCAGAAGGCAAAGGCGATGTATCTCTGGGGAGGCGAAAACGATGATCTGATCCAGGAGGGAATGATCGGTCTTTTCAAAGCGGTGGAGGACTATGACCCGGAAGCGGGAGCCTCCTTTTACAGTTTTGCCGAGCTTTGCATTTCCAGGCAGATGTACAGCGCCATCAAGGCATCTCAGAGAAAAAAGCACATGCCCTTAAATTCCTATGTTTCCCTTTATACATCGGGGCAGTGGGAAGATGGGAAGGAATCGCTTCCTCTGGCTGAGACGATCGAGGCGGGAGCAGAGAGCAATCCGGAAGAACTGCTCCTGAATGCAGAGTATGCCAATGCATTTGAGGAAGAACTCAAAGATCAGCTTAGCAAGCTGGAAAACCGGGTTCTGTATCTTCATCTGATGGGGATGGATTATCTGAAAATCGCGGAAGTTATGGACAAGAGCCCCAAAGCCATTGACAATGCCCTGCAGAGAATCAAAGGAAAGGCAAGGCATATTTTGGAAGAAAAGCGAAAATAAAAAACCTCAGGAAATTTTCCTGAGGTTTTTAAAAGCTGCCTAGCGGAATCGAACCGCCGACCTCCGCCTTACCAAGGCGACGCTCTACCGACTGAGCCAAGGCAGCAGACGCATATCAGCGACTCAATTAATATAACACATCTGCGTGAAAGTTGTCAATATGACTTTTGATTTTTTTGAAAAAGTATTGTCATACGAATTTTGCAGAATAAGGAATACCGGATTGCGCATCCGGTATCAGGTATGATACTCTATAGGAAGTAAAAATATGTGGGATGTCATGCGTGACAGATTACAGGAGAAATAGGGGGAGGAGCATATGGAAAAAGATACATTTGCGGTAGATACGCGCAGCAGGAGCTTGAAACAATGGGGAGAGGGGCTGTTTGCCTTATTTGTGGGTCTTACGATCGCACATTTGGGCGTCAGTCTTTTTCTGGTGTCGGAGCTTGGTTCGGATGCTTTTACGGTAATGATCCAGGGGATTGCGAGGACTCTCGGGCTTAGCATTGGTACGGTTCATGTGATCGCGTTGATCCTGCTTATGGGAGTGATGACTTTGACGACGAAGGGATATGTCAAACCGGGGACGGTCGTCTGTGCATTCTGCGGAGGATGGATCATAGATCTGTTCCTGTGGATGATCGGGAACAGAATATCTTCCGGGTCGCCGATGTGGATCCGGATTCTTGTTATGCTGGCAGGATGTGTGATATTGAGCTTTGGTATGTCCATCGTTATTGAGAGTAACAGCGGTACCGGACCGAACGACCTGATTGCTATCATATTAACGGATAAGCTGAATCAAAAATGGAATGTGCAGTTTCAGTATGTGAGGATTACCTGTGATATTTGTTTTGCAGTAATCGGATTCCTGCTTGGCGGACGCCTTGGAATCGGAACCATCGCAGCGGCTTTTCTGGTAGGGCCGGCTGCACAGTTCTTTTTGCCGAGGAGCCGTAAACTGATCAAAACATGTTTTCCGGATTTATAAAAAGAAAACCTGTCGATGCGTTTGAAAATGTGCACCGGCAGGTTTTTTTATTAGTTACAGGTATACGCTTTCAGCAGGAGAAGTGTATTTTTTACACCGTCCATATGAGAACGCTCATAATTGTGTGATGCATAGACACCCGGTCCGATCAGGCCGTGCAGAATGTCGTAACCGCTTCTTAATGTGGCTTCTACATCCGAACCGTAATGTGGATATACATCGATGGCATAGTCGAGACCGTTTGCTTTCGCAGTGTCGATCAGGGCACTTGTCACTTCATAATTGTAAGGACCGCCGGAATCTTTGGCACAGATGGATACCATGCGTTCTGTGCAGCCGAGGTCGTCACCGACACATCCCATATCAACTGAAATCATTTCTTCGGTATCTTCCGGCACGCTGCTTCCGCCGTGGCCGACTTCTTCGTAAACCGTGAAGACAAGAGATACCTTGCGCTTCAGGGAAAGCTGTTCGTCTTTGACCCATTTTGCAAGAGCAAGCAGGATGGCCGCTGAGAGCTTGTCATCAAGGAAGCGGCTCTTGATATATCCGCTTTCGGTCACCACGGTACGCGGATCCATGGCAATGATGTCACCGACCTGAATGCCGAGAGCGGCTACGTCGTCTTTCGTATTTACATTTTCATCCAGAAGGATTTCCATATTTTTCTCTTCCCGATCCGGTTTGTCGTCGGCTACATGGACAGATGGCTCGGTATTAAGAACAACACCGGTGTATACCTTTCCGTCGCGTGTGTGGATGGTGCAGTTTTCGCCGTCGGCAGTTGACCACTGATGTCCGCCGAGTGTAGTGGGACGAAGACGTCCGTTGTTCTTGATGGAACGGACCATAGCGCCAAGGGTATCAACATGAGCGGCGAGAAGAAGCGGATTGCCTTCTCCGCCCAGTGTTACCAGTACATTTCCTTTTCTGGAACTCCATGGTTCATAGCCCATCTCTTTGAGTGTGGAAAGAAGGTATTCTTTCACTTCGCGGGTATACCCGGAAGGGCTGGCGATTGAAGTCAGTGCTTTGAGCTGCTTTGCAGCGTATTCAGTGTAAGTTTCCATAAAATCATTCCCCCAAAATGTTAAATTTTATTATGCTTTGTTATTTTAATCGTTATCAAACGAAAAAGCAATCCTGTTATGCAGAGAATTTCTGCTTTTCCAATCCATGTATCCAGTCGGATTTGAAATAATATACCGTAAATACAATAGAACTTAAGGTCCAGGTGATCGGATAGGCCCAGAACACAACATTGATCACCGGGATAAAATGAACCGCGATAGTGATGTAGCTGACACGGATCAGGCACCAGCAGATCATCATGACCAGCATCGGAACCGTGGAACGGCCTGCACCGCGCATGATTCCGGCCATGCAGTGGGAATAGGCAAGCAGACAGTAAAACAGAGAGATGGTTCTTGCCTGCGTCACACCGAATGCGATCACTTCCTCGCTTCCTCCGAATAAAGAAAGAAAAGTCGGTGCGAAAGTGTAAACCAGTAAACCGATCAGTTCAGCCAGAGTAATGGAGCATATGACTCCGAACACAGATCCCTTTTTGGCTCGATCATACTCCTTTGCACCCAGATTCTGGCTGATAAATGTTGTGAGCGCCATAGAAAAGCAGGTGACCGGAAGGAAACCGAAGCCTTCTATTTTGGCATAGGAGCCGCAGCCTGCCACCGCAAGAGCTCCGAATCTATTAATGTTGGACTGTACAAATACATTTGCCAGTGAGATGATCGAATTCTGGACACCGGTCGGAAGTCCGTTCGCAACGATCTGAGGCAGCATCATGCGGTCAAGACGGATATCCTTCAAGGAAACACGGATCTCTTCCGGATTATGCAGGAGCTGGCGCAGACAAAGAAAAGCACTCAGGAACTGAGAGATCGTTGTAGCGAGAGCGGCTGCTCCGACACCGAACCGGAATCCCGCGATCAGGATCAGGTCAAGTGTAATATTTGTGGCAGAGGAAATCATCAGGTAGATCAGCGGATGTCTGCTGTCCCCAAGAGCCTGAAGAATTCCCATGAAGAAGTTGTACATAACAAAGCCAAGAGCACCCATGAAATAAACTCGGAAGTATACTAAAGAATTCACAAGTACTTCATCGGGTGTGCCCATGAGGTGTAAAATCTGCGGCGCGGCTATTTCCCCGATCAGGGTGACTGCGACTCCGCAGCAGAGACCGAAGCCGATCGTTGTGTGAATGGCCCGTTTCAGTGCCTTCATATTGCCGGCACCAAAGTATTTTCCGATGATCACACTTGCACCGATGGAGATACCGTTGAAGAGTCCGACAAGAAGCATGATCAGACTTCCGGAAGAACTGACGGCGGCAAGTGCATTGCTGCCCAGAAAGTTGCCGACGATCAGAGTGTCGGCCGTGTTGTAAAATTGTTGGAACAGATGTCCCCAGAAAAGCGGAATTGCAAAAAGTACGATCCGCTTCCAGATAGGGCCCTCTGTCATGCGTGTTGAAGAAGAAATATTAGACATACCAAAAACCCCCGATAGTTATGTTGACTGTACATAGTTATAAACTGGTTATAGACTAAAGTACACTTTTTAATTATAAGAATGTATTCTGAAAAAGTCAATGAAGTGAGGGGAACAATGATAAAATTGTTGTTCTCTGTCATAAATTGTGGTAAACTAATGAACAAAGTTTCAGGAATCGGCCTTCTGCGGCGGATTTCACAGATTGAGAACCTGAGGAGGATTTACCATGGCAGAAGAAATGGTATCAAAGAATTTTATTGAACAGGAAATTGACAAGGATTTGAGGGAAGGTGTTTATGACCATGTCTGTACACGTTTCCCACCGGAACCGAACGGATATCTTCATATCGGACATGCCAAATCCATTCTTTTGAATTATGGACTGGCGCAGAAATATAACGGAACATTCCATATGCGTTTTGACGACACGAACCCGACCAAAGAGAAGATGGAATTCGTTGATTCCATCAAAGCGGATATTCAGTGGCTTGGAGCTGACTGGGGGGAGCATCTTTATTTCGCATCGGATTATTTTGATACAATGTATGAATGTGCAGTCAAACTGATCAAAAAGGGCAAAGCATTCGTATGTGACTTGTCAGCGGATGAGATCAGGGAATACCGCGGAACTCTGACCGAGCCGGGAAAGAACAGCCCTTATCGCGACCGGTCGGTGGAAGAGAATCTGGAATTATTTGAGAATATGAGAGCCGGGGTCTACAAAGACGGTGAGAAAGTGCTCCGTGCAAAGATCGATATGGCTTCTCCGAATATCAATATGCGTGATCCGGTCATTTACCGGGTGGCACACATGTCTCATCACAACACGGGAGATAAGTGGTGCATTTATCCGATGTACGATTTCGCACATCCGATCGAGGACGCGGTAGAAGGAATCACCCACTCTATCTGCACACTGGAATTTGAAGATCACCGCCCGCTTTATGACTGGGTGGTGAGAGAGTGCGAATTCGTGAATCCGCCGAGGCAGATCGAATTTGGAAAGCTGTATTTGAATAACGTGGTTACAGGAAAGAGATATATTAAAAAGCTGGTTGAGGATCAGGTCGTTGATGGCTGGGATGATCCGCGTCTGGTTTCAATCGCAGCACTCCGACGCCGCGGTTTTACACCGGAGTCTATCAAGATGTTCGTGGATCTGTGTGGTGTATCCAAGGCTCAGGGAGCAGTGGACTATGCAATGCTCGAGTACTGCATCCGTGAAGATCTGAAGCTGAAGAGACCGCGTATGATGGCGGTGCTGGATCCGGTGAAGCTCGTGATCGACAATTATCCGGAAGGCGAGACGGAATGGCTGGATGCGCCGAATAATCTGGAAAATGAAGAACTGGGAAGCAGAAAGGTTCCGTTTAGCCGTGAACTCTATATTGAAAGAGATGACTTTATGGAAGAACCGCCAAAGAAGTACTTCCGTCTGTTCCCGGGCAACGAAGTTCGTCTGATGAATGCATATTTTGTGAAATGTGTGGACTATGAGAAGGATGAAAATGGAAATGTGACTGTGATCCATTGCACCTATGATCCGGAGACAAAGTCAGGCAGCGGATTTACCGGAAGGAAAGTGAAAGGCACGATCCACTGGGTATCTGCGGAGCATGCTGTGAAAGCGACCGCACGTTTATATGAGAATCTGATCGATGAGGAGAAAGGGGTTTATAACAAAGAAGACGGTTCCATGAACCTGAATCCGAATTCCCTTACAGAGAAAGAAATTCTTGTAGAACCGAATTTCTCAGAGGCAAAAGCCTATGACAGCTTCCAGTTTGTGCGTCAGGGATATTTTTGTGTGGATTCCCATGATTCCAGACCGGATGCGCTGGTATTTAACCGGATCGTATCGCTGAAGAGTTCATTTAAACTGCCGAAATAGAATGAATTATTTGAGAATATCAGAATAAAAAATGCAGCATTAAAAAATGCTGCGTTTTTTATTCCGGTATAACGGCTGTAATCTATTCGTTCTTTTCTTCGGAAGCATCAGCCGGCTTTTCAGTTTCTTCAGGAACTTCATCAGCCTGTTTGGTATCCGCTTCCTTAGCCGCGGTCTCCTGCGGTTCCGCCGGAGTTTCTGCTTCGGACGGCTCTGCTGCTTCGGGTGCTTCTTCCGCTTCAGATGCAGCTTCTGCTTCAGGTTCTTCTTCTGCTGCAGATGGCTCTTCGACAGCTTTGGAAGAATCGGATGCCTGGTCGTTGGATGGATTGAGATGAA
>JBJENH010000089.1:37156-55877 GCA_051880095.1 Bariatricus sp. | reverse complement strand
TCTTCGACAGCTTTGGAAGAATCGGATGCCTGGTCGTTGGATGGATTGAGATGAACATAACCGCGTTCTTTGACTTCGCCGAGGTCATCATCTAATTCAAAGTCATCATCTTCGAAATCATCATCAAAATCATCTTCTGATTCGATGTCATTCTTTTTCTTCATCCAATAATAGATACCTGCTCCGGCAGCTCCGGCGGCGGTCAGGCCAAGCAGGAGTTTACTGAGTTTTTTTGCCATAATAATACTCCTTTCTTAGACGAAATGCATAATAAGATGCATATAAACAAGTTCATTGTAATACTTTTTGCGTAAAAGGGAAAGTAAAATATTTATAAACAGTGGTTTTTGTGATAAGATATGTGATACGATATAAGATATTTGATCTTGTTTAAGAAAGGAACATCAATAAAAAATGGATGAAAAAAAGTCTTTGACGTATGAGAAAGGTCAGGCAATTACGAAAAAAGCAAAAAACAAAATATTTGGTGTGATCTACAGCCGCACCGCCGTTGTGATCATTTTGCTTCTTCTTCAGATCGGGCTGATGTTATTTTCGCTCACTTATCTGGAGAATTATACAAACTACTTATACGGAGTTTTTGTTACACTTTCCGTTGGGTCAGTCATTTATATTATGAATGAGAAGGGGACACCCGAATTTAAGATGACGTGGCTTCTGTTTATCCTGCTTGTTCCGGTTGTCGGAGTAGGCTTCTATATTTTTACCAAGACAGAATTCGGAACCCGCTATATGGGGAAGAGGCTGGAAGATCTCCGGCATGAGACGGAGCCGTATATGGAGCAGAATGAAGGAATCGTCCAGACGATGCGAAGCAGCAGACTTGCGAATGCAAATTTGTCGCATTTCCTGTATCAGCAGGTGGGATTTCCGACATACGGGAACACGCAAGCCGTGTATTTCCCGTTGGGAGATGATAAATTTCCGGTGCTTTTGGAGGAACTTGAGAAGGCAGAAAAATTTATCTTCATGGAATATTTTATTGTTGAAGAGGGATTTATGTGGAATTCGATTCTGGATGTTCTGCAGAGGAAAGTACAGGAAGGTGTGGAAGTCCGTTTCATGTATGACGGTATGTGCAGTGTGGCCATGCTTCCGTATGAATACCCGGAGAAGCTCAGGGAAATGGGGATCCAGTGCAAGCAGTTTGCGCCGATCAAGCCGGTTCTGTCTACCAGTCAGAATAACCGGGACCACAGAAAGATCTGCGTGATAGACGGCAAAGTTGCGTTTACCGGCGGGGTAAATCTGGCAGATGAATATATCAACCAGAAGCTGCGGTTTGGTCATTGGAAAGATACGGCTATCATGCTGAAAGGGGATGCGGTACAAAGTTTTACAATGATGTTTCTTCAGATGTGGAATCTTTGGGAGCGCCGCCCGGAGGATTTCAAAAAATATCTGACGGTCAAGAGAAGAGGATTCCTAAGAGAGACGGGATATATGATTCCATACGGGGACAGTCCGTTCGATCATGAAAATGTGGGAGAAGAGGTTTACTTCCATATTTTGAATCATGCAAAAAAATATGTCCATATCATGACTCCGTACCTAATTCTGGACAGTGAGATGATTACGGCTCTTACGAGAGCTGCCAAATGCGGAATTGAAGTGATCATCATTATGCCGGGTATCCCGGATAAACCGTATGCATTTTATCTGGCAAAGACGTATTATGCAGAACTTCTGGAAAAAGGGGTTCAGATTTATGAATATACGCCGGGATTTGTACATGCAAAAGTATTTACTTCGGATGATGATACGGCTACGGTAGGAACCATCAATCTGGATTACCGCAGCCTGTACCTGCATTTTGAGTGTGGTGTCTTTATTTACCATAACCCGGTGGTCTATGATATTGAGAAAGATTTTCAGGAGACATTGAAGAAATGCCATAAAGTTACGCTTACGGAAGTCAGAAACCGAAGTCTTTTCACAAAGCTGTACGGACAGATCCTTCGTCTGGTTGCCCCTCTTATGTAGGAGAAAAGGCCGGATTTCGGGAAAAAAACAGTTTTCAAAAAATAAGAATGTACATATGAGAAAAAATGTTGTATAATTTTAAGAGGTGTTTCTTATAGTACAAAAGTTACATGGGATACATATATGAATATAAGCAGGAGGATATATCATGGTTAAAGCAGTAGTAGGTGCGAACTGGGGAGACGAAGGCAAGGGCAAGATTACAGACATGCTTGCAGAGAAGGCTGATATCATTATCCGTTTCCAGGGCGGTGCGAATGCAGGACATACCATTATCAACGATTATGGTAAATTTGCGCTTCACACACTGCCGTCGGGCGTGTTCTATGGACATACTACAAGTATTATCGGAAATGGTGTCGCAGTCGATATTCCGGTGTTGTTCAATGAGATTCAGTCCATCATCGACAGAGGAGTGCCGATGCCGAAGATTCTGGTTTCTGACAGAGCACAGATGGTAATGTCATACCATAAAAATTTTGATGCATATGAGGAGGAAAGACTGGGCGGTAAATCATTCGGTTCTACGAAGTCAGGAATTGCTCCGTTCTACTCTGACAAATATGCAAAGATCGGTTTCCAGATCAGCGAACTTTTTGATGATGATCTGCTGAAAGAGAAGGTTGTCCGGGTAGCAGAGCAGAAGAATGTATTGCTTGAGCATCTGTATCACAAACCATTAATCGATCCTGAAGAGTTATATAAAGAATTAGTAAGCTACAGAGAGATGGTAGAACCTTATGTATGCAATGTTTCCGCATATCTTGATCAGGCGATCAAAGAAGGCAAAGAAATCCTGCTGGAAGGACAGCTTGGAACTCTGAAAGACCCGGATCACGGTATTTATCCGATGGTTACTTCTTCTTCTACGCTGGCAGCATACGGTGCGATCGGTGCAGGCATTCCGCCATATGAGATCAAGCAGATCGTAACGGTATGTAAGGCATACTCCAGTGCGGTAGGAGCGGGAGCATTTGTAAGCGAGATCTTCGGAGAAGAAGCAGACGAATTAAGAAGACGCGGCGGAGACGGCGGTGAATTCGGTGCAACGACAGGACGCCCGAGACGTATGGGATGGTTTGACTGTGTGGCTTCCAAATACGGATGCCGTCTGCAGGGAACAACTGATGTTGCGTTTACTGTAGTTGACGTCCTGGGATATCTGGATGAGATTCCGGTTTGTGTTGGATATGAGATCGACGGCGAAGTGACGACGGAATTCCCGACCACACATCTGCTTGAAAAGGCAAAACCGGTTCTTAAGACGCTTCCGGGATGGAAATGTGATATCCGCGGAATCAAGAAATATGAAGATCTGCCGGAGAATTGCAGAAATTATATTGAATTTATCGAGAAAGAGATTGGATACCCGATCACCATGGTTTCAAACGGACCGGGAAGACATGATATAATTTTCAGATAATAAATGAACAAGATGAATAAAAAAAGAGGACATGGCATATCATTATGCTGTGTCCTCTTTCGTTGTTTTGCCTACGACAAAAAGGTTCGGCGAACCTTTTTAAGTTGTGTGCAACTGTCTTAAAATGCGCAGAATTACGGTATTGTTCTAAAGCAGATAGAGTCCGTTTTCCGCTGCATGCTGTACGATATCATCCGGCCATACGGAGGACTGAACTTCTCCGATGTGTGCTTTCCTGAGATAGAACATACAGATGCGGGACTGACCGATTCCTCCGCCGACTGTGTACGGCAGTTCTCCGGCCAGAAGAGATTTCTGGAAGTCAAGTTCTGCCCGCTCTTCGCATCCTGCAGCTTTGAGCTGACGTTTCAGCGCTTCTTCATCGACACGGATTCCCATGGAAGAGAGTTCCAATGCAATGTCAAGAACCGGATAGTATACGATGATGTCACCGTTCAATTCCCAGTCATCGTAGTCCGGAGCACGTCCGTCATGCTTTGCCCCGGAAGCAAGCGTCTTGCCGATTTGTTTGATAAAGATAGCGCCCTTTGCTTTGGCAAACCGGTATTCGCGTTCCTTTGGTGTCTTATCCGGATACATGGTTTCCAGTTCCTGAGACGTGATAAATGTAATCTCGTCCGGCAGATATGCCTCTATATAATTATAGCGGCGTGCCATAAACTGTTCCGTTTCTTTTAATGCACTATATACCTTATTGACGGTATACTCCAGCGTTTCCATATTCCGTTCTTCTTTTGAGATTACTTTCTCCCAATCCCACTGGTCTACATAGATCGAATGGATATTGTCTGTATCCTCATCGCGGCGGATCGCACTCATATCAGTATAGAGTCCCTCTCCTGAGTGGAATCCATAGCGCTTCAGCGCGTAACGTTTCCATTTCGCAAGAGAATGGACGATCTCGACCTCTTTGTCATTCTGTTCCTTCACACCGAAAGATACCGGGCGTTCCACGCCATTCAGGTTGTCGTTCAGACCGGATTCCGGGCGTACAAAAAGCGGAGCAGATACACGGGTCAGGTGCAGAGACTTGGCAAGTGAACGCTCAAAATGGTCTTTGACCTCTTTGATGGCGACCTCAGTCTCGCGGATCGTAAGCGGAGAACGATAATTCTCCGGTATAATCAAATTTTCCATGTTCATCTTCCTTTCCTACTCATTAGTACAAGTGTAGTGGAAAGAGGTGTTGATTGTCAATCCATTTTTTGGGTAGAAAAATATTTCGTTAAAAAATATGTGCTTCCGGTCATAATTGGCTGTTCGGTCTCATATAATAAAAAGGTCGGGGAAGGAGGGGACTTATGATTCAGAAAGAGAAAATGAGAAATGAACAGGAAACGATCTCGATCGAAGAATATCTGAACAGACGCAGAAAGCTGCGTGAAAAAGAGAGAAGGAACAGAAAAGAGCAGACATACGAAAAAGAAAGCTCTCCCTGGATGCTGGCAGAGCTTTCCATGACGTAAGCTATTCGGCATTTGTTTCATCGTCCGGATCATTTTTGTGAAGCAGCCTGTAGAACAATGTATAGGCATAGAGAAGAACCGGGACAAGGATCGTACAGGCAATGGATGCTTTAAAGAGCCCCTGTGTCTGTGAATGATCCGTAAGCGCAAAAATTAAAGTGCTGGCATACAAGAGGATCAGTAAAACAGCACCAATGAGTGCGAGAATACGTTTTGTTTTTTTCATGTAAATCACCTGTTTTTATCTTTTCTCTCTATTATAATAACAAAATTACATTTCTACAAGAAAATGTTTTGCAAACAGGTAAGAAATGCTGTATTATATATGGAGTGAAAAGAACAAAAAGGAGAATTTACAAATATGAGTACTTTATTAGAACAGTGGAGAGATACCGCATATTCAAAAGAAATGGATCAGAATTCCCTGCAGAAATTCTGGGGAACCTATTTCCAGATTGAAAAGGAAATCTATGAAAAGCTTCTTACCAATCCGGATGAAGAGGTCAAGGGAACGGTGAAAGAACTCGCTGAAAAGTATGGTGTAGAAGTATTTACTATGACCGGATTCCTGGATGGCATCAATGAAAGTCTGAAAGAAGCAAATCCAATCGAGACCATGGATGAAGATACCGTTGTAAGTCTTGCATTTGACAAAGAACTGCTTTACAAAAACATGGTGGATGCAAAAGCGGACTGGCTTTATGAACTTCCACAGTGGGATAACATTTTCACGGAAGAAAAGAGAAAAGAACTTTATAAAGAGCAGAAGAATTCCCGTACTGTACATGTAGAAAAGAAAGTTTATCCGAACGACCCATGTCCGTGCGGAAGCGGTAAGAAATATAAAAAATGTTGTGGAAAGAATAAATAGATTTCATAATTGACAAATACTTTCCACATGTCTATAATAATAGCAAATGTGTTGATGAGAAGAGTAGAACGCGGAAGAATCACAGAGAGAGAAGCCCTGGCTGGAAGCTTTTTATTGCAGAAGCGTTTGAAGACCACCTCGGAGCGGCTGTGAGGAGCAGCACGGCAGGATACCGTTATCATCCGAATGAAGTGGCTTTGGCATGGCGCCGGAGCAAGCGGGGTGGAACCGCGAGTAATGATGTTGACTCGTCCCTTGCAGTAGATGTTTATACTGCAAGGGATTTTTTTGTTGCAATGTATACGTTAAATAAGGATTTTCGTGAGCAGAAAGGAGTGAACAGCGTTGGAGAGTATTTATGATTGTTATGTGTTGAATAACGGGATCGAGATCCCTTGTCTGGGCTTTGGAACTTATAAAGCGGCAGAGAAGAATAATGTTGATATATTAAAGACCGCGATTCAGGCAGGATACCGGTATTTCGATACAGCTTCATTTTACTTCACAGAAGAATATCTGGGACAGGCGATCAAAGAAAGCGGGATCCCAAGAGAAGAATTTTTCATCGTATCCAAAATGTGGCGGGATGAGATGGGATATGCAGGAACCAAAAAAGCTCTGGAAGACAGCCTGAGAAAGCTTCAGACTGAGTATCTTGACATTTACCTGATTCACTGGCCAAGGCCGTCGGCGACGTGTGAGAACTGGAAAGAGATCGATCTGGAAACATGGCGCGCGATGGAAGAACTTCAACAGGAAGGAAAAATCCGTGGGCTGGGGCTCAGCAATTTCCTGCCGAGGCATCTGGAAAATATTCTTCAGAATGGCAAAGTGAAACCGGTGGTGAATCAGTTGGAGCTTCATCCGGGGTATATGCAGATGTCAGCGGTGCAATATTGTAAGAAGCATGAGATACAGCTTCAGGCATGGAGTCCGCTTGGACGTCAGAGGGTGACCGGTCACAAACTGATGATTGAACTGGCTGACAAATATCAGGTTTCTCCTTCACAGATATGTCTTCGATATTTGATACAGCATGAAATCATTCCGCTTCCGAAGTCTTCCACTATGGAAAGAATGAAGCAGAACATGGATGTGTTTGGATTCGAGATAGAGCCGGAAGATATGTATCGCATAGACAGCATGCCGCAGACGGGATGGTCGGGAGAACATCCGGATCCGGAACTGTCGGAAAAATGGCAGAGGGATGAGAAGTAGATGGAAGCATACAGACACAAAGTTCAGTATTACGAGACGGATCAGATGAAGATCGTACATCACTCCAATTACATCCGCTGGTTTGAAGAGGCCAGGATCGATTATCTGGAACAGCTTGGAATGCCTTATGAAGAAATGGAAGATAGGGAGATTATAAGCCCGGTGCTGGCAGTCGAAGCGGAGTATCTGCGGATGGTACATTTTGGAGATACGGTCACGATTTATCCGAAAGTGAAAGAGTATAACGGGATTAAGCTTACGATCAGTTATGATGTGATGGATGAGAAAACAAAGATGGTCCATTGCCGGGGATTGACAAGGCACTGTTTCCTGAATCCTAAGGGAAGGCCGATCTCACTCAAGCGGGAATATCCGGATTATCATGAAAAATTTATGGAAGCACTGGAAAATGACCGGGATTGAAAAAGGAAGTTTAAAGTTAAAATAAACACGGAAAGAGAGGAAATAATATGAAAATTACATTGAAAGACGGTTCTGTTAAAGAGTATGCTCAGAGCAGATCCGTGATCGAAATTGCGGAAGACATCAGCGAAGGACTGGCAAGAGCAGCTACAGCCGGGGAAGTAAACGGTGAGGTGGTTGATCTCAGAACGGTGATCAGTGAAGACTGCACACTGAGTATTCTGACTTTTAACGACGAAGAAGGAAAGGGCGCTTTCCGTCATACGGCTTCCCATATTTTAGCACAGGCGATCAAGAGACTTTATCCGGATACAAAGCTTGCTATCGGACCTTCTGTTGCAGATGGTTTCTATTATGACATTGACCGTGAGACACCGCTTGTCGCAGAAGATCTGGAAAAGATCGAAGCAGAGATGAAGAAGATCGTCAAAGAAGGACTGCCGCTTGAGCGTTATACAAAGCCGAGAAATGAAGCCATTGAATATTTTAAAGAAAAGGGAGAACCTTATAAAGTGGAACTGATCGAAGACCTTCCGGAAGATGCCGAGATCAGCTTCTATACTCAGGGAGAATTCACAGATCTCTGTGCAGGACCGCATCTGATGAACACAAAACAGGTAAAAGCTTTTAAGCTGACAAGTCTTGCAGGTGCTTACTGGCGCGGAAGTGAAAAGAACAAAATGCTTCAGAGAGTTTATGGTACTGCTTATCCGAAGAAAGCAGATCTGGATGCGTATCTGACGATGATGGAAGAGGCCAAGAAACGTGATCACAGAAAGCTCGGAAAAGAACTGGGACTTTTTATGATGAAAGAAGAAGGACCGGGCTTCCCGTTCTTCCTTCCGAAGGGAATGGTTCTTAAAAACCAGCTTCTGGATTACTGGAGAGAGATCCATCACAAAGCAGGCTATGTGGAAATATCCACTCCGATCATGCTGAACCGCCAGCTTTGGGAGACATCCGGACACTGGGATCACTACAAAGCCAATATGTACACAACGGTTATCGATGAAGAAGATTTTGCGATCAAGCCGATGAACTGCCCGGGCGGAATTCTGGTTTACCAGTCTGAACCGCGTTCTTATCGTGATCTTCCGCTCCGTATGGGAGAACTTGGTCTGGTACACCGTCATGAGAAATCAGGACAGCTTCACGGTCTTATGCGTGTAAGATGCTTTACACAGGATGATGCGCATATTTTCATGACACCGGAGCAGATCCGCGATGAGATCAAGGGTGTTGCCAAGCTGATCGACGAAGTATACAGTCTGTTCGGATTCAAGTATCATGTAGAGCTTTCCACACGTCCGGAAGACAGCATGGGAAGTGATGAAGACTGGGAGATGGCTACCGACGCTCTTCGCGGTGCGCTGGATGACCTTGGTCTTAATTATGTGGTAAATGAAGGAGACGGTGCATTCTACGGACCGAAGATTGATTTCCATCTGGAAGATTCGATCGGAAGAACCTGGCAGTGTGGAACGATTCAGTTAGACTTCCAGCTCCCGCTTCGCTTTGGATGTGAATATACAGGAGCTGACGGAGAAAAGCATCAGCCGATCATGATCCATCGTGTTGCATTTGGATCCATTGAACGTTTCATCGGAATCCTGATCGAGCATTTTGCAGGTGCGTTCCCGACCTGGCTTGCACCGGTTCAGGTAAAAGTGCTTCCGATTTCTGACAAATATATGGATTATGCAAAGAAGGTTCTGGAAGAACTGAATAACGCCGGAATTCGTGCGGAAGTAGATACACGTGCAGAAAAGATTGGTTACAAGATCCGTGAGGCTCAGATGCAGAAGATTCCATATATGCTTGTTGTCGGAGCAAAGGAAGAAGAAGAAGGTATGGTATCTGTCAGAAGCCGTTTCGAGGGAGACGAAGGACAGAAAATGCTTTCTGATTTTATCGCTGCAATCAAGATGGAGATCAAGGCAAGAACAGTCAGAGAAGTAAAAACAAAAGAATAAGAATTCAGAATGAGGGCATAATATAATTTGATTTCTGATAAGAGAAGGAGGTTGTATTATGCCGGAATTAAAATGTACCGTGCAGACATGCATGCATAATAAGGATTTTTATTGTGATCTGAATGCGATTACTGTGGGAGGAAATTCCGCAAAAACGGCAGAAGAGACTTGCTGTGACAGCTTCGAAGAGCGCAAAAGCGGGACCTACAGCAATGTGACGAAAGAGGCGTCCCCGACCAGCCAGATCGACTGCAAGGCAACAGAATGCAAGTATAATAACGAATGTCAGTGCCATGCAGGAAAGATCAGTGTCGAAGGAAGTCAGGCCTGTCAGTGTGAAGAGACAGAATGTGCAACATTTACCTGTAGGTAGTACACGGTAAAAGGCTGGAAGAAAAATGAAAAGACCACCGTTGGGAATGGATATTACTTGGTATATATCAACCCCAGGGTGGTCTTTTTATGAATTCCCCAAGCCTCGACGTAGCCATCGCTACGCCTGCGTTTGGGAAGCAGCACTCTTAGAAAAATATTCTGCGTCAAACTATCCAAAACCTAATTTTCGCTACACTAGTGAAAACGGATTTTAGAGATTGCTTCGGAAAATCTATTGCATAGAGTAAATTTTGACGGTATAATGCTGATGTATGAGAAAAAGAAATCGTGTCTTAAAGGAGACAGATTTAAGAGAAAAGGTGAAGAATGAATGGAAAATGATGAGAAGCTGCAGGAGAAGAATGAAGACGCTGCATCAGCTCCGTATTATGTGAAAAGGCCGCAATTCGGTAAAAACGGCCCGTCAAAACTCCGGCAGGAGTTCAGTAGGGGAATGACGATGTTCCTGGTTATCATGGCATGTGTGGTTTTGTATTTTGCATTGCTGCGACTGGATTCGATCACAAAAATTTTTTCTATGGTGATTGATGTGCTGAAACCGATTCTTTATGGAATGGTCATAGCATATCTTCTGAATCCGATCGTCAAACAGGTTGATCGGATACTGGTTCCAAGACTGGAAAAATACATGCAAAAGAAGAGAGCAGAGAAATGCTCCAGAGGAATCGGAGTGATCCTGTCACTGGTGTTTTTGTTTGCTTTGATCACAGCTCTTTGTAATATGCTGATTCCGGAGCTGGCAAAGAGTATTCGGGATCTGATCATCACGCTGCCTGGGCAGTTGAATAATGTAGTGGACTGGTTTACTCATATGCAGGCATCCGATACAACAATGGGGATTCTGGTGAGAAATATTCTGGAACAAGGAACACAAGCGCTGCAGAACTGGCTGCGCACAGACCTGATGCCGCAGGTGAACACGATTATGTCCAACCTTACGGTAGGCGTGCTGAATATTCTGAATGAGGTATTGAATTTCTTGATCGGCCTGATCGTTTCTATATACCTTTTGTTCAGTAAGGAACAGTTTTCCGCCCAGTGTAAAAAATTGACATACGCTTTTTTGAAAACGAATCATGCCAATATGCTGCTGCATCTTACGAAAAAAAGTAATGAGATTTTTGGCGGGTTTATTATCGGGAAAATTCTTGATTCCGCAATTATCGGTGTGCTTTGTTTTGTCGGTCTTTCGCTGCTTAAGATGCCATATACGCTTCTCGTCAGTGTGATCGTCGGAGTGACAAATGTGATTCCTTTCTTTGGACCATATATCGGTGCGATTCCGAGTGCATTCCTGATTCTGCTCAGTGATCCGAAAAAGGGACTTTATTTTATTATTTTTATACTGGTACTTCAGCAAATCGACGGAAATGTGATCGGTCCGAAGATACTAGGTGATTCAACGGGACTTTCTGCATTCTGGGTCGTATTTTCAATCCTGATCGGAGGGGGAATGTTCGGATTCGTTGGTATGATCATGGGAGTGCCTACTTTTGCGGTATTTTATTATATTATCAGTATGATCACCAGCCAGAAACTGGAACAAAAGAATCTTCCGGTGACTACGGTCCATTACGGAGTAAAGAGTTATGTAAATGATAAAGGAGAATTTATCAGTGACGATATAACGATTATGGATGAAGATGAAAAGAACAATGAATAGTAGAAAAGGGGAATTTTATTATGCCAATTCGTGTACAGAATGATCTTCCTGTAAAGGAGATACTGGAAAAAGAAAATATATTTGTGATGGATGAATTCAGGGCGACCCATCAGGATATCCGTCCGATCAAGATTGGACTTTTGAACCTCATGCCGCTGAAGGAAGATACAGAGCTTCAGCTTCTGAGGTCGCTTTCCAATACACCGCTGCAGGTAGATATCGTGTTTGTTACGGTGAAGAGCCATGAATCGAAAAATACTTCGGCGAATCATCTGAACCGGTTCTATGAAACTTTTGACAAAGTGAAAAATCAGAAATTTGACGGATTTATCATCACCGGAGCGCCGGTTGAGCAGATGCCGTTTGAAGAAGTGGATTACTGGGAAGAACTGAAGGAAATCATGGAATGGACAAAGACGAATGTGACATCCACGATCCATCTCTGCTGGGGAGCACAGGCAGCACTTTATTATCATTACGGAATTGATAAGGTACAGCTTCCTTCCAAGTTGTTCGGAGTATTTGAACATAAAGTAATGAATCGGAAAATACCGCTTGTGCGTGGATTTGACGATGTGTTCCTTGCACCGCATTCCCGTCACACGGACGTTCCGGTCGAAAAGATCCGGGAAGACGACCGTTTAATGATACTGGCAGAGTCTGATGTTGCCGGAGCATTTCTTGTTATGGCAGAGGACGGCAGGCAGATCTTTGTCATGGGGCATCCGGAATATGACAGAATTACGTTGGATCAGGAATACAAACGTGATAAGAGCAAGAATCTTCCAATCGAACTGCCGGTTAACTATTATCCGAATGATGATTGTGAACAGAAGCCGCTGCTTACATGGAGGGCACACGGAAATACGTTGTATGGGAATTGGCTGAACTACTATGTATATCAGGCAACGCCGTATGATATGATCGGGACACCGCAGTTTTAGGCTGATTGGTGGGATTTGTAAGTGATCTATATAAAAGTCTCAAGTTAAATAAATTTTACTATCAAAACAGAATATTTGGAAAAATAATATGGATATTTGCAAAAGCATCAACGGAAGAGAGAATCTTCCTGCGGTGCTTTTTTATATGGAAACAGATGAATTGTTCTTGAATCTTCCATATGCTGACAACGGGCTGGCTGATAGTAAAGAAACTATTTACAGATTCTGAATCATCACATATAATGAGGGACAAAGTAATAAGACAGAGAATGCAGCAGGATTGTCCGGGCATTCTTGAATCTGGGAGGAATTATATATGATGCTTGAAAAGAAAACGACAGAGTTCCTGGAAGAACTTTCTTCATCGGCACCGGTTCCGGGAGGAGGCGGCGCATCGGCGGCAGCCGGTGCTTATGCAGCAGCGCTTGGACTGATGGTAGGCAATCTGACGACCGGTAAGAAGAAATATGCTGATGTGGAAGAAGAAATATGTGAAATTATGAAAAAGCTGGAACGGTTGCGTGATAAATTGACTCATCTGGTTGACGAGGATGCGAAGGCCTTTGAACCGCTTTCAAAGGCATATGGAATGCCAAAAGAAACGGAAGAGCAGAAGAGATTAAAAGAGCAGGTGATGGAGACGGCGCTTTGTGAAGCCTGCCGCGTGCCGCTTGAAATTATGGGGACCGCTATAGAAGTGATGGAACTTCTGAAGGTACTCGAAGAGAAAGGGAGCCGCCTCGCGGTAAGTGATGCGGGAGTCGGGGTTTTATTTGCCAAGACGGCCCTGGAAGGTGCATCGTTGAATGTATTTATCAATACAAAAATGATGAAAGACAGGCACCGTGCGGAAGAATTGAATCAACGTGCGGATGTGTGGATTGCCCGTGGAAGAATTCTGGAACAGCAGGTATATCATGGTGTTCTGGAGAAAATAAGGTAAATAGAAGGAAGGAAAAGAGAAAATGGCAATAGAAATGTTAGGCGCAGAAGTGGCAAAGGCGATGAAAGAAAGGATCATCAGCAAAGGGGACAAACTGAAGCAGAAGAGGATTATTCCGTGTCTGACGATTATTCGAATCGGTGAGCGGCCGGATGACCTGTCATACGAGCGGGGAGCAAAAAAAAGAATGGAGCTTACCGGAATTGAGTGCCGTGTGAAAGAACTCCCGGAAGACATTTCTCAGGAGGAGTTTGAAGAGGAATTCCGCAAAGTCAATGCGGATGAAACGGTGCACGGCATTTTGCTTTTTCGTCCGCTTCCGAAGCATCTGGATGAGGAACCGATCAGAAAAATGATCAATCCTTATAAGGATGTGGACTGTATGAGTGATGTGAATCTGGCAAAGGTATTTGCGGGGGATACGTCCGGTTTTGCGCCCTGTACGGCGGAAGCTGTCATGGAAATGCTGGAACACTATGGCGTCGATGTCTGTGGGAAAAAGGTGACGGTTGTAGGAAGAAGCATGGTTGTAGGAAGACCGCTTGCAATGTTGATGCTTCAGAAAAATGCAACGGTAACGGTATGTCATACGAGAACAGCCGAATTGGCTAAAGCTTGCAGAAATGCCGAGATTCTGGTGGCAGCAGCAGGAAGAGCAAAGATGATTACTTCCGATATGATCGGAGAAGGAGCAATTGTCGCAGATGTGGGAATCAATGCAGACGCAGAAGGGAAAATGTGCGGAGATGTAGATTATGAAGGAGCACTTGAAAAAGCGTCCTTCATAAGTCCGGTACCACGTGGTGTCGGAAGTGTGACAACTTCGGTACTGGCATCACATGTTGTAAGAGCAGCAGAATATCTTGCTCATGAGGAATAAAACTGTGATTAAGTCTCATTTTCAGAATCCGGTGTCGTGGGGAATTCCCGGATGAGACTTTGGATATTGTCGCGGATATAACGTTTATAATGATCCGGAAGAGGACGCATTAAATCCAGAATTTCCAGTTCAAGCGGATCGGAAATGGTTGGTTTCTCTTCCAGATAATCACAGATCAGATACTCAAAACGGACATTAAGTACTTTGGAAAAATTCAGCATAGAAGAAAATGATGTGGAAAGATTCCCATTTTCGATCCGGCTGATTGTCGTTGTGTCAAGATTCATTTTTTCTGCTAATTCAGCCTGAGTCATACCGGCGTTTTTGCGTGCCTGACGTACGCGGCTTCCAAATTTTTTGTCCATAACCATTACCTCTCTAGAAAATAGTTTAGCATTGGATTATAAAAAATAAATGGCGTATTAAGAAAATGATATTTACAAAAATGCAAGTTGGCTGTTAAGATGTAAACGGAAGGAGGAATAAAAGATGGATTTTGAAGTATACAGAGAGGAGATTGAAGCAATCAAGCTGGCGGCAAGTACCGCATCCAGGCGTGGTGTGTCCAGAGAACATACCCTTACCGGCAGTATTGAACGTTTGCTTGAATTTTATTCGCAAGAACCGAAAAGCGAATATCTGACCGGAGCACTGCTTAATATACAGGCATATTTGGAGATGGGGATGGAATACAGCAAATATGATGATTTGTTCGAACGTGTGCTGAGGGAAGGGAATCTGGACAGAAGAGAAGTATTTCCAAAACCGTTTTACTCAGCCAGAAAAGTGAAATTGAATAAAAGCCAGGTGAGAAGTATGCTTCGGAAATGGTCGACTTCTTCCAAAAATACCATGTTGATTCCAGAAGTGGTTGAAGATATCATCACGAAAGTAAAAAAACAGGAAAAGGGTGTGTATTATTATCATAATCATGTGCCGGGATCCGGAATGGAAGACGATATTTACGAATTGGTCATTCAGGGGGAAGAATGCTATTTTCATGATATTAAATGGGGAAGGTACTATGTCTTTAAAGAATAGAGGATTTAACAAAAAATTCTGTTGACAAATGAAAAGGAATGTATTAGGATAAGTTCTATAGAAAAGAAACCGTTGAGAAAGAGTAGTAGATTATCAAAGCGAGATCACAGAGAGCGGCAGGTGGTGTGATTGCCGTATGGAGCTGATAGTTGAATGGACTTTTGAGGGCAGCCTGAAATCTTAGGAGAGTATGGTGTGTCGGGAACCCGACCCGTTATCAATGTGGAGTGTATGTTAGTACATGGAAGAGGACAGTCAGACTGTTGAAGTTGAGTGGTACCGCGTTAATATGAATTTATTACCGCCTCAATCCGAATAGGATTGGGGCGTTTTTATTTGTGGTATCAACACGAGAGTCGTACTTCTTACTAACGGAAGCTGAATTCCGGGCATATGGAACGAAGCAAAAAAGTCAATCATAATGAAAAAGAGAAGGAGACAAAAATTATGAAAAAGAGAACAGTAGCAGTGATTTTGAGCATGGCAATGGCAGTTACAATGGCGGTAGGATGCGGAAGCAAGAAGGAGAGCAGTACAGAAGGAAACGGTGAGCAGAGCTATACAATCGGTATTTCACAGTTCGCAGAACACGGATCCCTGGATAATTGTCGTGAAGGATTCATTGAAGGGCTGAAAGAAGAGGGGATTGAAGAAGGCAAGAACCTGACGATTGAATATAAGAATGCGGCAGCAGATATGGGAACTGCTTCCCAGATCGCGAGCAGCTTCGTTTCTGATAAAGTGGATATGATCTGCGGTATTGCAACACCGAGTGCACAGAGTGCTTATAATGCAGCGATGGATTCCGATATTCCGGTTATCTTTACAGCGGTAACGGACCCGGTTGCGGCAGAGCTTGCGGATGCAGACGGTAAACCGGTCGGCGAAGTGACAGGAACAAGTGATAAGCTTCCGGTTGAAGAGCAGCTTCGAATGATCCGTGAGATCCTTCCGGATGCAAAGACGATCGGTATCATTTATACAACCAGTGAAGCAAACAGTGTTTCAGCGATTGAAGAATACAAAGAAAAAGTTGGCGACTATGGCTTTGAACTGGTAGAAAAGGGAATCACGAATACATCAGAAATCGCACTGGCAACAGATGATCTTCTGACAAAAGTAGATTGTATTTCCAATCTGACGGACAATACCGTTGTAAATTCGCTTGCAACCATTCTGGATAAGGCAAACGCAGCAAAGATTCCGGTATTCGGAAGTGAGATCGAGCAGGTTAAGATAGGATGTCTTGCAGCAGAAGGTCTGGATTATGTAGCACTTGGAAAGCAGACCGGTAAGATGGCTGCCAAAGTGTTAAAGGGTGAGGCAGCAGCTTCTGAGATCAACTTCGAAACCATCACAGAAGCAGGACTTTATCTGAATACGAAGGTTGCAGCAGATCTTGGAATTACACTCGCTGATGATCTGGTTTCCGGCGCAGTGGAAGTTTACGACAGTATTGCTGAGTAATAAATAAGTATCAAGTAAAACGTTTATTGAATTAGAATTATACGATTTTGAAGAAAAGCGGGGTTTAGCGGCATGAGTTTTGTAGTGTCTATTCTGGAGCAGGGGCTGATCTACGGTATCCTTTCTCTGGGAATCTATATCACATATAAAATACTGGATTTTCCGGATTTGACTGTAGATGGAAGTTTTCCTCTCGGAGCTGCGGTGACAGCACTTTTGATCACGAGGGGTGTGAATCCGTATCTGACACTGGCTGCGGCATTTCTGGTTGGAGTGATCGCGGGAATCTGTACGGGATTGATTCATGTGAAATGTAAAGTACGGGATCTGCTGTCCGGTATTATCATGATGACAGCACTCTGGAGCATCAATCTGAGGGTTGCCGGAACTGCAAATGTGCCGCTGTTTTCGCAGAAAACGATTTTTAAAAATGATGTGCTTGACCGGATCGTTCCGGAAGCATTATCTAAATATAGTACCTTGGTCATTATTCTGATCATTGCAGTGATCTGTAAAATTCTTCTGGATCTTTATATGAAGACGCAGTCAGGTTATCTGCTCCGTGCAGTCGGCGATAACGATAAGCTGGTGACTTCTCTGGCGAAAGATCAGGGAAATGTGAAAATCCTCGGTCTTGCGATTGCAAATGGTCTTGTGGCGCTGGCGGGATGTGTGTTCTGTCAGGAAGAGAGAGTATTTGAAATCTCCAGCGGTACCGGTGCTATGGTCATCGGACTTGCAAGTGTTATCATCGGCACGAGTATTTTCAAGAATCTGACATTTATGAAGACAACAACGGCAGTGCTTGTGGGTTCTGTGATCTACAAGGCCTGCGTGGCAATTGCGCTGAGAAGTTTTGAACCGCAGGATATGAAACTGATAACGGCAGTTTTGTTCCTTGTGATTCTGGTGCTGAGTATGGAGAGAAAGAAGAAGGTGAAGACGAATGCTGGAGCTTAAAAATATTCATAAGTATTATAATCCGGGGACTGTCAATGAAATGTGTCTTTTTCAGGATTTTAACCTGACGATTCGTGACGGAGAATTTGTTTCGGTGGTGGGAAGCAACGGTTCCGGTAAAACTTCTATGCTGAATATCATTTGCGGAAGTATTCCGGTGGAAGCGGGAAGCATTCTGATCGACGGAAAGGATATTACCAGAGAAAAGGAATTTAAAAGAAACCGAAAGATCGGAAGAGTTTATCAGAATCCGGCGATGGGAACCTGCCCGTCCATGACGATTCTTGAAAATATGTCACTTGCAGACAATAAAGGGAAATTCTATGGACTCGGAAGAGGAACGAATAAAGCCAGAATCGAGTATTATCGGGAATCACTGGCGCAGCTTGGCCTTGGACTTGAGGATAAGATGGATGTGAAAGTGGGATCTCTTTCTGGAGGCCAGAGGCAGGCGATGGCACTTTTGATGTCTACTATGACACCGATCGAATTTCTGATTCTGGATGAGCATACGGCAGCGCTGGATCCGAAGACGGCGGAATTGATCATGGAATTGACGGATAAGATCGTGAAGGAGAAGAACCTGACTACGATCATGGTTACGCATAATCTGAGATATGCGGTGGAATATGGAAACCGGTTGATTATGATGCACCAGGGTGAGTGCGTGATCGATAAGAGTGGGGAAGAGAAGGCGAAGATGCCGGTGGATGAGATATTGAGGATGTTTAATGAGATAAGTATTGAGTGTGGGAATTAGGGACGCCCGCGCAGATGTTCGGTAGGGATTACTCCGAGGCTGCGCTGCGGTGGAACTAGTGCACAAAACTGTAAGGGTCCGGGATGGTTGACCAATGGGTCGCCCACCCCGGGCCCTAACATTTTTGGCACGGATTTCCACCGCGCTTAGCTTAACCTCCGTAATCCCTACCGAACATCTGCGCGGGCTGGTACTTCCCAAGGACTCTACGTACGGTTGTTTGGGGGACGCGCGTGCGGGGCGTGAGCCCCTGGCGCTGTTTGGATGA
>JBJENH010000089.1:0-37056 GCA_051880095.1 Bariatricus sp. | reverse complement strand
CGGTTGTTTGGGGGACGCGCGTGCGGGGCGTGAGCCCCTGGCGCTGTTTGGATGAGGGAGGGGAGGCTGAGGTGGAGTTTGTTGGGGCGAGGGGACGCGCGTGCGGGGCGAGTGCCCCTGGCGCTGTTTGGATGAGGGAGGGGAGGCTGAGGTGGAGTTTGTTGGGGCGAGGGGACGCGCGTGCGGGGCGAGTGCCCCTGGCGCTGTTTGGATGAGGGAGGGGAGGCTGAGATTGAGTTTGTGGTTGTGGTAGGTGATTGCGGTTGGGGGTGGGATTTGGTACAATGGTTGTATTATGAAGTGTGGGGAAGTGAGGTTGTTAGGATGATTTTTTATGAGGATAAATGGATTCGGGTTCGTAATATGGAGGAGAGGGATGCGATTGTTATTACGGAGGCGGAGATTGAACAGGGATGGAATGCTTCGGTTGAGAAATATTATAAAAGGCTGAAGGATCAGGAAGAGGGAAGGTCGATTGCTTTGGTTGGGGAGTTTGAGGGGAGTGTTGCGGGGTATATTAATTTGTATCTGGAAATTGAGGAGGGGCCTTTTGTGGGGAGTGGGTGTGTGGAAATTGTGGATTTTGGGGTGCTGGAGAGGTATAGGAATCTTGGGATTGGGTCTAGGTTGATGGATGTGGCGGAGAGTGTTGCCGGGAAGTATTCGGATAGGGCCTGTCTGGGGGTGGGGCTTCATTGTGGTTATGGGAGTGCTCAGAGGATGTATGTGAAAAGGGGATATATTCCGGATGGGTCGGGTGTATGGTATGGTGGGAAGGTTTGTGAGCCGTACAGTGACTGTAATAATGATGATGAGCTCGTATTATATTTGTCAAAAGAGCTATAGTTTTGGGAGTGAATGGTGAGGATAAGAGAGTGAATTTGAGAGAAAAGGCAAAAGAACTGAAAGCAGATATTCCGGTTATATATCTGGTGTTGAAGGATAAGGATACGCCGGTTTTGGCTAAGATTTTTGCGGGGATTACGGTGGGGTATGCGCTTTCGCCGATTGATCTGATTCCGGATTTTATTCCGGTTCTGGGGTATTTGGATGATGTGATTTTGTTGCCGTTTTTTATTGTTTTGACTATGAAAATGATACCGGAAGAAATCTGGGAGAAGAACCGGAGGTTATCGGAGAATATGTGGAAAGATGGGAAGCCGAAAAGATGGTATTATGCTGTTCCCATCCTTGTTTTATGGATTCTGGTGTTGTGTGTGATTATTAAAATCTTTAGATGAATTATTGAGGTGAAGGAGGATAAAGTGATGAGTATTAATAATGAACCAAAGATTAAAAATCCGCTTATTGTTGCGATCAGGGAGCAGTTGGAACACCGGGCGCTTTGGATGTATTTGCTTTGTGATGAGGCGAAGAAGAAAGGATTGGATTCGAAGGAGTATGCGCCGGATGCGATTCGCAGATGTGGTCTTTATCAGGGAGCGAATTTGCGAAAGAAGGCAGGTGGAGGGGATTCGCTGAAGGGGCTGAAGAAAACGTTGTTTTCGAAGTTTGCGCAGTGGGTTTTTGAGATGGATATTAAGCAGTGTACGGATGATCATCTGGATATTGATTTTCATTATTGTCCGTTGGTGAAAGCGTGGCAGAAGCAGGGATGTACGGATGAGGAAATTCGGGTGCTCTGTGATCATGCGATGTGTGGTGACAGGGGAATTGCGGAGAGTTTCGGATGTGAGCTGGATCTGCCTGCGACGATTGCAAATGGGGATGAGGTGTGTAAGATTCGGTTTGTGAGGAGGAAGAGATAGAAGGGGTTCCACGGTTACTCTACGCTGCGTAGGTTGCTGTTGTTTTAATTGGAAGGTACAATAAAGCTATGAAAAAGCAGCAAAGAGAGGTAAAAGTAAATGGGATATGTAACCGGAAAAACAATAAAAGAACTGAGAGAAAAGAAGAAGCTTACGCAGAAGGAACTTGCTGAGAAATTGCTGATTAGTGACAAAGCGATTTCGAAATGGGAGACGAATCGGGGACTTCCGGATATCGGGATTATTGAAGATCTGGCAAGAGTGCTGGGGGTGTCGGTTGCGGAGCTGTTAACAGGGGATCTGAGGGAGAATGAGAACCGTTCGGGAAATATGCAGAAGTTACATTTTTATGTCTGCCCGGTTTGCGGAAATATTATCACGTCCGTGGGAAGTGGATCATTTACCTGTTGCGGTATCTTGCTTCCTGAACAGGAGGCAGAGCAGCCGGATGAGGAGCACCGGATTCAGGTTGAAACTGTGGAGAATGAGTATTATATTACGATGATACACCCGATGAAAAAGGAGCATTATATATCATTTGTCGCCTATGTGACGGCAGATGATGCGGAAGTGGTAAAGCTCTATCCGGAGCAGGAGGTATCGATCAGATTTCGGAAAAGAGGACATGGATTTCTTTATTGCTTCTGTAACAGGCATGGGATGTTCCGGTTACTGTCCACACAGTAGCCAGCATATACTGCTGGCTACGTGCCAACAGCGTCAAGGGTAACATGTTCCGGATTAAAATGTGATACTAAATGCAAACAATGTTGTACATTTTTTGATTGTATGGTAAAATTATCATATAAACAAACATACTGTGGTTAAGTTTGAAGAAGCGTATATTAATGTGAAAGGGGCAGTATCATGGACGAGAATAAGAAGCTGGAAAAGAATATCCTTGAAGACGAAGCAGTGGAATCTGTAGTGGGAGGACACGGGGGAGAGCACAAAAAAGGTGGTAATACCGGCAACCTATGTCCTGAGTGTGGTGGAGAAATATACTATTGCTATTATAACGATAGTCATAGTTTTTGTGAACGATGTGGAGCAACATTTGAAGGGTCAGGCGGATATTATCAAGGATAAATATTCAGAAATAGCAGACATTTCACAGCCATATGTGAAATGTCTGTTTTTTTTGCTTTGTTTTAGTGTGCTGGCACATTGACTTCATACGGAAGAAATGGTAAAATGGAAAAAGTAAATTGAACACATAATATTGTTTTGAGATAATGAGATAAACACAATATATAGTAGAAAGGAGACGCTTTATGGATCTTAAGGATATCAGAGTGATCAAGAAGGACGGAACGAAAGAAGAATTCAATGTACAGAAAGTTGTTGTGGCTGTCAATAAATCTGCCTACCGTGCCCTGATTCAGTTTACGGAGGAAGATATTCAGTTCATCTGCCGGTTTGTGGAAGAGAAGGTTCTGGAGCTGGGAGCAAAGGAGATTCAGATTGCCCAGATGCATAATGTGGTGGAAGGCGCTCTGGAGAAAGTGAATCCGATCGTGGCAAAGAGCTACCGGGATTACCGGAATTATAAACAGGATTTTGTGCACATGCTGGATGAAGTTTACCGGAAGAGTCAGTCGATCATGTACATCGGGGATAAGGAGAACAGCAACACGGACAGTGCGCTGGTGTCAACGAAGCGAAGTCTGATTTTCAATGAATTGAACAAAGAGCTTTATAAGAAATTTTTCCTGACTGTGGAGGAGCTTCAGGCGATCAGGGAAGGGTATATTTACATTCACGATATGTCAGCGCGCAGGGATACGATGAACTGCTGCCTGTTTGATGTGAAAAATGTTCTGACCGGTGGGTTCGAGATGGGAAATCTGTGGTATAATGAACCGAAGACACTGGATACAGCATTTGACGTGATCGGCGATATTGTGCTGAGTGCAGCAAGTCAGCAGTACGGTGGATTTACGGTGCCGAGTGTGGATGAGATTCTGGAGCCGTATGCCGAGAAATCACACAAATTACATCTTGAAAAATATCGTTCACTTGGACTTCCGGAAGAGATCGCACAGGAGGTTTCCTGGAAGGATCTGGAGAAAGAGATGGAGCAGGGCTTCCAGGGATGGGAGTACAAGTTTAACTCCGTTTCATCAAGCCGCGGGGATTATCCGTTCATTACAGTTACCAGTGGAACGAATATCAGTAAATACGGAAAATTGATCACGAAGACCATGCTGGAGGTTCGCAAGAACGGGCAGGGCAAGGCCGGACATAAAAAGCCGGTATTATTTCCGAAACTCGTATTTCTGTATGATGAGAAGCTTCATGGACCGGGAGCTCCGGCGGAGGATCTGTTTGAAGCAGGGATTGAATGTTCGAGAAAGACGATGTATCCTGACTGGCTGAGCCTTACCGGAAAAGGGTATGTGCCAAGCATGTACAAGAAGTATGGGAAAATTGTAAGTCCGATGGGATGCCGGGCGTTTCTTTCACCGTGGTATGAAAGAGGTGGTATGAATCCGGCAGATGACGATGACAAACCGGTGTTCGTAGGACGGTTTAACATCGGGGCAGTCAGCCTGCATCTTCCGATGATTCTTGCAAAATCAAGGCAGGAGAGTCGGGATTTCTTTGAAGTGCTGGATTATTATCTGGAACTGATCCGAAAGCTGCATATTCGTACCTATGATTATCTCGGCGAGCTGCGTGCGTCGACCAATCCACTGGCGTACTGCGAGGGTGGATTTTATGGCGGTCATCTGAAACCGCAGGACAAGATCAAGCCGCTCCTCAAATCGGCGACAGCATCCTTTGGAATCACGGCGCTGAATGAGCTTCAGCAGCTGTATAATAAAAAGTCTCTGGTGGAAGACGGGGAGTTTGCACTGGAAACATTGGGATATATCAATAAAAAGGTACAGGAATTCAAGAAAGAGGATGGGCATCTGTATGCGATCTACGGAACACCGGCAGAGAATCTCTGCGGCGTTCAGGTACAGCAATTCCGAAGGAAATACGGTATTGTGGAAAATGTTTCGGATCGCGCGTATGTGAGCAACAGTTTCCATTGCCATGTGGCGGAAGATATCACTCCGATCCAGAAGCAGGATCTGGAAAACAGATTCTGGGATCTGTGCAACGGTGGAAAGATCCAGTATGTGAAATATCCGATCAATTATAATGTGGAAGCGATCAAGTCTCTGGTGCGCCGCGCAATGGATATGGGATTTTATGAAGGAGTGAATCTGTCACTGGCGTACTGTGATGACTGCGGTCACGAAGAACTCGCCATGGATGTCTGCCCGGTATGCGGAAGTAAGAATCTGACCAAGATCGATCGGATGAACGGGTATCTTTCTTATTCAAGAGTAAAAGGAGATACACGTCTGAACGATGCCAAGATGGCGGAAATTGCGGAAAGGAAAAGTATGTAGATGCGTTACCACAATATAACAAAAGATGATATGCTCAACGGGGACGGACTTCGGGTCGTATTGTGGGTGGCAGGCTGCAGTCATTGCTGTGAGGGCTGTCACAATCCGGTCACCTGGGATCCGAACGGAGGACTTTTCTTTGACGAGGCTGCAAAGGCGGAACTGTTTGAAGAACTGAAAAAAGATTATGTGAGCGGTATCACCTTCAGCGGAGGTGATCCGCTTCATATTGCAAATGTAAATTGTGTGACAGAACTGTCAAAGGAAATCCGGGAAACATTTCCGGAGAAAACAATCTGGTTGTATACAGGATCTACGTGGGAAGAAGTACGCCACATGGAAATCGTGAGGTATCTGGATGTACTGGTGGACGGCGAGTTTGTATTTGCCAAAATGGATCCGCTTCTTTGCTGGAAAGGAAGCAGTAATCAAAGAGTGATCGATGTACAGAGGACACTGGCGGCGGGAACGGATACAGTGCCGGTTCTGCATTGCCCTGATTATGATGAAAATTAGCAGATTTGAAAATTAGCAGATTTGAAAATTGACGGGTATAGGCCGTAATAATGTGAAGCAGGAGAAGAGACAGATGAGAAGAATTGCAAAATTTCACAAGGTAAGTGCCGGACAGTTTGCCGAAAGCTGGAAGGACACATTTGGAGAAAATATTTCAGGAGAAGAGATACAGAAACTCTATGAAGAGATCCGTCTTCCGAAAAGAGCGACATCAGGGAGTGCGGGATATGATTTTTATGCGCCGGATACGTTTGTACTGGAACCGGGAAAGACGGTCAAGATTCCTACCGGTATCCGGGTTGAGATGGAAGACGGATGGGTGCTGAAATGCTATCCAAGAAGCGGACTTGGATTTAAATACAGGTTGCAGCTCAATAACACGGTCGGAATCATTGACAGTGACTATTTTTATTCCGATAATGAAGGGCATATTTTTGCTAAGCTGACGAATGATTCTAATGAAGGAAAAACGCTGGAAATCGCAAAGGGAACCGGCTTTATGCAGGGAATCTTCGTGGAGTATGGAATCACGGTGGATGATGACACCGATGAAGTGAGAAACGGCGGATTCGGGAGTACGACGAAGGGTGTTTAGAAACGGCGGATTCGGAAGTACGACGAAGGATGTTTAGAAACGGCGGATTCGGAAGTATTGCGAGGGCTGTTCACGATATATGTATGTAAAAGGATGAGTAAAGGTTAGGGAAAGGACTTGAAAAAATGGATAAGACGAGAGTAAAGATTTTCCGGATGATTATGCTGGCAATGATGGTGGCGATCGGGGTTGTGATTTCTCCGATACTTAGGATTGAGGGGATGTGTCCGACGGCACATTTGGTAAATATTGTATGTTCGGTTCTGATGGGACCGTGGTATTCTCTACTCTGTGCGACACTGATCGGAGTCATCCGTATGATGTTTATGGGGATTCCGCCTCTTGCGCTGACGGGTGCAGTGTTTGGTGCGTTTCTGTCAGGTGTGTTTTACCGGCTTTCCGGAGGGAAAATCATCTGCGCGGTAATCGGAGAGGTATTTGGAACCGGGATCATCGGTTCGATGGTATCTTATCCGGTGATGGCATTTCTGATGGGAAGAGAAGGACTGAACGCATTCTTCTATACGCCCATGTTTCTGGGAGCTACACTGATGGGCGGAACGGTTGCATATTTCTTCCTGAAAACCTTAAGTAAAGCCGGATTACTTGCAAAATTCCAAATGAGTCTGGGAGAGAAAGTTTATGACAGAAAGCATACAAAATCTTCAAAAACTGATAGTGCTTCAGAAACACGTTAAAAAAATGCGGCCTCTGATCCACTGCATTACGAACCCGATTTCGATTCATGACTGTGCAAATGTGGTTCTTGCTGCAGGGGGAAGACCGATCATGGCAGAACATCCGCGGGAAGTGGCGCAGATTACAGAGACAGCACAGGCGCTGATGTTGAATTTGGGAAATATCACAGATGTAAGAATGGAATCCATGAAGATATCACTCGCAGCAGCCAATAAGAAAGGGATTCCCGTACTCCTTGATCTGGTCGGGGTTGCCTGCAGTGATCTGCGCAGAGAATATGCAAGCGAGCTGCTGCAAACGGGAACCATTTCTGTTTTAAAAGGAAATATGTCTGAGATACTGGAAATGGCGGGAGAAGAGTCCCACAGCATCGGTATCGACGCGGGAGTACAGGATACACTGACACCGGAGAATCTGGAAAAGGTAATAAAGTGTTTTCAAAGTATGGCGAAAAGAACCGGAGCGGTTATCCTTGCGAGTGGTAAGATTGATCTGATCGTTGACGCAGAGGAAGTATACGTGGTGGAAAATGGAGATGCGATGATGTCGGAGATCACCGGTACAGGCTGTATGCTGGGAGCAGTGTGCAGCACTTATCTGGGTGGAGTTCAGACAGGTATGGTGCAGAATACCTGCAAAATCAAAATGATTCACGCGGTCCTTTTGGGAACTGTGGTAATGGGAATTGCGGGAGAATTGGCGGCAGAAGACAGCTGCGGACCCGGAAGTTTTCAAATACGTTTTCTCGATTTTCTGTATCGTATAGATGAAGAACTGCTCGAAGAAAAGGGAAAGATTAACAGAATATTATAAAATAAGAGTATCCCATGAAATCCGGTACTGTTACAGTAGAGATTTTTCATGGGATACTCGTTTCAGTTTTTAGAGTTTCAGATTTTTAAACAGGTCGCCGAGGCTGGTTCCGATTGCTTCTGATTTCGGAAGTACGATCTTTTCTTCCGGCTCTTCTTCGGCTTCTTTAGCTTCCATAAGAGCTTTGATGCTCAGACTGATCTTGCCTTCTTTGATACCGATTACTTTTACATCTACTTCATCATCAACTTTGAGTACCTGGTCAGGAGATTTGATTCTCTGGGTACTGATCTGGGAGATGTGTACCAGACCGGAAAGTCCGTTTTCAAGACGGATGAATGCTCCGTAAGTCTGAAGAGATTCAACTTTACCCTTCAAAACGCTTCCGACTTTTACTGAAGCGAGCAGTTCTTCTTTGGCTTTCTTTTCCTGTTCTCTCAGGATCTCACGGGCTGACAAGATCAGACGTCCCTGTGCCTGATCGGCTTCGATGACTTTGACATCAACCTCTTTTAACAGATAGGATTCCAGATCTTCAATATAAGAAAGAGAAAGTCTGGAAGCCGGGATGAATCCGCGGATGCCTTCTACCATAGCGATCGCTCCGCCATTAACGATTCCTTCAATTGTTACATGGAGTACTGTACCCTTCTCGAGATAATCCTTTACGATGTTCCATGGATTTGCATCATCGAAATGTTCCTCATAATCTGCCATGCTCTCTGTGTTTTCCATTAACTGTTCGTTATCCATAATTCCACCTCTACCTCAATTCGTTTACTCTTTTGTTGGACAAAAGGCCACTCTACGCTTTAGTATACCATGTTTTTGACAGAATCGGAACAAAAAATTATCAAAATATGGAAGATCGTTTTGTGATAATGTATTATTTTGGAAAATAAGGTTGACGAAATGCTGAAAAAATGGCATTCTGACAATAGTAAGTAGTATGAAAACAAGGAAGTGGCAGAAATGGAAAGTAAAAAAGTGAAAAAAACGTATGTTATCGGACATAAGAATCCGGACACGGATTCCATCTGTTCTGCGATCGCATATGCGAATTTAAAAAGAGAGATGACCGGGGAGGAGTATGTGGCAAAGCGTGCCGGTGAGCTGAACGGGGAAACGGCTTATGTACTCGATCGATTTGGCGTAGAAGTACCGGGATACCTCGGAGATGTGCATTTACAGGTTAAGGACATGGATATCCGGCAGATAGAAGGAGTCCGGTCCAATGCATCGATCCGTGAAGCGTGGACGCGGATGAAGCAGGAGAATATCCGAACGCTTCCGGTTACCAGAAATGACCGGCTGGAAGGATTGATCACGATCGGAGATATTGCGACATCCTACATGGAGGTGTATGACAGTCATATTCTGTCGACTGCAAGAACACAGTACCGCAATATCGTTAACACACTGGACGGAACGATCGTGACGGGGAATGAACACGGTTATTTCCTGAAAGGGAAAGTGATTATTGCAGCTTCAAGTCCGGAGATGATGGAAAATATTATTGAGAAAGATGATCTGGTCATTCTCGGAAATCGTTATGAATCCCAGCTCTGCGCGATTGAGATGGATGCCAGCTGTCTGGTCATCTGCCAGGGGGCGGAAATATCGAGAACGATTAAGAAAATGGCAATGGAGAGGGATATTGTGGTAATTCAGACGCCGCATGATACCTTTACGGCGGCAAGGCTGATCAACCAGAGTATTCCGGTTAAGTATTTCATGAGTAAGGATAATCTGGAGACATTTCACATGTCCGATTATGTAGACGATGTCAAGGAAGTTATGGCAAAGAAGAAATACCGTGATTTCCCGATTCTTGACAATCAGGGACATTTCCGCGGTTTCCTCTCCAGACGTCGGTTGATGAGTTCCAGAAAGAAACAGGTGATTCTGGTGGATCACAATGAGAAATCCCAGGCGGTAGACGGAATTGAAGAGGCAGATATCCTGGAGATCATTGATCATCACAGACTGGGAAGTATGGAGACCATCGGGCCGGTATTCTTCCGCAATCAGCCGGTGGGATGTACGGCTACTATTGTTTATCAGATGTATCAGGAGAACGGTGTTCCGGTGAACAAGACGATCGCGGCACTGCTTTGTTCGGCAATCTTATCGGATACATTACTGTTCCGTTCCCCGACATGTACGATGGTGGATCAGGCGGCTGCGGCTGCTCTGGCACAGATCGCGGGAATCAATATGGAAGAGCATGCGAAGGCGATGTTCAATGCGGGAAGCAATCTGCGTGAGAAGACCGAAGAAGAGATCTGTTTCCAGGATTTCAAAGTATTTAATGCCAATGGAGTATCATTTGGTGTTGGACAGATCACTTCGATGAATCAGGAAGAGTTGGATGACGTAAGAGAACGTCTAGGCGATTATCTGGAAGTGGCCAGAGTCGATCAGCATCTGGATATGGTATTCTTGATGCTGACGAATATTCTTGAGGAATCAACGGAACTGATGTGCTGCGGCGACGGCGCGAAAGCAAGAATTCTGGAAGCATGGGAGATGCCGGAGGATACCCAGCGGGTACTTCTCAAGGATGTTGTATCCCGTAAGAAACAGTTCATTCCGACACTGGTAGGTTATCTGCAGCAGAAATAAAACAGCAGGAGAGAGAAGAATGGCGAAACAGACTTGGAAGGCAGGCAATATGCTGTATCCGCTTCCGGCGGTCATGGTCAGTGTATCTGACAAGGAAGGGAAGAATAATATCATCACGGTTGCATGGGCAGGTACGATCTGCACAAATCCGCCGATGGTATCGATTTCCGTGCGGCCGGAACGGTATTCTTATCATATGATAGAAGAGACAGGAGAATTTGTTATCAATCTGACGAATGAGGAGCTTGCAAAGGCCACGGATTATTGCGGTGTGCGTTCCGGAAGGGATGTGGACAAATTTAACGACATGCATCTTACCCCGGAAACAGCGCAGTATGTGAAGGCACCTTTGATCAAGGAAAGTCCGGTAAATATTGAATGCAGAGTGGTAAAAAAAGAAGAGCTCGGATCGCATCATATGTTTCTGGCAGAGGTCCTTGCGGTCCATGTGGATGATTCCTACATGGACGAGTCGAACCGTTTTGCGCTTGAGAAGACAAAGCCGCTGGTTTACGTCCACGGACAGTATTTCAGTCTTGGGAGAGGGATGGGAACTTTTGGCTATAGTGTGAGAAAAAAGATCAAGAAGAAAAAGAAAGAGAATCAAAGGAAATAGCTTGACAAAGAAAGGCATCAGGGTATATGCTGTTTGAGTAAATCTCAAGGGCGAGACTGTGAAGGAGCAGTTTCGCCCTTTTTTTAGAAAAGGAGCGGAAAAAATGAAGAATTTTACGTTTACAGTACCACAGGATATTATTTTTGGGATGGGAAGTTTGAAGAGACTTCCGGAATTGCTGGAAAAAAACGGATCGGCTAAAATGCTGCTGGTTTCTGACAGGGGACTCGAGAAACTGGGCGTTGTTGAAAAGGTGCGGAATATTGTTACGGCATCCGGAATTGAGATGGCAGAATTCCTGGATGTAGAGCCGAACCCTTCCGTGGATACCGTGAATGCGGCAGTGAAAGCATATCAGGAGGCGGAAGCGACGAGCATTGTGGCACTTGGCGGAGGAAGCCCGATGGACGTTGCAAAAGCGGTCGGTGTCCTTGCAAAATTCGGCGGACAGATCACAGAATATGAAGGAGCTCACAAGGTGCCGGGCAAGATCGTGCCGATCATCGCGATTCCGACTACGGCAGGAACGGGAAGCGAAGTGACCGCTTTTTCTGTTATTACAGATACATCAAGAAATTACAAATTGACGGTGTTCAGTTATGAACTGATTCCGAGCTATGCACTCCTGGATCCGGAACTTATCATGACAGCGCCTGCATCCATCGCAGCATCTTGTGGTGTGGATGCACTGATCCACGCATGGGAAGCATATACATCCCGTGATGCATCTCCATTTTCTGATGCAATGGCAGAAAAAGCGATGGAACTGATCGGAGCAAACATTCGTCGTTTTGTAGCAAACAGACAGGATGAAGAGGCAGCCTGCGCTATGATGTCAGGAAGTATGTTCGCAGGAATCGCATTTGCATGGGCGCGTCTGGGCAATGTGCATGCGATGAGCCATCCGGTCAGCGCATTTTTCCATGTACCGCACGGAGTCGCGAATTCCATCCTGCTTCCGACGATCGTAGAATACAATGCGCTCGCAGATCACGGACGTTATGAGAAAATCTACAATTACATCAGCAAGGAAAACGAACCGGTCATTGATTTTGTGCCGGAAATGCTGGTGGACGAAGCGCGAGAGCTTCTGAAGGATCTCGGCATCCCTTCTAAGCTTTCCGATGTGGGTGTGACAGAGGACAAGATCCCGCAGATGGCAGCAGATGCGATGAAGAGCGGAAATATTCTGGCAAATCCGAGACAGTCCACACAGAAAGATATTGAAATGCTGTACCACAAAGCACTTTAGGCGTATAAAAAATGATATCCCAGGAACCGAGTTGTTTTTGGGATATCATTTTTTGTATATGTAGGACTACAGAGGTTTGACTTTTTGAAGATAGATGCGTCTCAGGAACCAGGCGGAAAGTACGACCGAAACAAGTTCGGCGATCGGGATCGCCCACCACACCTGATTCAGCCCAAAAAGCCGGGCGAATAAATAGGCAACCGGCAGTATAACACATAACTGTCTTGCAACAGAGACGATCAGACTGTACATGCCGTTTCCAAGTGCCTGAAATACCGAACCTGATACGATACAAAATCCGGCAAAAATGAAACTGAGGCTGATAGTCCGCAAAGCAGGGATACCGATTTCAAGCATCCGGTCAGAAGCATCGAACATGCAAAGCATGACATCCGGGAAGCACTGAAAGATTACCAGCCCAAAGAGCATAATCGTAACGGCGGTGCAGATGCTGAGCCATATGGTGTGCAGAATCCTTTTTTTCTGATGCGCACCGTAATTAAATGCAATGATTGGTATCATTCCGTTATTCAGACCGAAGATTGGCATGAAGATAAAGCTTTGAAGCTTAAAATAAACTCCGAATACAGCGGCAGCTGTTGAGGAGAACATCAACAAAATCTTATTCATGCCAAAGGTCATGACAGAACCGATGGACATCATAATAATCGAAGGTATGCCGACGGTATAAATATTTAAAATGACAGTGCGGTTTGGATGAAACCCTTTCAAATTAATATGTATTTCTTTGTTTTTCGTAATGTTAAAAAAGAAAGCCATTGTTGCTGCAATGATCTGGCCTATGACCGTGGCAACTGCGGCGCCTGCGACTTCGAGTCTTGGAAAACCAAACAGACCAAAGATCAGGATCGGATCTAAAATGATGTTGATAATGGCACCGGTTCCCTGGGTGATCATAGCATAGAACGTCTTCCCGGTGGCCTGAAGAAGGCGCTCACAAGTGACCTGCAGGAAAATTCCGACAGAACAGATCGTAATGATTCGCATATACTGTATGCCGTATTGAACGATCTGCGAATCCGTTGTCTGAATATGGAAAAAAATACCTGAACAAAGTCCGCCAATCACAGCAAATACCAGGAAACTCATAAATCCAAGAAATAAGCCATTTGTGGCAGCGCGATCGGCAGCCTCGTAGTTCTTTTCGCCCAGATTTCTGGAGAGCAGAGAGTTGATTCCGACACCGGTACCGGATGCGACAGCGATCATCAGGTTCTGGATGGGAAATGTCAGCGAAACGGCGGTAAGCGCATTTTCATTCAGTCGGGCAACGAACATGCTGTCAACAATATTGTAAAGCGCCTGTACCAGCATGGAAAGTATGATTGGAAGTGACATTGTGAGCAGCAATTTCGGGATGGGCATGACCCCCATTTTATTTTCTTTTCTTGTCGTATCTGACATAGTTCTCCTCCTTTGTATCGATAACCTATCTGATATTATAACATTGAATATGTATATTGCAATAAGAGAAAGGCCCTAAGGTATAGGAGTACAGAATTTTTCATATATTAGAGAGAATATGGAAAATGGGGTGGGAGCTTGAAATACCGGGTATGGAAGCCGATTTGCACAATTTGTTATATGATTCTGTTATTTATGGCATTGGGAATCTGGGATGGCAGAACACTGGAAACCGGCAGTGGGGAAGATGCAGTAAAGGAAATGACAGCAGAAAAAATGAAAATTGCCCTCACCTTCGACGACGGGCCCCATCCGTCGTGTACACCGCTTCTGCTGGACGGACTGAAAGAAAGAGGAGTAAAAGTAACTTTTTTTGTGATAGGCGTCAATGTGGAACAATATCCCGAGCTGGTGAAAAGAGAGTATGAAGAAGGTCATATTGTCGGGAATCACACTTATAATCATGTGGAGATCACGAGGATCGATAGTGAAAAAGCAAAAGAAGAGATCGAGAAGACGAGTCAGGCTGTGGAAAGAATTACCGGCCATCCCACGGAATATATGCGGCCTCCGTTTGGCGCCTGGCAGAAGGACCTGGAGTTGGAGATGAATGTCATTCCCGTTCTGTGGACTGTAGATCCGCTGGATTGGACGACGGAGAATGAGGATGAAATTGTAAATAAAGTAGTGACGGATGTGCAGGAAAATGATATGATTCTCTTGCACGACTGTTACAAATCTTCGGTAAATGCCGCCCTTAGGATCATCGATCTTCTTCAGAAGGAAGGGTATGAATTTGTGACGGTGGATGAGCTGATATTGAATTAAGAAGGATGAAAGATTATGATAAATGAATTTTCAAGGACAGAGCTTTTGTTGGGTTCAGAGGGTATGGAACGGCTGAGAAGGGCTTCGGTCATGGTGTTTGGAATCGGCGGAGTAGGGTCTCACTGTGTGGAAGCACTGGCGAGATCCGGGGTAGGAAAACTGATTTTGATCGATAATGATACGGTATCGCTTACGAATATCAATCGGCAGTCTATTGCGCTGCACAGCACAGAAGGAAGATATAAGACGGAAGTGATGAAAGAAAAAATCGCGGACATCTGCCCGGAGATTCAGGTCAAGACTTATGAGCGCTTTGTACTGACCGATAATCTTGGGGATATACTGGATGAAAGACCGGACTATATCATAGATGCAATCGATACGGTGACGGCGAAGCTGACATTGGTATGTGAGGCGCAGAAGCGGGGAATTCCGATCATCAGCAGTATGGGAACCGGCAATAAACTGCATCCGGAGATGTTTGAGATTACTGATATCACAAAGACCAGTGTCTGCCCGCTTTGCAAGGTGATGAGAAAGGAACTGAAGAATCGTGGCATTAACCATTTGAAAGTGGTATACTCAAAAGAGAAACCGGTTGACACATCCGGACGGGTAACCGGGGAAGATACCGGAGTACGAAGAAGCATACCGGGGAGTATTTCATTTACCCCTCCGGTGGCGGGGCTTCTGATCGCAGGAGAAGTAATACGTGAGCTGACAGGACTTGCGTAGAATACGAAGGAGAGATGGAAAATGGATCTGTTTGAATATATGAGGGAGACAAGTAAAGAGAAGGAATCACCGCTTGCTTCCAGACTGCGCCCGACGACGCTGGAAGAAGTGGTCGGACAGCAGCATATTATAGGGAAGGACAAACTGTTATACCGCGCGATCAAGGCGGACAAGCTGAGCTCTGTGATTTTCTATGGTCCTCCCGGAACGGGAAAAACAACGTTGGCCAAAGTCATTGCAAATACGACAAGCGCCGAATTTACGCAGATCAATGCTACGGTGGCAGGGAAAAAGGATATGGAAGAGGTCGTAAATAAAGCGAAACAGATTTACGGCATGTATCAGAGAAAGACGATTCTGTTCGTGGATGAGATCCATCGGTTTAATAAGAGCCAGCAGGATTATCTGCTTCCTTTCGTGGAGGACGGCACCCTGATCCTGATCGGTGCCACAACGGAAAATCCATATTTTGAAGTAAACAGTGCGCTGATCTCCCGCTCCAGCATTTTCGAACTAAAGCCGCTTTCCAAAGAGGATGTCGAGACACTGATCATACGAGCGGTGAATGACAGCCGGAAAGGAATGGGAAGTTATCATGCAAAGATCGACGAGGATGCGCTGCATTTTCTGGCCGATCTGTCGGGCGGAGATGCGAGACTTGCATTAAATGCGGTGGAACTGGGAATTCTGACTACAAGCCGGAGTGATGACGGATGGATCCATCTTACGCTGGATGTGGTTTCCGAGTGTATTCAGAAGCGGGTTGTGCGGTATGATAAGACCGGTGATAATCATTATGATACGATCTCGGCATTTATCAAAAGCATGCGCGGATCCGATCCGGATGCGGCAGTCTATTATCTGGCAAAAATGCTGTATGCGGGAGAAGATATCAAATTTATTGCGCGAAGGATCATGATCTGTGCATCGGAAGATGTGGGAAATGCAGACCCCATGGCGCTTACGGTTGCCGTGTCTGCTGCGCAGGCTGTGGAGCGGATCGGAATGCCGGAGGCACAGATCATCTTGTCGCAGGCGGTGCTGTATGTGGCGACGGCGCCAAAGAGTAATTCGGCATGCAACGCTGTTTATGCCGCCATGGATAATGTAAAACGAGTGAAAACGACGGTTCCGCCTCACCTGCAGGATGCACATTATAAAGGGGCTCAAAATCTGGGACATGGTGTGGGGTATCGGTACGCGCATGATTATCCGAAGCATTATGTGGAACAGCAGTACCTCCCGGAAGAAATCAAAGGAGAGGTGTTCTATGAGCCCGGAGATAACGGTTATGAAGCGAAGATCAAGGAACATATGCGCTGGCTCCATGAAAAATAACGGGGAGATTTCATTGAAACAGGAAATCGCCCGATTCACGCAATATCGGTTGAATACCGGGGAAAACTCTGATACGATGTATTCAACAGGAAGGAAGTGATGAAATGGTACTGGAAGATAGTTATATCACCATTGCATGGCTGGTTCTTCTGATCATCCTTCTGGTAGTCGAGATCATTACGGTGGGACTGACCAGTATCTGGGCTGCCGGAGGCGCGCTGGCGGCGCTGATCCTGAACATTCTGGAATTTCCGCTTATTGTTCAGGTCGTAGCATTTTTTGCAGTCACGTTTCTGCTGTTGTTTTTCACGAGACCGTTCGCGGTGAAATGCATCAACAGCAGGAGAGAGAAGACCAACTATGAAGGAATCATCGGCAAGACGATACGGATTGCCGAAAGAGTGGACAACATGAGCCAGACCGGAATGGCGGTGGTCAACGGGCAGGAATGGACGGTGCGCTCGGAGAAGGATGAAGAGATACTGGAAGCCGGAACCATCGCAAAAGTGGTCAATATTTCCGGAGTCAAATTAATAGTCAGACGATACGAGGAGGGTTAATATGGGATTCATTATTTTAGCAGCAATTTTTGTTATTATTTTACTGGTATTGATATCATGTGTGAAGATCGTTCCGCAGGCAAAGGCGCTGGTCGTAGAACGGCTCGGTGCATATCAGGCGACCTGGAGTGTAGGACTTCACTTTAAACTTCCGTTGATCGACCGTGTCGCAAGAAGAGTTGATCTGAAGGAGCAGGTTGTTGATTTTGATCCGCAGCCGGTTATCACGAAAGATAATGTAACGATGCGAATTGATACCGTTGTATTCTATCAGGTTACAGATCCGAAGCTGTACTGCTATGGTGTGGCGAATCCGATCATGGCGATCGAGAACCTGACGGCGACGACACTTCGAAATATCATCGGTGAGCTGGAACTGGACCAGACACTGACTTCCAGAGAGACGATCAATACCAAGATGCGTGCATCTCTCGATGTGGCAACGGATCCTTGGGGAATCAAGGTAAACCGCGTGGAGCTGAAGAACATTATTCCGCCTGCAGCGATCCAGGATGCGATGGAGAAGCAGATGAAAGCAGAACGTGAACGTCGTGAAGCGATCCTGAGGGCAGAAGGTGAGAAGAAATCCACCGTCCTTGTTGCAGAAGGTGAGAAGGAATCCGTGATCCTGAAAGCGGAGGCCGAGAAACAGGCAGCAATTCTCCAGGCAGAAGCGGAGAAGGAAAAGAGGATCAAGGAAGCCGAAGGTGAGGCAGAAGCAATCCTCAAAGTACAGCAGGCAAATGCGGACGGTATCCGATTCCTCCGTGAAGCGGGCGCCGATGAGGCAGTTCTTCGAATCAAGAGTCTGGAGGCATTTGAGAAGGCAGCGGACGGAAAAGCAACCAAGATCATCATTCCGTCTGAGATTCAGGGACTTGCAGGACTGGTTAAGAGCGCAAAGGAAATTATTTCCGAATAGAGCAGACAGTTGAATAGAGAAGATTGGGAGGTGCTGGATATGATACATGTGCTGATTCTGGAAGATGAAAAAGCTTCGATGGAAGCGCTCATCCGAATTCTGAATGAGTATTCGGCAGAGATTCAGGTCCATGCAGCCTCCTCATATAAGGAAGCGAAAGACCTGTTGGAAGAAAATATCCGATATGGTCTTTTTCTTCTGGATGTAAACTTAAGCGGAAGCCGGAAAGAGGATATCGGGGGAATTATTTTCGCCAGAGAGGTCAGAGAAAAATTCCAGTATATGTTTACTCCAATCGTGATGGTGACTTCCGTGGGAGCGATGGAGATGCAGGCTTACAGAGAGCTGCATTGCTATCAGTATATTATGAAGCCTTTTGACCGTTCACAGGTGGACGAAGTCATAAAAAAAGTACTTGTAAATAAGAAACAGGAGGAGCCTCGGACGGTCATCATAAAAAAGGACGGGATTAACTATCAGGTGAAATGCCAGGATATCCGCTATATCGAAGCAGTTCCTCGCGGAATCTGCATTCATATGAGAGAGGAGAACTGGAAAGTACCATATGTGACGCTGAAGCAGATGATGCAGAAGCTGCCGAAAGAAATGTTTGTGCAGTCGCACCGGATGTTTGCCGTGAACCGGCAGGAGATCGAGTACATTGATACCGTGAATCGGGTGATCAAATTGAGAAACTGCAGTGATACAGTCGAAATCGGCGTGACATATAAAGCGGAAATGGGGAGAAGAATAAATGATTGATTGGGTGAGAAAGTTTTTGTACCGTATTTTCTGTGTGATCGCATTGCTTGTGTCAGTCTATCTGGTCGTGGACTTCCTGTACAGCGGAACCTTTGACTATCGGGTATTTGTCATGTTCGTTCTGATGGTGGTGGTCATCATATGGGGAATCGTTGACTGGAGAAAGAATTATCTGATTATGCAGCAGAAAGAGCAGGAACTGCGCCTTTATCAGCTCTACATTCAGCCGCTTGAGGAACTGGTGAAAGAAATCCGGGCGAGACAGCACGAATTCGACAACCAGATCAATGCCATTTTAAATATGCATCTTACGGTGGACAATTATGATGAGCTTGTGGAACGGCAGTCACAATATATCATGGAAGCAGTGAAGGATGATGAGAACCGGATGTATCTTCCGCTCCTCAAAATCAGTGACAAAGTGCTGGCAGGATTCCTCTACAGCAAGATTGTGCGGGCACCATCTTATGTGAAGACGGAAATTGTGGTGAAGAATCTGGAAATCCTCTCCGGGATATCCGAACATCATCTGATCGAGATCATCGGAACGCTGGTCGATAATGCTTATGAAGCATGCACGGAGGAGCTGAACCGGGTTATCATGGAACTGGATTCCGAAAATGACCGGGTTGTCTTCACGATCAAAAACCGTATGAGGAATGTTAAGCTGGAGAATATCGGACGTTTCTTTGAAAAAGGGTTTTCTACAAAAAGCGAAGACGGGAAGCGGGGACTTGGTCTTTATAATGCAAAGCTGCTCAGTGAGCGGTACGGCGGTGAGATTACGGTGAGTACGGATTTTATCGATGAACGGAATTATATCTGTTTTCGTGTAGTCGTGTAAATGAATAAAAAAAGCGGTGTCCGAAAAGGAGGACAATGGATCAAAACCTCCGGATTCGGGCACTGCTTTTTTGTGTATTATATTGGCTTACAGCAGATTTGCCATGAGCCAGGCATAGATTTCCTGATTCTTTTTCTGCCAGTTTGTGACGATGGCTTCGGCTTCGGTTTCGCTTGGAACCGAGAGCGTCAGGTCGATCAGAGGAAGTTCGTCTTCCAGAACCTGGCATCTGACTGAGAATTCCCGGGAAGTGTTCCGGTAATAATCGGCCTTTACAGCAACCTCATTTTTGAGATCATATTTTTTCTCGCGTAAATAATTGTCGATATCTTCGCGTATGGAGCGGGAGATATTGTTTTTGAAATACTGGATGGACTGGGCACCGTCTTCTGTCAGATGATAAAGGGTACGGTTGTGGGAAGTCTCTTCCCGGATCAGTTCCGCTTCCGTAAGTTCGGAAAGTGCCTGCTGAAGCTTGAAATAGGTCGTATATCCTTTGTTCAGTATGAATTCTGAAATCTGTGCGTTGGTCAGCGGAAAATCCACCTTGTCCAGCATATACAGAATGATCAGTTTATATAGCGTAAAAGTTTCAGACATGATGTCGTCCTCCTTATAAATCAATATACTCTTTTCCCTGCCAGATATCGTTGTCTTTCAGGTATTTCTGCATGGAGTTCAGAACCAGCCTTTTATTTCCGGTCCAGATCGGCTCGATCAGAAGTGATTTGGGACCGTCTCCGGTGAGACGGTGTATCACAATATCCGGACGAAGATTGGAGATGCACATACCAAGAACGTCAAAATATTCTTCCATGGAAGGAACGGGGAAGGGATGTTCCTGATAATAATCTGCCAGATCCGTGTGTTTTAATATGTGAAGGAGCTGCAGTTTAATACCCTGAATGGGGATCCGGTTCAGGTATCGGATGGTATCCAGCATCTGTGTGGGAGATTCTCCGGGAAGAAACAGGATCACATGTACGATAACCGAAATGTTCAGTCGTATCAATGCCTCTGCGGCGTTTTCAAATACTTCCAGATCGTAACCACGACGTATGAAACGCGCGCTCCCGGGATGGATGGTCTGTAGCCCAAGCTCGATCCATACCGGCTTGATCCGGTTCAGCTCGGCAAGGAGTGCAAGAATCTCATCACTTAAACAATCCGGTCTGGTGGCGATGGAAAGGACTCTTACGTCCGGTTCCAGAATCGCCTCGTAAAAGATCTTTCGGAGATGTTCCAGCGGAGCATAGGTGTTCGTGTATGCCTGGAAATAGGCGATGTATCCGTTTCCGGTCTGTTTGCGCCGAATAAGCGATTTCCCTTCTTCGAGCTGTTCCCGAATCGTCAGGGCAGGCGAGGCGGCAAAATCTCCGGAACCGCCTTCACTGCAGAAGATGCAGCCCCGTTCACCGCAGGTCCCGTCACGGTTCGGACAGGTACAGCCGCCGTTTAATGAAACCTTATAGAGCTTCTCGCCATAGGTTGTCTTCAGATAGTAATCCAGGGAGAAATATCGTTTTTCTCCCCAGAATCTTCGCTCCGTCATCGATTAGATCAGTGCCTTGACCGCTTTGCTGACAACATCTGCCACCCGCGGATCAAATGCTTCCGGAAGAATATTATTCTCGTTCAGCTCTTCGTCTGAAACAAGACCGGCAATTGCTTTGGCTGTCGCAAGCTTCATTTCCTCTGTGATCTGTGTGGCACGTCCTTCCAGAGCACCTTTGAAAATGCCCGGGAATGCGATAACGTTATTCACCTGATTCGGGAAATCAGAACGTCCTGTTCCGACTACCTTTGCACCGGCTTCTTTGGCAAGATCCGGCATGATCTCCGGAACCGGATTGGCCATTGCGAAAAGGATGGCATCCGGATTCATGGATGCGACCATTTCCTTTGTGACAATGTTCGGTGCGGAGACTCCGACGAAGATATCGGCGCCTTTGAGGGCATCTGCAAGTGTTCCGGTTGCACCGGAAAGGTTGGTGAGCTTCGCCATTTCCTGCTGCATCCAGTTCAGATTCGGAGAATTCTCGGAAATGATTCCGTTGATGTCGCACATGGTGATATCCGGGAAACCATAGGTGAGCAGGAGCTTCGTGATCGCCACACCGGCACTGCCTGCACCGTTTACCACAACCTTGCATTCTTCCATCTTCTTGCCGGTTACTTTAAGTGCATTGATGATTCCGGCGAGCACAACGATGGCTGTACCGTGCTGGTCATCATGGAAGACCGGGATATCAAGAAGTTCTTTCAGTCGGCTTTCAATCTCAAAACAACGCGGTGCAGAGATATCTTCCAGATTGATACCGCCAAATGCAGGCGCAATATTTACCACTGTTTTAATGATCTCTTCGGTGTCCTGGGTATCCAGACAGATCGGAACTGCGTTGACACCGCCGAATTCTTTGAAGAGAACCGCTTTTCCTTCCATAACAGGCATAGCGGCATGGGCTCCGATATTTCCGAGACCGAGGACAGCACTTCCGTCAGAAACTACGGCGATCGTATTTGCCTTTATCGTGTATTTGTAAGCGGCTTCCTTATCTTTGGCGATCACTTTACAAGGTTCAGCGACACCCGGAGTGTATGCGATTGCCAGATCTTCGCGCGAATTCACGTGTGATTTAGCAGTTGTTTCAATCTTACCGTTCCATTTTTCATGCATTTCCAATGCTTTTTCACTTATTGACATGTCATTATCCTCCTCGACTGGGCAGTAAAATCCTGCTCAGATATTTGTTTTTGAAACTTACTTCTTATGATAACATTCTTGAGAGAGTAAAGCAATTGAAAATAATGCTTTTCAATTTGCAAAAAATAAGGTATACTATATTCAATCATCATTTTGGCTATATACCGTGTAATAGCTGATTCAGTGAACGATTTGAAGTCATATCCACAGATTTTCCCTTGAGAGAAGAACAGGTTACTTAATAATTTTGATATATGAATGATAAATATTTTTAGAGGAGGTAATATAGAACATGACGCGAGAAAAGTATGAATCTTTGCCGCTTGCTACGCTAAAAGAGCTTGCCAAGGCAAGAGGGTTAAAAGGAATTTCTACATTAAAGAAGGCGGAGCTCATCGAAGCGATGCTGAATGAAGATGATAAAGACAACGCAAAAGAGGTCAAGGAAGAGATCAAGAACGAGAAGCAGGGAAGTAATGTGGATATTGAGCAGCTTGACAGCGGACGAACGGTAAATGGAATTCTGGAAGTAATGCCGGATGGGTATGGCTTTATACGTTCCAAGAATTATCTCCCCGGTGAGGATGATGTTTATGTGTCTCCGTCCCAGATCCGCAGGTTCGGACTGAAGACGGGCGATATCCTGACCGGCAACACCAGAGTGAAGACAATGCAGGAAAAGTTCAGTGCACTCCTGTACCTGACACAGATCAACGGCGTTTCGCCTGCAGAAGCTGCAAAACGGAGAAATTTTGAGGATATGACACCGATTTTCCCGAATAAGAGGCTGAGCCTTGAGACAGGGCGGACAAGCACCTCCATGCGTGTTATGGATCTGCTGTCCCCGATCGGAAAAGGACAGAGAGGTATGATCGTGTCGCCGCCGAAAGCCGGTAAGACGACGCTTCTGAAACAGGTTGCACTGTCTGTCAGAAAGAACAATCCGGAGGTTCATCTTCTGATTCTTCTGATCGACGAGCGACCGGAAGAAGTAACCGATATCAAGGAAGCGATTGAAGGAGATAATGTGGAAGTGATCTATTCTACATTTGATGAATTGCCGGAACATCACAAGAGAGTATCAGAGATGGTAATCGAGCGTGCGAAGAGACTGGTTGAGCATAAGAAGGATGTTATGATCCTTCTGGACAGTATTACAAGGCTGGCCCGTGCGTACAACCTGGTCGTTCCGCCAAGCGGACGAACACTGTCCGGCGGTCTGGATCCGGCTGCACTCCATATGCCGAAGCGTTTCTTCGGTGCGGCCAGAAATATGAGGGAAGGCGGAAGCCTTACAATTCTTGCGACAGCGCTCGTTGATACCGGAAGCAAGATGGATGATGTGATTTACGAGGAATTCAAGGGAACCGGTAATATGGAGCTTGTTCTTGACAGAAAGCTGTCCGAGAAGAGAATCTTCCCGGCAATCGATATTCCGAAATCCGGAACCAGAAGAGATGACCTGCTGCTCAGCATGGAAGAGCAGGAGGCGGTTGACATTATGCGCCGCGCGCTGAACGGCATGAAGCCGGATGAAGCTGTGGACAATATCCTGAATCTGTTTGACCGGACAAAGAACAATGCCGAGTTTGTTCAGATGGTCAAGAAAATGAAATGCATTTAAGAATTTGGTTAATAATTTTAAATGAAAGAACTTGCATTTGCATATGAAGTGTGCTACAATAAGAAAGCTGTTTATAGACAATTAGCCGCGTTGAACGCGTAAAACGAATAAACTAAGAAGAGGTGAAAATCATGAAAGAAGGAATCCATCCAGCATATCATCAGGCAACTGTAACCTGCAACTGCGGAAATACATTTGTAACAGGATCTACAAGCAAAGATATCCACGTAGAAATCTGTTCTAAGTGTCATCCGTTCTACACAGGACAGCAGAAAGCAACTCAGGCTCGTGGCCGTGTTGATAAGTTCAATAAGAAATACGGAATTAAATAATATCCGGAATAGGAAGAAAGCTTATCGAAGCTTTCATACTGTAAGATATCAGCAGGCTGAGGTTTTCAGAATCTCAGCCTGTTTTCTCTATAAGGTATACATGGATTTGTATGATGGAAAGGAAATAAGATGAAATCATCCAATATTGGAGGGCAGGCAGTCCTGGAAGGTGTCATGATGAAGAATCGTGATACCTACGCAGTTGCGGTAAGGAAGCCTGACGGAGAAATAGAGATCAAAAAAGACAACTACAGAAGTGTCACCGGCAAATGGTCGGCACTTACGAAGATTCCGTTTATACGCGGTGTGTTTAATTTTGTGGATTCCATGGTACTCGGAATGAGCACACTGAACTGGTCTGCAGGATTCTATGAAGAGGAAGAAGAAACGCAGGAACGGACAGAAGCGGAGGAGAAGAAGGCCAAAAAGCAAGAAGATCTTCTGATGGCTTTGACGATGGTGGTATCGTTTGTTCTGGCGATCGGTATTTTTATGGTGCTTCCTTATTTTATATCTGATTTTCTGAAAAAATGGGTGCCATCTTATACGGTACGGCTGATTCTGGAAGGTGTGATCCGAATTGCAATTTTTGTAGGCTATGTGGCCGCCATATCTTTGATGAAAGATATCCGGAGACTGTATCAGTATCATGGGGCAGAGCACAAGTGTATCAACTGTATTGAGCACGGGCTGCCACTTACCGTGGAAAATGTCCGCAGGAGTTCCAAAGAACATAAAAGATGCGGAACCAGTTTCATGCTGTTTGTCATGATTGTCGGAATTGTCCTTCTGTTTTTTGTAAGGGTGGATTCTGTGATTATGCGCGTGATCGTAAGGATTGCGCTGCTTCCGATTATTGCCGGTATTTCGTATGAACTTATCAAATGGGCCGGGAACAGTAATAATCCGATTGTATGTATCTTAAGTAAGCCGGGGCTTATGCTGCAGCATCTGACAACAAAGGAGCCGGATGATGAGATGATTCAGGTGGGGATCGCGTCCGTTGAAGCGGTGTTTGACTGGAAAGAGTATCTGCGCAAGAATTTCGGATGGCAGGATGGAGAAGAGACAAGTGACGTATCAGGAAGCATATAAAAAGTCAGTACGGGATCTGAACGATAAGCAGATTTCAGATGCAGAGAGTGATTCCTGGATTCTGATGGAACATGTGACGGGAATGAGCCGTACCCGATATTATGTGGACGGATTCGATGAAATGGATCCTGAAGATGAAAAGAAGTATTTTGAGTTGATCGGGAAACGGCTTCAGAGAATACCGGTTCAGCATCTGACCGGGATTCAGGAATTTATGAGAATGGCATTTATGGTCAATGAGCATGTGCTGATTCCCAGGCAGGATACCGAGATCCTGGTGGAAGAGGCGGAGAACTCGCCTTTGATCAGGGGAGAAGTATTCGCTGACGAGGACAGAGAAGAATTTCCAGAAGAGCTGATTCGAAGAGAGATCCCGGGGAATATAGAAGTGCTGGATATGTGCACAGGATCCGGCTGTATTATTATCAGTATGAAGAAAAGAAATCCGGAGCTGATCTGCAGTGCGGCGGATGTCTCGGAAGAGGCACTTGCAGTTGCAAGAGAGAATGCCCGCAGACTTGGAGCTGATGTGGAATTTATTAAGAGCGATATGTTTTCCGAAGTACAGGGGAAATTCGACATCATCGTTTCTAATCCGCCTTATATACCGACCGCAGTAATCGGGGGATTGGAAGAAGAAGTGCGAAAATATGATCCGTTTATCGCGTTGGACGGACGGGAAGACGGACTTTATTTCTATCGGATTCTGGCGGAAGAGAGCAGAAAGTATCTGAAAGATGGCGGGTATTTGTATCTGGAGATCGGCCATGATCAGAAGGAAGCGGTCGAAGAGCTGCTTCGTGAGGCCGGATTTGAGAAAATACATACACAAAAGGATTTGGCAGGTCTTGACCGGGTCGTTTCCGGCGTGTACAATATTTCAGGAGAGAATAGTAAAAAAGAATCATAAAGGCTGAGACTAAGCAGATAGCAGGAGGAGAATAATATGTTTGACAAATTAGAGGATTTGCTGATCCGCTATGAAGAGATTATGGGCGAACTGCAGGAACCGGATGTGGTGAATGACCAGAATCGTTTCCGCAAGCTCATGAAGGAACAGAATGATCTGACCCCGATTGTTGAGGCATATAAGGAATATAAGAGTTGTAAGCAGAATATAGAGGACAGCCTTCTTATGCTGGAAGAGGAAAGCGACGAAGAGATGAAGGAACTGGCAAAAGAAGAGCTGAATGACTCCAAAAAGAGAATCGAAGAATTAGAGCAGGAGCTGAAAATCCTGCTGTTACCGAAAGATCCGAACGATGACAAAAACGTTATCGTGGAGATTCGTGCAGGAGCGGGCGGAGATGAAGCAGCACTTTTCGCCGCAGAGATCTACCGCATGTATATCCATTACGCGGACAGCCGACGCTGGAAAAGTGAGATCATTTCCTTAAGTGAAAATGGGATCGGCGGTTTTAAGGAAGTTGTGTTCATGTTAACCGGGCAGGGAGCATATTCCCGTATGAAATACGAAAGCGGTGTACATCGAGTACAGCGTGTACCGGAGACGGAAAGCGGCGGACGTATCCATACATCAACGATCACGGTAGCAGTTATGCCGGAAGCGGAAGAAGTGGATGTTGTGATCGACGAGAAAGATATCCGTATTGACGTCATGCGTGCTTCCGGAAATGGTGGACAGTGTGTCAATACAACGGACTCTGCGGTTCGTCTGACCCACTACCCGACAGGAATTGTCATTTACAGCCAGACCGAGAAATCACAGCTCCAGAATAAGGAAAAGGCTTTCCGCCTTCTGCGTTCCAAACTGTATGAACTGGAACTGGAGAAGCAGCAGTCGGCAGAAGCCGAGGCAAGAAGAAGCCAGATCGGAACCGGTGACCGTTCCGAGAAGATCCGTACCTATAACTTCCCGCAGGGACGCGTGACGGATCACAGAATCAAGCTCACACTGCATAAACTTGATACGATTATGAACGGAGATTTGGATGAAATCATTGACAGCCTGATTGCGGCTGACCAGGCAGCGAAGCTGACGAAGATGAATGAAAATTAAGTATAGAGCAAATTCAATATATTTATACGTGAAATAACGAGTGACCACATAGCTGTATGAGATATGGCTATGTGGTTTTTTTATCCTTAATGCAATTGAGAAAAGAAATAGTGGATTTCCCTCTTGGAATAACAAAGGGAAAATGGTATAATGAAAACGAACGTTTGATTTATTTACCAATATAAAACTACCGTAAAGGAACGGTACGAAATAATAATTGATCGGAGGTATTTCGAGATGAAAAATATCAAGAAGCTTATGCCGGTGCTTTTAAGTTTTGTATTTGTTGTATCTACATTTATGAGAATTACAGTTTTTGCAGCCGAAGCAGAACAGAACGGTTTAGTGGCTACGCTTACTTTCGACAAGTCGGAATATGCGGCAAATGAAGATGTCAGTGTAACGCTTACCGTAAAAAATAACAATTCTTATGCCGTTAAAGATATTCAGACAGAGATAACTCTGCCCGACGGTGTCACGCTGAAAGACGGCAGTTTAACACAGGAAGCCTTTGAACTGACCAGTACCGAAAGCAAGACTTGCGAGCTTATCAAAATTGTAAAGGCAACCGAGCCCACAACTGATACAACCAGTCAGCAGACGGGAGATAATTCCCATACAGGTCTTTTTGTTGTTTTGATGATTTTGTCGGGCGGTGCGTTGCTCTTTATCGGAATTAAACAGAAGAAATTACACGCAAAAGGGACAATGTCTCTTATCCTCTGCTTTGCAATGGCGGGAGCAATGCTGCCTATGACAGCAAATGCCACATCCGAGAAGAAGAGCTTCTCTGTTGAAGAAACCGTAAAAATTGACGGTGAAAATGCGACCGTTAAAGCTACTGTCTCCTATGCATTTGATCAATACAGTGATGTGACCGTTACGGACGGAAACGTAACAATTACGGCAAATGAAATACCCGAAGCGGAAGATATTGCCAATCAAATGAAGGAATATTACTTGAACGAAACTGAACCGGAAGGAACTATATTTTATAATTATAATATTTCAAAAATATCGTTGCCTGAAGCGGATGAAACAGGAAAATGTAAATTTTTAAAATTACCGTTATATAGACAAAGCCATAATTTTACCTGTGGAGTGGCTTGCGTTGCATCTGTTTTACGCTATGCAGGGTATGATTTCGACACCAGAGAAGATCGATTACTTTGGGAACTTGCAGCAACTCCGGAAAATGGGACGAACTATGTGAATATAACAGAATATTTAGATTCCGTTCGTATAGATGAGTTTCCGAATACACCAGTGATTGCAACAGAGGTTGTGTGTGAAGATTATGCTTCAAATGACTTGACGCTTACAGATAGTTTGCTATCGCAATTAAGGGCAGCTATTGATGATGATTCTCCTGTTATTTGTGCGATTCAAGCATGGAGGGATGATGGTGATTATACGACTAAAACAGAAGACGACGGTCACTATGTTGTGTTAATTGGATATAAGAAGGATACGGAAAAAGATACATATATTTATTATTTTATGGATCCATCCACTGCCGGTAGTTACACATATCTTACAGAAGAAGAATTTAGCTTGCGGTGGCACGATAGTTTAGAGGGACAATCCAAACGAATCGGAATTATAGTTTCGTATTTAAACTCAATACAGGAAGAACCAATTGATGTTATATGTCATTTAGATTAATGCTTAAATGGTAACTTAGATGATACACAGAAAGTATTAAAAGGTATGATAAAAAGTACAGAACAAATGTTCATTTTGTTCTGTACTTTTTTTGTCTTTGATGCTATACTGTACTGTACAAAGAATGGGTACTGGAAATGTGCAGGAAGTGGAGTTCCAGATGTTATAAAAATATGAAAATTGATGAAAAAGTTTATTTCAACTATCGAGGTTTCCTCGAGGGTTCAATAGGAGAAGAATATGGATCATTTTGAATTAGTATCAGAATACGCCCCAACCGGCGATCAGCCGCAGGCAATCGAGCAGTTAGTAAAAGGGTTTAAAGAAGGCAACCAGTGTCAGACTCTTCTCGGTGTTACTGGTTCCGGTAAGACCTTCACGATGGCGAATGTCATCCAACAACTTAATAAACCAACGCTGATCATAGCGCACAACAAGACTCTTGCAGCGCAATTATATGGTGAATTTAAAGAATTCTTCCCAAACAATGCAGTGGAGTATTTTGTATCTTATTATGGCTTTGACTGATTTGGGGTGCTGAAACGTCCATTTTATCCATATTTTCCGTATAATTTGGACGTAAAAACATGGTTTGGACGGAATAACACGAATCGGATTTGTGACCTAAATTCGTGTAATTTAGTAAACAATTACGCAAAAAAATACAGCATTTGTGTTTGATGGAGGTTGATTAGAAATACAACATAATAATATAGGGTAGCAAAAATAGTCGCTTGATTTTCAGCACTTCAACTGAAAACTAAGCGGCTATTTTTAAAGAGAGAAGGTACAGATAGAATGAATTGAGCTGAGTAGGTGATTCATTTATATAGATTCCGTGGGGAAATATGCTATAATTATTTGTGTAGATTAGTAGATTGGACGTTAGAATAGTAAAGTTTTGAACGATAAAAATAGATAGAGTGTAGAAATATAGAGGGATAAAAGATGTTTAATATTAAGGTTTTAAATGCATTAAATGGAGATTGTATTATTGTTTCATATGGTGAAGAGGAACAACATTACATTATAATTGATGGAGGACAGGGAAGATTATGTTTCCAGCAATTGTGTAAATATGTAGACAGTGTTAAGAAAGCCGGTAACAAAATAGATGTGTTAATTTTAACTCATATTGATTCAGATCATATTGATGGGATTATACGTTTATTATCCAAAAAAACTTTTGATTTCTCCATGATAGAGGAGATGTGGTTTAATTTTGGAAAAGGTCTACAGGATATGCTTGGAATAAGTGGTGTGAATAAAAAAGTAAGTTTATATAATACTGCCACTGAAATTAGTTGGAGGCAAGGTGTAGACCTAGAAGAAAAAATACAGAAGGCAGGAGTAAAAAGAAGGTTTGTAACGAAACTAGAGAAATTGTCTGTGGGAGGTGCTGAAATCACTATATTATCGCCTTCTAAAGAAGTGTTAAAGAAGTTTGCTGAACAAGACAAAGAAGAGGAAAAGCCTACAACTCAAATTGCGTATAGTAATGATTATCAAAAGAGCATTTTTGAATTAAGTCGAAAGGAAGTAGAGAGACAAATTTCCTTAACTAATAAAAGTAGTATTGCTTGTTTATTCGAGTTTGTTGGTAAGAGTATATTACTTTTGGGTGATGCGGATGCAGATGAGATTGTAAAGTCATTAACAGAATTGGGATATTCTAAAAAAAATAAACTAAAGGTTGATTTTTGTAAGATTGCGCATCATGCAAGTAAGCATAATACAACCAATGAACTTATTCAAATGCTAGATTGTAGTAATTACATAATAAGTACTCAACAGACAGCTAAGGGTAGGCCAAGTAAAGAGTGTTTGAGTAGAATTATATGTAATTCGGAAAAGCCGATTAGTTTCTATTGTAACTATGAATTAGATTGGAATAAAATTTTTACTAAAGAAGAATTTTTAAAGTATCATATGAAATTTTTTGTTTTGGAACACCAGGGTATTAATGTGGGAGAAGAATAAAGATGGTAACAAATTTTTATGATAAAGTCGTAGTGAAAATAAAATATAAAGGTGTTGATGGTTCGGGGGTGTTGATTTCGGACGTGGAGGAAAATAATTCATATTTGATTTCTGCATGGCATTGTTTTGAAAAGCAATCATATATCGATTATCGAGAAATAGAAACATTTAGACAAGAAGAGAATGTTTTGAAAAAAATATCTCTGAATTTTAAGGATAAGATAATAATTGAACACAGTGATATTATAATTTTTGAGATGGATTATTTAGAGGATATACCACAATATCAAATAATATGTCCGGAGATTAAAGAAAAAGCTGTTTTTGTTGGTTTTCCAAATGGTTTAAGTGGAGAAGAATGTATGACTTCTAGATACATAATTAGAGGTGAAATCAATGATTTTCCAAGTGATTCAATCATTCAAGTAAATAGTGGGAGAAGCTTTGAAACATACTTAAGCGATGCCAAAAGTAATATTTCGGGTTATTCAGGATGTGGGATATTTGTAGAAAATGAAGAAATTCCATATTTATGCGGAATTATTACAGAATTAGGATCAGAAGAAGGGCTTTTTGCATTTGTAAATGGTATATCGATATTTGTTATCGATAATGTATTATACCAAGAAAAGAATATACATTTACCAAATACAAAATGGTGCAGTTTTAAAAAATTTATTAAAGCTACTTTAAAGATATTTGAGGATCCATTGGCTAATATTTGTTCAGTTCAAATACCTGAAATAGTAGAGAATGTGACACCGAATAGTATATTAGAACATTGTGGGAATAAAATCGTATGGCCATATTCGAATAAATCAATTCTTAGACAGGAGGTCTGGGAAGAGTGGTTGTTATATTTAATAATTCGATGCATAGAGAGCCGTGATAACATAAAAAATGAAGCCTTTTATGTAATTAAAAATAAAGATAAAAACAGAAAAGTTAAGGTACTTTATGCTACGAATCATACAAAACTTCCTGATTTTCTAAAAGATTATCTGGAAAATGCGTATCAGGATATTAGCACCGGACAGGTTATGATTATAAAAACTGATACAACACCTGCCGCAAAAAAACTTTCGTCAAAAAAAATAGATAAAATTGTAGCAGATATAAGTAGTGCGATAAGTACGGAAAATCATATTTATATTGATACTGTTGAAAGTAACATACGACAAATATCTATTATACATATAAGTGCATTAGTTGATGAGATGACTAATTTCATAGAGCAAGAAGAAAACGAAGATTTAAAGATACAGGAATTAGAGAAAAAATTGGGAGAAAGAATAATGGAGGTTTTATATGGAATTTGATTTGTATGAACAGGGAAAAGAGTTGTTGAAGAATGAAGATAACTTAGAATGGATAGATAAAATTACTTGTTGGGTAAAAAAAGAATTAGGATATAATATTTATATTTTTCAGGTCATTGTAGACAATCAAATAGAAATTGAAAAATATTATGAAACTATTACTGCATCAATAGCAATAGATTTTCAAGCTAATTTAGAAAAAGCAATAGAAAAATGGAATATATATTTAGTTTTTGAATGTAGAGAATCTATAGATTGGAAAATAAGATTAAAAGTGGAACAAGATAAGTATGCAGTACGTAAAGTTGTATGGGATGATTTGAAAGAAGAGGAATTGAATAATAAAGAGTACATAAATAAACGTTTGTTATGTTTTGAAATTAATGAGAATTTAGAAAGACCTAAAGATAGAGGTGATTTAATAAAGAGAATAGAGGAAAATGATTTGGAATTGTACAAAATATTGCAAAAAAAAGACTTGACACTTGATGAAAAAGTAGCGATGTATGTAGGAGATGGCATTAATGAATAAAAAGATTAGAGAGATAGATATTAAAGCTTTTAGAGCTTATAAAGATGTGCAAAAATTTGATTTTATGCACAAGACCAGTGGTAATGTAGCAGACTTAGTGGCAATTTATGCACCAAACGGTTATGGAAAGACTTCTTTTTTTGATGCTGTTGAATGGGCAATAACAGGAACAATAGAGCGGCTGAATACCGGGAGACCGATTAAGGAAGAAGTAAAAAAAGAAGAAGATTATATTCTGAAAAATAGAGATGCGAATGAAGAGTATGGTAATGTGACAATTATCAGTGAGGAAAATGATGTTTTTAGTGTTAATACAAAGAAAAAAACCGGCAAAATGAAAAGTGATTTCAAGCCAGGAGAATTAGTTAAAATTTCGTCTGAATTACAAACGATATTAGATGAAAAAGGATCGTTTTGTACAACTAATTTGTTAGCACATGACAAAATCACAGGTTTCTTACAGAATTATACTGCAGAAGATAAAACCAGTGAATTAAGGGTAATGTGGGATGAAAACAACTATTCAGAAATACTGAATGAAATTACTGAGTTATATAACGAATTGGAAAAGAGAAAAAAACAGTTATCATTAGAGCTTTCAAAAGAAGAAAAAGAATTAAAAAAATATAAATATGAAAACGACCAAAGCAATATGGTTATTAATTTATTATCAAATTACGAAACAAAGTATAATAAACATTTTATGAATGGTACTTCGTTTGAGATTGAGGAAATTTTATTATTATTTAATCAATTTCATGAAGAATCACAAAAAGAAAGGGAAGAAAAGGAAAAAGAATGTAATGATAGTGAAATGCTTTTAAAGGATTATCCGGTATTTTTGGATAATCAAAAGACAATATGTTTATTACAAAAAAAGAAAGAAGAGTATGATAGAGCAATAAACACATGGAACAAAATTGAACAAATTAAAACCAAACAGGAAAATATAACTAAGGAAATAGAACAGATTTCAGATTTACTTAGTAAAATTGAAGAATTTTATAGATATGATGAGAAAATAAACTTAAACATAACGGAATTAAGAAATATAGAGAATGGTAAAATTAATTGTCAAAAAGAGAAGATTAGTGTTACCGAGAAAATTCGTGAATTAGATGAGAAATTGCAACATAATAACGCAGCAATAGAAAAACTGCAAGAGAAGGAAGAACAATTAAAGCAAGATTATTCTGAATACAATAGTAATAAGTTGAAAAAGGAAAAATATGAAAGATTAAATAAAAAAGCAAAATATATTTTGGAACAGCGCAACAAGAGAATACAAGAATGGTCTTTATATATTGAGCAAATTGACTTGTTTTTAGCTGGAAAATTAGGAATAGGACTGCTATATAATGTTTTTTCGGACGAAATTCTTCTTAAATACAATTCTGTAACAAAATTAAAAACAGAGAGGAAATTGCTGATCGAGAATAACGATACATTAGAAAGTAATAGACAAAATATGGTTGGATTATTTGATAAAATTCAACAGTTGTCTATTAAAGGGAGAGATATCGTAATTGAACAAAAGCAACGGGAGTGTCCATTATGTCATATGGAGTATCAGAATTATGAGGAATTATTGGATAAAATAAGTGTAGCTACGAAAGAAAATATTGAGTTGGAAAGGATAGACGAGCAGATTAAAAAGAATAAGGCAAGAGAATCGGAAATCGATAAAGAATTAAATTTGTTAGTTAAAGAAGTTGAAACCCAAATTTTTTCCATTAGTAATGAATATAAAGATAAATATATGAAAGAGACTAAAAAAGCAAAACGATTACATATGGAAATGGAAACGTGGGAAGAAACTGTAAATACTGCAATTTATGTTTGTAACAAATTAGAAGAAAAATACCAACAAGAAAAGTTAGACATTTCTGTATATACGCATCTCCAAAATAAGGAGATAGAAATTGAAAAAGAAAGGGAAGAAATAAAAAAGAGCGTAGAAAAAGTACTGAATAGTATAAAAAATGAAAAAAACAGAGAAAAAGAATTAGAACAAAATATTCAATCTTGTGAATTAAAAATACTGGAAATTAAAGAAGAGAATAATGACATAAGTACCAATCAGTTGTATATAGAAGTTAAAAAGATTCTGGAAGATAAAGAATTTTATAATCCTAAGTATGATTATATTGAAATTAAATCAATAATTGAAGTTCAAAATAGTCAATTAATGGATAAAAAAAGCATTCTTGATAAAGAGCTAGAGAGTTGTTACACGAAAGATATGCATTCAAAGGATGAATATGTAATAGAACTAAATGAATGCCAAAAAGAAATTAATAAACTGCAAGTTGAAATTTCGGGCTATCTTCTGAGATGTGAAAAATTGATGGGTACGGTTGTTGAAGATGAATTATTAATACAAATAAATCAAGTTAATGAAAGTTTCCAGAAAAGCTTAAAACTAATTGGTGAAAGGATTCAAAGTGAAACGCGCATTCTTATAGGACTAAATGGATTAAAAGAACAAAAAATGTGGATGAGCAAAAAACAAAGTATGGAATCTAATAAGATGAACTTGGAGTTTTTGAGTAAACGCATAGAAAAATTGCAAGAAAGCAAAAATTATGTAGAAGATTATATAGTGAACAAGACAAATGAGTATTTTAATTCGGATATAATTAATCAGATATATAACAAAATTGATCCTCATCCTACAATGAAGCATATTAAGTTTATAACCCAAAAGGATAATGGGGGCTTAAAAACACGTATTTATACTTATGATGAATCTGAAAGTAATAAGATGTCACCGGTTGTATATTTGAGCTCAGCCCAAGTAAATATTTTATCATTATGTATTTTCCTCTCAAAGGTATTAAGCGAAAAAAATACCACATTTAATACTATTTTTATTGATGATCCCATTCAACATCTGGATGGAATTAATTTGTTGTCGTTTATTGATGTACTGAGAACCATTACAACAGATTTAGGTCGACAAATTGTCATTTCAACTCATAATGAACAGTTTTATAAATTATTGAAGGTTAAAATGGACGAAAAGTATTATTCATCAAAATTTATTGAGTTAACGAGCACAGGAAGAGTTAAAGTTTGATAAAAACTAGTAGTGTACCTATTCGTTTTCACAAATTAGTTACGTATTATTATGCTACATAGGGAGTCTATCCACTAACCAGCAGTGGTGTATAGACTCTCTATTTTTTATACCCAATTTAGTAATGGAGGTGGACTATCAATGGGTAACACAACAATAAGGTGTTTCCATACCTCGTCAGCGAGGGTGGTGATGAAGTTTGCAATATGATTATTTTTATCCAGAGCAAGCGGATCAGTATGCCTTTTATCGTATTCCCAGACGATTATTTACAGACAGCAATTTTAAAGAGCTGACAGCAGAAGCAAAGATACTGTACGGTCTGATGTTGGATCGTGTGTCATTATCTTTGAAAAATATGTGGACTGATAAAAAACGAAGAGTATATATCATTTTCACATTGAAAGAAGTCATGGACACTCTGAACTGTGGTGATAAGAAAGCTACTCGATTGATGGGGGAATTGGAAAAGTGTGGTTTGATTGAAAGAGATAGAAGAGGTTTAGGAAAACCAAATCTGATTTACATCAAAAATTTCAATTCTGGAGTACCGCCAAATGAACGATTCCAGACTCGTCAAAATGACGATTCAGGAGTCGGGAATATGGAGATTCTGGATTCGTCAGAACAACGAGGAACTAATACTAATAAAAATTATATTGATGAGAGTAATACTTATCCTATCCTATCTTCCGAAGAGAAAGGAACGGAAGTGAGCGAAGTCAATGAATGGATAATCATGTATCAGTATTTCTGGAGACAGTTAGATATTGAATATTTGTTAATGGATTATCCCTTTGAGCGGGGTTCTCTGGAAGAAATTCTTGAAATATTGGTGGATACCTGTTGTTCCAATCGAAAGATGATTCGTATTGCAGGAGACGATAAACCGAAAGAAGTGGTAAAGAGCTGCAGATTGCCAGCTGAAACGGCCATCTGTGCCACGTTCGGCGGTCAGTGTGTGACATAATCGGCGGTCAGCCAAAGACAAATTAACCGG
>JBJENH010000088.1:0-2554 GCA_051880095.1 Bariatricus sp. | reverse complement strand
AAAACTGGGAGCGATCATGATTTGCCTGGCAGTCCTGGTGGGATTGGTGCCGGCAATTCCGGCAAAAGCGGAAGAAGCGTCTGCGGGGATTCCCATGCTGAGTGTGCAGGCAGCCGATAATACGATTTTAAGTTATAAATATTCGGAAACGAAGAAGTTGAAACTGACCGTCCAGAATACGGGAGGCGTGAACCTGAAAAATATACGGATCACACCAAGGGTCAGTGAAAAAATTGAAGAATGGCCGTTTGAAATTGAGAATAAAGATTATACTTATGTAATCGATCACATGGAACCGGGTGAGAAGCTGACTGCAGAGTTTGAGTTTACTGCCCGTGAAAATGTCAGCCTTACATATTATAAACTGCCCTTTGACTTTACGGCAGAGGCGGATGATGAATCCGGAAGAAAAATTGACGGAGAATACGGCATTTATGTAAAGACGATTGCAAAAGAAGAAGAAAAACCACAGGACAATCAGTCCGGTCAGACGACGCAGGAACCGTCTGGCAATGCAGGATCGAGTGTAGATGATATCCCGGCAAGTTATGGAGATGCAGGCGGTATTACCAATATAGACGGCGGATCTTCCGGAGGCGGAATCGTATCAACTCCGCGTGTGATCGTGACCGGATTTTCAACGGATCCGGCAGAAGTGAAGGCAGGAAGCAATTTCCGCCTGACGATTCATTTGAAAAATACTTCCAAGAAGACAGCGGTCAGCAATATGTTGTTTGATCTGAGTTCGCCGACAGAGGGAAGCGATGAGACGGCTTCTCCGGCATTTCTCCCTTCTTCCGGCTCCAGTTCCATCTATCTGGAAAAGATCAAGGCAAACGGAACTCAGGATATTTCAATCGAGCTGAATGCGAAATCAGATCTGGTTCAGAAGCCGTACAGTGTGGAAATCTCGATGAAATATGAGGATTCAGAAGGCGGACAGTATGAGAGTATGTCTTCTGTTTCAATTCCGGTCAAACAGGATGCAAGATTTGAATTCAGTGAATTCGAGATCAATCCGGAAATGATTTCTGTCGGTGAAGAAGCCAATATTATGTGTGAGCTTTATAACCTCGGAAGAGTCAAACTATATAACGTAAAAGCCAGATTCGAAGGAAAAGGGATCAAGACGGAAGAAATCTTCGTCGGAAATGTGGAATCCGGCGCAACGGCAAGTATCGACGGTATGCTGCTGGCGGAAGAGGCGACAGCAGGTCCGGAGACGATGAAAATGATACTGAGCTATGAAGATGAATCCGGAAATGTGACGGAATTCGAGAAAGAGTTCCAGCTTGAGATTATGGAAGCAATCATGGATGATATGTTCATGGATGAAACCATGATGGAAGAACCGAAATCATCGTTCCCAATTATACCGATTATCGTAGTACTATTGATCATTGCAGCAGTAGTTGTGGGAATGATCATCGTAAAAAAGAAGAAAAAACGCAGACTGGAAGAAGAGGAGGAAGGCTTAGTCGATGAGTATCATAGACTTACTGAGGATGAGCATCGGGAATCTTAAGAGACGGAAGCTTCGGACATTTCTGACAGTTCTGGGTGTGATCATCGGTACTGCGTCCATTGTAGTCATGATTTCATTGGGAATGGGACTGCAGCGGTCCCTGTATGAAGAAGTGGAGCAGTCAGGCGGTCTTACAATGCTTACGGTTACCGGAAAAAGCGCCGGTGATTCCATGATGTATTACGGCGGTGAAGAAGACGAAACAACCAAGTACATCACCGATGATACGATCAAGGAAATCGCAGGCGTGGAACATGTAACCCTTGCGGCACCGGTCTATGAGATAAGTGCCTATGCATTAAAGGGCAAATACATGGGATATCTCAATCTGGTCGGAACCACGAAAGAAGCAATGGAAGCACAGAATATGCCTCTGAAAGAAGGCGGAAGTTTTCCGAAAGAGGGAGGAAATGCGCTGGAACTGGTCTACGGGAACGGTGTATTGATGCAATTTTATGACAAAAACGGAGGAAGCGGATACTGGGAGACCGGTGAACTCCCGGATATTGACCTGGAGAATGATTCAATATTCCTGATACTGGATACGGAAGCATATAATGATGCATTGTATGGAGATGGGAGCTCCGGCACAACACGCACAGCGAAAAAACATGTTGTAAAAGCCAGTGGCGTGGTTGAAGGAGATGTGGAGACCTATACGCCATTTTATTACAGTGCATACTGTGATGTGACAACATTGAAAAATGTATTGAAAAAAGAATTTTCCGGAAGAGTCATTCCGGGACAGCCTTCAACAAAGACAGGAAAGCCGTACAAATTCTTTGCCTACTCTTCCGCAAGAGTAAAAGTAGATGATCTGGATAACGTAGAAACAGTATCCAATACACTTCGGGAGCTGGGGTATAATGTAGATAGTAATATTGAATACATGGAGAGCATGAAGAAACAGTTCGCGATCGTTCAGGCCGTCCTCGGGGGAATCGGAGCGGTATCCCTGCTGGTCGCAGCGATCGGAATTGCCAATACGATGATGATGTCTATCTACGAACGTACGAAAGAGATCGGTGT
>JBJENH010000087.1:0-2570 GCA_051880095.1 Bariatricus sp. | reverse complement strand
TAAAATCCAGATGCTTTGTCCAGCCCTGTGAAACCTTTTGATACATATCTTTTTCTCCTCTCAAAACAGCAGCCTTCTGAAGAAATCATATTTTCAGAAAGCTGCTGTCTTGTTTTCCTCAAACGTACTCCTTAAAACTATCTCCTGTAGATGACAGACAATGTTCCTGAACCAGGAATAGTCATCCACACTGTCTTTGACGCGGTATCAATCCTGTCGGGAGTTATCATAACCCATCTTCCGATAGAATTATCGTAGAACAGCACTTCAACATCACCCAATCCGTCAATCAAATTCGGCACATACAGCGGGAATTCCACATTTCCGGTTTTCTCTGCACCTGTAGCCGCCGCTTTTGTCATGATGGCATGGGTCCCGATCAGCGCGTTATATCCGGCCAGGTCCACATCCGTTATCAGGTTTTCCAGCGGAAGACCGCTGTTAATGCCCTGAATACTGTTTACTACGCTTTCCGGAAGACCAATAACCGCATGGTCGCTTCCCTGAACGAATGACAGGGCTGTATCGCCTACCACCGCCTCGCCTCTCTCATTTGTCTGTACCGCTGCTGATTCACCGGATACGGCAGACTGCTGCCCGATCCCGATATGAACCGTATCGTTTCCGGCGCTGGTACTGGAGGTCAATGAACCGGACTGTCCGCTGCCGTCTGCGATAACCGGGGAAGTCGTTGTACTTCCCGCTGCTAACACACATACTGTCTGTGACAGAACCATGGCCGCAGCCAAAACCATTGTTGCAATTTTCTTTCTCATGCTCTTCATTCCTTTCTCTAAATTAAATATGTTTTATTCAGATCCTCAATCCCCCACCCTGTAAAATAAATCAAGGATGAGCGGCAGAATCTCTTCTTCATCCGGATAAAATTCATCATAGACAGCCGTCTCGACTCCTTTTCCCGGCAGGCTCAGCATATCTCCTTCCCCCAGATCCTGATTGCTGCTCAGGTAATCCAAAACGATATCCATATACTGGCCTTTGGACATATCCGTTACCATATAAGGCTGAACTTCATCAAACAATCTGGCCGCCAGGCCTTCCTCCTGCCGGCTTTTTGCCTTTACGGCCTGTGAAAATCCCTGAATATAGGATTTCTGTCGTTCCATACGTATTAAAGCGCTCTGAGCCCTGTCAATATTTCTGTACCTCACATACTGCTCCGCCTCTTCTCCCTGAAGAACTACAGTTTTCCCCTGGGTAAAAGCAGGATTTACCTTTTCCAGTTCCTCATCTTCGATTGTTACAGAAACTCCTCCCACTGCATCGTTAAGTATAGGGAGGACTTCCATATTCATAGCTATATATCCGTTTATCTCCAGTCCATAAAGAAGATGAGATACAGCTTCTTCCATGTACTGGCAGCTTTTTTCCCGTCCGTCTCCGTAAGCAAATGCCAGCGTCAGATGCTGCGTATCCTTTCCCAGTACATTTCCTCTCAAATCAGTGAGCGTGATCTGTGTCATGGTATCCCGGGGAATCAAAAGAATTCTCACGCGGTTCCTGAACGTATCCTGCGCAATCAGGAAAATTCCGTCCGCCTGTCCCCCAGACCCCGCCACCTGCGTTTCCTCCAGGGTTCCCATTCGGTCTACCCCCATGCAGAGAATGGCTTTCACGTATGTATTGCGTCTGTATTTCTTTCCCTGATACTCTATCCGACCATTCTCGACAGATTCAGCCGAACTTTCCGGTAAACCAGTTTCCGAAACCGCTGCTTCTGCTGCCCCTTTCTCCCTGTTGGAGCCGCAGGCGCAAAGCAGAAACGCAAATATCAAAACAGCCAAAAGCATATACACGCCTGTTTTTCTACTCCTTCTGTTTTCCGTAGTTTGTTCCATAATATTTCCCATAATACTTTCCATAATACTTCTTATAGTAACCGCCATCTTTTTCCGGATTCACTTTGTTCAGAACCACCCCCAGTATGCGACACCCGCTTTTTTCCAGCTGAAGCTTCACTCTCTGAACCAACCGCCAGCTTATAACGCCGCTTTCTACCACAATCACAGCGCCATCGCACAGAGCCGCGATAATAGCGCCGTCGATCACGCTTGCCATCGGAGGCGTATCAATAATTATGTAATCGTATTTCTCCCTTGCGCTGTCCAGCAGTTCTCTGAAAAGACTATCCTCCAAAAGCTCCGCCGGATTCGGGGAATAGGGACCTGCCAGAATGATGTCCATATTTTCAATATTGGTTCCGTAGCATATCTCAGCCAGTTTTTTCTGTCCGCTGAGATACTGAGACAATCCATTGGGATTTCCTTTAATTTCATATCTCTTTATAAAAACAGATTTCCGGATATCCGCATCTATCAGCAAAACCTTTTTTCCGATACTCCCAAGGGAAGCAGCCACCGCATAAGTAGTCCCGCTTTTCCCTTCATCCGGCAGAGAGCTCGTAAACATGATTGTTTTCAGATTGCTTCCACAAAACTGGATATTGGTACGGAGGGCTTTTATAGCTTCCTCAAAATAATCATTTCGCTCTGTGTTGTTCAGTGTAAGCACCGCACTCATCTCTTTGACTCCTTTTTCCTGGACTTTTT
>JBJENH010000086.1:0-14633 GCA_051880095.1 Bariatricus sp. | reverse complement strand
ATAAACAAAATTCAAACGCTGCGACAACAAACCATTGATATACTCCATGCGTAAACAAAATCAAAGAAAAAGAAAAGGAGAATAAAAGCATGGCAAAATCAAAATTGGTAAAAGCAAATGAAAAAATTGCGGAAGAAGTCGTAGGAGGGTACAAGAAAATCGAAGAAGGAGTCGTAGGCGGCTACAAAAAAATCGAAGAAGGCGCAGTCGGCGGTTTCAACAAAATAGCCGACAAATTTGTCGATAACTTCCTTACAAAAGATGGCGAAAGTATAGAAGAAGCAAAAGAAAGACTGGCAGCAGAACAAAAAGCCAGAGAGGAAGCAAGCAGAAAGGCAGGTCTTAAATAATGAAAAAGAGTTCATTTGTAGCTATGATTCTTGGAACCATCGGAGGAATTTTATTTGCACTGGGAATGTGCATGACCCTGATCACAGAATGGAATGCGTTCAAGCCAGGCGTAGTTATGGGCGTAATCGGAGCAATTGTGCTTCTGATCATGGTCCTCGTCTGGAGAAAAATGGAACATAAGGCTCCAATCCAGGTATCCGGCAAAACCATCGGGGCTTCTTTGATAGGAATTGTAGGAGCATTGTTGTTAGGTGTAGGTATGTGCCTCACGATGGTTTGGAGCAACATGGTTATTGGCATTATCGTTGGTATTGTAGGAATTGTTGTTCTTCTTTGCCTGATTCCTTTTATCAAAGGTTTGAAGTAGGGACGGTTCTTTTGCCACGACCAGCGCCCATTGGTCCCATATCTGTCGATACTGCTGTTGACACAGCTAAGAAAAAAAGAGTACAATACTATCTGACAGAGAAGAACGATTATAAGTGAGGTGCTGGCAGTGAAATGTACATTGATGCATAAGAGAATTGCGGTAGCGGATATGGAACTGGACGAAGCTTCAGGCTTTATTAGAAAGATCAACAAAGTTTATGCGCCGGAGCATCTTCCGATTAGTGTTTCAGTAAAAAAAGGGGCGGCAGACCGTGCTGCCTTAAATGACTGGTGGACCGAGCGCTCCATTCCGGCAAGTCGTTCCGGCATCCGGGATGCACTGGAAACGCTGAATATTAAAAGCACAAAACTACTTCTTGTCCGCTGCTATGGGCTTAGTCTTTCAGATCAGTACTGGATTTGTCCGGAAGGTGCGAGCCTTAGCTGGGATAATGTGAACTTTTTTGAAAATACATTCTCTGATGATATTGGAGATGTGTTATTTGGTGAAAAGAAAAAAGAAAATGCATTCGAATTCAGTTCACCGGATAATACATCGGATGGAAATTTGAAAAAAAGATGGAAGATCATTGAAGGAAAAAGATGTCTCGTAAAGGGAGGTTCCAATCCGTTCCGCCAGCAGCCATTCAATGAAGTGATCGCATCCGGAATCATGGATCGACTTGGAATTGCGCATGTACCATATAGGGTTATGTGGAATAAAGGGGCACCATATAGTGTTTGTGAAGATTTTGTAACTGGCGATACAGAACTGATTCCCGCGTGGCGTATTCTTCAGACACAGAAGAAAGACAACAGTATTTCTATTTATCATCATTTTGTAAACTGTTGTGAAAATCTTGGCATCAAAGGGGTCATACCGTACCTTGACCGCATGATTGTACTGGATTATATTATTGCAAATGAAGACAGACATTTTAACAATTTCGGGGCTGTCAGAAATGCAGAAACGTTAGAATGGTATGGAATGGCTCCGATTTATGACAGTGGAACTTCGCTTGGATATGATAAACTTGCCGGGCAGATACGATCAGGAAGAGATATCATCTGCAAACCATTCAAAAAGCACCATGAAGAGCAGTTGAAACTGGTATCATCCTTTGATTGGATAGACTTTGAAAAACTTCGTGATGTGAAAGAATGGATCAAGGATATATTCAATCAGGGCATTACTCACGAATACATGGATGAGACGAGGGGAAATGCCATTGCAGACGCAGTGGAAAAGCGTATCTGTCACCTTTCAGAATTGTCAACTGACTATACACCAATGCAGCGTATATCAACAGAAGACGATCTGAATGAAAATGTGGCTGAAGATTATAAATAATTCGTCGGAGGAATCAAATCATGAATAATATTGAGAGAAGAGATGCAGGCCTTCCTTACATTTCAGATGACAGTATTTTTGAGGAGCAGAAGAGGGCAAGAAGGCTGACACAGGAACTGAATACCATAGACCGTGCTGATTTTGACGGGATCACCGAGATTGTCAAAAAACTCCTGGGAAAATCAGACGGTGCCTTCATCAATCCGCCTTTCTACTGTGATTATGGCTTCCATATCGAGGTGGGAAAGAATTTTTTTGCAAATTATAACTGTACCATTCTGGATGTGGCAAAGGTTAAGATCGGAGACAATTGTATGATGGCTCCGAATGTGGCGATCTATACCGCCGGCCATCCTGTCCATCCGGATACCAGAAATACAGCATACGAATACGGAATCGAAGTGAACATCGGCAATAATGTCTGGATCGGCGGAAATTCCGTGATCTGTCCGGGTGTCACGATCGGGGACAATGTCGTGATCGGAGCGGGAAGCGTGGTCACAAAAGACATTCCGGATTGGTCCGTCGCAGCCGGAAACCCGTGCAGAGTAATCCGGAAGATCACGGAAGCGGACAGAAAACTCTATTTCAAAGACAGAGAATTTGACGAGGAAGCCTGGGCCGAGGTAATCGGGCAGGAACGATAAAAAATACGTTCCTAAGCGGAAGTTTATTGATAATCCACTTTAACCAGGCATAGTCCGCAGGCCGGTGCCATAAATCCGGCTTCTTTGCGGCTGGCGGCTTCCAGCACCTCTTTCATACTTTCCGGCTGTCGCATTCCGAAACCCACTTCCAGAAGGGTTCCGGTCAGAATGCGGACCATGTTCTGGAGAAATCCGTCCCCATGGTAAGTAAATGTAATATAAGGTCCTTTCTGGACGATCTGAATAGAATCAACCGTGCGAACGGTTGATTTTTTAAATCTGGGATTTCCGCAAAAGCTTTTGAAATCATGCTGACCGGTGAGATATGAGGCAGCCTTCTGCATGCTTCGAATATCCGGATTCCGGTCGAGTATATAGACATAGTTCCGGTCAAATACCGGCTTGGCAGATCCGGCATAGCAGGTGTATTCATAGGTTTTCCCGACAGCCATGTAGCGGCTGTGGAAGCGCGGTGACGCTTCATGGACTTCCAGGATACTGATGTCGGCGGGTAAATACTGATTCATGTATTTCCGGATCTGCGCAGTCGATAGATCCGTGTCCAATACAGCATTTGCGGTCATTTCTTTTGCGTGTACACCGGCATCGGTACGGCCTGCACCCGTTACTTCCACGGGCGAGCCGGTCATTCTGGAAAGCACGGCCTCCAGCTTTCCCTGGATCGTTGCATCGGTATTGCCCTGACTTTGCCAGCCCGAATAGCGGGTCCCGTCGTAGGATATGGTAAATTTATAATTCTGACTCATATAAATGTCTCCTGTAACTTGTTCTAAACAGAACAATTATATCAAAAAGAAGAATGCAAGGAAAGACTATAAACCACAAAAAGAAGTGTAAGAAAGCTAAAAAACGCAGTTCACAAATAGATTAAAAGTGTTTATAATCGTTTGTATGATTACAAATGTGGGGTGTCCGAAATGGAAAAGAACTTGACAAACGGAAGCGTATTTAAAACGATCTTATCTTTTTCACTGCCTTTCCTGTTATCTTATTTTTTACAGACACTTTATGGAATGGCAGATTTATTTATCATAGGTCAATATAACGGTGTGGCGAGCACAACGGCGGTGTCCATCGGAAGCCAGGTCATGCACATGATCACGGTCATGATCGTAGGCCTTGCCATGGGCTCCACGGTCATGATCGGTAAAGCGGTCGGAGCCGGGAAGAAAGAAGAGGCGTCACTGGCGATTGGAAATACGATCACGCTCTTCATGGGAGTATCGGTGACACTTACCGTCATCCTGCTTCTTTTGGTCCGCTCGATTGTTGCGGTGATGTCCACGCCGGAAGAAGCGGTGCAGGGGACGATCCTCTATCTTACCATCTGCTTTATCGGGATCCCGTTCATCACAGCCTATAATATCATCAGTTCCATTTTTCGCGGAATGGGAGATTCCAGAAGTCCGATGTACTTTGTGGCAGTCGCCTGTGTGGCAAATATCGTTCTGGATTATCTGTTCATCGGTGGTCTGAAACTGGGACCGGCAGGAGCTGCACTTGGAACGACGATTTCCCAGACGATCAGTGTGATCGTATCCCTGTGTATCATCCGAAAGCGGCAGAGCGGCATTGTAATGAAGAAATCCTATTTCCGCCCGAAGAAACTGATCATGGAACAATTGCTTAAGATAGGAATTCCGGTTGCGCTGCAGGACGGTTTCATACAGATTTCTTTCATCATTATAACGATCATCGTGAATCAGCGAGGATTAAATGATGCGGCTGCGGTGGGAATTGTGGAGAAGATCATTGGCTTTCTGTTCCTGGTGCCATCCTCCATGCTGTCAACCGTTTCGGCACTGGCGGCACAGAATATCGGCGCCGGAAAACATGACCGCGCGAAGAAGACATTGTGGTATGCCATCACGATGTGTGTGTCCTTTGGACTTGTCACAGTGGTTGTCATGCAGTTTGCCGCGGGATGGTTTGTCGGACTGTTTGCAACAGATGCTGAGGTAATCCGTCTCGGCAGCGAATATATGCATGGCTATGTGTGGGACTGCGTATTTGCCGGAATCCATTTCTGCTTCAGCGGATATTTCTGCGCATATGGACGTTCATCCTTTTCCTTCCTGCACAATTCGATCTCGATCGTATGTGCCCGGGTTCCGCTTGCCTATCTGGCATCCAGGTATTTCCCGGATACGCTGCTCCCGATGGGGCTGGCAACAGCGACCGGATCCCTGGTGTCGGTTGTGATCTGTGTTGTGGTGTACCTGTGGATGCAAAGAGATGAAAATCTTACATAGCCAATTCGCTCTGAAAACTGATATAATGGACTCAATGAACCGTATGTTAAAAAACAATAATCATAAAGGAGGAAATACGAAATGAAAGTATTATTAATCAATGGAAGCCCACGCAAAGAAGGAAATACATTTATCGCATTAAACGAGATGAAAAATGTGTTTGAGCAGGAAGGCATCGAAGCGGAGATCGTGCAGGTCGGAAATCAGGCCATCCGTGGCTGTGCAGCCTGCGGCGGATGTGCCAAATTAGGAAAATGTGTATTTGATGACTGTGTTAACGAGCTTGCACCGAAGTTTGCAGAGTGTGACGGACTTGTAATCGGAAGCCCTGTCTATTATGCGTCTGCCAACGGGACCCTGATTTCGTTCCTGGATCGTCTGTTCTACAGCACTCCGTTCGACAAGACCATGAAAGTAGGAGCAAGTGTAGTGGCAGCCAGAAGAGGAGGTCTTTCCTCCACATTTGATGAGCTGAATAAGTATTTCACAATCAGCGGAATGCCGGTAGCATCCGGGCAGTACTGGAACAGCATTCACGGACGCCTGCCGGGAGAGGCAGTGGGAGACGCAGAAGGACTCCAGAGCATGCGGACACTGGCGCGCAACATGAGTTTCCTTATGAAATCCATTGCACTCGGAAAAGAAAAGTATGGTCTGCCGGAGAAAGAAGCAAAGCAGGCTACGAATTTTATACGTTAGTTACATAAAATTCAAGTTATAAAAAATCTATAAACTCTGTTGACAAACAATAATTAAGTGCTATAATAATTCAAAAATAAATAGTTTAAAAATAAAATATATTACTTCGCAAAAGAAGTAATATATTTTTGAAAACAATCTAAGCACTCATCACAAAAGAGTGCTAACAAAAGGAAGGCAGGTTATTGTTATGAGATTAAAACCATTAGGAAACAGAGTTGTTTTAAAACATCAGGAAGCAGAAGAGAAGACACAATCTGGAATCATCCTGCCAGACAGTGCCAAAGAAAAACCACAGACAGCAGTTGTCATTGCAGTCGGCCCCGGAACGGACGGAAAAGAGATGCAGGTCAAGGAAGGTGACAGAGTCATCTGTACCCAGTATGCGGGAACCGAGATCAAGGTGGACGACGAAGAATATCTGATCGTATCGCAGAATGATATCATTGCAATCGTTGAATAAAAAGAAATAAGACTGAATTTGAAAAATCGAGAAAGAAGGAATAATCATGGCAAAGGATATTACATATGACATTGATGCAAGAAAGAAAATGGAGACTGGTGTCAACAAGCTGGCAGATACTGTTAAGGTAACACTTGGACCAAAAGGAAGAAATGTGGTTCTGGATCAGTCTTACGGCACACCGCTGATCACAAATGACGGTGTCACTATCGCCAAGGAGATCGAACTGGAAGACCGCTATGAGAACATGGGCGCACAGCTTGTCAAGGAAGTTGCTACCAAGACGAATGATATCGCAGGAGACGGAACGACAACAGCGACGGTTCTTGCCCAGGCACTGGTCAATCAGGGAATGAAAAATATCGCGGCCGGAGCCAACCCGATCATTCTTAGAAAAGGAATGAAGAAGGCTTCCGAAGTTGCCGTTTCTGTTCTGGAAGAAATGGGACGCCCGGTGACCGGCAAAGACCATATCGCGAAGGTTGCCGCTATTTCCGCAGGCAATGAAGAAGTCGGCGAAATGATCGCGGATGCGATGGAGAAGGCTGGTGAGAACGGCGTGATCACCATCGAAGAATCCAAAACGATGCAGACAGAAATCGACGTAGTAGAAGGAATGCAGTTTGATAATGGATATCTCTCCGGATACATGTGTGATGATAAGGAAAAAATGGTCTGCAATATGGAAAATCCATATATTCTGATGACAGACCGTAAGATTTCCAATATCCAGGATATCCTTCCGATCCTCGAAAATATCATGAGGGAAGGAAGAGAGCTTCTGATTCTTGCGGAAGATGTGGAAGGGGAAGCGCTTACCACACTGATCGTAAACCGTCTCAGAGGAACACTCAAGGTAGTTGCTGTGAAAGCTCCGGGATACGGTGATAACCGGAAAGAAATGCTTCAGGATATCGCAGCTCTTACCGGCGGACAGGTCATCATGGAAGACATCGGAATCCAGCTTAAAGATGCAACGATGGATATGTTAGGCCGCGCAAAATCTGTAAAGGTAACAAAAGAAAATACGACGATCGTAGACGGCGCAGGAAATAAAGCAGATGTAGAATCAAGGATTGAAAATCTGAAGAGGCGGATGGCAGAGACTACATCCGATTTTGATAAAGAGAAACTGATGGATCGTATCGCGAAACTGGGCGGCGGAGTCGCAGTAATCCGTGTCGGCGCAGCAACGGAAACCGAGATGAAAGAAGCAAAATATCGTATGGAAGATGCCATGAATGCCACAAGGGCAGCGGTAGCCGAAGGCGTTATTTTCGGCGGCGGTTCCGCATACATCCATGCACAGAAGAAAGTAGAAGAATTTGCATCCACACTGACCGGTGATGAGAAGACCGGAGCGGAAATTGTCGCAAAGGCGCTGGAAGCACCGCTCTATGCGATCGTTGACAATGCCGGACTGGAAGGCGCAGTCGTGATCAACAAAGTGAAGGAAAGCGAAGTAGGAATCGGTTTCGATGCGATTCACGAAACATACGTAAATATGATGGATGCAGGAATTATCGATCCTGTCAAAGTAACCAAGAATGCACTTGCCAATGCGGTCAGTGTAGCAGCAACACTTCTCACAACAGAAGCAGCAGTAGCAGACATCAAGGAACCGGCTCCGGCATCACAGCCGTCACCGGATATGTACTAATAGCATATGGTATGCCCCTCTCTAAAGTAAAATACCCGCCCCATGAAAAGGGACGGGTATTTTGCTGTAAAAAAAGGTTTCAAAGTGTTTCCGTGATTAGAAATTGATTAATACAAAAACTGGTGGTAAACTGAATATATAAGAAACGTTATAAAGCAAAAGATGTACGGCAGATTCTCCCGGGAGATGCCGCGCGAAAGGAGATGATAGAATCATGTCTGAGATGATGGAATACAAATGCCCGGCCTGTGGCGGCGCCATGGAATTCGACAGTAAGTCGCAGAAGATGAAGTGCCCCTACTGCGATACGGAAATCGCGGTGGAAGAATTTCAGAAAATGCAGGAAAACAAACAGCAGACAGCTTCAGATGGAGGATACAGTGAGAATCAAAATGAAAGCCAGGGCACAGTAGACTGGCAGTCGGCCAGCGACAATCAGTGGGCAGAAGGTGAGACCGATGGAATGCGGGTCTATGTATGTGAGTCCTGCGGCGGTGAGATCATTGCAGAAGAGACAACAGGAGCGACCACCTGTCCGTATTGCGGGAACCGGGTTGTCATGAAAGGACAATTTTCCGGTGATCAGAAGCCGGATTATGTCATTCCGTTTAAGAAAGACAAGAAAGCTGCAAAGGCGGCATATTACAGCCATCTGAAAGGGAAGCCGTTCCTTCCGAAAATATTTAAGGATGAGAACCATATCGACGAGATCAAGGGCGTATACGTTCCGTTCTGGCTGTTTGATGCCGATACACAGTCCCATTTTACGTATGATGCGAGAAATCTTCGTGTCTGGGAAACCGGAGATACTGAATATACGGAACATGAACATTATTTGGTAGAGCGCGGCGGCACGGTCCGGTTCGAACGGATTCCGGCGGACGGTTCCGAGAAAATGGATGACACACTGATGGAATCCATTGAGCCATTTGATTTCTCCGAGGCGGTACCATTTACCCCGGCATATCTGGCGGGATTTGTGGCAGATCGTTACGATGTGGATATGGAAGAGTGTCTGGAGCGTGCGAAAGAACGAATCACGAGCAGTGCGGAAACTGCTTTTGGAAATAGCGTAACCGGATATCAGATGATTACGACGACAGGCAGCAATGTCAATATTTACAATGCACAATATTTATATGCACTGTATCCGGTATGGATCCTTAATACAACATGGGATGGAAAGATATATACCTTCGCTATGAACGGACAGACCGGCAAGATGGTGGGCGATCTCCCGATGGATAAGAAAGCCTACTGGCGTTATGTGGCAACCCGAAGTGTGATCTTGGGAGTGATCATCAGTGTTTTGATGTGGATTTTCATGCTGTGATGGGAGGGGTGGACAAATGAAGAAACGATTTTGGGCAGTCATAATTACGATTCTTTTGGCAATGTCTGCGGTTCTTCCGGCAGCAGCCGAGGGAGCATATCTGAGTGAGGCACCGCTTGTGGCAGATCATGCAGACCTCTTAGATGACGAAGAAGAGAGTGAGTTGACAGAATTACTGGAAGAGATCAGCGAACGACAGATGTGTGATGTGGTCGTAGTCACGACGGATACATTGGAAGGCAAGAGTGCCATGGAGTATGCGGATGACTACTATGACTATAACGGATACGGATACGGCGAGGACCGTGACGGAATCCTGCTTCTTGTCAGTATGGAAGACCGTGACTACTGGATCAGTACCTGCGGCTTTGGAATTACGGCATTTACCGACGCGGGGATCGAATACATATCCGATGAATTTGTGCCTTATCTCAGTGACGGCGATTATGAGACAGCATTCAAAGAATATGCATCACTCTGCGATAAATTCCTGACCCAGGCCTATGAAGACGAGCCTTATGACGTGGGAAATATGCCGCGCAGATCGATGCCGATCCTCTGGATCTTCGGATCGTTTGTTGTTGGATTCATTATTGCGCTTATCATGGCGAGCGCGAAAAAATCAGCACTTAAGACGGTACGCAGAAAACCAGAGGCCAAAGACTACGAGGTTCCGGGAAGCTTTACACTGTCCCTGCAGAAAGACCGGCTTGTCAACCGGTTCGTGACGACGAGAAAAATCGAGCGGCAAAGCAGCAGCTCCGGCGGAAGCAGCGCCCACACCAGTTCTTCCGGTTCAACACACGGCGGTGGCGGTGGCAAATTCTGATGTTTCATAACAATTCCATAACAAATGTCAGGTATACTCCTATGAGGTAAAACGGATATGAGGTGGAACCAATATGGTTAAAAATCAAAGATGTATTTTGATCGCTGACGATGAGCCAAAGATGGTAAGGGCTTTAAAGGATTTTTTTCGCGCAAAGGATTTCTATGTACTGGAAGCAGGAGACGGTGCGGAGGCGCTGGAACGGTTCTGGGAATACAATACGAAGATCGACCTGATCCTCCTGGACGTCATGATGCCGGTTAAAGACGGACTGGCAGTTCTTGGCGAGATCCGTGGGACGCAGTCCAATGTCCCAGTGATCCTGCTCACGGCCAAGGGGGAAGAGTATGACCAGCTATCCGGTTTTTCCAAAGGGGCGGACGATTATGTCACGAAACCATTTTCCCCGTCATTACTCCTGGCAAGGGTGGAAGCCGTTCTGAGACGTTTTGGAAAGGATACTCAGCAGGATGTCGTAGCGGGAGACCTTGCCATTAACCCGGCCACCAGGACGGTTCTTCTGGCAGGAAGCCCGCTTGAACTGACGCGCAGAGAATATGACCTGCTCTACTTCCTGGCTATCAACCGGTCGCTTACATTTTCCAGAGAACAGATCCTGAACAATGTATGGGGCTATAACTTTGAAGGCGGAGTCAGAACGGTCGATACCCATATTCGTCAGCTCAGGACGAAGCTTGGAAAATATGCCGATTACATCAAAACGATCCACTGTGTCGGATATCAATTCGAGGTGTGATATGAAGGCATCCATACGAACAAAATTAATGGCAGCGTTCAGTTTGCTGACGCTCATGATCATAGCAAGCCAGATCATATTCAATCTCTATTTTGCGAAGGCCTTTTTTACCTATCAGAAAAAGGATCTGATCGAGGATTCCTTTTATGAACTGAAAGAGCTCTATCAGGAAGATCTGGAGGAAGTCAATGCATTTGCCGAAAAGCTTCAGGATACCAGCGGGATCAAACTCGTACTGGCATCGGACGGAGAAATCCTCTATACTTCCGGTTATGCCGGGTTCAAGCAGAATTTCGGAAATGAAGGAAGAGCGGTTCTTGCTGCGGATCTGGTGTTTTCCTACACGCCAGTTACATCAGTCGCAGATACACGCGGCAAGGAGAACGGTATGAAAATGCTGCAGCTGAGCGGAAAGTTTGCCTATGGCAACAAAGACATTCTGGTGTTGATGACACTTCCGATGGAGTCGATCGATAACAGTGTGGCGCTGTTTACCGAAGCAGGCATATACATCTCGGCAGTCGTCCTTGTGATCGGACTTGTCGCAGCCGTTCTGGTATCAAAGAATTTTACGGCACCGATTTCTTCCATTGAGAAAGTGTCCAAGAAGATTGCAAAGCTGGATTTTTCCTATATGGCGGATGAAGATGTTTCCACAAAGGAGTTGTCAAGCCTTGCCTGCAGCGTCAACACAATGTCGCAGAAGCTGCAGACCACGATGACAGAGCTGCACAATACGATGGAAGAGCTGCAGACGGCAAATGCGGCGCTGAAAAAAGATATAGACTACCGGAAACAGATGGAAGAGCTGCGCAGAGATTTCATTGCCGGTGTTTCTCATGAGATGAAGACACCGCTGAGCCTCCTGCAGATTTATACTGAAAATCTGAAAAGTGATCTGTCTGAGATCGACCGGGAATATTATTACGATACCATCATCGAGGAGACAGAAAAGCTCAGCGATATGGTATCCCACATGCTGGAAATCTCTTCCGTCGACAGTGGTTTCATCCAGATGACCATGGAAGAATTCTCACTCACCGAGCTTTGCCAAAGTATCATGCAACAATACAGTCCGGTGTTGGAAGATTACCAGTCGGAAATCTGTCTGGAAGAAAATGTAATAGTATACGGCGATGCGAAATATCTGGAGCAGGCGATTAAGAATCTATTGAACAATGCTGAGCAGCACACCGCTCAGGGCGGGAGGATCAGGGTAACTCTGGAAAAGAAGAACGGAAACGCCGTTTTCTCAATCTATAATCAGGGAGAACCGATTGCAGAAGAGGATATTGATCATATCTGGGATGCATTTTACAGGGCGGACAAATCGCGGACCCGGACCATTTACAATAATGTCGGGCTGGGACTCTACATTGTGAAAACAGTGTTGGACAAGCACAAAGGAAGCTGCCATATGGAAAATGTCCCTGACGGTGTCTGTGTGAGTATCGCGCTCCCTACAATTGAATAAAGCATAATCATGAAAATCAAATCAGCAGATGAAAAATTCTGCTGATTTTTCTTTTTCCATGACAAAAATATAAAATCTGACTTTTATAATGACATCGTTGCAACAGCAGAAAACAGATGGAGGTTTCAATATGTATATTATTAAAAATGCTGTAAAAAGTATCGTCCGCGCAAAAGGACGGAATATTTTGATTTTTATTTTGGTGTTGTTTGTTGCGGTGTCCGCTTGTATTGCGCTCAGCGTCCGGAACAGCGCCGAGTCAGCAAAAGAGGATGCGCTTGACGCACTGACCATCACGGCGCAGATCAGCCTGAACCGGGAGAAGATCATGGGTGACAACAAGATGGACCGGTCAGCGATGGCAGGAGCCATGTCCCAGTCGTTGTCTCTGGAAGAAATGCAGATGTATGCCGAAAGTGAATATGCAGACGGATTCTATTATACAGAATCAGCAGCGTTCAACGTGACCGAAGACATCGAAATCTACAGTACAGAAATGGAAGTAACGAGTGATAGTTCCAATGGTACTTCAAATGATAACTCAAATAGCAAAGTCAATATGGGTTCAAATGAGATGCGGTCGAACCAGATGAGCCGCGGAAACTTAGGGGATGTAACCGTGATCGGTTATAGTTCTCACGATGCCATGACTACATTCATAAGCGGTGAAAACAGTATTTATGAAGGCGCAGTATTCGAACAGAATTCCACGGACTGCACATGTGTGATCAGTTATGAACTTGCGATTTTAAATGATCTGGCCGTGGGAGATACGATCGAGCTGGTCAATCCGCAGAATGAAGCAGAACTCTACCCGTTCACCATTTGCGGTATTTTCCAGAATGTGACGACCGATTCCTATGCAAATCAGATCTTCACTTCCTACGAGTCGCTGGACAGCGTTGTTCAGAAAGCGGAAGAAAACGCACAGACAATCGTAGATGAAAACGGCTTCGAATCCTCAACCGCACTTCGCGGCAGCGTAAACTGCAATTATGTATTTGCAAATGTAGAACATTATGAAGCATTTTGCACGGATGTCGAGAAAATGGGACTAGATACAGAGGTTTACACCGTAACATCGAACGATCTCTCCCGTTATGAGCAGAGCCTTGTCCCGCTGGAAAGCATGAGCAAATTCACGATGGTATTTTTCTGGGTCGTACTGCTGGTCGGTGCCGGAATCCTGGTGATTTTCAATATTTTCTGTGTCCGTGAGAGAAAATACGAGATCGGCGTTCTCGCAGCGATCGGTATGAAAAAAGGAAAAGTTGTGCTCCAGTTCCTGACAGAAACATTTCTTGTGACCTGCCTTGCTTTTCTGATCGGCATCGGTATCGGAACTGCGGCCTCCGGACCGGTGGCAAATGCACTTCTTGAGGATCAGATTGAATCTACACAGGAGGCAAATGCTTCAACCGAGAAGAACTTTGGCGGAAAGTTCCGTGAGGGAGGAAATCAAAATCCAGGAATGGCCGGGGTAGAATACGTGGAGACGATCGACACATCAATGGACATTACAGTACTGTTCAGCCTCATGGGAATAGCATTGCTGCTCACAATCGTTGCAAGCAGCGCAGGAATGATTTCTATTTTACGGTATGAACCATTACGGATCCTGAGCGACAGGACATAATGAGCGGCAAAATATAGTGAGCGATAAGAAATAATGAGTGACAGAACAGGAGAAACAGAAATGGGCGTATTAGAATTAAAGAATATTACCTTTTCCTATGACCGGCAGAAAACGGTCATCAGGAATCTGAACTATGAATTTGAAGCCGGTCTGGTCTATGCAATCGTAGGCAGATCAGGGGCCGGAAAAACAACATTGCTTTCCATGCTGTCGGGCCTTGCACAACCGACATCAGGAGAAATTATCTACAACCAGAAGAATCTGAAACAATTGAATCAATATGATTACCGGAGCAAATATGTTGGCGTTATTTTCCAGAGCTACAACCTGCTCCCGCATCTCACCGCAGAAGAAAATGTAATCCTCTCCATGGACATCAGTGGGAAAAAGATCAAAGATAAGAAGAAAAAAGCAAGGGAAGTCCTTCAGTCAGTCGGACTGGAAGAAGAACTGTGGTCGCGCCGCATTCTGAAACTCTCCGGCGGAGAACAGCAGAGAGTGGCAATCGCCAGAACACTTTCCTATGATCCCGATATCATTCTGGCAGACGAACCAACCGGCAATCTGGACGGATATACCCAGAATGCCATAATGGATATCTTCATCAATCTTGCAAAACAGCAGAACAAATGCATTATTCTGGTAACACATTCACCTGCTGTCGCAAAGAAGGCAGATATAACGTATGAGCTTTCAAAACTTTAGAATGAATGAGAGTAAAGTAAAACCGGAGGGAACATAATCGTTCTCTCCGGGATACTATGATGAACCAAATTGTTATGATGCGGCAT
>JBJENH010000085.1:31448-65742 GCA_051880095.1 Bariatricus sp. | reverse complement strand
CCAAATGATAAATTACTTTATACTTGGGGAGCTCATGAAAATCAAATATGGCAAATAGGAAATACTTCTGGAAGATACGGATATGGAAGGGCTACCAATTTTACAGATACGATAGGTGAAAGGGACAATAGGTTGGTAAAAGGAGATTGTGCCACAAATATGAAATATGATGACTGTCCGTACGGAACTAAATTATCTGTTAATGGACCAAAAAAAGGAGGTGGAATAGCATTTGTTACACTAACTAAGAGAGATAAAGGTTCACTTCCAGATGCTGTATTAGATATATGGAAAACAGGCGTGGAATATTTTGGATATACGTGGAGTTCATCTGTTAGCATTAATGATATACAATATACGCATTAAAAGGATTGTACTATGAAAAAAAGATATTTTTTGAAGATGCTGCTATTTATGATTTTAGGTATGGTAATTTTGCCTGGATGTACAAAGTCGCAGGTGCTGAAAGGGAAGAGTGAAGAAGAACAACTGGAAAAGCAAAAAGAGAAATCCCCTTATTATTTTTCATTTACCGTCACAAAAGAAGAAGGAAATAAGTTGAATACTTATAATTATATTTCTGATTTTGAGACGAAGACGATAGATGAAAAGTCGAAGATTCCTTACACCTCCCAATATCCTTTGACTGTATACTTAGATTCAAAGGATGAGGTATATTACACATACCGAGAAGATGGAGCAGGCGATGATGAGATTTATCGAAAGAAGTGCGGAAGTTTGAACGGGAACCGGTTGACAGATTCTTTATTTGCCGTTAATTATATTTTCCCATTTGCAGATAGAGTATATCTAGTAGCTGTTGAAAATGGAACAAGGGCGATGGGCTTGTTTAAGCTTGAAAATGGAGAAATATGCAGGATGCTGAAGGATGAGGATGCATTTGTATGGCAGGTGAATTACAATTCTGATATAGAGAAAATTGTATTCAATACATATTCCCAGTCGGAATTTGATGAGAAGATGGCAAATAATATGGGAGAAGAATCTTTTGGTGTGAATACGATTTATGAGATGGATTTAGAAACAGAAAGAATCCAGAAGATTGCAGATGTAGAGGCGGGATATATGACAGCAATTGTATTAGATTCTTCTGGTGACATTTATTATCAAATAGGAGATTGGTACAAACTGAAAGATGGAAAATCCCAGAAATCGACTGTCTTTGAGGAATTGGAGATAGATAAACTGATTTCCATGCAAAATAGGAAAGTGTATTATATTTCATATGAATCGGAAATTATAGGTTATGACTTAGAAACCGGAGAGAAAGAATCATTTTATACCCTAAAAGAGAAAAATGCAGCAATAAATAATGCGGTGTTATTGAGAAGATAAAGTATACGATATCGAATCAGAATTATTAATTTCAAATAAGGCATTTCATTACTGACTGTGATGGAATGCCTTGTTATATCTTTGACTCAATCAGGGTTCTTTATGAAGCAAAAAAGGAAGGGGAATCACGTTCCGGCGTTTAACCGGCCGGCTGAATTTTGTTAAGGGAAAAATACGTAATAGAGTGGGTCCTTTCGTCGGGGAGGAATGGCTTGAAAATACAGGCTGATTCGCTTATAATAATCCATAGACTGATTACTGTGAAATTTGAAAAAAGAATTGTAGGTGATATGTCATGAATTATGGGAATATAAAAGAATGCGATATTGCAAATGGGCCGGGCGTCAGGGTCAGTTTGTTTGTCTCCGGATGCAGGCACCATTGTAAAGGCTGTTTTAACGCGGAAACCTGGGATTTCGCGTATGGAAGTCCATTTACCGAGGAGACGCTGGCGGAATTGTTGGAAGCGTTGAGACCGGATTATATTCAGGGATTTACGCTTCTTGGGGGAGAACCTTTTGAACCGGAGAATCAGCAGGTGCTGGTAAATGTGCTGAGGCGTATCCGGGAGGCGTATCCGGGAAAGGATATCTGGTGTTACACGGGATATCTGTATGATGTTGATCTGATCCCCGGTGGAAAAGTATTTACGGATGTGACAGAGGAAATGCTGTCCTATGTGGATGTCTTGGTGGACGGAGAATTTGTGGAAGCAGAGAAGGATTTGACGCTGGTATTTCGGGGAAGCCGGAATCAGAGAATACTGGATCTGAGGCAGGAAAGAGAAAATGGATAAGAAAGATTTATTATTATACGCGGTGACGGACCGGAGCTGGCTTACGGAAGGGGAGACCTTGGAGCAGCAGGTGGAGAAGTGTCTGAAGGGCGGTGCGACCTGCATTCAGCTTCGGGAGAAGCATCTGAGTGAAGAAGAGTTTCTGGAAGAGGCACGAAGGATGAAGGTGGTGTGTGCAAAGTATCATGTGCCGCTGCTGATCAATGATAATGTGGATATCGCTCTTGCAGTGGATGCGGATGGTGTTCATGTGGGACAAAGTGACATGGAAGCGGAGGATGTGCGCGCGAAACTGGGGCCGGACAAGATCATCGGGGTTACGGCGAAGACGGTGGAGCAGGCACTTCTGGCTGAAAAGCATGGGGCAGATTATCTGGGGTCTGGTGCTGTATTCGGCACCAGCACTAAAGAAGATGCTTCGAAGATGGATCATGAGGTTCTGAAGCAGATTTGCCAGGCAGTAAACATTCCGGTTGTGGCGATTGGGGGAATTACAGAAGAGAACGTGGGAGAACTTGCGGGTAATGGAATATGTGGTGTTGCAGTCGTCAGTGCGATTTTTGCGAAGAAGGATATTGAGACTGCAACAAGAGAACTGAAGAAGCGTACGGAGGAGATGGTGAGAGCATGATTCAATATGCGATTTTTGATGTGGACGGGACACTCCTGGATTCGATGTCTATCTGGGAAGAGGCGACTGAGCAGCTTCTGAGAAAGAAGGGAATTGTTCCGGAGGATGGGCTTATTGATACGATCATGCATATGAGCATGGAAGAAGGTTCTGCTTATGTGAAGGAGAAGTATCAGATGCCTGAGACGGCAGAAGAGATTCTGGCGGGGATTGTAGAGATTGTGGATGTTTTTTATCGGGAAGAGGCGGGATTCAAGAAAGATGTCCGGGCGCTTCTGGATGAACTGAAGAATAGAAATGTGAAAATGGTGGTTGCCACTTCTGGAAGTGCGGAACTTGCCGGAGCAGCGCTGGAGCGTCTCGGTGTCCGGGATTATTTTTTGAGGATTTTTTCTTGCAGAGAGGTTGGTGTCGGAAAGAGTCAGCCGGATATTTTCCTGAAAGCGGCGGAAACACTGGGGAGTACACCGGAGGAGACCTGGGTGTTCGAGGATGCTGTTCATGCGGTCAGAACGGCGAAACAGGCTGGTTTTAAGGTGACTGTGATCTATGATGAAAGCAGCAAAAAAGACTGGGAAGAAATCAAGTCTCTGGGGGATGTTGTCCTGGAGGAAAAGGATTCTTATATGAAATTCCTGGATGAGCAGGGATAGCAGAAAGGATAGTGTGAGATGAAAACAGCATTGACAATAGCAGGCAGTGATTCGAGTGGAGGCGCCGGTATTCAGGCGGACGTTAAAACGATGACGGTTAACGGAGTCTACGCCATGAGTGCGATCACGGCCTTGACGGCACAGAATACGACCGGTGTTACGGGAATTATGGAAGTGACGCCTGATTTTCTGGAAAAACAGATGGATGCGGTTTTTACGGACATCCGGCCGGATGCGGTGAAGATCGGGATGGTTTCCGGAAAGGCATTGATTGAAACGATTGCGGACAAGCTGGAAGAGTATCATGCAGAAAATATCGTTGTGGATCCTGTGATGGTTGCCACCAGTGGGGCAAGACTGATCAGTGAGGAGGCGATCGGCGCATTGAAAGAGAGACTGCTTCCGATGGCGACGGTATTGACGCCGAATATTCCTGAAGCTGAGGTACTTGCCGATATGCAGGTGAAGACGGAGGAAGACATGGTAACTGCGGCAGAAGTGATCAGCCGCAGATATGGCTGCGCAGTTCTACTAAAAGGCGGCCATCAGCTGAATGATGCCAATGATCTGCTTTACCGGGAGGGAAGCATAAAATGGTTCTGCGGCAGAAGAATCGATAATCCGAATACCCACGGAACGGGATGCACCTTATCCAGTGCGATCGCGGCAAATCTGGCGAAGGGATTTGATCTGGATACATCGGTGGAACGGGCAAAGGAATATATTTCCGGTGCGCTTGCGGCCATGCTGGATCTGGGAAGCGGAAGCGGTCCGATGAACCATGCATTTGCGGTTACCGGAAAATTTACGGAGGAACAGTCATGATATTATTTAACAGTGATTATACAGAGGGGGCACATCCCAGAATTCTGGAAAGATTGATGGAGACGAATCTGGAGCAGACTACCGGTTATGGGGAGGATGCTTATTGTGAGGCGGCAAGAGAAGCGATTCGAAAGGTGTGCGATGCACCGGAAGCGGATGTGCATTTCCTGGTAGGCGGAACGCAGGCGAATTTTACCGTTATTTCGTCGGCTCTGAAACCATATCAGGGCGTTTTGTGCGCGGATACCGGCCATATCAATGTACATGAGACCGGTGCGGTGGAGGCATGCGGACACAAGGTGCTCGCACTTCCGGGGAAGGACGGCAAGATCATGGCTGAGCAGATTAGAAATGCGCATGATCTGCACTGGAGTGATGAGTCACACGAACATATCGCGCAGCCGAAGATGGTTTACATTTCCCATCCGACAGAGCTTGGAACCTTGTATACGAAAGATGAGTTGGAAGAAATCGGGCGTGTATGCCGGGAGTGCGGTCTGTATCTGTTCCTTGACGGGGCAAGGCTGGGGTATGGTCTGATGGCTCCGGGGACGGATGTAACGATCGAGGATATTGCAAGAATCTGTGATGTATTTTACATTGGCGGTACGAAAGTCGGCGCACTCTTCGGGGAAGCCGTTGTGATTACGAATCCGCAGCTGAAACCGGATTTCCGGTACAGCATCAAACAGAAGGGCGGTATGCTGGCAAAGGGACGTCTTCTGGGAATTCAATTTCTGGAGCTGTTCCGGGACGGGCTGTATTTTGAGATTGCAAAGCATGCGATCGATATGGCGATGATTTTAAAGGAAGGGTTGAAAGAAAAAGGGTATTCTTTCTTTATGGACAGCGTGACGAACCAGCAGTTTATTATTATTGAGGATGGGAAGCTTGAGAAGATCCGTGAAAAATACGGTGTGACGTATCAGCAGAGATATGATGAGACGCACAGCGTGATCCGGCTTTGTACCAGCTGGGCTACGAAGGAGGAGAATGTGAGGGCACTTCTGGCGGATCTGTAAATATGAAAATGTAAAATGTATACTTAAAAAAGGTCCAGTGGACCTTTTTTTGTTTTGGGGGATGAAAATAAAGTTAAATATCTAATTAAATAATGCGCAGAAATTATAATAAAAGTATAAAATATTTTCGCATACAATTGACATTTCTGTACATAAATCATAGAATAACCGTTAGACATCTAAGCATTGGAGGTGAGATGGTGTATCAGGATGAACGGAGAGAAGGCGACGGTATCGGCATGTGTGGTGACAAAAACATACCATTACTGTTTTTGATGCATCAGGTGTTTCATATGAATGTGCAGTATATTATTCACTTGATAGAACCTTTGAAGATCAAGCCGGGACATGCCGGGATTTTGCTTTTCCTTAGAAAGGCGGGACCACTCTCGCAGCGTGAGATTGCAGATCATATCGGGGTGAAGCCGCCGTCTGTGACGGTCGCGATCCAGAAGCTGGAGAAGCTGGGGTATGTGGAGCGCAGACCGGATACGAAGGATCAGCGTATCGTGAATATTCAGATCACGGAGATGGGTATGGAATGCACGGAGAAGTTAATGACAATTGCGGAACAGGCAGATGCGGTACTGTTCAAGGATATGAGTGTAGAAGAAAAGCTGCTTCTCCGGCGTTTGATGCTGCAGATGCGGGAAAATCTTTTTTCTGTAAAGGAGATTAATCTGAAAGAATTGATGGACGAATGTCCGCATGTGGATCAGACAGAAAAGGGAAATGTGAAAACGAGAAGAAAGGATAGTTGTTGATATGAGAAAATTATTGAAACATTTGAAACCGTATACGGCGACCATTGTTGTTATCATCGGTTTCCTGATCGTTCAGGCGACCTGCGATCTGTCACTTCCTTCTTATACTTCGGACATTGTAAATGTGGGAATTCAGCAGGGAGGAATTGACGAGAAGATACCGGAAGCTGTTACCGAAGAGGAGATGGAGAGGCTGCTTTTGTTTATGGGCAGGGAGGATAGCGAACGGGTGCTGGAGGCGTATGAGCTGAAGAAGGCAGATACCGGATATGACTGTGAAGGCAGTGTTTATGTTCTGAAGGAATCAACTGCCGAAGACGAGGAAGAAGTGCAAGAACTGGCGGAGATCCTGGGGCAGCCGATGCTGCTGGTATCCGGGTTTGAGTCTGACAGCGATACAACGAAACAGATGGAAGTTTCGATGAAAGAGAACATGAAAGCAGCCATTCAGTCACAGGCTGAGGCAAAGGCAAAGGAAGCCGCCTCTCAGATGACAGAGGAGGAGAAGGCGGCTCTTGAGGCAAATCCGGAGCTTGCAAAGAAACAACAGGAAGAAATGCAGGCACAGATGGAAGCACAGATGCAGAAGATCGATGAAGCGGATATGTTTGAAATCCTGGGAATGCTGTCTGAGGAACAGAGAGAAGAGATTGTAGATCAGATTGCAGAAAAAATGGATGATATGCCGGATACGATCGTAGAACAGGCGGGGACAGCTTATATAAAGACTGTGTATGAAAAGCTCGGAATGGATACGGAACATATTCAGAACAGTTATATTTTGAGAACCGGTGCGAAGATGATCGGCCTTGCATTTCTCGGAATGCTGGCCAGCGTTATGGTGGGACTTCTGGCATCCCGCGTTGCGGCCAGAACCGGACGTGACTTAAGAAGCAGAGTATTCAAGAAAGTAGTTGGTTTTTCAAATGCAGAATTCGACCATTTCTCAACGGCATCCCTGATCACAAGGAGTACCAATGATATTCAGCAGATTCAGATGCTGGTCGTTATGCTGCTGAGGATGGTGATGTATGCCCCGATCATGGCAGCAGGCGGCATTATTAAGGTATTCCGCACCAATGTCGATATGTCATGGATCATTGGACTTGCGGTTGTGATCATCCTTCTGTTGGTGCTGGTATTATTTACCGTGGCAATGCCGAAATTCAAAATCCTCCAGAACATGGTGGACCGTCTGAATCTGGTAACGAGAGAGATCCTGACCGGACTTTCTGTTATCCGGGCGTTCAGTACGGAGAAATACGAAGAGAAGCGTTTTGATAAGGCAAATCAAGATCTGATGAAGACAAACTTGTTTGTAAACCGTGCGATGACATTTATGATGCCGGTCATGATGCTGGTCATGAACGGAATTACGATTCTGATCGTCTGGAACGGGGCGCATGGAATCGACAATGGTAATATGCAGGTCGGTGATATGATGGCATTTATCCAGTATACGATGCAGATCATCATGTCGTTCTTAATGATCTGTATGGTGTCTATCATGCTCCCGAGAGCGGCGGTTGCAGCAAATCGTGTGGATGAGATCCTTACGAGTACGACGGCGATCGAGGATCCCGGGAAACCGAAAACACTTCCGGCTGCAGGAAAAGGGGAAGTGGTATTTGATCATGTGAACTTCCGTTATCCGGGTGCCGAGGAGGATGTGCTTTGTGATATTCATTTCACGGCAAAACCGGGACAGACGACGGCGATTATCGGAAGTACCGGAAGCGGAAAGTCCACGCTTGTCAATCTGATCCCGAGATTCTATGATGTGACAGGCGGCAGGATCCTGATCGACGGAACCGATATCCGGGAAATCACTCAGCATGAGCTCCGGGATAAACTGGGATATGTTCCGCAGAAAGGTGTCCTGTTCTCCGGAACGATCGAATCCAATATTCTTTACGGAAATCCGGATGGAACGAAGGATGAGATGGAAGAAGCGGCTTCGATTGCTCAGGCGACGGAATTTATCGAAGAGAAGCGCAAGAAATATGACAGTCCGATCGCGCAGGGCGGAACCAATGTCTCCGGAGGACAGAAACAGAGACTGTCCATTGCGCGTGCGATCGCGAAGAAGCCGGATGTCTTTATTTTCGATGACAGCTTCTCCGCTCTGGATTATAAGACCGACGTAACGCTGCGGGCTGCCTTGAGGGAAAAGACGCAGGACAGCACCGTTATCATTGTGGCGCAGAGAATCAGCACGATTCTCCATGCAGAACAGATCATCGTTCTGGATGAAGGAAGAATCGCGGGTATCGGTACACATAAAGAGCTTTTGAAAAACTGTGATGCATATTATCAGATTGCTTCTTCGCAGTTGTCCGAGGAAGAACTTGCAAGAGATATGGGAACGACCGGAAAGGAGGAGATGGCGCATGCCTAGACACGGAGGACACGGACCGATGAAATCAACGGAAAAAGCGAAAGATTTCGGCGGGACTATGAAAAAACTGATCAATTACATGAGTGTATATAAAATCGGCATTTTCTTTGTCGCGGTATTTGCGATCGGAAGTACGGTTTTCAGCATACTGGGGCCTAAGGTTCTCGGAAAAGCGACGACGGAGATCTTTAACGGACTGGTCAGCAAGATATCCGGAGGAGACGGAATTGATTTTGGAAAAATCGGGAAGATCCTGATTGGTCTTCTCTGCCTCTATGCGGTAAGTGCGCTGCTGTCTTTCCTGCAGGGATTTATCATGACAGGAATATCACAGAAAATGACGTACCGCATGAGAAAAGAGATTTCTGAAAAAATCAACCGCCTGCCGATGAAATATTTTGACAAGACGACCCACGGCGAGGTGCTATCCAGAGTGACGAATGATGTGGATACGCTCAGTCAGAGCCTGAACCAGAGTGCGACACAGCTGATCACTTCTGTGACAACGCTCATTGGTGTTCTGGTGATGATGCTGAGCATCAGCCCGCTGATGACAATTGTGGCATTATTGATCCTTCCGATTTCCATGGTGCTGGTATCTACGATCGTAAAGCATTCTCAGAAGTTTTTTAAGAGCCAGCAGGAATATCTGGGACATATTAACGGACAGGTGGAAGAGGTTTATGGCGGACATAATATTGTTAAGGCATTCAATAAAGAGGAGGATGTGATCCGGACTTTTGATGAGACGAATGAGATTCTCTATCAGTCCGCGTGGAAATCACAGTTCCTTTCGGGTATGATGATGCCGATTATGCAGTTTGTCGGAAATCTGGGATATGTCGGTGTTTCGATCCTTGGAGGATATCTGGCAATCCGCAAAACAATTGAAGTGGGCGATATCCAGTCCTTCATTCAGTATGTGCGTTCGTTTACACAGCCGATCCAGCAGGTGGCGCAGGTTGCGAATATGCTGCAGTCTACGGCAGCGGCTTCTGAGAGGGTATTTGAATTCCTCGGAGAAGAAGAGGAGGATCAGGTCGTGGAACATCCGGTTTCCGTGGAGGGACTGGAAGGAAATGTCACGTTCGATCATGTACAGTTCGGATATAATCCGGATCATGTGATTATCCATGATTTTTCGGCCGAGGTACATCAGGGACAGAAGATTGCCATTGTCGGTCCCACAGGAGCCGGCAAGACCACGATGATCAAGCTGCTGATGCGTTTTTATGATGTGAATAAGGGAGCGATTCTGGTTGACGGACATAATGTCAGGGATTTTAATAGGAGTGAGCTCAGGGAAATGTTCGGAATGGTACTTCAGGATACCTGGCTGTTCAACGGAACGATCGAGGACAATATCCGCTACGGCAAGCTGGATGCGACGCATGAGGAAGTGGTGGCTGCTGCGAAAGCGGCACATGTACACCGTTTTGTACAGACTTTGCCGAACGGGTACCAGATGGAACTGAATGAAGAGGCGAGCAATGTGTCTCAGGGACAGAAGCAGCTTCTTACGATCGCAAGAGCGATTCTGGCGGATCCGAAGATCCTGATTCTGGATGAAGCAACGAGTTCTGTCGATACCAGAACGGAGGTGCAGATCCAGAAGGCAATGGATAACCTGATGAAGGGAAGAACCAGCTTCGTGATCGCACACCGACTGTCAACGATTCGGGATGCGGATCTGATTCTTGTGATGAAGGACGGAGATATCATCGAGCAGGGCAGGCATGAAGAATTGCTTGCGAAAGGCGGCTTTTATGCCGAGTTATATAATTCCCAGTTTGAATCTGCTTCAAGCTGTGCATAGAGAAAAGCGGGCGATGTCTATCCGGCATCGTCCGCTTTTTCTATGAAAGATCTTACATTTGTATCAGTTTTTCTGCGCGTTCCAGGGATTCCTCGATATTGCTGCAGAAATTCTCTTTTCCGGCCATTTCCACAAAGCCGGCTTTTTTCAGTGCGCTCATTGGCTGCTCATTTACATGGGAGAAGATCATCGTAATATTGTCTTCCTTACACTTCTTCCACAGATCGATCAGGGCGTTCATAGCGGTGCTGTCCAGTGCAGGAACGCCGCGCATGCGCAGTACCAGACATTTGGTCGTGCTGTGCAGCATGATCTGTTCGATGGAATCAGCGGCACCGAAGAAGAGAGGTCCGTTAATCTCATAAACGCTGATCTCGCGCGGAAGGACGCGAAGCTGACGGTTTACTTCTTCACTGTCATCATCCACATAGGTCCAGCCTCTCACGCTGGTCTCATCGCTCATGCGCTTAATAAACAGCAGACATGCAAGCAGCATTCCGATTTCGATTGCAACAACGAGGTCGAAGACGATGGTGAGGATAAACGTGATGACAAGTACGGCGATATCACTCTTTGGCGCGGTCTTAACCAGACGGACGAATGGTCTCCACTGGCACATGTTGTATGCGACAATGAAAAGAATGGCTGCAATCGTCGGCATCGGGATCATTCCGGCAAACGGCATCAGAACAACGAGGACTAAAACCAGAGTGATGGAATGTATCATTCCTGCAACCGGGGTACGGCCGCCGTTTTTGATGTTGGCAGCAGTCCGGGCGATTGCGCCTGTTGCCGGGATTCCTCCGAAGAGTGCGGAAGCCATGTTGCCGGCGCCCTGGGCAATCAGTTCCGTGTTGGAACGGTGTTTGCTGTTGATCATTCCATCGGCAACTACACAGGAAAGAAGCGATTCGATGGCTGCCAGTACTGCGATGGTAAATGCGTCCGGAAGTGCAGTACGCACCATTTCAAAGCTCATGGACGGCAGATGGAATGACGGCAGACTGTTGCTGATGGTGTACAGATCCCCAATTGTATTGACCTTCAGCGGCAGGAACTTCACCATCAGGATTCCGACAATCACAGCGATCAGTGATCCCGGGATCTTTTTGGCAAAATACGGTGCGATAATCAGAACAGCAAGACTGACAAGTCCGACGATCACGGCGTGAAGATTCAGGGTTGAGATATTCTGGATAAATGCTTCCAGCTTCTCCATTGTCTCGATTGGTTTTACGCCTTCCGGATAGGTGAGACCACAGAAGTCTTTGAGCTGTCCGATGACGATGGTTACGGCGATACCGGCGGTAAATCCGGTCGTGATCGTATAGGGGATGAATTTGATCAGACTGCCGAAACGGCACAGTCCCATGATGACCAGGATGATGCCTGCCAGGATGGTTGCCACGGCAAGCCCGTCCGTGCCGCTCCTTGCGACGATGCCTGCCACGATGGTTGCGAATGCAGCGGTCGGGCCGGCGATCTGTACCGCACTGCCTCCGAGTGCGGAGATCACGAATCCGGCAACGATCGCGGTGAAGATTCCGGCTTCAGGCCCCACACCGGATGCCAGTGCCAGCGCGATCGAAAGCGGAAGCGCTATAATTGCTACGATAATGCCTGCAGTTACATCCTTGATAAACTGGGAACGGTCATAGTTTTTCAGGGTTGTAAGAAGCATTGGTTTGAAAGTTTCCATGATTTACTTATTCCTCCTTTAGATAAACTTTTGTAATACCTGAAGAAAAACCTCCTTCAGTTTTCATACCCCAAAATCAGTATATCAGAGGGAAAGAATGTGGTAAAGACAAAAAGTGCCGGAAGCGGCAAACTTCAGGCACTTAATTCAATACAATATGATTATTTATTGGAAGACTGGTATTCCAGTGCGGCTTCTACGAAACCTTTAAACAGCGGATGCGGTTTGTTAGGACGGGATTTCAGCTCCGGATGAGCCTGGGTTCCGATGAACCATGGATGCTCCGGAATCTCGATCATCTCTACGATCCTTCCGTCCGGGGATAATCCGGAGAGCTTCATGCCGTTCTTTTCCAGCACGTCGCGATAGTCATTGTTGACTTCGTAACGATGGCGGTGGCGTTCGGCGATTTCTTTCTTGCCGTAGAGAGAGTACGCTTTGCAGGTCTCATCCAGGACACAGGGATAAGAACCAAGTCTTAAGGTTCCGCCGATATTTTCCACGCCAATCTGATCCGGCATGATATGGATCACAGGATGGGTGGTGTCCGGTTTCAGTTCCACACTGTGGGCATCGTGATAGCCGATCACATTTCTTGCAAATTCCACAATGGAAAGCTGCATGCCAAGGCAGAGGCCAAGGAATGGAACCTTGTGTGTGCGGGCGTATTTGATCGCTTCGATCTTTCCTTCAATACCGCGGTCTCCGAAACCGCCCGGAACGAGGATGCCGCTCACATCGGAAAGAATCGTGTCCACATTTTCCGGAGTTACCGTCTCGGAATCCACCCATTTGATATTGACGGTCGTGTGGCTGTAAATACCGCCGTGCTTTAAAGCTTCTACGACGCTGATATAGGCATCATGGAGCTGGATGTATTTTCCGACCAGAGCTACGGTCACTTCCTGGGTAGGATGCTTCAGGCAGTCTACCATCTCTCTCCAGTCCTTGAGATCCGGTTCCGGGCAGGGAAGATGCAGGGATTCGCAGACAACCGATGCGAGGTGTTCCTCCTCCATGGCAAGCGGTGCTTCATAAAGATATTCTACATCCAGATTCTGAAGGACGTGGCTTGCCGGCACATTACAGAACAGGGCGATCTTGTCTTTGATTCCGTCATCCAGAGGATGCTCGGAGCGGCAGACGAGAATATCCGGCTGAATACCCATTCCCTGAAGTTCTTTTACGCTGGCCTGAGTCGGTTTGGTCTTCATCTCCTGAGAAGCGCGGAGATATGGAATCAGGGTTACATGGATCAGGATCACATTTTCATGGCCCATATCATGCTGAAACTGACGAAGCGATTCCAGGAAAGGCTGACTTTCGATATCGCCGACAGTTCCGCCTACTTCAATAATCGCGATTTCCGTGTCGGTCGCAGTGGGGTTTCTGTAAAAACGGCTTTTGATCTCGTTTGTAATATGTGGGATGACCTGAACGGTCCCCCCTCCGAAATCGCCGCGGCGTTCTTTTTGAAGAACGGACCAGTAGATCTTACCGGTTGTAACGTTGGAATTTCTGGTAAGACTCTCGTCGATAAATCGTTCATAATGTCCGAGATCGAGATCGGTTTCCGCACCGTCATCGGTTACGAATACTTCTCCGTGCTGTACCGGGTTCATGGTTCCCGGGTCAATGTTGATGTATGGATCGAATTTCTGCATGGTGACCGTGTAGCCGCGCGCTTTTAAAAGACGGCCGAGGGATGCTGCTGTGATTCCTTTGCCGAGTCCGGACACGACACCTCCGGTGACAAATACATATTTTACTGCCATAATAACCTCCTTATACTATACTGCTCATACCATTTCTATATTTTTTCCCTAAAAAAGCGAAAAAAACCATAAGATATAAAATCTTTGGCTTCCTCGTCAAACCCGGTTCGAAATCGAACCGGCAATATGTAATTGTGAAATAAAATACTTTAAAAGTATACACCCAATCCACAGGAAAATACAATCCTTTTTTGCAGACTGGGTGTAAAAAATTTCACAAAGTTTTATGGGGACATTTGTGCTTATTGGTAAATCGGTTTTTTCTCGTATTTCGGTTCAGAAGTTGTCTGGATGGAAAGCTTCTGGAACAGGCGGACATCTACATTTGCAAGCATGACAGAGGTATGCGCCTGGCATCCTTTCAGCTTCGGAACCTGATTCAGGGCGAGTTCAGCGACCGGGTCGGTGGAAGCGCTGATGGAGAGTGCGATCAGGACTTCGTCGATATGAAGACGCGGATTGCGGCTTCCAAGGTATTCGGTCTTGACTTTCTGGATCGGTTCGATGGCTGCCGGAGAGATCACATGGACACTGTGGTCGATTCCTGCAAGCTCTTTCAAGGCATTCAGGATCAGCGCGGCTGAGGCACCGAGCAGCTTGGAGGTCTTACCGGTCACGATCCTGCCGTCCGGAAGTTCCAGTGCTGCGGCAGGTCCGTCTGTCTCGGCTGCCAGATTCAGTGCGGCGTCTACTACCTTGCGGTCGTGTACGGTAACGCCGGCTTGATTCATCAGAAGCTCGATCTTATAAGCCTCTTCGCGTGGGCAGCTTCCTGCAAGAAAACGATCCATTGTATGATAGTAACGGCGGATGATCTCCTGCTTGGATGCCTCCCGGCAGACTTCATCATCGCAGATACAGTTGCCGGCCATGTTGACACCCATATCCGTCGGTGATTTGTACGGGCTGCTTCCGTAGATGCGCTCAAAGATCGCACAAAGAACCGGGAAGATCTCGACGTCACGATTATAGTTGACGGTGGTCTCTCCATATGCCTCCAGATGGAACGGATCGATCATGTTGACATCGTTCAGGTCAGCCGTTGCTGCTTCATAGGCAAGATTGACCGGATGCTTGAGCGGAATGTTCCAGATCGGAAATGTCTCAAACTTTGCATATCCCGCATGGATTCCGCGTTTATGTTCGTGATAGAGCTGTGAGAGGCATGTTGCCATCTTGCCGCTGCCCGGTCCGGGTGCTGTGATCACGACCAGCGGGCGGGTAGTTTCAATATAATCATTCTTGCCGTAGCCTTCGTCGCTGACGATCAGCGGAATATTAGAAGGATACCCCTCTATCACATAATGAATATAAACTTTAATTCCCATTTTCTCCAGACGTCCTTTGAACAGATGTGCACTGTTCTGGCCGGAGTATTGTGTGATCACAACACTTCCTACATAGAGGCCGTTTTCTTCAAAGGAGTCTTTCAGACGCAGAACGTCTGTATCATAGGTGATCCCCAGATCACCGCGTACCTTGTTTGCTTCAATATCGGCTGCACTGATGACGATGACGATCTCAGCTGCATCCGAGAGTTCTTTGAGAAGACGGAGCTTGCTGTCCGGCATAAATCCCGGAAGAACTCTGGCAGCATGGTAGTCATCAAAGAGCTTTCCGCCGAATTCGAGATAAAGCTTGTTGTCGAATTTATTGATACGTTCACGGATATGTGAAGACTGCATGCTAAGATATTTTTCGTTGTCAAATCCGATTTTCATTGGTTACCATCCCTCTCTGCTTGTATTTTTGACATTCCATTTAACAGTATACTATATGATATGTCATTTTTACAATCTTTTCATAATCTTTTTATTGATTTATGTTTTTGAGCTACTTATAATAGAAGAGATGATAATTAGGAGGATACTTATGAATAATCAAAACAACAGGAATAATCCTAACAATAGAAACGGAAACCCCAATAATAAGAATAACCGCCAGGGAATGAATATGCTGATCTTTGTACTCCTTCTCGTTGCGGTTCTGATGTTCTCTTTTTTCCAGATGCGTGATGATGACAACGCGCAGGAGATCTCTTATGACCGCTTTATGGAGATGGTCGAGGACGGAGAAGTGAAAGAAGTCTTGATCGAATCCGACCGGATCGTGATCAAGCCGAAGAGTGAGAGCGAGATTGCGGCGGAGAAGGATAAGGCAACTGATGAGAGCGGTGTGGTCGAGGGTGCCGTAAAAGAGAATCAGGAGGAAGATAAGAAGAGCATCTTTGCTTCTGAGAAAGAATATTATACCGGAGTCGTGGATGACCCGAATCTTACGGAGAAGCTGTTGGATGCCGGAGTGAAGCTCAGTCAGGAGATACCGGATTCAACACCATACATTGTCATGAACCTCCTTGCAACGGTGCTGCCGTTTGTATTTCTGATCGGAATGGGAATCTATCTGATGAGAGGAATGTCAAAAGGCGGCGGAGTGATGGGCATTGGCAAGAGTAATGCCAAGATGTATGTGGAAAAGTCCACCGGCGTTACATTCAAGGATGTTGCCGGACAGGACGAAGCCAAGGAGTCGCTGCAGGAAGTGGTGGATTTTCTGCATAATCCGGGAAAATATACCGGTATCGGCGCGAAGCTGCCGAAGGGCGCGCTGCTTGTGGGACCACCGGGAACCGGTAAGACGCTGCTTGCGAAAGCTGTTGCGGGTGAGGCGAATGTGCCGTTCTTCTCTCTGTCCGGTTCTGCGTTTGTCGAGATGTATGTCGGTGTAGGAGCTTCCAGAGTACGTGATTTATTTAAACAGGCTCAGCAGATGGCTCCGTGTATCATCTTCATCGATGAGATCGATGCAATCGGTAAGAGCAGGGACAGCCAGCTCGGCGGAAACGATGAGCGTGAGCAGACGCTTAACCAGCTTCTGGCAGAGATGGATGGATTCGATACCAATAAGGGATTGCTGCTTCTTGCGGCTACCAACCGTCCGGAGATCCTGGATCCGGCGCTGCTTCGTCCGGGACGTTTTGACCGTCGGATCATCGTAGATAAGCCGGATCTGAAGGGACGAATCGATGTCCTCAAGGTACATTCGAAAGATGTCAAGATGGATGAAACTGTTAATCTGGAAGAGATTGCCCTTGCAACTTCAGGTGCTGTGGGATCAGATCTTGCAAATATGATCAATGAAGCGGCAATCAATGCGGTAAAGAACGGGCGTCAGGTCGTGTCACAGTCAGACCTTTTTGAAGCGGTGGAAGTGGTTCTCGTCGGTAAGGAGAAGAAAGACCGGATCATGAGCCAGAAGGAGCGCAGGATCGTATCTTACCATGAGGTGGGACATGCACTGGTAAGTGCCCTTCAGAAGGATGCTGAACCGGTACAGAAGATTACGATCGTTCCAAGAACGATGGGAGCGCTCGGATATGTTATGCATACACCGGAAGAAGAGAAATTCCTGAATACCAAGGCAGAGCTGGAAGCGATGCTGGTGGGAATGCTCGCGGGGCGTGCTGCGGAAGAGATCGTATTTGATACAGTTACGACAGGAGCTTCCAACGATATTGAGCAGGCAACAAGAATTGCACGTGCTATGGTTACACAGTATGGTATGTCTGAAAAATTCGGTCTGATCGGTCTGGAATCGGTTCAGAACAGATATCTGGACGGTCGGCCGGTTATGAACTGCGGAGAAGCAACTGCTTCTGAGATTGATCAGGAAGTCATGACGATGCTGAAAGGAGCTTACGCGGAAGCCAAACGTCTGTTGTCCGAGCACCGCGATACGATGGATCAGATCGCAGAATTCCTGATTCGGGAAGAGACGATTACCGGAAAAGAATTTATGAAGATATTCAGAAAATGCGAAGGAATTCCGGAGCCTGAAGATGAAGAGGATAAAAAATCAGAAGAACTTCCTGTAAAAGAGGAGAAAAAGGGACTTCTGGATCAAGAGAACAGTACAGGGAATGAACCTGAAAAAGACGAGGATGGATTTATTCTTCCGAAGGATAGATAAATAAAAGAATATCTCGCGGCGGTCAGCTTGATTTTAGCGGACCGCCGTTTTGTCACTTGTATTATTCCCAATGGACAAGTATAATAGGACTATGGAAAATCAGACATTTATTATTGAAGAAGAATTAAAAAAACTGCCCGGGCGACCGGGTGTTTATCTGATGCATGATGAGAAGGACGAAATCATTTATGTAGGGAAAGCGATCAGTCTGAAGAATCGTGTACGGCAGTATTTTCAGAGCAGCCGCAACAAAGGAGTGAAGATCGATCAGATGGTGACACATATCACTCGTTTTGAGTATATCGTCACGGATTCTGAGCTGGAAGCACTGGTGCTGGAATGCAATTTGATCAAGGAATACCGTCCGAAATACAATACCATGTTGATGGATGACAAAAGCTATCCATTTATCAAGGTTACGGTAAATGAGGCATATCCGAGGATCATGATGGCCCGTCAGATGAAGAAGGACAAGGCGAAATATTTTGGCCCTTATACGAGTGTGACTGCTGTCAAGGATACGATTGAACTGGTGCGCAAGCTCTATCATTTGAGAAGCTGCAGCAGAAGCCTCCCGAAGGATATCGGTAAGGAGCGGCCGTGTCTCTACCATCACATTAAGCAGTGCGATGCCCCCTGTCAGGGGTATATTTCTCAGGAAGAATATAAAAAGTCGGTGGATGAGGTGCTGAAGTTTCTGAATGGAAACTATGAGAAGATACTGGGAGATCTGGAACAGAAGATGATGGTGGCATCGGATAATCTGGAATTTGAGAAAGCGATCGAATACCGGGAACTGATTGGAAGTGTCAGACAGATTGCCCAGAAGCAGAAGATCACCGACACCGGAGGAGAGGACCGGGATATTATTGCGCTTGCGAGAGAGCAGGAGGATGCGGTGATACAGGTGTTTTTCATCCGCAGCGGCAGGCTGATCGGGCGCGATCATTTCTATCTCAGAATAGCGGAAGGAGACGGCGTAAGCGAGATCCTGTCCAGCTTTATTAAACAGTTTTATGCTGCGACGCCTTATATACCGGGGGAATTAATGCTTCCGGAAGAACCGGAAGACCGGGATATCCTGGAGCAGTGGCTTGGGCAGAAGAGAGGACACAAAGTGCATCTTCGGGTTCCCAAAAAGGGAGAAAAGGAGAAGCTGGTGGAACTTGCCGCAAAGAATGCGCAGCTTGTTCTTGCGAAGGATAAGGAAAGGCTGAAGCGGGAAGAGGGAAGAACGATCGGAGCGGTCAAGGAGATCGAGCATATTCTGGGACTGCAGAATATTTCGAGGATGGAGGCTTTCGATATTTCCAATACGAATGGATTTGATTCGGTGGGATCTATGGTGGTGTATGAGCGTGGGAAACCGAAACGGAATGATTACCGCAAATTCAAAATCAAAGGTGTTCAGGGAGCCGATGATTATGCCAGTATGCGGGAGGTGCTGACCAGAAGATTCCTTCACGGACTGGACGAGCAAAAGAATGGAAAAGAACTCGGAAGTTTCCAGGTGTTTCCCGATCTGATTCTGATGGACGGAGGAAAGGGACAGGTGAATGTGGCGCTGGAAGTGCTGGATGAACTGCATCTTGCGATTCCGGTCTGCGGTATGGTGAAGGATGATCATCACCGGACACGGGGGCTTTATTATAATAACGAGGAACTGCCGATTGACCGGAATTCGGAGGCTTTCCGGCTGATTACAAGAATTCAGGATGAAGCGCACCGGTTTGCGATCGAATTTCACAGAAAGCTGCGCGGACAGGGACAGGTTCATTCGATTCTGGATGATATTCCCGGGATCGGGCCTGCAAGACGAAAAGCGCTGATGAAGAATTTCGCGGGACTGGAGGAGATCAAGAACGCCGAAGTGGAAGATTTGAAAAAAATCCCATCAATGGATGAAAAATCGGCCCGAAGCGTGTATAATTTCTTTAGGAGTGAAACAAAAGAACAGGAAGAACCCCTGGAAAAAAGATAAAGGAAAAGGAGAACAGACAATGGGAGTTGAGTTACAGAGAATTGTGGAGAAAATGAAGTTAAAGAATCTGACACCGGAAGTGGATATGACCAAGCGGGAAGTTAAGATTCCGGACATCAACAGACCGGCACTTCAGCTGGCAGGTTTTTTCGATCATTTTGAGTCCCAGAGAGTACAGATCATCGGATATGTGGAATATACGTATCTGGAGACACTGTCGGAGGAACAGAGAGAAAAGATTTATGTTACGTTGATGTCTTATGGAGTTCCGTGTTTCATTTTCTGCCGCGAATTGATGCCGGACAAAGTATTTCTGGAGAAGGCGATCGAGTCGGGGACGCCGGTATTTATTACGGACAAACCGACTTCTGCATTTACCGCGGAGATCATCCGCTGGCTGAATGTGGAGCTTGCGCCATGCATTTCCATTCACGGCGTTCTGGTTGAAGTGTATGGTGTCGGTGTGCTGATCATGGGAGAGAGCGGAATCGGAAAGAGTGAGGCTGCTTTGGAACTGATCAAGAGAGGACACCGTCTTGTGACGGATGACGTGGTTGAGATCCACAAAGTCAGTGATGATACTCTGGTTGGTATGGCGCCGAATATTACAAGGCATTTTATCGAATTGCGGGGAATTGGAATCATTGATGTGAAGACCTTGTTCGGTGTACAGAGTGTTAAAGAGACACAGAATATTGATCTGGCAATCACGCTGGAAGACTGGAATAAGGATAAAGAATATGACCGTCTGGGACTTACGGAGGAATACACGGAATTTCTCGGCAATCGTATTGTCTGCCACAGCATTCCGATCCGCCCGGGAAGAAATCTGGCCATTATTGTTGAGTCTGCGGCAGTCAACCACAGACAGAAACAGATGGGATATAATGCTGCGCAGGAATTATACCGGCGTGTGCAGGAAAATCTGCAAAGAAAGTAAATAGATAAAGAAGGAGAAAAGAAAATGAATTATTGTTTTGGAATCGACATCGGAGGAACAACGATTAAAATGGGGTTGTTCCAGTTTGATGGGAAGCTGGTTGACAAGTGGGAGATCAAGACCAGAACGGAGAATGCAGGGGAAGCAATTCTGCCGGACGTCACAAAAGCAATTAATAAGAAAATGATGGAATTTGGTCTTGAAAAACAGCAGATTCTCGGAATCGGGCTTGGAATTCCGGCCCCGGTGACGGAAGACGGGATCGTGACGCATACGGCCAATCTTGGATGGGGCTATAAGGAAGTGAGACGGGAACTGGAGGAACTGACCGGTATTCATGTTGCCACAGGAAATGATGCAAATGTGGCTGCGCTGGGAGAAATGTGGCTTGGCGGCGGTCAGGGACACCGCAATATGATCATGGTAACGCTTGGAACCGGTGTCGGAGGCGGCGTGATCATCAATGGCGAATGTGTGATCGGAAAGCACGGAGCAGGCGGTGAGATCGGACATATTTGTGTAAATTACGAAGAGACGGAACAGTGCGGATGTGGAAACAGAGGATGTCTGGAACAATACGCATCTGCGACCGGAATTGTAAGGCTTACCCGGAAACGCCTTGCAAAAGATGAAGAGCCGAGTATTTTGCGCGATGTTGCCGAACTCAATGCAAAAGAAGTGTTTGATGCAGTGAAGAAAGAAGATAAGATTGCCATTGAAGTGGCAAAAGAGTTTGGTAAATATCTGGGATATGCACTTGCCAATCTCGCAGTGGCATGTGACCCTGCTGTCATCGTAATTGGCGGAGGAGTATCGAGAGCGGGAGAGATTCTCTTTGATTATATCGAAGGACCGTTTAAGGAAAGAGCATTTTTCGCAAACAAAGAAACAAAGTTTGCGCTTGCCCAGCTTGGAAATGATGCCGGAATCTGTGGGGCGGCTAAGATGATTCTGAAATAGGTACAAGCAGAAAAACAAATATGTTTAGAACAAAAAAAGGGACGCAGCACGTTGGATTCGTGTTGCGTCCCTTTTAAGGTCTCTGATTATTTATTGATTCGAAGTGCCCGGATCTGTCGGAGTGGTCGGATCCGTCGGAGTCGTTGGGTCTGTTGGAGTGGTCGGATCTGTTGGAGTGGTCGGATCTGTCGGAGATGTCGTTCCACCGCCATTATTACCGCCGTTTCCGTTACCGCCGCTGCTTCCACCGTTTCCGCTTCCACTGCCGCCGTTACCGCCGCTTCCATCATCCGGATTTTCCGGATCCTCTGTTTCTTCCGGTTCTTCGGGTTCTTCCGGCTCATGTCCAGGACAGGTTTCTGTCGGATAGGTACCCGGAGCAAACCATTCAGTCATGGAAGGACAGTCATCAGATAAAGCAAGCAATCCCGTCTCGGTACAGATGGTTCTTCTCACCAGAGAAGACGGCATTGAGAAATCTTTATATGCCAGTCCAAGTGCGTTGTTGATTCTGTCCATAATATTAGACCAGATTCGTTCATGGTAGTACCAGCTTGTATCGCTGAGTGACTGGTTGTTGTCATAACCCATCCAGATAGAACAGGTATAATATGGCGTATATCCGGCGAACCATAGGTCCTTATTGTCGGAAGTTGTACCGGATTTACCGGCTGCCGGCATATTGTCGAGCTGTGCATATGGTGCTGCAGTACCCTGGGTTACAACGTCTTCCATAGCGAGTGTCAGAAGAGCAGCCGTCGTATCTTTGATGACCGTCTTCGATTCATTCTTGGTATTGTCGATCAGTACGTTACCGTCGTGATCCAGCACTTTCGTGTAAAGAATCGGTTTGTTGTAGACACCGCCATTGGCGATCGCTGCGTAAGCAGCGGTCAGTTCGTAATTGTATACACCGTGTGAAACACCACCGAGTGCAAGGGATTCCACCATATCCTTATCTTTGGAAAGGGTCGTGATTCCGAATTTCTCCACATATTCATATCCAAGTGATACGGAAATCTCGTTGATCACTTTTACTGCGATAACGTTCATGGACTGTTCGATCGCTTTGCGATATGTTACCGTGCCGCGGTAGGAATCACCCCACCAGTTGTGTACCTGCTTGTCCGGATTGGACTGATAGTAATATGGCTCGTCCACTTCCACATCGGCAAGAGTCTTGCCAGCGCTGTCAAGGGCCGGTGCGTAAACAGCGAGAATCTTAAAGCAGGAACCTGCCTGACGGGTGGTACCGTAAGCACGGTTCAGGCCACGGTTCGTGGTCTTCTCACCTCGTCCGCCGACCATCGCTTTGATCTGGCCGTTGCTTTGATCGATGACGCAGACGGAAGCCTGTGGCTGGGGAGCGAGATTCACATATTCGTCGTAGGTATCTCCCTCCTGGGCGATGCTTGCCTTAAATGCTTCGATGTGCTGGTAAGCTTCTTCTTTTGAACTATATAAATATTTTGTATCGACACCATTATATTGCTTCACATTTCCTACGGAATAGTTCTCCTGGGTCTGAGCCTCGTCCGCCCTTGTGACGGTCAATGCGTAGTCCAGATCCCACGTGATTTTTGATGGAAAATTTGCATCGTTGTTGAGCTCATCATCGCAGATTTGCTGAATCGTCAGATTCTGAGTCGTGTAAATGCTGAGACCGCCACTGTAAATTGCATTGTAAGCCTGAGTCTCTGTATAGCCGAGACCGTCAGCAGAAGTCAGATCCTCCATCAACTGGTCGATCAGAGCGTCGACAAAATACGAAGTAACACGCGTCTCCTCAAGGACCTGGGTATTGACTGTCTGGATTCTGGAGTAAACATCGTCGGCCAGTGCTTCATCATGTTCATCCTTAGTAATATAACCCTGCTCCTCCATATCGTTCAGTACTTTCTCCCGGCGCTCCGCATTCTTCTCCGGATTGGTAATCGGGTTGTATCCGCCCGGACTCTTGGTAATTGCAGCAATCGTTGCACATTCGGAAAGGGTCAGATCCGATACATTTTTTCCGAAATAACGCTTGGATGCAGCCTGAACACCCAGTGTATTCTGACCAAGGTTGATGGTATTCAGATAACTTTCAAGAATCTCTTCCTTACTGAGCTGTTTCTCAAGCTGAAGGGCGAGATACTGTTCCTGCAGCTTACGTTCCACCTTCTCCAACTGAGTCTCATTGATGAAGTCCGGGAATACGTTGTTCTTGATAAGCTGCTGGGTGATTGTACTGGCACCTTCTGAAAAATGTCCGCTTGTGAGTCCGACTACAGCGGCACGGAGAATTCCCTGGGGGTCAATTCCGTTATGCTGATAAAAACGGGAATCTTCAACAGCAACAAATGCATGCTGAAGATCTTCGGGAATCTCATCGATCGTCACATAGACACGGTTGGAACCGGCCTGCTTGAAATCTTCGATTACCGTTGTGTTGTCATCGGCATAAGCAACAGACGTATATCCTTCCGGTTTGATGCTGGCAGGTGTGATCTCCGGTGCGTTATCGATGATTCGCTTTACCAGAATCCCGGCGCCTGCTGCACCTGCGATACATACAACGAGAATACAGAGCAGAAAACCTTTAAACAGGCGCACGCCTATCTTTTTCTTTTGCATATTTGCTTTGGAAGTAATATTTTTTTGCTTTTTAGAAGCGTTTCTTTTTCCATAATTCATGAACATTGCCTCCTTCATATTGATTTATTATAGCAAATATACCAATCTAAATAAAGCAAAAAATGAAAACTTCCGTATTACCTATGATAAAATTAAGAAAAACTTCCGATTTTTTGTCGAATTGTGTTGAATTGTAATATTTTTGTAATTATCTTGCATCCGGCGGCCAGGATTTGTATACTTGTCATAAGAATAAAAACATGTAAATGAAGGGAAAGACGAAGAATGCTTAAGAAATACAGGACAGTCTATGAGGGAAGAGAAGGCGAGATCACGGAAAAGAAGTCCAGATTTATTGCTACCGTTCTGCCGGTGCACAGCGAGGAAGAGGCGATCGCATTTATCGAGCAGATGAGAAAGAAATACTGGAATGCGACACATAACTGCTTCGCCTATGTGATCGGAGAGCGCTTCGAGATCCAGCGGTGCAGCGATGATGGGGAACCGGGCGGAACAGCAGGAAAACCGATGCTGGATGTGCTGATGGGAGAAGAGCTTCACGATACGGCAGTCGTGGTGACACGGTATTTCGGAGGAACCCTGTTGGGAACCGGAGGTCTGGTTAGGGCTTATCAGGCCGCGACGAAGGCAGGTCTTCTGGCGAGCACGGTGATCACGAAATATCTCGGGAAAGAATATGTGATCGGAACCGATTACACGGGACTCGGGAAGATCCAGTATATCCTCGCACAGCGGAAACTTTTTGTGCGGGATACGGAATATACGGACAGCGTTAAGATCCATGTTCTGATTCCGGAGGAAGAGGAGAGGGAAGTGCTGGCAGAGATAACGGAGGGAACAAACGGACAGGCGAAGCCGGAAGCCGGTGACGCGTGTTATTTCGCGGATGTTGACGGGAAGATTGAAATCTTCCCGATCGGATAAAAGAAGTACAAAAAATGCTGGCCACATATGTGACCAGCATTTGATTATGTTTATTGAAATTCAGGTTCAATCAGCCCGTAAGTACCGTTCTTTCTCTTATATACAACATTGACTTCGTCAGTCTCTGCGTTGCTGAATACGTAGAAGTTGTGTCCGAGAAGTTCCATCTGGATGCAGGCATCTTCCGGGAACATTGGTTTGATTCCGAAGCGCTTCGTGCGGACGATCTGGATCTCTTCCGGATTCGGTTCAGCGGCGCTTTCATCATCGATGAATTCCTGGCGGAAATCATGTCCGCCCTGATGTTTGGCAATGAGTTTCGTTTTATACTTTCGAAGCTGGCGCTCGATGATCTCTTCAACTAAATCGATGGATACGTACATATCAGTGCTTACCTGTTCAGAGCGGATAATGTTGCCCTTCACAGGGATTGTGACCTCGATTTTCTGGCGTTCCTTTTCGACACTTAAGGTTACGATGATTTCTGTTTCAGGAGTAAAATACCTTTCAAGCTTCCCAAGCTTTTGTTCTACGGCCTGTCTGAGACCTGGTGTAATTTCCATGTTTCTTCCGCTAATGATAAATTTCATACAGCTCAACTCCTTTTGTTTGTATTTCCTATGCAGGGTGCCGAAAGCACCTCATAGGAGCGGTCCATAGAATAGAATCACTGTTCTATGATTATATAAATATTATACTCTATTTAACTATGGACATGCAATGAAAAAAGAATAAATTTTGGCTTAATGAATGGAGCGGATCACTTCGACTCTGGATATCTCACCGTTGTGCATTTTGGCCACGCGAAGACCGAAATCTTCGAAATAGGTACATGCGCCGACTCCGATCTCAGTCTGCTCTTCTTCGAAACGCTTGTGAAGCACATCCCTGAGTGTCTGGTTGTCCTCGTATGGAATATGTACGTGGATGATGGAGTTAACATGTCTTGCCTTCGAGGTGGCCCGGAAGATCACCCTCTCCGATTCGTCGAATTCCACAAACAGGAATTTACGTGTTGCAAACAGGATCGCGATTGAAATCACACCGATCAGGGTAGCAACCGGATTGGAGTGTTCCACGATGATCTGTCGTGCGATGGCGAAGAGCAGAACTTCAAATACGGTTGAAGGTGTCTGCTGGTACAGCATTCGTATCATTTCGACGCCGATGATCAGACTTAGACAGTTTTCTAAAAGATCACTGTAGTTCGGATAAATGTCAAAATTCGGGACATTCCTCAATGACATTGCAAGCTTTACAGCAACAAGTATAATGCTGACTGTAAGCACAATCGAGATGAAGATCTCCAGAAATGAAGACACCTTCCTTAAAATTGCGGTAGCATACTTTTTCATACATTTCCCCCTTATGAGATAAATTGATTGATAATTTCATTCTATCGAATAAACAAAGAACTGTAAAGGAGAATTTACTGGAAACAGGTCCGGTTCCTACTCTTTTACAGTTCTTTTATATCTTTTATAAAAATTTCATTTTTCGACTGAATATCCAGGGATATACAAAAATCACCCAGAAAATGATAATGCCATACTGAATCATTTCCCCGATCAGGCTGCTTCCAAGCAGGATTTTCAGCACCAGCTTCAAAACAACTGTCAGTGCAAGTCCGACAACATAGCGGAGCCAAAGCACGTTCCGGGACGGATCATTTGCCTTCGGGGAGAAGCGCAGCGTTTTATTTTCCAGATACCAGCCTGCGGCAAAGCCGAGTGCGGCGCCGGATGCTTTGAAACAGTCGGTCACGTAACGATACTCGATTGTTCCGCTGCGGTAAAGGTATGCGGACTGAATGCAGACCAGTGCGGCTGCCAGTACAATGATCAGGGTGATGATACCGGTCCATTTCGAATTGGAAGTGAAGCGGTCCAGGTATTTCCACGCCAGCCAGGCGAAGAAGAGTGATATTACCATAGCTGTGATCACGTCTTTCGGCGTATGGCATCCCAGATACATCCGTGAGAAGCCGATCAGAAGAAATGTAAGCACGAATATACATTTCCAGTACCATTTTTCGGCGTTGATGGCAAGTGACGCAAAGAGGCTTGTTCCGCTCTGCGTGTGTCCGCTGGGAAAGGAGTACCCTGTGGCAGCCGGAATGGCGCTTTCCACAGCTTTGAATTCCGGATCCAGTACCCAGGGGCGCGGGATCCGGAAGGTGATCTTCAGACTCTGCACAAGAAGTCCTGCGCATAAGTAGTTGAATCCGATCTGAACGGCCAGCTTCTTGTCGATGCACCAGTACAGTGCACAGATGACCGCGATGATGACCAGTTCCTGCGCAAGAAACGTGATGAGCTGGAAAATCGTGTCGAGAAGCGGGGTACGCAGCTCGGATAAGGCCCACAAAAAACTCATTAGCTTATTCCTCGTTTACGCATTTTAGGATCCAGGATCTTTTTGCGGATTCGTAATGATTTCGGAGTTACTTCCAGTAATTCATCGGTATCAATGAAATCAAGGGCTTCTTCCAGACTCAGGATCTTGGGCGGTGTAAGCTTCAGCGCTTCATCGGCACTGGATGAACGGGTATTGGTCAGATGCTTGGTCTTGCAGACGTTCAGTTCGATATCGTCTGTCTTGGCGTTCTGTCCGACAACCATACCGGCATAGACCTTTTCACCCGGCCCGATAAACAAAGTACCGCGGTCCTGTGCATTGAAGAGACCATATGCAACGGCTTCTCCTGTTTCAAATGCGATCAGGGAACCCTGGTTTCTGTACTGGATGTCACCTTTATACGGAGCATATCCGTCGAAGGCGGTATTCATGATTCCGTTTCCCTTCGTGTCAGTCAGGAAATCGCCGCGGTAGCCGATGAGGCCGCGGGCAGGAATGGAGAATTCCATTCGGGTGTAACCGCCGTTGGACATTCCCATGTTGCGGAGTTCCCCTTTTCTCTGACTCAGCTTATCGATCACGACTCCGGTGAACTCGTCCGGAACATCGATGTAAGCGAGTTCCATCGGTTCCAGCTTTTTGCCGTTTTCATCGGTCTTATATAAAACTTCCGCTTTGCTGACAGCAAATTCATAGCCTTCACGGCGCATATTCTCGATGAGGACGGAAAGATGAAGCTCGCCTCTTCCTGAGACTTTGAAGCTGTCTGTATTTTCTGTCTCTTCCACACGCAGGCTGACATCGGTGTTCAGCTCGCGGAACAGGCGTTCGCGGATGTGGCGGGAGGTTACGAATTTACCCTCTTTGCCTGCAAACGGACTGTCGTTGACGATGAACTGCATGGCGATAGTAGGCTCGGAAATCTTCTGGAATTCGATCGGCTGCGGCTGATCGACAGAACAGATGGTATCACCGATGGAAATGTCCGAAATGCCGGAAATTGCCACGATAGAGCCGATGGTCGCATTTTTGACTTCTACTTTATTCAGTCCGTCAAACTCATAGAGTTTGCTGATCTTCACTTTTTTCTGTTTGCCCGGGTCATGATGGTTGACAACGATCACGTCCTGATTTACGGAGATGGTACCGTTATCTACTTTGCCGACACCGATTCTTCCGACGTATTCGTTGTAATCGATGGTACTGATCAGCACCTGGGTTCCGGCATCAGGATCTCCCTCCGGAGCAGGGATGTAATCCAGGATCGTCTCGAAAAGTGGAGTCATGTCCTTTGGCTCATCATCCTCGTTGTAGGTTGCATATCCGTCTCTCGCGGATGCGTAGATGAACGGACAGTCAAGCTGATCATCCGAAGCGCCCAGATCGATGAGCAGTTCCAGCACTTCGTCGATGACACCATCCGGCCGTGCTTCAGGACGGTCGATCTTATTGATGCAGACGATGACCGGAAGCTTCAGCGCCAGCGCCTTCTTCAGAACGAACTTGGTCTGGGGCATCGCACCTTCAAATGCGTCAACAACAAGGATGACACCGTTGACCATTTTGAGGACACGTTCCACTTCGCCGCCGAAATCGGCATGCCCCGGTGTGTCAATGATATTGATTTTCGTATTTTTATAGAAAACGGCCGTATTTTTGGAAAGAATCGTGATGCCGCGTTCACGCTCGATATCGTTGGAATCCATGACACGTTCGGCAACTTCCTGATTGGCACGGAATACACCGCTTTGTTTTAAAAGCTCATCCACCAGTGTTGTTTTACCGTGGTCAACATGGGCGATGATTGCAATATTTCTAATGTCTTCACGCTTTGTATTCATGTTCTTTTACCCTTCTTCTTACCTATATAATGTTGTAACTCGTTTAGTTTATCACATTTCTGGAATTTTACAAGTACTATCAAAAATTTTCGATTTTTAGTTCTAAAACAACCCGGGGATTCATAGACATATAAATGTGTCCGGTGAAATGTGTGCGGCAAAGTGCCGGCTGCACCGGGAAAATATGCTGCGAAAGTACGCCAACGAAAAGGAAGGAGATTTACGACGTTATGTCAGATAAGATTATTGAAAACAATCAGGTAACAATTATGGGGCAGGTTGCATCCGAATTTGAGTTCAGCCACGAGGTATTCGGTGAAGGATTCTATATCGTGGAGGTGCTGGTGAAAAGGCTTAGTAATTCCTGTGACCGCATTCCGCTTATGATCTCAGAACGATTGATCGATGTGACGCAGGATTACACAGGAGAGTATATCATGGCATCCGGCCAGTTCCGGTCCTATAACCGGCATGAGGAGCAGAAAAACCGCCTGGTATTATCCGTGTTTGTGCGTGAGATTTCATTTATGGAAGAGGAGCCGGACGGTTCGAAAACAAACAGTATTCTGCTGGATGGCTATATCTGCAAGGAACCGATCTACAGGAAGACCCCGCTGGGAAGAGAGATCGCGGATCTTCTGCTTGCGGTAAACCGTCCGTACGGAAAATCGGATTATATCCCTTGTATCTGTTGGGGAAGAAATGCGAGGTATGCATCCGGATTTGAGGTGGGAGAGCATGTTCAGGTCCTTGGAAGGATCCAGAGCAGGGAATATGTAAAGAAACTGTCTGAGACGGAGACGGAAAAAAGAGTGGCCTATGAGGTGTCTGTAAGTAAGCTGGAATGCATGGAATAGATAAGAAAATCCGGACGTATTTTGCTAAATACTTTGATTGACAGCGCTTTTAAATAATGATAAACTGTGAATAGTCAAGAAAAGTAAGTCAGGAGGAATATTATGTCTATTTTTACCGGTTCAGGTGTAGCAATCGTAACACCATTTAACGAAGATGAGAGCATTAATTACGATAAATTAGATGAACTGCTGGATTTTCACTGCAATCATAGAACAGACAGTATCATTATTTGTGGAACTACAGGTGAGTCTTCTACTTTGTCGGAAGAGGAGCATATGGACTGTATCCGTTTTACGATCGAACGAGTAAAAGGACGTGTTCCGGTTATCGCGGGAACAGGATCCAACAGTACATATACAACCGTGCAGATGTCAAGGGAAGCTGTCGAAGACGGAGCGGACGGATTACTTCTTGTAACTCCGTATTATAATAAATGTACACAGGCAGGTCTGGTGGCACATTACACACAGGTGGCTAAAGAAGCGAAAGCGCCGATCATTCTTTACAGTGTTGCAAGCCGTACCGGTGTGAATATTGCGCCGGAGACAGCAGCAGAGCTTTATAAAACGGTTGACAATATCGTGGGCATCAAAGAAGCTTCGGGAAATATCTCACAGATTGCAAAGATCATGAATCTGACGGATGGCAAGATCGATCTGTATTCCGGAAATGATGACCAGATTGTTCCGATCCTTTCTCTCGGAGGAAAAGGTGTGATTTCCGTACTTGCCAATATTGCACCGGACTATACACATGATATTTGTGTGAAGTTCTTTGAGGGCAATGTGGCAGAAAGCTGTCGGATGCAGCTTGACGCGCTTCCGCTAATCGAGAAGCTGTTCTGTGAAGTGAATCCGATTCCGGTTAAGAAGGCGTTGAATTTGATGGGAATGGAAGTGGGACCGCTTCGTATGCCGCTCACAGAGATGACAGAAGCAAATGCTGTGAAATTAGCTGAGCAGATGAAGAAGTTCGGGATTTCCGTAGTTTAATCCGGATCCGGCTGTTGTAAAAATGGAATTGATAGAGAACTGACAGGGCTTTGCTGCCGGAAGGCGGCACTGCCCTTTTGTTAAATAAAGAAATTTGTGAAAAAAATTACGATGTTTATGAAAGAAACGAAGGAGGAATGAACTGATGGTAAGGGCAATCATGCATGGATGCAACGGGAAAATGGGACAGGTCATCACAGGACTTATCAGAGATGACGATCAGATCGAGATCGTGGCAGGGGTGGATGCGTATTTAGGTATTGAAAATACATATCCGACCTTTAAGACTCTTGCAGAGTGCAATGTGGAAGCGGACGTAGTGATCGATTTTTCCAATGCATCGGCTGTGGACGCGCTTCTTGATGAGTGCGTGTCAAGAAAGCTTCCGGTCGTACTCTGTACGACAGGTCTTTCTGAGGAGCAGCTTGCAAAAGTAGAGAAGGCGGCGGAATCAACAGCGGTACTTCGGTCAGCGAATATGTCACTGGGAATCAATCTGCTGATGAAATTATTGAAAGAGGCAGCAAAAGTACTCTCACCGGCCGGATTCGATATCGAGCTGGTGGAGAAGCATCACAATCAGAAGGTGGACGCGCCGAGCGGAACCGCGATCGCACTTGCGGATTCGATCAATGAAGCGTTGGATGAAAAGTTTGACTATAATTATGACAGAAGCAAGGAGCGAAAGAAAAGGGAAAAGAATGAGATCGGTATCGTAGCCGTGCGCGGCGGAACGATCGTTGGACAGCATGATGTCATCTTTGCGGGGGCAGATGAGGTCATTGAGTTCCAGCACACAGCTTACTCCAAAGCTGTTTTCGGTAAGGGAGCAGTGGAGGCTGCGAAGTTCCTTGCAGGACAGCCTGCAGGGCGGTACGATATGAGCGATGTGATTCAGTTTTAGAGAAAGGGTATCAGGGAGAATATGAAAACGAGTGGACTAAAAGAAAAATATCTGGAACGTCTGGCGGAATTATTTCCGACCATAGCGTCAGCATCGACCGAGATCATCAATCTACAGGCAATCCTGAACCTTCCGAAGGGGACGGAACATTTTATCACGGACGTACATGGTGAATATGAGGCATTCAACCATGTGCTGAAGAACGGTTCGGGTTCCGTGAAGCGTAAGATCGATGATGTATTTGCCAATACGATGAGTGCAAGAGACAAGCAGACACTGGCGACTCTGATCTACTATCCGCGGGAGAAGATGGAGAAGATCCGTGAGACAGAACCGAACATGGACGACTGGTACAAGATCACGCTCTACCGTCTGATCGAGATCAGTAAGAGAGCAGCGAGTAAGTATACCCGTTCCAAAGTGAGAAAAGCCCTTCCGAAGGATTTCTCTTATGTGATTGAAGAGCTGATCACGGAAAAACAGGGACTGGCAGATAAGGAATCTTACTATGCATCCATTATCAGCACCATTATCCATATCGGAAGAGCGGAGGAATTCATTGTGGCACTCTGCGAACTGATTCAGAGACTGGTTGTAGATCATCTGCACATTGTCGGAGATATTTACGACAGAGGTCCGGGACCGCATCTGATTATGGACAAGTTGATGGAGCATCATTCGGTCGATATCCAGTGGGGCAATCATGACGTTCTCTGGATGGGCGCGGCAGCAGGGCAGAAATGCTGTATTGCAAATGTAATACGAATCTGCGCAAGATACGGAAATCTGGATATTCTGGAAGATGGATATGGTATCAATATGCTTCCGCTTGCAACTTTTTCGTGGAAGAAATATGCGAAGGATCCGTGTGAGTGCTTTAAATTAAAAGGAAGCGGTGCCGACGGTTCTCAGGAGATGGAACTGAACATGAAACTCCATAAAGCGATTTCGATCATTCAGTTCAAGGTGGAAGGACAGATGTCCAAGCTGTATCCGGAATTTGGATTTGAAAAGCGGAATTTTCTGCATAAGATCAATTATGAAAAGGGAACGATCGTGATCGAAGACAAGGAATACACCTTGTTGGATGATTATTTCCCGACAATCGATCCGGCTGATCCGTATGCGCTGTCACCGGAAGAAGAGGAGATCATGGAACGTCTTGTTTCGGCTTTCCAGAACTGCGAGAAGCTTCAGCGTCATATGAGATTCCTTCTGGGTAAAGGTTCGCTGTACAAGGTTTATAATTCCAATCTTTTGTATCACGGATGTGTGCCGCTTACAGAAGACGGCAATTTGAAGGAAGTAACGATTTACGGCAAGACATATAAAGGAAAAGCATTATACGATTTTATGGATTCCTATGTGAGGAAAGGATTCTTTGCGATCGATCCGAAGGAACGCGCGAAAGGGCGGGATCTGATGTGGTATATCTGGCAGGGAGAAAATTCACCTCTGTTTGCGAAGGATAAGATGGCAACGTTTGAGCGGTATTTCCTGAATGAAGTGGAACTGCACAAGGAACACAAGAATCCATATTACACATTCCTGGAAAATGAAGAAGTGATGGATCGTGTTCTTATGGAATTCGGAATGGATACGAAGAAATCGAGAATCATCAACGGTCATGTGCCTGTGAAGACCAAGAACGGAGAAAATCCGGTGAAATGCGGAGGCAAGGTGATGGTTATCGACGGAGGATTCTCCAAAGCGTACCAGAAAGAGACCGGAATTGCGGGCTACACGCTGATCTACAATTCTTATGGGCTGATCCTTGCAGCGCATGAGCCCTTTGAGTCAACGGAGGCGGCAATCGAGAAGGAGCGCGACATTCACTCAGACAGAGTGATCATCAACCGTGTTGTTTCCAGAAAGACGGTCGGGGATACGGATGTGGGAAACAGCATCCGCGAGCGTATCGCAGATCTGGAGGAGCTGCTCAAAGCATACCGCAGCGGTAAGATCATCGAAAAAATTTAAAATTATTTTTCATACATATTTTTTTCGCTTCTGTAAATAGTAGTAGTAACCTGAATTTTACATTTACAGAAAGGAAGAATTGAATATGAAGCTTTTTAAGAAAATACTGTTGATTGGAATCTGCATATTTGCCATGGGATCTGTCACGGCCTGTGGAAACAACAATGCGACCGATGGAACCAATAATGAATTTGGCGATACGAATGGAAATGGAA
>JBJENH010000085.1:24361-31348 GCA_051880095.1 Bariatricus sp. | reverse complement strand
ATAAATCATGGAAGGATGCTTGCAAGTTCAGGAGGGAAATGGTATATTCGCATAAGAAGAGTGTACGGGTGGTACGTACATATGTACATATCGGGATTGGAAAGGAGCATAGGAAGGATGAAATTTCGACCATGCATTGATATACATAACGGGGAAGTAAAACAGATCGTTGGAGGCAGTCTGAAAGATGAAGGGGATCAGGCAAAGACGAATTTTGTCTCTCATTATGAGGCGGATCATTATGCCAGAATGTATCAGCGAGATGGATTAAAGGGAGGACACATCATTCTTTTGAATCCTCCGTCCTCGGAATATTATGAGAGGACCAGACAGCAGGCGATGGCGGCACTCGGAGCATATCCGGGAGGTCTTCAGGTGGGAGGCGGCATCACCGCCGAGAATGCCCGGGAATATCTGGAAGCAGGGGCAAGCCATGTGATCGTGACGTCCTATGTGTTTCGCGACGGGGAAATCCGGAGAGATAATCTGAAGAAACTGGTGGACGCAGTCGGTAAAGAACATGTGGTTCTGGATCTGAGCTGCCGCAGGAAAGAGGACGGGTACTATATTGTGACGAACCGCTGGCAGAATTTCACGAATGTGAAGCTGACCCGGGAAGTGCTGGATGAACTGTCGGCTTCCTGCGCGGAATTCCTGGTTCACGGCGTGGATGTGGAAGGCAAGGCTTCCGGAGTGGCGAAGGAACTGGTTCGTCTTCTGGCAGAGTGGAACGGATGCCCTGTGACCTATGCGGGAGGAATCGGAAGCAGAGAAGATCTGGAGGAGTTTAGATCCCTTTGCGGCGGGAAGCTGGATTTCACGATCGGAAGCGCTCTGGATCTTTTCGGAGGAAACATCCCCTATGCAGATCTGATAAGGTATGAACAAGGAGAAAAGAGTTTGTGAACAGTTTATAAATAGATTGAAGAATAAGGAAAATAGTGATAGAATGAAAAACAGAGCTTTTTTTGTCCTTGAATCAGAAGTGAATTTAGCATAAGGAGTTATTAGAATGGGTATATTTGAAAAGATATTTGGTACACACAGTGAAAATGAATTAAAGCATATTTATCCGATTGTAGATCATATCGAGGCACTGGAGCCGGAGATGCAGAAGCTGTCCGATGCAGAGCTGAAGGCGAAGACCCGCGAATTCCGGGAGAGACTGGGAAAAGGGGAGACACTGGATGATATCCTGCCTGAGGCATTTGCCGTTGTACGTGAAGCATCTGTGAGAACATTGGGAATGCGTCATTACCGGGTACAGCTGATCGGTGGTATTATCCTGCATCAGGGACGAATTGCCGAGATGAGAACCGGTGAAGGTAAGACGCTCGTGTCTACACTTCCGGCATACCTGAATGCGCTGACCGGAGAAGGAGTTCATATTGTCACAGTCAATGATTATCTGGCGAAGCGTGATGCCGAGTGGATGGGAAAAGTACATGAATTCCTGGGACTTACTGTCGGCGTGGTGCTGAATTCCATGGACAATAATGAAAGACGTGCAGCTTATAACTGTGATATTACTTATGTGACGAACAACGAACTGGGCTTTGATTATCTGAGAGATAACATGGTGATCTATAAAGAACAGCTCGTGCAGCGTGGCATGAAGTTTGCCATCATCGATGAGGTGGACTCGGTTCTGATCGATGAGGCCAGAACGCCTCTTATCATTTCCGGTCAAAGCGGAAAGTCAACGAGATTATATGAAGCCTGTGATACACTTGCCCGTCAGCTCCAGAAGGGGGAAGCGAGCGGAGAATTCTCCAAGATGAACGCGATCCTCGGCGAGGACATCGAAGAGACCGGAGACTTTATCGTCAGCGAGAAAGAACGGCGTGTCAACCTGACCGAAGAAGGTGTGAAGAAGGTTGAGAAGTTCTTCCATATTGAGAATCTTGCGGATCCGGAGAATCTGGAGATCCAGCACAATATTATTCTGGCACTGCGCGCACATTACATGATGTTCCGCGATCAGGATTATGTAGTAAAGGATAATGAAGTACTGATCGTAGATGAATTTACCGGACGTATCATGCCGGGACGCCGTTACTCAGACGGTCTGCATCAGGCGATCGAAGCAAAAGAGCATGTGAAGGTCAGAAGAGAGAGCAAGACGCTGGCTACGATCACATTCCAGAACCTGTTTAATAAATATCAGAAGAAGAGTGGTATGACCGGTACTGCCCTTACAGAAGAGAAGGAATTCCGTGACATCTACGGACTGGATGTCATTGAGATCCCGACCAACCTCCCGGTTCAGAGAATCGATATGGAGGACGTGGTTTATAAGACCAAGAGAGAGAAATTTAATGCAGTTATCGATGCGATCTGCGAAGCTCATGCCAAGGGGCAGCCGGTACTGGTTGGTACGATCACCATCGAGACCTCCGAACTTCTCAGCAAGATGCTTTCCAAACGCGGTGTAAAACACAACGTATTGAATGCGAAATTCCATGAAATGGAAGCGGAGATCGTTGCGCAGGCCGGACAGCACGGAGCCGTTACGATCGCAACCAATATGGCCGGACGTGGTACGGATATTAAGCTGGACGATGAAGCAAGAGAAGCGGGCGGCCTTAAGATCATCGGTACAGAGCGTCATGAGTCACGCCGTATTGATAACCAGCTCCGAGGACGTGCCGGACGTCAGGGAGACCCGGGAGAATCCAGATTCTACATTTCTCTTGAGGATGATCTGATGCGTCTGTTTGGTTCAGAGAAGCTGATGGGCGTCTTCACCACGCTTGGTGTAGAAGAGGGAGAGCAGATCGAACATAAGATGCTTTCCAGTGCGATTGAAAAAGCACAGAAGAAGATTGAAAATAACAACTTCGGTATTCGTAAGAACCTGCTTGAGTACGACCAGGTTATGAATGAACAAAGAGAGATCATTTACGAAGAAAGACGCCGTGTTCTGGATGGAGAGAACATGCGCGATTCCATTTTCAATATGATCACCGATTTTGTGGAAAATACAGTGGATGCGTGCATTTCGCCGGATCAGGATTATGAAGACTGGGATATTGCCGCGCTGAACAAAGAACTTCAGGATGTGATCCCGGCAATCAAGGCGGTCACGGAAGAGGATGTGAAGGGCAAGGAAATGAAGCAGCTCAAGCATCTCCTGAAAGAGCGGGCAGCCAAAGCATATGAAGCGAAAGAAGCAGAGTTCCCGGAGGCAGAGCACCTGCGTGAAGTGGAACGTGTATTCCTGCTCAGAGTCATTGACGCAAAATGGATGGACCATATTGATGATATGGACCAGCTTCGTCAGGGAATCGGCCTTCAGGCTTATGGACAGAGAGATCCGCTGGTTGAATATAAGATGCTTGGATACGATATGTTTGGCGAGATGACAAGAGCGATCACGACGGATACCGTACGCCTGCTCTGTCATGTTAAGGTGGAACAGAAAGTCGAGAGAGAACAGGTTGCAAAGGTAACCGGAACCAATAAGGATGATTCGGTTGCCAAAGGACCGAAAGTGCGGACAGAGAAGAAGATTTACCCGAATGACCCGTGTCCGTGCGGAAGCGGCAAGAAATATAAACAGTGCTGCGGAAGAAAATAACAAGTGGCATAAAATTCAGAATAGAGGTGAAATTGTGGTTGAATTAGACGGATTTAAAACCGTATTAAATGCGTATGAGGAACCGCTGAAGGAAATGAGGGATTCACTTTGACCTGCCTGGGAAAAAGCAGAGGGTCGAAGAAATGGAACGAAAGATAGAAGAGCCGGGCTTCTGGGATAATGCTGAAGAGTCCCAGAAGATCATGAAAGAATTGAGATCGCTCCAGGAATTTATAAAAGAGGCAGAAGCGATATCGGCGGCTTATGATGATATTGTCATGCTGGTGGAAATGGCCGAGGAAGAGGAGGATGCCGAGATGATCCCGGTGATCCGCAAAGATCTCGGAGCATTTGAAAAAGGATTTGAAGCTTTCCGTATCCGGACACTTCTGTCCGGCGAATATGACCGCTGCAATGCGATCGTGACATTGCATGCAGGAGCCGGCGGCACAGACAGCTGTGACTGGGCAAATATGATGTACAGAATGTATACACGGTATGCGCAGGACAAAGGGTTCGGCATCACGGTGTTGGATTACCAGGACGGCGATATTACCGGGCTGAAAGGAATCACATTCGAAGTGAACGGCGAGAATGCCTATGGGTATTTTCAGTCGGAGAAGGGGGTTCACCGTCTGGTGCGGATATCCCCGTTTAATTCCGCAGGGAAAAGACAGACGTCTTTTGCGTCCTGTGATGTGATTCCGGATATTGAAGATGATATTGATATTGAGATCAATGACGACGATTTGAAGATCGATACGTACCGTTCGAGCGGTGCGGGAGGGCAGCATATCAATAAGACCTCTTCGGCTGTAAGGATCACGCATCTTCCGACCGGAATCGTGGTCCAGTGTCAGAATGAGAGATCGCAGCTTTTTAACAAAGACAAGGCCATGCAGATGTTAAAGGCGAAGCTGTATCTGCTGAAAAAGCAGGAGCAGGAAGAGAAAATGTCCGACATCCGGGGCGAGGTGAGGGATATTAATTTCGGAAGTCAGATACGGTCGTATATCATGCAGCCGTATACACTTGTGAAGGATCACAGGACCGGAGAAGAGAACGGAAATGTGAATGCAGTACTTGACGGGGATCTGGATCCGTTTATCAATGCATATCTGAAGCAAAGGAGCAATCATGGATAAGACAAAATACTTTGTGGTGAAGAAAAAAGCAATTCCGGAAGTCCTTCTGAAGGTGGTGGAGACCAAAAGGCTTCTCGCCACAAACCGGGGGATGACCATTCAGGAGGCCACCGATGAGATCGGGATCAGCAGAAGTTCATTTTATAAATACAAAGATGACATTTTCCCGTTTCATGAGAACGAAAAGGGCCAGACGGTCACGATGGTCATTCAGCTTGATGATACACCGGGAGTGATGGCGGAACTGCTTCAGAAAGTGGCAGAATATAAAGCGAATATCCTGACGATCCATCAGAGTATTCCAATCAACGGAGTGGCAACGATCACGCTCAGCGTGGAGGTGTTGGCCGGCACCGGCAACATGTCGGATATGGTGGATGAACTGGAACAGCACGAAGGCGTGCATTATTTGAAAATTGTTGGCAGGGAGTAGAGTGGATATGAAAATAGCAGTATTAGGTTATGGAACGGTCGGCTCAGGAGTGGTGGAAGTTCTGGAAGTGAACCGGGATCTGATCACCAAAAGAGCAGGCAGCAAGATCGATGTGAAATATGTCCTGGATCTCAGGGATTTTCCGGGACAGAAGATACAGGAGAAAATCATACATGATTACAATGTAATCCTGAATGATCCGGAAATCGAGATCGTTGTGGAAGTGATGGGAGGAGTGGAACCTGCCAATACATTCGTGAGCAAGGCACTTCAGGCCGGGAAGAGTGTAGTAACTTCCAACAAGGCTCTGGTGGCAAAGCATGGAGCACAGCTTCTTGGTACAGCACGTGCAAATCATGTGAATTTTCTTTTTGAGGCAAGCGTGGGAGGCGGAATACCGATCCTCAGAGCGCTGGGATCTTCCCTCACGGCAGATGAGATCGAAGAAATCGCAGGTATCTTAAATGGTACGACCAATTATATGATGACAAAGATGTTCTACGAGGGCGCCGATTATGAGACAGTCCTCAAAGAAGCTCAGGCGAACGGATACGCAGAGGCCGATCCGACTGCCGATGTGGAAGGATATGATGCATGCCGCAAGATCGCGATCCTGTCTTCGATCATTTCCGGAAAACAGGTTGATTTTGAAGAGATCTATACCGAAGGAATCAGTAAAATTACAGTAGAAGACATGCTGTATGCGAAGGCACTGAAAATGACGATCAAGCTGATCGCGGAATGCAAAAGAGAAGGCGACCGCCTGTCGGCTTATGTGGCTCCGGTGATGCTTCCGGCAGAGCACCCGCTTTACAGTGTAAATGACGTATTTAATGCGGTATTTGTAAAAGGAAATATGCTCGGAGATGCCATGTTCTACGGCAGCGGAGCAGGAAAGCTTCCGACGGCAAGTGCGGTGGTTGCGGATGTGATTGCTGCAGCATTGAATCCGGATAAGGATGTGATGAATTTCTGGACTGAAGAGAAGCTGGAACTGGAGGACCGCAGAGATACTTCCAGAAGATTTCTTGTGAGAATGGCTGGAAATAAAGAAGAGTATGAGGACAGAATCCTGGCAGATTTCGGCGATGTGACTTTTGTGCAGCCGGAAAGTCTGACAGGTGAATTTGGATTTGTAACACCGGTTATGACAGAAGGAAACTATGAGAAAAAAGCAGATTCCTATGAAGGAATCCTGCATATGATACGAGTAGGAGAATAAGACAACTTTGGAGAGGTGGGCTAGATATGAAATACGTGATTGTATTAGGTGATGGTATGGCGGGTGAACCGCTGGAAGAACTGCAGCAGAGAACGACGCTGGAAGCTGCGAGAACGCCGAGAATGGACGCGCTTGCGCCGAAATCCGAGCAGGGAATCGCGAGAATGGTTCCGGTCGGGATGGCGCCCGGAAGCGATACGGCGAATCTTGCAGTGGCAGGATATGACCCGAGGAAATATTACACAGGCAGATCTCCGCTGGAAGCACTCAGTATCGGTGTGGATATGGACGCGGATGATGTGGCGTTCCGCTGTAACCTGGTAACACTTTCCGAGGAGGATACCGAATACGAGAATCGTACCATTCTGGACCACAGTTCCGATGAAATCAGTACGGCTGATGCGGCCATCCTTCTGGAGGCTGTGAAGGAAGGACTTGAGAAGGAAGGATTTGCATTCTATGTCGGAACCAGCTACCGGCATCTGCTGATCTGGAAGCAGGGCAAAGTCGTAGAACTGACTCCGCCGCATGATGTGCTGACCAGAAAGATCGGCGAGTATCTTCCGAAAGAAGAGATTCTCCGTGAAATGATGAAGAAAAGTTATGA
>JBJENH010000085.1:12904-24261 GCA_051880095.1 Bariatricus sp. | reverse complement strand
GCGAGTATCTTCCGAAAGAAGAGATTCTCCGTGAAATGATGAAGAAAAGTTATGATATTCTGGAAAACCATCCGCTGAATGTAGAACGCAGAAAGAAAGGACTGAATCCGGCCAATTCTGCCTGGTTCTGGGGAGCGGGAACACGCCCGGCACTGACTTCCTTTGAGGGAAAGACCGGTAAAAAAGGCGTGATGATCTCCGCGGTCGACCTGTTGAAAGGGATCGCTGTGGGAGCCGGTATGGACCGTATCATTGTAGAAGGCGCGAACGGTGGCCTGAACACGAATTATGAGGGCAAAGCGCAGGCGGCTGTGAAGGCGCTTACGGAAGATGGATATGATTTTGCTTATATCCATGTGGAAGCTCCGGATGAAATGGGACATCAGGGAAGTATGGAGAAAAAGATCCAGTCCATTGAAAATCTGGATCAAAAGGTCATTGATGTGGTCGTAAAAGGGCTTGAAAATGCCGGAGAAGATTTCCGTCTGTTGATTCTTCCGGATCATCCGACCCCAATCCGGGTGCGGACACACACAGGAGATCCGGTTCCGTATATGTTATATGACAGCACGAAAGAAGTTAACGGATTGGATACATATAATGAGAAGAACGCCAGGGTAAGTGGAATCGTATGGGAAGAAGGTTTCCGTCTGATCGATCACTTGCTGGGAGAGTAGGAGGAAATTATGCTGGTAGTAAAGAAATTTGGCGGCAGCTCAGTCGCTGATAAAGAGCGCATTTTTAATGTTGCCAGACGCTGCGCAGAAGAGTATCAGATGGGAAATGATGTCATTGTCGTACTTTCTGCCATGGGAGATACGACGGATGAACTTCTGGAGAAGGCAGCCGAAATCAACCCGTACCCGTCAAAAAGAGAGCTGGATATGCTCCTTACCACAGGGGAGCAGGTATCGGTCGCATTGATGGCGATGGCACTGCAGTTCCTGCAGATTCCGGCCATTTCACTGAATGCATTTCAGGTGCAGATGCATACCACTTCAAGAAACGGTAATGCGAGATTTAAACGAATCGACACGGATCGCATCCGCCACGAACTGGAGAACCGGAAGGTCGTGATCGTGACCGGATTCCAGGGCGTAAACAAATACGATGACTATACCACGCTCGGAAGAGGCGGATCCGACACAACGGCTGTTGCCCTGGCGGCAGCGATGCATGCGGATAAATGTGAGATTTATACAGATGTTGACGGTGTCTACACAGCGGATCCGAGAGTGGTTCCAAATGCCAGAAAGATTGAAGAGATTACATACGATGAGATGCTGGAGCTTGCTACGTCAGGAGCTAAGGTCCTGCATAACCGTTCGGTGGAGATGGCAAAAAAATATGGTGTAGAACTGGTAGTACGGTCCAGCCTGAATACAGAAGAGGGAACCGTGGTCAAGGAGGTAGTGAAAGTGGAAAAAATGTTAATTACCGGCGTTGCGGCGGACAAAAATACAGCACGGGTTTCCGTGATCGGAATTGAAGACAAACCTGGAACCGCATTTAAGATTTTTAATTTACTGGCAAGACATAACATCAATGTCGATATTATTCTTCAGTCTGTAGGACGTGAAGGAACAAAGGATATTTCCTTTACGGTTTCACAGGATGATCTGAAGGAGACTCTGGAAGTTCTGGAGGCAAGAAAAGAAGCCCTGACGATCCAGGAGATCACGCATAATGAAAGAGTTGCAAAAATCTCGATCGTCGGTGCGGGCATGCTCAGCAATCCGGGTGTGGCAGCGACCATGTTTGAAGCACTTTGCAATTCCAATATCAATATCAACATGATCTCTACTTCAGAAATCCGGATTACCGTTCTGATCGATGAAAAAGATGCGGATAAGGCATTGATTGCCGTTCATGATGGATTTGGACTGGAAGATTAATACAGGCGAAGATATCACGGAGAGAGAATAGAGGGTTATAAAAAAGAGGTTCTGAGCATTTCGGCTCAGAGCCTCTTTTTACCTGCAAGGCACTTGCGAATCAAGAAAACCAAGTATTATTCTCTGCGTGTTAAAAGGAAGATCCCGAAACTTCATGATCAGATTTGTTTCGGTGTCAGTCAGATACAAGGTATCCTTGGTTGCTATATCCATGGCAGAGACAACAGGTATTGTGTCTTTTTTTACTTTACTGCCAATATTAAAATTCACAAGCTGATCCAGACTCACCTGATAAAGCTGAGACAGATGAATCAACGAATCAAGATCTGGAGTACGTTTATTGTTCTCATAATTTGAATATGCCTGTCTTGATATGTTCAGTATCTCGCTTAGATGTGTCTGGGTCAGATGATGCGCCCTGCGGAGTGTCCGCAAATTCTTGGAAAGTTGAATGTTAGGCATTGCCCGATATACCTCCGTTCCCCTAAAAGTCCCCACTCATAATAAAAGTATATCAGTTTTTTTAGTGAAAATGGGAGCAAGCAACAAAACGCAACGTATAATTACTATGTAATGTTTTTGCTACACAAACGGCGACGGATCCTGTCTGCTTAACGAACTGTTATGATATTCTTTCCGGAATGTCACATCTTCACCGAACCAGTCAGGCGGCACAAATGCATTCGCGGAAGCTTCATCCGGAAATTCTACTTCTGCAAGGACAAGAGGGGCCAGATCACCCTTGAAGACATCCAGCTCGATCGTAAGAGCATCGTTATAAGGAATACAGTAGCGTTCTTTTGAAATGATGCGGCCGTCAGCCTTGGATATAAGGTGTAAATAGGATTCCCCGGTAAGTGGAAGATTATACTCCTCACGGACCATGAATCCTTTGGATTTGTAGGTCAGGATGTATTCATCCCCGTCCCGGCGGACACGAACAACCGGCTCTGTGCAGAGATATCCTTGCTCCAGTGCGCGATGTGGATAGCGCTCATAGTCATCGGGAAGATTCTTCACAAGATATTTTCTTTCGATTTCCATAATAGTTCAGACTCCTTTGGCAGCATTGCAGCGGTACTGATTTTGCTGCATGATTTTTTACTACAGTATAATGAAATATGAGAAACTTTACAAGAGCAGGAATTGCAATTTGTGGGGTGGTCTGTTAGAATCTAAGTGTTGAGTAAGAACAAATCGTATTATTTCCGGAAAGGATGGTTAAAAAGATGAGTGAAGTTTGTGTATTTCTCGCAGATGGATTTGAAGAAATTGAAGGACTGACTGTTGTGGATGTTCTGCGCAGAGCCGGAATCGGTGTAGAGACGGTCTCTGTTATGGAGAAAAAGAAGATTAACGGTTCCCATAAAATTATTGTGAAAGCTGATACAAAATTTGAGAAAGCAGATTTCTCGGAGACAAAAATGCTGGTGCTTCCGGGAGGACTGATCGGTACCAGAAATCTCGGGGCGCATAAAGGGCTGGAAAAGCTGCTGGAACAATTTGCAAAGGAAGGAAAATATCTCGCAGCAATCTGTGCGGCTCCGACGATCCTTGGAGGAATGGGATTTCTGCAGGGGAAGAAGGCGACCTGCTATCCGTCCATGGAAGACGGACTTGTGGGAGCAGAGCCGGTTGCCGAAGGCGCTGTGATCGATGGAAATGTGATTACAGGACGCGGAATGGGAGCTTCACTGGATTTTGCATTTGCACTTGTGGAAGTACTTCGCGGACGCGAAAAGGCAGATGAAATCGCGAATCAGATCGTATACGAAGGAAGGAAATAGATGGCAGGATATAAACGCAGATGTCTGGCATTAGTCATGCTGATCTGTGCGCTGCTTGGGGGAATGACGGGCTGCGGCCCGGATGCCGAGGATGCGTCCGCTTATGTGCAGGCAGATATGGATCTGATTTTTCAGGGAGAGAAGGAAGGGGCGAAGCAGTTTCTTGAAGCCTCCGATCAGGAACTGGAAGAAATGTACGAGAACGGTATCACGGCATTTGTGGAGAATTATCTGACCGGAACGGATGAATCCCAACAGGCCCTCACGGAATCCTATGCCTATCTTGTGAAAGAAATCTTCCGCGCCATGCGGTATCAGGTCGGCGAAGGGCAGAAGAAAAACGGGAGTACATTCGAGGTGGAAGTGCAGTATGAACCGGCCGATGTATTTACGACCTTTATTCCGAAGCTGAAGCAGGAGACAGAGCGGATCGAGCAAGATGCCAGGAACGGAAAGTACGAGGGGACAGATGAAGAGATCCAGCAGGCGATGATGAGCGAATATCTGGTGAAGTCATATGAACTGCTGAAGGAATCCTATATCAGCATGGATTATCTGGAAAAGGAAACTTATACATTTACCGTCACGAAAGAAGGCCGCGGCACACTTTCCATGGACGAGGATGAGATAAATACCTTTCTTGTAAGGATTTTAGCACTTGATAAACTGTAAAATACATGCTATACTATCAAAATGAGTGTAATGTAGATAAGTCTGCCCGACTTTTCACATATATATATTAGGAGGAAATGGTAATGAGTTTACAAGTTGAAAGATTAGAACACAATATGGCAAAGCTTACAATCGAAGTTTCCGCAGAAGAACTGGAAGGAGCACTTCAGAAAGCTTATCAGAAGCAGAGAGGAAAGATCAGCGTTCCGGGATTCCGTAAAGGAAAAGTTCCGCGTCAGCTGATCGAGAAGATGTACGGACCGGAGATCTTCTATGATGATGCTGCGAATGCGCTGATTCCGGAAGCATATGCAAAAGCATACGATGAGAGCGGTCTTGAGATTGTTTCTCAGCCGAAGATCGATGTGACTCAGATTGAAAAAGGCAAAGCATTTATCTTCACCGCAGAAGTAGCTGTTAAGCCGGAAGTAACACTTGGACAGTACAAGGGAATCGAAGTAGACAGCTTCTCTACAGAAGTGACTGCAGAAGAAGTAGATGCAAAACTGGCTGAAGAGCAGAACAAGAATGCAAGAACTATCACCGTAGAAGGACGTCCGGTACAGGATAAGGATGAAGTAGTTCTCGATTTCGAAGGATTTGTTGACGGTGTGGCTTTTGAAGGCGGAAAAGGAGAAAATTACCCGCTTACCATCGGTTCCGGATCATTTATTCCGGGATTTGAAGAACAGCTGATCGGCGTTGAAACGGAACAGGAAGTAGAAGTTAAGGTTACCTTCCCGGAAGACTATCATGCAGAAGATCTGAAGGGCAAAGATGCAGTATTCAAATGTACCGTTCATGAAATCAAAGCAAAAGAACTTCCGGAACTGGATGATGAATTTGCATCTGAAGTTTCTGAATTCGATACACTGGAAGAATACAGAGCTGACGTTGAGAAGAAGCTGAAAGAAGAAAAAGAGAGCACAGGCAAGAGAGCTCAGGAAGATCAGGCTGTAAATGCGATCGTTGCAAATGCTGAGATGGACCTTCCGGAAGCAATGATCGAGACAGAAGCAAGACAGATGGTTGACAGCTTCGCTCAGAGACTTCAGCAGCAGGGACTTACCTTTGAACAGTATATGCAGTTCACAGGAATGACTGTTGATAAGATGACAGAAGAGATGCGTCCGCAGGCTGAGAAGAGAATCAAGACAAGACTGGTTCTTGAAGCGATTGTAAATGCTGAAAATATCGAAGTTTCCGACGAGAGACTGGATGAAGAAGTTGCCAAGATGGCAGAAGCTTACGGAATGGAAGCTGATAAGCTGAAAGAATACATGGGCGACAGAGAAAAAGAACAGATGAAACTGGATATGGCAGTTCAGGATGCGATTACATTCGTAGTAGAGAACGCTGTAGTAAAATAAATGACTTATAGTGTGCCAAAGGCTGCATCGGGCAGCCGGCGGCGGTAATGCAGAATCAGGAGGCGTGTACATGAGTTTAGTACCTTATGTCATTGAACAGACAAGCCGTGGAGAACGTTCTTACGACATTTATTCAAGACTTTTAAAGGAAAGAATTATTTTCCTTGACACAGAAGTAAATGATGCATCCGCAAGTGTAATCGTTGCTCAGATGCTCTTCCTTGAAGCGGAGGATCCGGATAAAGATATTCAGTTATATATCAACAGTCCGGGCGGTTCGATTTCAGCCGGAATGGCAATCTATGACACAATGAATTATGTGAAATGCGATGTGTCTACGATGTGCATGGGAATGGCGGCAAGTATGGGAGCGTTTCTTCTTGCAGGAGGAACCAAAGGCAAACGTTTTGCTCTTCCGAACGCCGAGATTATGATTCATCAGCCGTCTGGCGGAGCGCAGGGACAGGCAACTGAGATTGAGATTAATGCAAAGCATATTTTGCAGATCAGAGAAAGAATGAACAGGCTGATGGCAGCGAATACAGGCCAGAGCTATGAGACGATTGCTGCAGATACAGAGAGAGATAACTGGAAGACTGCAGAAGAAGCTGTGGCTTACGGACTGATTGATAAAGTTGTGACAAGCCGGTAGTGAGAGTGGGAATGTTCGCAGGACCGGGCATTCCCATTTCTAAGTTGTCATGCATATAAGAAAGTGGTTCAGTGGACTATTTTTGAGTTAATAAGGCCCGGGGATCTGCCCCGATCATGGGCCGGAATATGAGATTTGTAAAAAGTATGTGAGGTGAGAATATGGCAGGCAGATATGAAGAGGTTGTGAGATGTTCCTTCTGTAATAAAACACAGGCTCAGGTGCGCAAGATGATCGCGGGACCGAACGGAGTGTATATTTGTGACAGGTGTGTGGATGTCTGTGCCGAGATCATTGAGGAAGAGCTGGAGTATGACGAAGGCGAAAAATACGAGGATATCAATTTGTTGAAGCCGGAAGAAATCAAAGAATTTCTTGACGACTATGTGATCGGACAGGAGGAAGCAAAAAAGGTTCTGTCTGTGTCTGTTTACAATCATTATAAAAGAATTATGGCAGAGAAGGACCTGGGTGTGGAACTGCAGAAGAGCAACATTCTTATGGTAGGACCGACTGGCTGCGGCAAGACATTTCTTGCACAGTCACTTGCAAAGATCCTGAATGTACCATTTGCCATAGCAGACGCGACGGCGCTCACTGAGGCCGGTTACGTCGGTGAAGATGTGGAAAATATTCTTTTGAAAATTATCCAGGCTGCGGACGGAGATATTGAACGTGCCGAGCATGGAATCATTTATATTGATGAGATTGATAAGATTACGAGAAAATCGGAAAATCCTTCCATTACAAGGGATGTTTCCGGTGAAGGTGTGCAGCAGGCACTCCTGAAGATTCTGGAAGGCACGGTCGCAAATGTTCCTCCGCAGGGCGGAAGAAAGCATCCGCATCAGGAATTGATCCAGATCGATACGACCAATATCCTGTTCATCTGTGGCGGTGCATTCGAAGGAATTGATAAGATCATTGAAAAGAGACTGGATAAGAAATCGATTGGTTTCGGTGCGGAAATCGCAGGAAAGCATGAATATAATATTGATCGCCTTCTTGGACAGATCCTTCCGCAGGATCTTGTGAAATTCGGTCTGATACCGGAGCTGGTAGGTCGTGTTCCGGTTACGGTTGCGCTCGAGTCGCTGGACCGGGAGGCGTTGATCCGAATCCTTACAGAGCCGAAAAATGCGATCGTGAAGCAGTACCAGAAGCTGCTTGAACTGGATGGCGTGGATCTGGAATTTGATCAGGATGCGCTGGAGGCGATCGCGGACACGTCGCTTAAGCGTAACACCGGAGCGAGAGGACTGCGTGCGATCATGGAGAATGTAATGATGGATACGATGTATCATGCACCGTCCGATGAGAACCTGCGATATTGCAGAATTACGAAGGAAGCGGTTCTGGGAAAGAACACACCGCTGCTTCAGCAGGAATTGAGAAAATCAGAAAGTGCATAGCAGTTCGTATGGAGGGAAGTACGGAATGTATGGGTGCTGACAGGGAAACCTGAAGCACCCTTTTTACAAACAGTAAAATGGATAGCAAAGGGAGAGAAGATATACATGAATAGAATGGTAAGTATGCCCATGGTTGCGCTTCGGGGAATGACGATCATGCCGGAAATGGTGGTTCATTTCGATATCAGCAGGAAACGTTCTATTGAGGCGGTGCAGGAAGCTATGGCAGGTGACCAGAAGATTTTCCTGATCGCCCAGAGGGATATTGAAGTGGAAAATCCGGAAATGAAGGATCTGTATCGTGTCGGAACGGTTGCGACTGTGAAGCAGATTCTAAAGCTGCCGAAGCAGATCATCAGGGTTCTTGTATCCGGCGAAGAGCGGGCGGTCCTGGAGCATCTGGAGGTCAGCGACCCATATATGCGCGGCTACATAAAGATTCTGGACGAAGAGACACCTGTTATTACCGGTGAGGTAAATAAAGAAGCGATGGTCCGGGGACTACGGGAAATGTATGTGGAATATGCGATGCGCAATCCGAAGATTACCAAGGATATGGTGAACCAGATCCAACAGATCACAGATCTTGGCAAAATGGTGAATCAGGTGGCGGCAAATCTGCCGATCGCTTACACGGATCTTCAGGAAATACTGGAAGAAACCGATTTTATGAAGCAGTACGAGCTTCTGGCATTTAAACTGGTCAATGAGGTTCAGATCATGAATATCCGCGATGAGATCCAGAATAAAGTCAAAGAGCGCGTGGACAAGCATCAGAGAGAGTATATCCTTCGGGAAGAACTGAAGCTGATCCGGGAAGAACTGGGTGATGACACGACGATTTCGGATGCGGAGGAATTCGCAAATGCTGTGGAGGTACTGGAGGCGACGGAAGAGGTCAAAGAGAAACTTCGCAAAGAGGTAAGAAGATTTAAGAATTCGCTGCAGAGTCCGGCAGAGGCCGGTGTTGTCCGCACTTATATCGAAACAATGCTGGAAATGCCGTGGGACAAAAGAGCGGAGGACTTTACGGATTTAACCTATGCGAAAAATCTTCTGGAGGAAGAACATTACGGACTGGAAGAAGTAAAGGAACGTGTACTGGAATTTCTTGCAGTACGTGCACTGACGAAAAAGGGAGATACTCCGATCCTCTGTCTGGTCGGCCCGCCGGGAACCGGAAAAACATCGATTGCGAGATCTTTAGCGAAAGCACTTAAAAAGCCGTATGTCCGCATTTCTCTTGGCGGTGTCCGCGACGAGGCAGAGATCCGCGGACACAGAAAGACGTATGTGGGCGCGATGCCGGGAAGAATCGCAAATGGAATCAAGGCCGCCGGTGTGAAGAATCCGCTTCTGCTTCTGGATGAAATCGATAAAGTCAGCACAGACTATAAGGGAGATACATTCTCGGCGCTTCTGGAAGTTCTGGACAGTGAGCAGAACAACAAGTTCCGCGATCATTATCTTGAAGTTCCGCTGGATCTTTCCGAAGTAACATTTGTGACGACCGCTAACACACTGCAGACCATTCCAAGGCCGCTTCTGGACCGTATGGAAGTGATTGAGATCAGCAGTTATACAGAAAACGAGAAGCTCCATATCGCAGAGGAGCATCTGATTCCGAAGCAGCTTGAACGACATGGTCTCACAAAAGAAATGCTTACGATCAGCAAGAGCGCTGTCTGGAAAATGGCTAGAAATTATACGAAAGAAGCAGGCGTGCGCCAGTTGGAACGCGAGATCGGAAATATCTGCAGAAAGGCCGCGAAAGAGATATTTGAACACGATAAGAAACGGATCCAGGTGACGGAGCGGAATCTTGTGAAGTATCTCGGCAAGGAGAAATATACGTACCAGATGGCAAATGCAGAGGACGAAGTTGGTATCGTGCGCGGACTGGCCTGGACCAGTGTGGGCGGAGATACCCTTCAGATCGAAGTCAATGTAATGCCGGGAAAAGGTGAGATCATGCTGACAGGTCAGCTTGGCGATGTCATGAAAGAATCAGCCCGGACCGGAATCAGCTATATTCGTTCCATCAGCGAGGCCCAGAATGTGCCGGCTGATTTCTTCGAAAAACATGATATTCACATTCATATACCGGAGGGTGCTGTGCCGAAGGACGGACCGTCAGCCGGAATTACCATGGCCACGGCAATGTTCTCCGCCATCACCGGCAAGAAGGTGCGCGCGGACCTCGCGATGACCGGCGAGATCACGCTGCGCGGGCGTGTTCTTCCGATCGGCGGCCTCAAGGAAAAACTCCTTGCGGCCAAGAATGCGGGAATCCATACGGTTCTGGTGCCGAAGGAAAATACGAAAGATGTGGAAGAGATTTCCGCAGAAATTACAAAGGGGCTGGAAATCATACCGGTGGCCCATATGCGGGAAGTGCTGGAACATGCGATTTGTGTGGAAAAAGATGTCTGCGCAGAATAGGGAGGTGAATGGACAGTGGTTATTAAGAATGTAAATCTGGAAACAGTGTGCGGAATTACCAGTAAACTGCCGGATAATGAGCTGCCTGAGATCGCATTTGCCGGGAAGTCAAATGTAGGAAAGTCCTCCCTCATCAACGCACTGATGAACCGGAAAGCGTATGCGCGCATTTCGGCGAAACCGGGAAAGACGCAGACTATTAATTTTTATAATATCAATGAAGCTGTTTATCTCGTCGATCTGCCGGGATATGGATATGCGAAAGTATCGGAACAGGAAAAAATCCAGTGGGGACAGCTGATAGAGCGTTACCTGCATGGTTCAAAAAAGCTGAAAGCAGTCTTTCTACTGATTGATATCCGGCACGATCCTTCAGCGAATGATAAGATGATGTACGACTGGATCGTGGCGCAGGGATACAACCCGATCATTATTGCGACGAAGCTGGACAAGATCAAGAGAAGTCAGATTCAGAAGCAGGTGAAAGCGATCAAAGAAGGCCTTCAGCTTCAGCCGGGGACGGTTGTGATTCCGTTTTCTGCGGAGACGAAGCAGGGGCGGGAAGAGATATGGGAGCTGGCAGAGGAGGTTTGTGATTTGTCTTGACGGGGGACGGAAGCCGGCATACTCTGAATGCGCCGACGCGCCGGAGGCTGCAACCGCAAATCAACAGCATGTAGTAAAAACTGAGATGTTCGCCAAGTGTGGCTCGCATCTCAGTTTTTTTTACATGCTGTAGGATTTGCGTTTTCCGCCTCCTCTGCTTAACCTCTGCATTCAGAGTATGCCGGCTTCCTGGTAAGTTCAAGACGGGAGATATTGGCTGGCTTAGAGGGACGCATTCAGGCAGCCTGGGAGGGCTGCCTGTCGCTGTTTTTTTGTAAGAGGGCAATTTGTTTTGAGAATCAATTTAGTCTATTGGTTTATTAGGTTTATGAGAGCGTAGTAGAGGCTGACTAGGGCTGCAGAGAGGAGGAGACCGGACAGGATGTCGGTGAACCAGTGGACCCCGGAGATGAGGCGGCCCAGGATGGTGATTAGGGGCAGGAAGATGCAGAAAGTGTCCAGGGCGCGGAGGAGGAGCTTGTGGTTGGGGAGAAGGCGGTGAAACTGGAAGGAGGCGGTGA
>JBJENH010000085.1:5646-12804 GCA_051880095.1 Bariatricus sp. | reverse complement strand
CGGAGGAGGAGCTTGTGGTTGGGGAGAAGGCGGTGAAACTGGAAGGAGGCGGTGATCATGATGGTGGTGACGATCATGGTGTGGGAGGATGGGTAGGATGCTTCCAGATTCTGATTTAGGATGATGGGTCTGTAGTTGATAATTACGATTTCAAAAAAGGCGTAAAGGGCGATGGTCAGGATGTAGAGAGCGCCGAGCAGCAGGATTCCGGAATCCACTTTGAACAGACTTTTCCTGTGAATCAGCTGGCATAATCCCAGAACAGCAAAGCCGAATGCGAACAGGATCGCGATGACGCCGAGCCAGTCGGTGATAGTATACCATATAAGATGTACGCCGAACAGATTGGCAGCCGCCTGATTGAGAGAAGCAAGTCCGACACAGGAATTCTGTGGGCCGATCGGTTTGACATCTACTGTAGAGACGATCAGAGTGAACAGGATAAATGCCAGGAACAGGATTCCCGGAAGGAGTAATGGTTTCAGGTTTTTCTGTTTTTTTACATTTTTCATGATTTCATTTCCTCGATTCTTCGTAAAATATTGTCTGCAGACTTCAGTTTTATTATCAGTTTCACCGAGGAAAAAACCAAGAAACCAGGCGTCACAACCCCCAAAAAGCCTGATACTTATCGTGTCACAGGCGTTTTTGAGACTGTTTTGCCAATAAAAACACTTTTATCATAACAAACAGGAACAAAAGAGAAGTCACATAAGGTTCTCTTGCAGCAGTAAAGAAGAAAACAGCTATGACATTTACACCAACAGAGAACCTGGACAGGAAGTCACACCAGGATGCTTTTGAAAAGTGAGTTACAGCCAGTTTCAAAAATCCTGTTCCCACCATAACAAGGAGAAGTACCCAGTAAATCATCCGGTTCGTCAATGTCTGATCTCGGTACCGGAACAGATTCACAGAATAAATATAATCCCCTTGCCTTTGTCCATAAAGAGGCAGGAAAATACACATAATCACCATGATATCCAAAAGACCGACAAAGAAATCATAATTCCTCTTCAAATTCGACTTATTCTCCGATTCCGCTAAAACAATCAACTCTTCACCCGAAAGAAGATCATCAATTGATACAGAAAAAAACTTCGAAATACATTTCAAAGATTCAATCCCCGGATACCCCCGTCCACTTTCCCATTTAGAAATTGCCGTCCGCGATACAAACAACTGCTCAGCCAGCTGTTCCTGAGTCAGACCCCTCTGCTTCCTAAGCACCTGAAGCTTCTCCCCAAATTCCATCACAAAACCTCCTCTAGTATGCTCCGCTTGAAAACATAATAGTAAGTATATCATGTAACTACAGAAAAATCCATCAACATAATCATTTGTAAGAAGAACCGCAAAATAATCTCGAAAGGTGAATGGAAAATAGCTGAGCTACGGCCTAAAAGAAGAAAACGAAGGTAAAACTCCCATTCCCAGCCGAGCGCAGCAAAGGCGTCCCCTCTTCGCCATTATTCGATGTATAGGAAGTTTGAGTGAGCCGTAGGGAGGGTGTGAAAGGAAGGAGCGGAGGTTAAGCGGCACGACCGGAGAATTGGGGACCGAAGATGTCAGAATCCCGGTGCAGGCGGCACATTTGCCGACTACACCGGGATTCTGTTTACATCTTCGAGTTCACAAGTCGCAGGGAGTAGAGCGTCGGAGCGACTCCTTTCACACCCTCCCTGCGGCGGACTAAACCCCCTACATAATCTTCCGGAACAATTCCTTCAGGTCTTCTACAGAGGCATCCTTCGGATTTCCGGGAGCGCATGCGTCTGCATGAGCTGACTCAGCCAGGAAGTCAAGATCTTCTTCTTTGATGGCTTCCAGTTTAGCCGGAATTCCAACGTCTTCAGAGAGCTGACGTACTGCTTCGATCGCAGCTTTTCTGTATTCTGCTTCGGACATTTCGTCAACGCCTTTTACGCCCATAGCGCGAGCGATTTCACGATATTTCTCGCCGGTGCATTCCTGGTTGTATTCCATAACGATCGGGAGCATCATTGCGCAGGCAACACCATGCGGAGTGTCATAAACAGCGCCCAGAGTGTGAGCCATGGAATGAGCGATTCCAAGACCAACATTTGAGAATCCCATACCTGCGATGTACTGGCCGAGTGCCATACCTTCGCGGCCTTCTTTGGTGTTGGTAACAGCGCCGCGGAGAGATTTGGAAATGATCTCGATTGCTTTGAGATGGAACATGTCGGTCATTTCCCATGCAGCTTTGGTGGTATAACCTTCGATTGCATGTGTCAGAGCGTCCATACCGGTTGATGCGGTAAGTCCCTTCGGCATAGAAGACATCATATCCGGGTCAACGATTGCGATGATCGGCATATCGTGCGGGTCTACGCAAACGAATTTACGTTTTCTCTCTACATCTGTGATGACGTAGTTGATGGTTACTTCTGCAGCGGTACCTGCTGTTGTAGGAACTGCGATGATCGGTACACATGGTTTTGTGGTAGGAGCAACGCCTTCCAGACTTCTTACATCTTCAAATTCCGGGTTTGCGATGATGATACCGATTGCTTTTGCAGTGTCCATAGAAGAACCGCCGCCGATTGCAACGATGTAATCGGCCTCGGATGCCTTGAAAGCTGCAACACCATGCTGAACATTCTCGATTGTCGGATTTGCCTTGATGTCAGAATAGATCTCATATGCAAGTCCTTCTTTGTCAAGAATACCTGTTACTTTGGAAGTAACGTTGAATTTGATCAGGTCCGGATCAGAGCATACAAATGCCTTTTTAAATCCGTGTGCCTTTGCTTCTGTTGCGATCTCAGCGATAGCACCTGCACCATGATAAGAAGTTTCATTCAACATAATTCTGTTTGCCATTTGTTATTTCTCCTTTGCTTTTTATTTGATGATATTATTTTAACAATATTTGGCTGTGAAAGAAAGTTACAGAATGAAGAATCTGTAACTTTGATAAAGAATCAGTTTATGTGAAGCTGTTTTTTATAGAGAATTCTGAAAGGAAGCTGAAAGGTATTGAGGGGAAAAATTGACATTTCCGGGGAATTGACTTATAGTGATTAGTGGTAAAGGGGGATAAGGATTTGAGTAAGAATAAATATGAGATTGACATGTGTAATGGTTCTATTATGGATAAATTGATTTCTTTTGCATTACCGCTTATGCTTTCCGGGATTTTGCAGCTGATGTTTAATGCGGTTGATATCATTGTGGTGGGGAGATTTGCGGGAAGTCAGGCACTGGCGGCGGTCGGTTCAACCACAGCGCTGATCAATATGTTCGTGAATCTGTTTATCGGGATTTCACTTGGGACAAATGTACTGGCAGCACGATTTTTTGCCGCGGGAAAAGAACGGCAGATGTCGGAAACGGTTCATACGTCGATCGCATTTGCCGCGCTCAGCGGAATCGTGATGGTCTTTGTTGGAGTATTTTTTTCAAAATTTGCACTTGAGCTGATGGCAACACCGGCAGATGTTATCGAGCAGTCTACACTTTATATGCGGATCTATTTTCTGGGGATGCCGTTTTTCATGCTCTATAATTACGGGGCGGCCATTTTGCGGGCGGTCGGCGATACAAAACGTCCTCTGATCTTCTTGATCATATCCGGCGTGATCAATGCGGTTTTGAATATGATTTTGGTCATCGTGTTCCATCTGGCTGTCGCGGGGGTTGCAATCGCGACCGTGTTTTCTCAGATGATTTCCTGCATTCTGGTCCTGCGCTGTTTGTATCGGTCAGAAGGAAGCTATCAGTTCCGGTTCTCCAAACTTATGCTGAAGGGCTGCTATCTGAAACAGATTTTCCAGGTAGGTGTGCCGGCCGGGATACAGAGCACGGTAATCAATTTCTCCAATGTGCTTTTGCAGTCATCGGTGAATTCTTTTGGTTCGATTGCAATGGCAGGTTACACAGCGGCAAATAATATTCTGGGCTTCCTTTTTGTGTCGGTGAACTCGGTGACGCAGGCATGTATGAGTTTCACAAGCCAGAATTACGGAGTCAGGAAATGGAAGCGTATGGATAAAATTCTGGTGAATTGTATGATCCTGAGTGTTATTGTTGCAGTGGTATTGGGAGGAGGATCTTACATATTTGGCAGTAAAATCCTGAGGATTTACACTGAGAATGAAGAAGTGATCCGCTGTGGAATGGAGATTCTTTCTTATACAACTATTACCTATTTCCTGTGTGGACTTATGGATCTGTTCCCGGGAGCCATGCGCGGTATGGGATTTTCCGCTGCGCCGATGATGCTTTCTATCGTTGGAACTGTAGGAACCCGAATTGTGTGGATATTTGGCATTTTCCCGCGTTACAGGTCACTTTCGGTGCTGTTTATCTCTTACCCGGTATCCTGGATTCTGACGATTGCCATGCAGGTAGTGTGCTTTTTCATCGTCAGGAGAAAGGTGCATGAGAAATAATAAGAGCCGGATGTTTATCATGATAAAACATCCAGCTCTGTAAACAGTTTTTCCAGTCTGGAGGGCATGGCTTTTACCAGCATGCGTGCCAGTTCTTCGGAGCTTGATTTCATGCCGCTCAGCACCCATTTGACCGTCATGTAAATGGAACTCTGACAGTACATTTCCAGAAGAAAACAAATCTCGCTGTCCGGAGCATGACCGGTCTTTCTTCGGATCAGATCGGAATAGAATTCTAAAATCAGTTCGAAATCATGCTCTTTCAGAGAATTTTGCGCATCGGACCGGAAGGCAGCAGAGAAAAATACGCGCTCTTCCTGTATGTAATCGAATTTCCGTTTCAGCCCTTCATATATCGTCTCGCCGCTTCCCATATGTTCAAAGGATTTCAGAAGAAGCTTATCAAAATACCAGTTGATCAGGTCATATTTGTCAAGAAAATTGCGGTAAAAGGTCTGGCGTGTCAGCCCGCAGTTCTCCACGATCTGACGAATAGTAATGTCATCGACAGAGGTGGTCTTCATACATTGTTTGATGGATTCGGCCAGCCGGTATTTCGTAGATTCTGATTTTGCCATGTTCATGTCTCCTCAGCGTTTTTCAATAACTCCATTAATAAAAATATATACTATTTCAGTCCCTTCCGTCAACCGAAGATATGGAATTGACAGAAGAAGAAAAGCAATTTATGATGGAAGATAGAAGGGATGTGAATCAAATGGAAGGAGATGCGCAAATTATTTGTTATTGTTCACATGTGACCAGGGGAGAAATTCTGGATGCATTGGCACATGGAGCGAGAACGCTGAAGGACATTAAGCGGATGACCGGTGCGTGCACGCTGAGAAAATGCAAAGAAATGAACCCGGAGGGAACATGATGCTCCTCGGAGATTATGAAAATAATCAAAGAATATCAAAATGTGAAATGACAGATGTCATATGACATGCAAAAGGACGCAGACAAGAATGAAAGGGAAGAAATTATTGATTCTGGCGCTGGCACTTACTGTGCTCGGCGCCGGCTGTCAAAAGGCAGGCACAGGAAGTGGGCCTGAAAGTGACAAAACAGAGCAGGAAACTACAGAAGAAACAATAGAAGAGGAAGAGACAGAAAGCGAAGAGGAACAGCAGGCGGGAGAAGGGGAAGAATCCGGGAAGGACTCTGAAACGGAAGATGTGTCAGAGCCCGGAGAAGACGGTGGGCAGGCAGATACGGAACCACCGGAAAACAATCCGAGGAACGGATATCTGATCGCCATCGATGCCGGGCATCAGAGGCAGGGAAGCAGTGAACAGGAGCCGGTCGGTCCGGGAGCTTCCCAGACCAAGGCAAAGGTTGCAGGCGGGACAAGCGGCATTGCAACAGGAATTCCCGAGTACGAACTGACGTTGCAGGTTTCTCTGAAACTCAGGGATGAGCTTCAGAACCGAGGGTACCAGGTACTGATGATCCGCGAGACGAACGACGTCAACATTTCCAATGCAGAGCGTGCGCAGATGGCAAATGCGGCAGGGGCGGATGCTTTCATTCGTATTCATGCAAACGGTTCCGATTCCAGAAGTGCGCAGGGGATGATGACAATCTGCCAGACTCCGAATAACCCGTATAACGGAGCACTTTATTCACAGAGCAGGAATCTGGCGGATTGTATTCTGAACTGCGCCGTCGAGGCGACCGGTGCAAAAATCGAACGGGTCTGGGAGACGGACACGATGAGTGGGATCAACTGGGCTGAAGTGCCGACGACGATCTTCGAGATGGGGTATATGACGAATCCGGAGGAAGATAAACGGATGGCAACGGATGAATATCAGTATCAGATCGTGACCGGTGTTGCGAATGGAATGGACCGTTATTTTGGAATTCAGTAAGGAAGAAAAAGGAACAGTATTATGGAGAATAGTATTTCGATCCGCACAGCGCGGGAAGAAGATGCAGACGAATTGCTGCAAATCTACGAACCTTATGTCAGAGAAACGGCAATCACCTTCGAGTATGAAGTGCCGGAAGTCGAAGAATTTACCACAAGAATCCGGAAAACCCTGTGCCGCTATCCCTACCTGGTGGCGATGCAGGGAGAGGAAATTGTCGGTTATACCTATGCGTCACCGTTTCAGGAAAGGAAAGCATATGACTGGGCGGTCGAAGTATCTGTCTATGTGAAACGGGACAAACGGAAGCTTGGAATCGGACGGAAGCTGTATCAGGCACTAGAGAACGAACTGAAGAAGATGAACATCGTAAATGTGAATGCCTGCATCGCGTACCCGGCATCCGAAGACCGCTATCTGACCGACGACAGCGTGAGATTTCATGAAAGAATGGGATATCAGATGGTGGGAAGGTTTCATAAGTGTGGATATAAGTTTCACCGTTGGTATGACATGGTGTGGATGGAGAAGCATATCGGGGAACATCTGGAAAAACAGCCGGAAGTGGTTGATTTTTGTTCTGTCCGGCATGGCGGATAAATTATTGTTCAAGTGTCTGGAGGTTGTTACGGACCCAGAGAAGAAAAAAGCCCCAAAAACCGTAGTGAAAGAGCTGTGTTACGGACTATAAGAAGAAAATAGCAAAAAGGTCCGTAGTGTCTGGGGATTGTTACGGATTCTGAGAAGAAAATAGCTCCAAAAACCGTAGTAAAAGAGTTATGTTACGGACTATGAGAAGAAAACAGCAAAAAGGTCCGTAGTGTTGGAGGTTTGTTACGTACCATGAGAAGAAAATAGTCAAAAAA